>NZ_JBITIP010000027.1:0-97972 GCF_044459125.1 Nonomuraea sp. NPDC050383
GCCGTCCCCCGGCGCGCCGCGGCCACACAGCCCTCGCCGGCGCCGGTGGGGGGGGGGGGGGCGGCCGCCTGGGGCGCGGCCCGTCCACGGGCGTGGCCGGCTGGGAGAACAGCCGGCCACGGACGGCAAGGCCACGCCCGGAAAAGGCCACGTCCCGAGAAGGCCACGCCCGGTAAAGGCCACGCCCGGTAAAGGCCACGGACGCGGGCGGCTACGGACGCGGGCGGAGCACGCAGCAGCTTCCGCACGCCTCGGCGTCGGGCAGGGTCACCCACAGGCAGCAGGTCCTGCGGAAGTACGCGTCGCCGGCGGGCTCGACGAGCCCGTCGACCGGCCGCCCGATCGCGCGCAGCAGCGCCATGTAGTCGCCGGGCACCATGAGGGTCAGCGGGTGGGCGAACGCCTCGGCCGTGGAGCCCCACAAGGTGCGCTCGCCCACCTTCGCCATCCCGCTGAGAATCCGCACCAGCGGCGCCTGCGACTCGGCGAGCGCCTCGCGGATCGCCTCCGGCCCGGAGCCGTGGCGCACCCGCGTGGCCCCGATGGTCACCCCGGCCTCGGAGACCTTGAAGTACGTCTCGGCGAGCGGCATGACCGGGATCGGCGCGCCGAGCGCCCAGGCCAGCGCCATCGGCATGGTGTGCCAGTAGCCGTACGTCTTCCAGAACAGCGCCGCGCCGACGTGACGGGGGGCGCTCCAGCGGGCGGCGGTCTGCTCCACGAGCTCGTCCAGCAGCGTGTACGGCGGGCGGAGCAGCTCGGCGACGGGCGTCCACGTCTCGTCGGGCGTGACGAGGAGGCCCGGCGGGACGCCGATCACCCCGCCCCGCTCAGCCGCGACGCGCTCCAGCACCTCGGTGACATCGCGTACCTCGGTCGCCACCACGCCGCCGCACCCCCGCCTCGATAGGTAAGCCTTACCTAAGGTATCAGCAGTCTCCACTCCAAGGTCAACCGCGCCGACCGAGGTGACAACGTTGTCCACACTGCCGGCATGGGACATGATCCAGGCGTGAGACCGACGATGAAGGACGTGGCCTCGGCCGCCGGCGTGGCGCTCAAGACCGTGTCCCGGGTGGTGAACGGCGAGCCCGGCGTCCACCCCGGCACGGCCGAGCGGGTGCGCGAGGCCATCGACCGCCTCGGTTACAGCCGCAACGAGAGCGCCCGCGTGCTCCGGAGGGGTCACACCTCCACCGTCGGCCTGGTCATCGAGGACCTCGGGGACCCCTTCTACGCGGCGCTCGGCCGGGCCGTCGAGGACGTCGTCATCGGACAGGGCTGCCTGCTGCTGAGCGCGTCGTCGAGCGAGGACCCGGAGCGGGAGCGGGAGCTGGTGCGCACGTTCTGCGCGCGCCGGGTCGACGGTCTCATCGTGGTGCCGGCCGGGCACGACCACTCCTACCTCCGGCAGGAGCTGGAGGCGGGCACGCCGGCGGTGTTCGCGGACCGGCCGCCGGGGCCGGGGATCGACGTGGACACCGTCCTGTGCGACAACGCGGGCGGCGCGGCTCTGGCGACCCGGCACCTGCTCGCGCACGGGCACCGCAGGATCGCCTTCCTCGGCGACCACCCGTCCATCTTCACGGCCGCGCGGCGGCTGCACGGCTACCGCTCCGCGCTGGGCCACCTGTACGACGAGCGGCTGGTGTCCATGCGGACGCCCTCGCCGGACGGCGTGCGGGCCGACCTCGACCGCATGCTGGCCCTGGACCGGCCGCCCACGGCGCTGTTCACGGGCAACGGAAGGCTCACGGTGACGGCGCTGCGCGCACTGGCGGGCCGGACGACAGGGGGCCGGACGACAGCGGGTGGAACGACAGCGGGTGGAACGACAGCGGGTGGAATGACAAGGGGTGGAACGGCGACAGGGCGGCCGATCGCGATGGCCGGGTTCGACGACTTCGAGCTGGCCGACCTGCTGACGCCCGGCGTGACCGTGGTGGCCCAGGACCCGGCGGGGATGGGCCGGATCGCCGCCGAGCTGCTGTTCCGCCGCCTGTCGGGCGACGGCGACCTGCCGCGGCACGTCACCCTCCCGGTGCGCCTCATCCCTCGCGGCTCGGGTGAGCTGCCCCCGTGACCTCCCGTACAGGACCGCCTCCGGCCGCGGGCCGCAGCACGCGGGCGAGGGCCAGCGCCGCCACGACACCGGTCGCGCCCGCCGCGGCGATCGCCACCCCGGGCCCGGCCGCCTCGCCGAGCACCCCCACCAGCGCCGCGCCGGCCGCCTGACCGGTCATCAGCCCCGCCGACAGCAGCCCGAACGCCTGCCCCCGCGCCTCCTCCGGAACGGCCTCCAGGAACCTGCGCTGCAACCCGAGCTGGTACGCCAGCCCCGACGTGGCCACCGCCGCCAGCACCGACGCCCATCCCATCTCCGGGCCGGCCAGGAACCCCAGCCACGGCAGCCCGAGCAGCACGGCGAGCGGCAGCGACAGCCGCTCCCTGAGGCCGGGCGCCGCGAACCGGCCGACCGCGAACTCCCCGGCCGCCATGCCCACGGCCGCGGCCGCCAGCACCGTCCCGGCCCGCCCCTGCCCGCCGAGGTACGGCACGACCATCGCCTCGGCCCCGGCCAGGCACGCGGGCGGCAGCCAGCTCGCCAGCAGCAGCCCCCGCACCCGCCGGTCCCGCAGCAGCAGCCCGTTCACCCGCAGCGTCACCCGCACCGCACCACCCGGGGCCCCCTGACCGGGCCCGCCGGCGGGCCCACCCCCGGCACCGTCCCCGGCCCGATCCGCGGACGCCGCGTCCCCGGCCTGATCCGCGGACGCCGCGCCCCCGGCGGGGGCGGCGGACGCCGCGTCCCTGGCGGGGGCGGCGGACGCCGCGTCCCTGGCGGGGGCGGCGGACGCCGCGTCCCTGGCGGGGGCGGCGGACGCCGCGTTCCTGGCGGGCCGGCGCGGCAGCCCCACCCACAGCACCGCCGCGCCCATCGCCGCCAGGGCCGCCGTGACCCCGAGCGCGCCGCCCGGGCCCGCCGCCGCGAGGAACGCCCCGCCCAGCGCGAGCCCCGCGATCTGCGCCCCCGCCGACGTCACTCCCATGAGGGAACGGGCCAGCACGAACCCGTCCCCCGGCAGCACCTCAGGCAGCATCGCGCTGCGCGCCGCGCCGAACACCGGCGAGAACAGTCCCGTCACCAGCACCAGCGCCAGCATCGCCCACACCGGCAGACCCCCGTAGGCGAGCGCCAGGCAGACCGCCACCCTGACCAGCTCCCCGGTCACCATGAGCGGCCGGGCGGGCAGCCGGTCGGCCAGTGACAGCAGGAAGATCCCGCCGAGGATGTACGGCAGCCACCCGGCCATGTACGCGGCGGCCGACAGCCCCGGCGACCCCGTCCGCGCGTACACCAGCACCGACAGCGCCAGCATCTTGACCGAGTCGCCCGCGATCATCAGCGCGAAGCTGCCGAACAGCACCCGGAACTCCCGGACCGCGAAGACCTCGCCGAACGTCGCCCCGCGTTCGCCCACACCGCGTTCGCTCACACCGCACTCCCTCACTCACCGCGTCCTCACTCACCGCGTCGGCCCCCATGGCCGAATCCCGATGCTCGCGGGCGCCCCCGGCGCAGGCGAACCTTTCGGATATAACCGAAAGATGTTCACGATCGAGGTCACCCCGCAGGACGTGGCCGCCAGCCGGTTCGCCATCTCGCCGCTGATCGAGACCATGCACGCCCAGTGGGTCCTGGCCGGACGGGTCGAGGCGGGTCCGCACCGGCGCTGGGCCGAGCGGTGGCGCGGGCCGTACCTGGAGCTCGAACGCGCCCTCCCCGCGCTGCGCGCCACGGCCGCGATCACCGGCAACCGGGGCGACAACGTGGACTTCGTCGCCCCGCCACCCGCCGGGATGGGCGTGCCGTTCGAGATGGAGCTCGCGGCGATGCGCGCCACCCCGGTCGCGCAGGCGCACGCGGAGATCACCGCGGTGCTGGCCGGCCGGCCGGCGGTGCCCGCGTGGGTGAGGGAGCTGCTGCTCGGGCCGGACGTGGTGGGAGTGCTGGCGGACGCGTTCGAGGTGCTCTGGCGGGAGGTCGTCTCGCCGTCCTGGCCGCGCTTCCACGCGACGCTGGAGCGGGACGTGATCCAGCGGGCCGGGCGGCTGGCCACGTACGGCTGGGCCGCGGCGCTCGGCGACCTCAGCTCGCAGGTGCGCTGGCGCGACGGCCGCATCGAGATCCGGATGGGCCGCGCCGCCAAGCACCACCGGCTGGGCGGGCGCGGGCTGCTGTTCCTGCCGTCGGTGTTCACGGGCAACGTCGGCGCGTACCTGGAGGAGGCGTGGCCGTACGCGCTGATCTACCCGGCACGGGGGGTGGCGGTGGAGCGGCCGGAGGCGGACGCGGGCCTGGCGGCGCTCGTCGGCCGCACCCGCGCCCGCATCCTGGCCGAGCTGGCCGTGCCTGCCACGACCACGCACCTCGCGGCCCTGCTCGGGCAGAGTCTCGGCACCACGGGCGGGCATCTCGCCGCGCTGCGCGGCACGGGGCTCGTGGCCGGCACCCGCTCCGGCCGTTCCGTCCTCTACGCGCGCACGCCGCTCGGGGACGCGCTGGTCGCCGGGGCTCTTCCCTGAGGCCCGTCACGTCCCGGCCGCGGGCTCGCTAGCCTTTGCTCGGGGGGCACAGAGGTATAGTCGGTGCGCATCCGTTCTGCACACGTGTTCACGCACCTGATCCGGCAGTTGAACTCGCACCCAGGGAGACCGCGCGCATGAATGCCGCCGACGTCGCACCGGAGGCCCAGACCCGGTTCCCTCAGGAGCTGATGTACGCGGCCGCCTCCCAGTACTACCTGGAGGACGCGACACAGGCCGACATCGCCAAGCGGCTGGGCGTGAGCAGGGCGACCGTGAGCCGCCTGCTGACCGAGGCGCGGCGCCACGGCATCGTCGAGATCCGGGTCCACCGCCCCGCGACCCTGGAGGAGGGCCCGCTCGCCGCCGAGGTGGCCGAGGCCCTGCGGCTCCAGCGCGTCTACCTGGTGCCCAAGGTCAGCGGTCCGGCGCTCGGCCCGTGGCTGGCCCCCGGCCTGGCCAGGGCTCTGACGGGCGTCGGGCTGAGATCGGGTGACACGGTGCTCGTCTCCTCCGGCAGCACGGTGTACGAGTGCGCGCGCGAGAGCCTGGGCCACTTCCCCGGCGTGACGATCGCGCCGGCCGTGGGCGGCCAGGAGGACCCGCAGCCCTGGTTCCAGACCAACGAGACCACCCGCCTGCTCGCCGAGCGGGTCGGCGGCGTGCCCAGCTACCTCTACGCGCCCGCCCTGCCGGGGCCGGAGCTGTTCTCCTCCCTCCAGCACGAGCCGTCGGTGCGCCGCGTCATGGACCTGTGGGCGCACGCCAAGTGCGCGATCGTCGGCGTGGGCTCGCCCCCGCTGATGCGGCAGGTCACGCCCGCCTTCGTGCCCCGCTACGCCGACAGCCTGCGCCACGCCGTGGGTGACGTCTGCTCGCGCTTCTACGACCGCGACGGCGAGCCGGTGAGCTACCCCGGCAGCGAGCGGCTGGTCGCCACCGGCCTGGAGGAGCTGCGCCGCATCCCGTTCTCGATCGCGGTGGCGGCCGGCCCGGAGAAGGTCGTGTCCATCGTCGCCGGCGCCAGGGGCGGCTACTTCAACCAGCTCGTCACCGACGCCCTCACGGCCGAGAGCCTGCTCGCCGCCACCCGCTGAGCCGGCCCCCCGGGCCGGAGCCTCCGGCCCGCGCTCCCGGGCCGGGATCCCCTGCTGTCACGGCGCATCCGCTCCGCCGCGCCCGTCCCCGCTCCGCCCTTCTCCCGGCTTCGTCATGCCTTCCCGCGGCTCACTCCAGGTGAACCGCAGGTCAAACGCATGGAAATACCGTGAACACTTTTGCTGGACAAATATTCCGCGGGCGCGCTAGCGTGAAACGCACCACAGCACGGTGCCGTTTGTGCGGTCCGTGCGTGGCCGGGATCCCGACCCCGACCGGCTCCGCGAGGACCTAGCAAGTAGTGAGGAAGCGACCCGTGAACAGAGCCAAGATCCGGACCTCCGCGTTCGCCGCGGCGGCAGTCGTCGCCGCCGTCTCCCTGACCGCCTGTGGCTCCGGCTCCAGCGGCGGGGGCGGCAGCACCGCCTCCAGCGGCGGCGGCGTGGAGAACGCCAAGGTGGCCTTCCTCATGCCGGACCTGGCCTCCACCCGGTACGAGCTGGCCGACAAGCCGCTGTTCGAGGCCAAGATGAAGCAGCTCTGCCCGAGCTGCACGGTCATCTACCAGAACGCCGACTCCGACGCCGCCAAGCAGCAGCAGCAGGCCAACTCCGCGCTCGCGCAGGGCGTCAAGGCCATCGTGATCGACCCCGTCGACTCCGCCGCGGCGGCCACGATCGTCAAGTCCGCGCAGGCCCAGCAGGTGCCGGTCATCGCCTACGACCGGCCGATCCCGGCCACGCCCGCCGACTACTACGTCTCGTTCGACAACGAGAAGATCGGCGCCATGATCGCCCAGTCGCTGGTCGACCACCTCAAGTCGCAGAACGCGCAGGGCGGGCTCCTCCAGGTCAACGGCTCCCCCACGGACGCCGCGGCCGGCCTGATCAAGAAGGGCATCCACAGCGCCGTCGATCCCAGCGGCTTCAAGCTGCTGGCCGAGTACGACACCCCCGACTGGCAGCCGGAGAAGGCGCAGACGTGGGTCAGCGGCCAGATCACCCGCTTCAACGACCAGATCGTGGGCGTGGTGGCCGCCAACGACGGCACCGGCGGCGGCGCGATCGCCGCGTTCAAGGCCGCGGGCGTGAAGGTGCCGCCGGTCACGGGCAACGACGCCGAGGTGGCCGCCGCCCAGCGGATCATCGCGGGCGACCAGTTCAACACCATCTCGAAGCCCATCAAGATCGTGGCCGAGGCGGCGGCGAACGTCGCCTACCAGTTCATGAAGGGCGAGAAGCCGGCCGGCAAGACCACCCTCTACAACACCCCCTCGGAGCTGTTCGTCCCCACGGTCGTCACCAGGGAGAACATCAACGAGGTGCTGTTCCAGAGCGGGATCATGAAGGCGGCGGACGCCTGCACGGGCGCGTACGCCAAGGGCTGCGCCGAGCTCGGGATCAAGTAGCCCTTGATCAGGCAGCTCGGCATCAAGTAGACCGACAGGAGATTCCTTGTCCTCCATCCGGCAGAAAGACGGCGAGCAGGCGGACGCCCCGCGCGCCGAGAGCGTCCTGTCACTGCGCGGGATCAGCAAGACCTTCGGCGCCGTCGCCGCGCTGACGGACGTCGAGCTGGACGTGGCCGCCGGTCAGGTCGTGGCCGTCGTAGGCGACAACGGCGCCGGCAAGTCCACCCTGGTCAAGATCCTGTCAGGGGTGCACCCCGCGGACTCGGGCACGATCACGTTCGCGTCGCGTGAGGTGCACATCCCGACGCCGGCGGCGGCGCACAAGCTGGGCATCGCCACCGTCTTCCAGGACCTCGCCCTGTGCGAGAACCTCAACGTGATCCAGAACCTCTTCCTCGGCCAGGAGATGCGTCCCCTCCGGCTCAACGACGTGGCGATGGAGACCCGCTCGTGGGAGCTGCTGCGGCAGCTCTCCGCGAAGATCCCCAGCGTTCGGGTGCCGGTGGCGTCGCTGTCCGGCGGCCAGCGGCAGACGGTCGCGATCGCCAGGTCACTGCTCGGCGACCCGAAGGTCATCATCCTCGACGAGCCGACGGCGGCGCTGGGCGTCGCCCAGACGGCCGAGGTGCTCAACCTCGTCGAGCGGCTCCGTGAGAACGGCCTCGGCGTCATCATGATCAGCCACAACATGGCCGATGTGAAGGCCGTGGCCGACACCGTGGCCGTGCTCCGGCTCGGCCGCAACAACGGTGTCTTCGACGTGGCCGACGTCTCCACCGAGGACATCATCGCCGCCATCACCGGCGCCACCGACAACGTGGTGACGCAGCGGCAGGCGCGCAGCAAGGAAGGGCTCTCGTCGTGAACAGCATGGTCACCACCGATCGACAGGACGAGCGGCTGCAGAGCCGCACCGGGCTGCGCGGCGCGATCACCGACGTGGTGGAGCGCGCCCGGGGCGGCGACCTGGGCGTGATCCCCGTCGTGGTCGGCCTCGTCGTGATCTGGACGGTGCTCCAGATCCTCAACCCGGTCTTCCTGTCCAGCGCCAACCTGGTGAACCTCACGCTGGAGTCGGCCGCGGTCGGCGTCATCGCGCTCGGCATCGTCTGCGTGCTGCTCGTCGGGGAGATCGACCTGTCGGTCGGCTCGGTCAGCGGCCTGTCCGCCGCGGTGCTCGCGGTCCTGTTCGTCGGGCAGGGGCTCCCGGTGTGGCTGGCGATCGCCGCCTCCGTGATCATGGGCGCGGTGATCGGCTGGGTGTACGCCCAGCTGTTCAACCGGTTCGGGGTGCCGAGCTTCGTCATCACGCTGGCCGGCCTGCTCGCCTTCCTCGGGCTCCAGCTCTACGTGCTGGGCACCAGGGGCTCGATCAACCTGCCGTTCGACTCGGGCCTGGTGGGCTTCGCCCAGCTCGACTTCGTGCCCGCGTGGCTGTCGTACACGTTCGCGGTGCTCGCGGCGGCCGGGCTGTTCGCCACCGGCTACCTGCACGCCCGCGAGCGTCACCGGGCGGGGCTGTCGGCCAAGAGCGTGCCGATGCTGGCCGCGCGGAGCGTGGCGCTGCTCGTCGTGCTGCTGTTCGTGGTCTGGTACCTCGGCCAGACGCGCGGCGTGGGCTGGATGTTCGTGTTCTTCGTCGCGCTCGTCCTGATCATGCACTACATGCTGTCGCGGACGAAGTGGGGCCGGTCGGTCTACGCCGTCGGCGGCAACGTGGAGGCGGCCCGGCGGGCCGGCATCAACGTCAGGGCCGTCTACACCTCGGTGTTCGTGCTCTGCTCGTCCCTGGCCGCCGTGGGCGGCATCCTGGCCGCCGCCCGGCTGGCCGCGGCCAACCAGAGCAGCGGCGCGGGCGACGTCAACCTGAACGCCATCGCGGCGGCGGTCATCGGCGGGACGAGCCTGTTCGGCGGGCGCGGCACCGCGTTCGGCGCGCTGCTCGGCATCATCGTCATCCAGTCCATCTCCTCCGGCCTGACGCTGCTCAACCTCGACTCCTCCATCCGCTTCGTCGTGACGGGCGTCGTGCTGCTGCTGGCCGTGGTCGTGGACTCGGTGGCGCGCAAGTCCCGCACCTCTCACGGAAGGGCCTGATGGCGGCCATCTGCGTCGACGCCGGCACCACGGTGATCAAGGCGGTCGGCTACGACGAGGAGGGCGCCGAGGTCGCGGTCGCCCGCCGGGAGACCCGCGTGTCCCGGCCTCTGCCCGGCCACACCGAGCAGGACATGGACGACGTCTGGGACGCCGTCGCGCACACCGTGCGCGAGGTGGCGGCCCGGATGGACGGGCCGGTCGACTTCGTCGCCCTCACCGCGCAGGGCGACGGGGCCTGGCTCGTGGGCCCCGACGGCCGCCCGACCGGCCCGGCGGTCCTGTGGAACGACGCCCGCGCCGCCGCCGTGGTGGAGCGCTGGGCCCACTCCGGGCTGTCCGAGCGGGCCTTCCGGATCAACGGCTCGTCGGCCGCCTCCGGGCTGCCGCACGCCATCCTCACCTGGCTGCGCGAGCACGACCCCGACCGGCTCGACCGCTCGGCCGCGCTCCTGACGTGCGGCGGGTGGATCTTCTCCCGGATGACCGGGGAGATCGCGGCCGACGAGTCGGACGCCTCGGCCCCGTTCATGGACCTGCGGACCCGCGCCTACTCCACCGAGCTGCTGGGGCTGTTCGGCCTGGAGTGGGCGGCGCGGCTGCTGCCGGAGGTGCGCGACGACGAGCACCGGGTGGCCGGGCTGACCGCCGAGGCGGCCGGGTCGCTGGGGCTGCCGGCCGGGACACCCGTCGTGATGGCCCCCTACGACATCGTCTCCACCGCGATCGGCGCGGGGGCCGTGCGCGCCGGCCAGGCGTGCAGCATCCTCGGCACCACGCTGTGCACCGAGACGGTCGTGGCCGAGCCCGAGCTGGACGGACCGCCCGTGGGCATCACCATCGCCGTTCCCGGCGGCTACCTGCGGGCCTTCCCCACCTTCGCCGGAGTCGAGGTGCTGCACTGGGTGTGCCGCATGCTCGGGCTCCCGGGCCCGGCCGAGCTGGGCGAGCTGGCCGCCGGCGCGCCGCCCGGCGCCGCCGGGCTGGCGTTCCAGCCGTACTTCTCGCCGGCGGGCGAACGGGCGCCGTTCTCCGACCCGCTGGCCCGCGGCGCCTTCCTGGGCATGTCGTTCGAGCACGGCCGCGAGCACGTCGCGCGGGCCGTGCTGGAGGGACTGACCCTCGTCGTCCAGGACTGCCTGGCCGCCACCGGGGCCCCGGCCCGCGAGCTGCGGGTGTGCGGCGGCGGCTCCGCCAGCGACCTGTGGGTCCGGATGATCGCCGACGTCAGCGGCGTGCCCGTGCTCCGCTCGGGCGACGCGGAGGTCGGCGCCCGGGGCGCCTACCTCGTCGGGCTGGCCGCCACCGGCGCCGCCTCCGGGATCGCGGCCGCCGCCGACCGGCACGTACGGCTGCGCGACGCCGTACGGCCCGAGCCCGGCGCGTACCGGACCGCGTACAAGGACTTCCTCGCGCTGCGGGAGACCACCGCCGGGTCGTGGCCGCTGCTGGCCGAGATGCGCACCCGCACGGGGAGCCGGTCGTGACGGGGAGCCTGGCGATGACGGGGAGTTCGACATGAGCGTGTGGATCGGCATCGACCTCGGCACGCAGAGCGTGCGGGCGATGGCCGTCGCCGCCGACGGACGGGTGCTGGGCGCGGCCGGCAGGCCGCTGACCAGCCACCGCGACGGCCCCCGGCACGAGCAGGACCCCGAGCAGTGGTGGCGGGAGCTGGCCGCGGCCACCCGCGAGGCGCTGCGGGACGTCCCGCCGGAGCGGGTCAGGGGCGTGGCCGTGGACGCCACCTCCGGCACGATCCTGCTCGCCGACCGGGACGGCCGCCCGCTGACGCCCGGCCTCATGTACGACGACCGGCGCGCCGCCGACGAGGTGGAGCGGGTCAACGCGGTGGGCGCGCACGTGTGGGAGAAGCTCGGCTACCGGCGCATGCAGGCCAACTGGGCGCTGCCCAAGCTGCTGTGGCTGCTCCGCGACGCCCCGGAGGGCGCCAGGCTGGCCCACCAGAACGACTTCGTCAACCGCCGCCTGGCCGGCCGGGAGGTGGCCACCGACCTGAGCAACGCGCTCAAGACCGGCGTGGACCTCATCGAGGAGCGCTGGCCGCACGACGTGCTGGACGCGCTGGGCGTGCCCGCCGCGATGCTGCCCGGCGTCGTACGGCCGGGCGGGGTGATCGGCGAGGTGTGCGCCGAGGCGGCGGAGGCCACCGGCATTCCGGAGGGGACCCCCATCGTCGCCGGCACCACCGACGGGTGCGCGGCCCAGCTCGGCGCGGGCGCCCTGCGGCCGGGAAGCTGGAACTCCGTCATGGGCACCACGCTCGTCCTCAAGGGCGTCACCCCCGAGCTGGTCCACGACCCGCTCGGCGTCGTCTACTCCCACCGCGCGCCCGACGGCTCCTGGCTGCCCGGCGGCGCCTCCAGCACCGGCGCCGGGGTGCTGGCGCGCGACCTGCCGGGACGCGACCTCGACGCGCTCGGCGAGGAGGCCGCCCGCCGCTTCGGCCCCGGCGGCAGGAAGCCGGCGGCGACCACGTACCCGCTGGTGTCGCGCGGCGAGCGGTTCCCGTTCGCCGCGCCGGAGGCGGAGGGTTTCACGCTCGGCGAGGTGAGCGACGACGTGGACCGCTACGCGGCGATCCTGCGCGGCGCCGCCTACGTCGAGCGGCTCTGCTTCGACTACCTCGACCTGCTCGGCGCCCCCGTGGACGGCGAGATCATCCTGACCGGCGGCGCCACGCGGAGCGCCTACTGGAACCGGCTGCGCGCGAGCGTCCTCGGCCGCCCGGTGACGCTGCGGGAGAACGCCGAGCCCGCGCTCGGCATGGCCGCCCTGGCAGCCGGCCCCGGCGCGACCGACGGGATGGTCCGCACCCGCGAGATCGTCCACCCCGACGGCGCCGACCTGAGCGAGCACTACCTGCGCTTCGTCGAGGAGCTGGAGACCCGCGGCTGGCTGCCCGCCACGGCCGCCGCCCACGCCCGTGAGAGGACCACACCTTGACCCGTCTAGTTCTGGTGCGCCACGGCGAGACCGTCTGGCACGCGGAGAACCGTTACGCCGGGCTCAGCGACGTCGCGCTGACCCCGCTCGGCCACGAGCAGGCCGGCCGGCTGGCCGGCTGGGCCGCCACCGCGGGGCTCACCGGCGTCTGGGCGTCGCCGCTCAGCCGGGCCTCGATCACCGCCGCGCCCAGCGCGGAGGCCGCCGGCGTCGAGCTGCGCGTGGACGACCGGCTGCGCGAGATCGACTTCGGCAAGGGCGACGGCCTGACCTCGGCCGAGATGCACGAGCGCTTCCCCGAGGAGCGTGCCGCGTTCGAGGCCGACCCCGCCGCCCATCCGCTGCCGGGCGGCGAGGACCCGCACGCCGTGGCGGACCGCTTCGTGGCCGCGCTGGACGACGTCCGCGCCGCCCAGCCGGACGGCCGGGTGCTGGTGGTGGCCCATACGACCGCCATCAGGCTCGCCCTGTGCCGGCTCATCGGGGTGCCGCTCGGCTCCTACCGCCGGCTGTTCCCGCGCCTGGACAACTGCGCCGTCACGGAGCTGCGCCTCCGGGACGGGCAGGTCGCCATGCTGCAGTTCAACTCCCCGATTGGAGCCGACCGTTGACCATCCGAGTCCTCGCCGCAGGCGACCACTTCGTCCAGAACCGCCTGCTCATCGACGCGCTCAAGCGCGAGGTGCCCGGCGACCTGGACATCAGTGAGCTCACGCTGCCGTGGCCGGTCGTGCCGTTCGGTCCCGTGGGCGAGGTGAACGAGGCGTCCGACGTGGAGGACGAGCTGATCGAGGCGCTGCGGGGCGTGGAGGTGTGCGTCACGCAGATGGCGCCGCTGACCCGGCGCGTCCTCGACGCCAGCCCCGGGCTGCGGCTGTTCTGCGTCAGCCGGGGCGGCCCCGTGAACGCCAACCTGGAGGCCGCCACCGAGGCCGGCGTCGCGGTCACGTTCGCGCCCGGCCGCAACGCCGTCGCCACCGCCGAGCACACGCTGGCCATGCTCCTCGCCGCCACCCGCCGCATCCCGCAGACGCACGCCGACCTGGCCGGGGGCGTGTGGCGGGGCGACTACTACCGGTACGACAAGGTCGGGCCCGAGCTGGACGGGAGCACGGTCGGGCTGGTCGGCTACGGCGCGATCGGGCGGCGCGTGAGCCGCATGCTGGCGGGGTTCGGCGCCGAGGTGCTGGTCCACGACCCGTACGTGGACGTGCCCGGCAAGGTGGAGCTGGAGGAGCTGCTGTCTCGCTCCCGGTTCGTGTCCCTGCACGCGCGGGCCACGCCGGAGACCACCGGCATGATCGGCGCCGCGCAGATCGCGGCCATGCCGGCCGGGTCGGTGCTGGTCAACTGCGCGCGGGGGGCGCTGCTCGACTACGACGCCCTGTGCGACGCGCTGGACTCCGGCCACCTGTTCGGCGCCGCCATGGACGTCTTCCCGGAGGAGCCGATCCCGGCCGGGTCACGCCTGCTGACCACGCCGAACCTGGTCATGACCCCGCACCTGGCGGGGGCGAGCAAGGAGACGGCGGTCAAGGCGGCCCGCATCGTCGCGGCGGACGTGGCCCGCTACGTGCGCGGCGAGCCGCTGGCCCACTGCGCCAACCCGTCCCTGGCCTCCTCCTGACGGTGACGTGTCCCCGCCGGTCGCGGCGGGGACACGCGTCAGCCCTTCAGCGCCCCGGCCATCAGGCCGCGCATGAAGAAGCGGCCCAGCAGCACGTAGATGAGCATGGTCGGGATGGACGACAGGATGGCCGCCGCCATCTGCTGGCTGTACGGCGTGGCCTGCGCGCCCGCGATGTTGTTCAGCATCACCGTGGCCGGCCAGCTCTGCGGCCCCGTGAGGAACACCGCGAACAGGAAGTCGTTCCACAGCGAGGTGAACTGCCAGATGACCACCACGGCGATGGCCGGGGCGGAGACCGGCAGCACCACCGACCAGTACGTCCGCAGCATCCCCGCGCCGTCCACCCGCGACGCCTCGATCAGCTCGTCGGGGATCGTGACGTAGTAGTTCCGGAAGATCAGCGTGCAGATCGGGATGCCGTAGACCACGTGCGCGAGCACGAGTCCCGGGATGCCGCCGTAGAAGACGCCCTGCAGCCCGGTCAGCTCGTTCAGGCCCACGAGCAGCTGCACCAGCGGGATCATCACACCCTGGTACGGGATGAACATGCCGAACAGGAACAGCGTGAACAGCACGTCCGCGCCCGGGAAGCGCCACTTGGACAGCACGTACCCGTTCATCGACCCGAGGGCGCACGACAGCAGCGACCCGGGGACGGCCAGCAGCACGCTGTTCCACAGGCCCGGCGCCAGCTTCTCCCAGGCGACCCGCCACGCCTCCAGGGTCCACGTGCCGGGCAGGTTCCACGCCTGGCCGGGGTCGGCCTCGGTGAGCGGCTTGAAGCTGGTGACCAGCAGGACGTAGATGGGGATCAGGAACACCACCACGAAGGCGACCAGCACGACCAGCCGCACCCCGGTGAACACCCGCCCGCGCGGGGCGACCGCCGTCATGAGCGCCTCTCCTTGCGCACGGACCAGACCAGGTACGGGATGACGAAGACCGCCACGCTGAGCACGATGTACGAGGCGATGGTGGCGCCCTTGGCCGGGTCGTGGGAGTCGAAGACCGCCACCCACATGAACACCGCCGGCACGTCCGTGATGATCTGCTTGCCCGACACCGCCACGATCAGGTCGAACACCTTCAGCGAGATGTGGCCCAGGATGATCAGCGCCGACAGCGTGACCGGGCGCAGCAGCGGCAGCACCACGTGCCGGTAGACGCCCCACTCGTTGCAGCCGTCCACGCGCGCCGCCTCACGCAGTTCCTCGGGGACGCCCCGGAAGCCCGCCAGGAACAACGCCATGACATATCCCGACATTTGCCAGATTGCCGGGAGGGCCATCGCGGCCATCCCCCAGTCCGGGTCCCGGAACCACTGCCACTGCGGCAACCCGATCGCGTCGAACAGCCGGTTCAGCCCGACCGCCCGCTCCTCCATGCCGGAGTTCATCAGCCACCGCCACACGATGCCGGTGGCGACGAACGAGATGGCCATCGGGAACAGGTAGACGGCCCGGAACGTGCCCTCACCCCGGATCCCCTTCTCCATGAGGAAGGCGAGGAACCAGCCGAGCACCAGCGCGCCCAGCACGAACACGATCGTGAACATGATCGCGTGATTGACCGACAGGTGCCATCTGGGCTGGTCCCAGATGCTGACGAAGTTGTCCAGCCCGACGAACGTCCCCTCGGACACCTCGTCGTGCTTGTCCGTCATGGCCAGCCGGAAGTTCCAGCCCAGCATCCCGTACACGAACACGCCGATCGCCACGATCGACGGCGCGACGAGGAGCAGACCAGGCAGCCAGGTGCGTGCCCGCCTCACGACGACTCCCTCCAGAACCCTCTCCCGCACGGCGCTCTCCCGCACGGCCCTCTCCCGGCGGCACGGCGGGCGCCGTCCGGGCGCCCGCCGTACCCGTGACTCACTGGGCGTTGGCCTTGGCGGCGTCGGCCAGCGCCTTCTGGAGGGCGGCCACGTCCTTGCTGCCGATGAACAGCCCGACCGCCTCGGTGATCGCGGCCAGCCACGGCTGGTTCACGGACACGCCGTGCTGGATGGAGCCGGCGAGCTTGTCGCTCGACCAGTCCTTCAGGGCGTCGGCCAGGTAGTCGGTGTAGAGCGACTGGTCGGCGTCCTTGCGGGCCGGGATGGAGCCCTTCTTCGGGTTGAAGGCGTCCTGGCCCTCCTTGCTGGCCGCGACCTTGAGCCACGCGATGGCCCCGTCACGGTTCTTGGCGCCCTTGGGCAGGGTGAAGCTGTCGGACAGCCACAGGTAGGTGCCCTCGGTGCCGGGCGAGGGGGCCCAGTCGAAGTCCTTCTTCGACGTCTTGCCGAGGCCGCCGTCCGGCGGGTTGTGGAAGTAGCCGTAGGCCCAGTCGCCCATGATGTTGAACGCGGCCTCGCCGTCGGCCACCTGCTTGGCCGCGGGCTGCCAGTCGTCCTGCGGGTCGCCCGCGTACGACAGGATCGTCTTGAACGTCTCCAGGGCCTTGGTGACCTGCGGAGAGCTCCAGTCGGCGCCCGGCTTGAACAGCGCGTTGTAGGCGTCCGTGCCCAGCGAGCCGAGCAGGACGCTCTCCATCAGGTGCGTCACCGTCCACTCGGAGCCGATCGAGAGCGGGATCTTGCCCTTGGCCTTGACCTTCTCCAGGTCGGCGACGAACTCCTCCAGCGTCTTGGGCGCGCCCGCGACTCCTGCCTCCTTCAGCACCGACGGGTTGAACCACAGCACGTTCGAGCGGTGGATGTTCACCGGCACGGAGTAGATCTTGCCCTGGACGCTGATCTGGTCCACGAGCTGCGACGGGAAGACGTCGCGCAGCTTCAGCTCGTCGTAGAGGGAGTTCAGGTCCTCCAGGTCGCCGGCCTTGATGTAGCCCTGCAACTCGGCGCCCGCGTGGCCCTGGAACGTGTCGGGCGGGGTGTCGGCCTGGAGCTTCGACTGGAGCAGCGCCTTGGCCTTGTCACCGGAGCCGCCCGCGACCGCCGCGTCGAAGAACGTGTACGACGGGTTCTTCTGCTCGAAGATCTGCCGCATCGCCTTGAGTCCGTCGGCCTCACCTGGTCCCGTCCACCAGGAGAACACCTCCACCTGTTTCTTGGCGTCGCCACCGCCCGTGGAGGGCTGTGCCGCCTTGTCGCCGCCGCCGCAGGCCGACAGGGTCAGCACGCTCGCCAATGTGATCGCGACGGTGGCCGTCCACCTACGCCGCATCATGCACCGTCCCTTCGAGAAAACCCCCGAGAACGCGTGTTGACGACGTGGTCAGATTGACAACGTTGTCAGTAGGCATCAACCCACTTCGCACTCGTGGCCGTCAAGGCGTGTGCGGTAACAGCTCCGCATACCCACTCGGACCATGAGGAACGTCGCGTAACACCTTCGCAAGATCCCTTTCTTTGCTGTCCCGGACCTCCGCGGAGGGGAGAACGTCGGTGCCGCCGGGCACACTCACCCCATGGCCGACGAGCCCCTCGAACTCGGTGAGATCGCCAACCCCGACTGGTACGCCCACACGGGCACGATGAACGAGGTGAGCTTCCTCGCCGTCGCCCGGCGGTTACCCTCGCTCGTCCGCCAGGCCATGGGCATGGCCTGGCGGGCCAGTCCCCGCGACACGGCGGCGACCGTCGCGCTCCAGCTCCTCGGCGGCGTCTTCACCGCGTTCGGGCTGCTGGCCACGACGGGAGTCCTGACAGCGCTGTTCCAGCAGGGGCCGACACCCGAGCGGGTGCGGGCCGCGCTGCCCAGCCTCGTGCTGGTGGGCGTGGCGGCGGCGCTGCGCACTGCCGTACAGGCCGCAGCGGGCTGGGCGCAGGCGCGCCTGGAGCCGCAGATCTCGCGCCAGAGCGAGGAGCGCCTGTACGGGCTGTCCAGCCGGGTGGAGCTGGTGGCCTACGACGACCCCGAATTCCACGACTCGCTCGATCGGGCCCGCTCGCGCGGCGTCGCCACGGCCGACAACGTGGTGTCCTCGGCCATCGACGTGATGACCGCCGCCGTCGGCATCGTCGCCGTGGCCGGCGTGCTCGGCGTGCTCCACCCGGTGCTCCTGCCGCTGCTGCTGCTCGCCGTGCTGCCCGACGCGTGGGCCGCCGTGCGCAGCGCCCGCATGCGCTACTCGACGATGCACGCCCTCATCCCGGCCCGGCGCCGCAAGTGGATCATCGCCGACCTGCTGGCCGACCGCGACCCGGCCGCCGAGGTCCGCTCGTTCACCATGCGCGGCTTCCTGCTGCGCATGTACGACGCGGTGGCGCGGGCCGAGCAGGAGGTGCTGCTACGGCTGGCCAAGCGGCAGGCCGTGGCCAGGGTCGCCGGCGAGGCGCTGGGCGGGCTCGGCAGCGGCCTGGTCTACGTCGCGCTCGGCGTGCTGCTCGCGGCCGGCGCCATCCCGCTGGCCGTCGCCGGCACGGCCGTGCTGGCGATCCGATCCGGCCAGAGCGCGCTGGCCCAGCTCATGCACTCGACCAACGGGCTGTACGAGGAGGGGCTGTACTTCACGGACTTCCTGGAGTTCTGCGCCGACGCCGAGCGCCGCCTCACCGGGCCGCGCCCGGCCGCGCCGCCGGAGCGCTTCCAGCGGATCGGCGCGCAGGACATCACGTTCACCTACCCCGGCGCCGACGCGCCCGCGCTGCGCGGGGTGTCCGTGGAGGTCAAGCGGGGCGAGGTCATCGCGTTCGTCGGCGAGAACGGCTCCGGCAAGACGACCCTGGTCAAGATCCTGTCCGGTCTGTACGAACCCGATCGCGGCGCCGTCACCTGGGACGACGTCGACTTACGCGACGTCGACCCGCGCGCGGTCAGGGAGCGTGTCGCCGTCATCGCCCAGGACCACGCCCGCTGGCCGCTCACGGCCCGTTACAACATCACCATGGGCACCGAGCGGGGCGAGCCCGAGCTGCACGCCGCCGCGGCGGTCGCGGGGGCCGCCGAGGTGATCGACGAGTTGCCCCACGGCTACCGCACCCTGCTCGACCGGCGCTTCAAGGACGGCCACGAGCTGTCGGGCGGCCAGTGGCAGCGCATCGCCGTGGCCCGGGGCTTCCACCGCGACGCCGAGCTGCTGATCTGCGACGAGCCCACGGCCGCCCTCGACGCGCGGGCCGAGCACGCCCTCTTCGAGCGCATCCGCGACCACTCCGAGGGGCGCACGGTCCTGCTCATCACGCACCGCCTGGCCTCGGTCCGCTACGCCGACCGTATCTACGTCCTCGACCACGGCGAAGTCGTCGAGCAGGGCGACCACGCCGCCCTGCTCGCCCTGTCCGGCCTGTACGCCGACCTCTACACGCTGCAGGCCGCGGCCTACCGCTGAATCACCATCTTTTACGGCACAGCCGGCCTGACCCGCACGCGCCGACGTCACTGTCCGACTGTCATGGCCGGTCGTGAGGGCTCACGGGTGCGCGCCGTTACGACGCGTCCTCTTGACCGGGGCCGGGGCACCGCGACCCCAACGACCCGCACGCGCCGACGTCACTGTCCCCCCGTCATGGCCGGTCGTGAGGGCTCACGGGGTGCGCGCCGTTACGACGCGTCCTCTTGACCGGGGCCGTGGGCTACCGACCCCCACGACCCTCGCGGCTACGACAGAGCCGCCTTCAGGATCGTGCGGGCCAAGGGCGCGGCCGCCGAGGGGCTGGCGTCCTCCAGGACGACCCCTACCGCGACCTGGGGCGCGTCCGCCGGGGCGAAGGCCGTGCAGGCCGATGGGCCGGGGCCCGTGGTCGTCTTGGCGGCCACCTCCACCCCCGGCAGCGCCACCCCCGCCGCCGGCCCGCCCGGGACCGTTGTGGTGGTCATCATGGCCGCGAGCTGCCCCGCCGGCAGCGACGGCATGACCGTCCGGTACGGCGCCGGCTCGGCCCGGTCCGTGACCGAGCCGTCCGGCAGCCGTACCTCCTCCACCAGGTAGGGCCGCATCAGCAGCCCCCCGTTGGCCACCGCGGCCGACAGCATGGCCAGCATGAGCGGCGTGGCCCGGACCTCGTCGCGGCCGATCGCCGACAGGGCCGCGCGCGACTGGTCGAGGTCGCCCGGGTACGTGCCGGTCCTGGCGGGGAGCGGGACGGAGAGGTCGTCGGCGTTGAAGCCGAACGCCTCCGCCTGGTCGCGCAGCAGGTCCGGGCCGAGCTGGAGCCCGAGGTTGGCGAGGGCGGTGTCGCAGGAGAGCTGGAAGGCGTACGCCAGGGAGGGCCGCCCGTCGCCGCACGGCCGGCCGGCCGAGGCGGTCAGGTAGGCGGGCGGGCCGGGCAGCGCCAGCCGGGCCGGTGCGCCGACCCGCGAGATGACCGTGTACTCCCCCGAGTCGAGGGCGGCCGCCGTGGTGACCAGCTCGAAGACGGACCCCGGCGGGTACGCCCGGTCGAGGGCCCGGTTCAGCAGCGGCCGGCGCGGGTCGGCGCGCAGCCGCCGGTCGGCGGCGGCCGTGGCCCGCGGGTCACCGGGGATGTAGACGCCGGGGTCGTACGACGGGTAGCTGGCCAGCGCGAGGACCGCGCCGGTCTCCGGGTCGAGCGCGACCGCGGCGCCGGGCCGCCCGCTGGCCTTCAACGCCTCGTACGCGGCCCGCTGCACCCGCCCCCTGATCGTCAGCCGGACGTCGGCGCCGCCGTAGGCGCGGTCCTCGACCAGCGTCCGCACGCGCACCTTCGGGTCGCTGCCCGACAGCACCGCGTCGCTGGCCCCCTCCACGCCGGTGGCCCGCTGGAGCGAGGCGTAGCCGGTGACGTGCGCGTACATCTCGCCGTGGTCGTAGACCCGCAGATGATCGTACGGCCCGCCGTCCGCGCGGCGGCTGGTGGCGACGACCGCGCCCTCGTGGGTGAGGATGTCGCCGCGCGGATGGCCGAACCTGGCGAGCAGCGCCCACTCGTTGCGCGGGTCGGCCTCCAGGTCGTACCGGCCGAGCGCCTGGAGGAGCGTGAGGTGGGCCAGCAGCACGAACAGCATCGCGGCGCAGGCCAGGCTGACGCGGCGCAGCGGGATGTCGATGCGTCGCGCCCTGGACCCGGCCATGGCTCCTGGTCTAGCAACCGCGGACCCAAGACGGGGCTAGAGGACGCTGCGGTAGTAGGAAATCTTGTGGTGGATGTAGCTCTGGCGCTCGGTGAGGTTGGCGATCTGCCCCTGGACGCGGCGGTCGTGCTCCTCCAGCAGCCTGATGCGGTCGGGGATCGTGTGCTGACCGGCCCGCACCAGCTCGGCGAAGCGCAGCATCTCGGCGATCGGCATGCCCGTGTCGCGCAGGCAGCGGATCATGCCGAGCCAGCTCAGGTCCTCCTCGCTGAAGCGGCGCTGTCCCGCCGCGTTGCGCTCGACGGGCTCCAGCAGGCCGATCTTCTCGTAGTAGCGCAGGGTGTCGAGGGTGAAGCCGGTCTCCTCGACGGCTTCGGCGGGTGTGTAGACGCTCACGCGGTAGAGCATCTCACCTGGAGCCGACTCCAGGTCAAGGTCGAATCCCGCTTGACATGGAGCGCACTCCAGGTCTGAGAGTCGTGCCCATGAACACTGGCTTGAACATCGTTCTCGGCACCATCCCGTTCGGCACCGCCGTCAGCGAGGAGGACTCGTTCGCGCTGCTCGACCGCTTCTTCGAGGCGGGCGGGCGCATGCTCGACACGTCGAACAACTATCCCTTCTGGGTGGAGGGCGCCACGGGCGACGAGAGCGAGGCGACGCTGGGCGCGTGGATGGCCGCCCGCGGCAATCGCGACGAGATCTTCCTGAGCACGAAGGTGGGCGCCCGGCCCACGGTCCCCGGCGACACCACCCTGGCCTCGGCCGAGGGACTGTCGGCGGCGGCCGTCGCACGGGGCGTGGAGGGCAGCCTGCGCCGCCTGCGCACCGACCGCGTCGACCTGTACTGGTCGCACATCGAGGACCGGTCCGTGCCGCTGGAGGAGAGCCTCGGGGCGTTCGGGGAGCTGGCCGCGCAGGGCAAGATCCGTGAGCTGGGCGCCAGCAACATGCCGGCCTGGCGGCTGGAGCGGGCGCGCGCCGTGTCGGCCGCGCACGGCTGGATCCGCTACACGTACGCGCAGCAACGCCACACGTACCTGCGCCCGCGCCCGTTCACGAAGCTCGCCGAGGGCGGGCACATGCTGGCCACGGACGACCTGCTCGACTACCTGCGCTCCGAGCAGGACCTGACGCTGTGGGCCTACAACACGCTCATGTCGGGCCGCTACACCCGCGCCGACCGGCCGCTGCCGGAGTCGTACGACCATCCGGGCACGGACCGGCGGCTGGCCACGCTCCGCGAGGTGGCCGCAGAGGTGGGCGCGACCGCCAACCAGGTGGTGCTGGCCTGGCTGATGGCCGACGGGCACGTGCCGATCGTCGGGGCGTCCACGGCCGCGCAGCTCGACGAGGCGATCGGCGCGGCCGAGGTCAAGCTGGACGACGACGTCCGCGCCCGCCTCGACGCCGCCTGCTAGGGACTCCGGATCAGGGGAGGTGCTCGGAGAGGTAGCGGCGGACGAGCTGCTTGCACTCGGCGATCATGCCGGTGTCGCCGGCCGGGTCCATGCGGAAGGCCAGCTTCAGCACCGCGTCCGTGGCCTCCACCGCGACGAGCAGCGCCCGGTCGAAGCCCTCGCCGGCGGGGGCGCCCAGCAGGTCGCGCGCGAGCGTCCGCAGCCGGTCGGCGACGATGGCGTTGTTCTCCAGCACCGAGTCGAGCATCCGGTTGGTGCCCTCCAGGGCGGGCCCGCCGGGCGTCACCAGCACCTCCCCGAAGTCCACCACCCCGAACCCGGGCGTGGTCCGCTTCATCGCCACGAACTCGTCGATGGACAGGTCGATCAGGTCGGTCCAGTGGCCGGGCCGCGCCGCGGAGATCCGTTCGGTCACCCGGCGCAGGAAGGCGTCGAGATTGCGCCGGGCGAGCGCGCGCACCAGTCCCTGCTTGTCGGGGAAGAACTGGTAGAACGTGCCGATCGGCACCTCGGCGCGCCGGGCGACCTCCTTGGTGGTGAGTGCGTCGTAGCCGATCTGGTCGAGCAGCACGGCGCACTCGTCGAGCATCCGCTCCACCCGCTCAAGGCTGCGGCGTTGGGCGGGACGGCGCCGCAAGGTACTGGTCATGCCCTCCATCCTGACCCATTACCGGTAGGTAGAGGATCTCGCTTTGCCGTCAGTTAACATGAGCGGCACTCGCAAAGTACGGAGGAGCCGGCATGTTCCTGTGGGGTACGGCCACGGCCGCCTACCAGATCGAAGGAGCCGTCGCCGAGGACGGCAGGGGCGCGTCCATCTGGGACACGTTCTCCCACGACCCCGGCCGCACCCGCGACGGGCACACCGGCGACGTGGCCTGCGACCACTACCACCGCTGGCGCGAGGACGTGGCGCTCATGTCGGGCCTGGGCGTCAACGCCTACCGCTTCTCCGTCGCCTGGACCCGCGTCCTGCCCGACGGCTCCGGAGCCGTCAACGCCAAGGGCCTCGACTTCTACGAGCGGCTGGTGGACGGGCTGCTGGAGGCGGGCGTCACGCCGGTGCCGACGCTGTTCCACTGGGACCTGCCGCAGGCGCTGGAGGACCGCGGCGGGTGGCTGAGCCGTGACGTCCCCGGCCTGTTCGCCGAGTACGCCGCCGTGGTGGGCGAGCGGCTCGCCGACCGCGTCCCGATGTGGATCACGCTGAACGAGCCGTTCATCCACATGGCCTTCGGCTACGGCCTGGGCATCCACGCGCCCGGCCGGGCGCTGCTGCTCGGCGCGCTGCCCGTGGCCCACCACCAGCTCCTCGGCCACGGCCTGGCCGTGCAGGCGCTGCGGGCGGCGGGGGCACGCGAGGTGGCGATCACCAACAACTGCACGCCCGTCTGGCCGGCCTCCGGCGCCGAGGAGGACGTGGCCGCCGCCGCGGCCTACGACACGCTGCACAACCGGCTGTTCAACGACCCGGTGCTGCTGGGGGCGTACCCGGACCTGACGGCGTTCGGCATCCGGCCGGACGGCGCGGCCGGCGAGGGGCCCGAGCTGAGCTCCGCGCTGGGCGTCCGGGACGGCGACCTGGCCGTGATCTCCGCCCCGCTCGACGGCCTCGGCGTCAACTACTACAACCCCACCCGCATCTCCGCCCCGGCGGACGACGGCCTGCCGTTCACCGACGCGGGCGTCACCGGCTACCCGACCACCGCGTTCGGCTGGCCCGTCGTGCCCGACGGTCTGCGCGAGCTGCTGACGGGGCTGCGCGACCGGTACGGCGAGGCGCTGCCGCCGGTGTACGTCACGGAGAACGGCTGCTCCCAGGCGGACGAGCCGACCCCGGAGGGCGTCGTGGACGACCCGGAGCGGATCACCTTCCTCCGCGACCACATCGCCGCGGTGGAGCGGGCCCGCGCGGAGGGCGTGGACGTGCGGGGCTACTTCGTGTGGTCGCTGCTGGACAACTTCGAGTGGGCAGAGGGCTACCACCAGCGCTTCGGCCTGGTCCACGTGGACTTCGCCGGCGGGAAGCGCACCCCCAAGGCGTCCTACCACTGGTACCGGGAGCACATCGCCGCCGCGCTCCGCCCGTGAACGCCGCCCCCTGACCCGCTGGTCAGAAGACGGACACGTGGACGTGGTCGTAGTGGTTGGCGGTGACGCCGCCCCGGTCGGACATGGGGTCCCAGCCGCCACCGGACCGGATGTCGTAGTACCGCTGCTTCCAGATGATGTACATCACGCCGATCCGCGAGCCGTTCTGGATCAGCCACTCCGCCAGCGCGTCGCCGCGCTCCTCGTCGGCGCCGGAGGCGGCCCGGCCGCCGCTGGACATCATGAAGTCGCAGGCCCGGCCCTTGCCGTGCTCTCCGGGGTCGCCGGGGCGCAGGCAGCCGACCCCGTACGGCATGGGGAAGTTGGACATGACGGCGGCCCGGACCGCGACCATGCGCGCGGTGAGCCCGTCGGAGCCGCCGGGCTGCTGGAAGCCGTACTTGGCGAGCAGGCGCTCGATCTCGCGGCGCCTGCCCTGCATGTTCTTGATCTCGCGCCTGAGCTTCTCCACCTTGTCGTCGGCCGCGACCTCGGCCTTCTTGGCGTCCTCGATGAGCCGCTGGATGGCCCGGACGCGGCCGGCGCGCTCCTCGGCGATGTAGGACATGGTGGCCGCCTGGCCGAGCGCCACTGACGGGTCGCCGTCGAGGCCGAGAAGCTGCGTGCCGTCGATGGGGCCGTTGATGTACGCGTGCCGCGCGATGGCGGACACGTCGGCCTTGGCGCGGTCCAATCGGGCCTTCAGGGCGCCCGAGGTCGTGATGGCCTTCTTGACCTGGACCTTGATCTCCTCAAGGCTCTGGATCTGGCCGCGGTAGCGCTCGTTGAGCTGCTGCGCCTGCTTGGTGAGCTTGCGCAGCTCGGCGGGGTTGGGCGCGGCCGTCGCCGCCTGCGGGACGGGGAGCAGGAGCAGGCCGGAGAGAGTGGCGACGAAAAGGGCGATGCGACCGACTCTCACGCCCGTCCTCCCTCCATAGACGGTCCGAAACTATAGAAGATGATCTTGAATGCTGTCATCCGAACGACCGAACCTGCGCCACCTTGGCGAGCTATATCGCCATAAATCACTGTTTGTCGGTTCTAAGGAGCAGATAAGAGAGCGGTCGCTGAAGCACCTGATCGGCGGCCTGCCGAGACGCCACGGGAGGGATGCGGCGGCGCCGCCGCACCCCTCTTGCGCGTACGCACAGAACATGATTCGGTCGCGTTGAGGACCGCCCCCAGTCAACCAAGCATCCGGTCAAGCAGGAGGCTCACGACATGCGCCAGCACGACACGCTGTTCATCGGAGGCGAGTGGGTGACCCCGGCGGGCACCGGGACGATCGACGTGGTCTCCCCCCACACCGAGGAGGTCGTCGGCCGGGTGCCCGACGGCACGGCCGCCGACATGGACCGCGCCGTGGCCGCCGCGCGGCAGGCGTTCGACCAGGGGCCGTGGCCGCGCCTGACCTTCGCCGAGCGCGCGGCGGCGATCTCCCGGCTGGCCGAGGTCTACGCGGCCCGGCTGGGCGAGATGGCCGATCTCATCACCGAGGAGATGGGCTCGCCCATCACCTTCTCCCAGCTCGCCCAGGCGCCGCAGCCGCTCGGCATGCTGCAGTACTACGCCGAGCTCGGCACGACGTTCCAGCAGGAGGAGCAGCGGCCCGGCCTGTTCGGCCCGACGACCGTGCGGCGCGAGCCGGTGGGCGTCGTGGCGGCCATCGTCCCGTGGAACGTCCCCCAGTTCGTGGCCATGACCAAGATCGCGCCCGCGCTGCTGGCAGGCTGCGCGATCGTGCTCAAGCCCGCCCCCGAGACGCCGCTCGACGCGTACCTGCTGGCCGAGATCGCGCAGGAGGCCGGCATCCCGGCGGGCGTGCTCAACATCGTGCCCGCCGGGCGTGAGGCGGGCGAGCACCTGGTGTCCCACCCGGGCGTGGACAAGGTGGCCTTCACGGGCTCCACCGCGGCCGGCCGGCGCATCGGCTCCATCTGCGGTGAGCAGCTCAAGCGGGTCAGCCTGGAGCTCGGCGGCAAGTCGGCGGCCATCATCCTCGACGACGCCGATCTGGCCGCCAGTGTCGGCATGCTGGCGATCGCCTCCCTGATGAACAACGGCCAGGCGTGCGTCGCGCAGACCCGCATCCTCGCCTCCCGCAACCGCTACGACGAGGTCGTGGAGGCGGTGGCGGGCATGGTCACCTCACAGCAGGTCGGCGACCCGGCCGACCCGGCCACCGGCATCGGCCCGCTCGTCGCCAGGCGCCAGCAGGAGCGCGTCGAGGGCTACATCAGGATCGGCATGGAGGAGGGCGCCAAGGTGGTCGTCGGCGGCCTCGACCGGCCGTACGACCGCGGCTGGTACGTCGCGCCCACGGTCTTCTCCGGTGTGAGCAACGACATGCGGATCGCCCGCGAGGAGATCTTCGGGCCGGTGCTGGCGGTCATCCCGTACGAGGACGAGGCCGACGCGATCCGCATCGCCAACGACAGCGACTACGGTCTGGCCGGCTCGGTCTGGACGGCCGACGCGGACCACGGCATGGACGTCGCCCGCCAGGTGCGCACCGGCACGTACGGCGTGAACTGCTTCATGCTGGAGTCCAACGCGCCCTTCGGCGGCTACAAGTCCAGCGGCGTCGGCCGGGAGCTGGGCCCGGAGGGGCTGGCCGGCTACCTGGAGCACAAGTCGATCACGCGCCTGGGCTGAGCGGACGCCCGTTCCGTCCGGCACCACGGACGACCGGCACCCACGGACGACCGGCGCGACGCGGGGCCCCGGCACTCATGTGCCGGGGCCCCGCTCCGGTCGG
The DNA here is from genome assembly GCF_044459125.1 of Nonomuraea sp. NPDC050383. Classification (NCBI taxonomy): domain Bacteria; kingdom Bacillati; phylum Actinomycetota; class Actinomycetes; order Streptosporangiales; family Streptosporangiaceae; genus Nonomuraea; species Nonomuraea sp. NPDC050383. Next base: position 27,035 of record NZ_JBITIP010000027.1, read on the forward strand.
ATGGCACCCAGCGCGCCCCCGCAACGCTAGGTGCCGCTCACGCGGCTACCTGTGAAGGCCCGCTGAACACAGGCCACCCCAGGTCCCCACTCCGTCCACCCGCGGCGACCCGCCGAACGCGGACCACTCTGGGCGACCAACCGGATACAAGAAGTATGTCCTACGGATACCGCCGAAGGCGGTTTCCTTCCCCAAGGACTTTCTCCCGGCGGATTTCTTCCTTACGTCCTAGGTAGACGCTTGTTACTCACGAAAGGTTCGTTCTGATCCACTTTCCGATTCGATGGATTAGTTCGGGCGTCGCCGCGGACTCCGCGTGGCCGTATCCGGACTCGATCCAGAGCTCCTTCGGCTCGCGCGCGCCGTCGTAGATCTGATGGGCGTGCTCCAGGGGGAAGAACGCGTCGGCGTCGCCGTGGACGACCAGCAGCGGGACGGGTGAGATGAGCGCGGCGGCCTCGTACGGCGGCATGGGGATCGGGTCCCACTGGCCCCGGGCGATCCTCGTGCGCTTGGCCACGCGCGCCGCCCACCGGCCGAGCGGCCGCTCGATGGCCCAGTGGACCTGGCGCATCGGCTTGGTACCCCGGTAATACCAGCGGGCCGGGCCGCTCACCGACACCACGGCGCCCACGCCGCCGCGCAGGCCCGCGTGGCGCAGCGCCACCGAGGCCCCCATCGAGAACCCCACGACGGCGATCCGCTCGTAGCCGACGACCCGGGCATGGCGCACCGCCGCCTCCACGTCGAGGATCTCCAGGTCGCCGACCGTCGTCTCGCCGCCGGAACGACCGTGGCCCCGGAAGTCGAACGCCATCACACCGCCGTACCCGCTCAGCACGTGCACGATCCGCCGCGCGGTGCGATCCCGCCACGACCCGGTGAACCCGTGCGCCATCACGATCCCCAGGCCGCCGCCCGGTCCGGCGGCGGGCGGCGTGTGGGCGGCGTCGATGCGGACACCGTCCTCCGTGCGGAGCATGACGGGGAAGTTGGGCGCGAACGGCATGAGACCGAGCCTACGACCCGCGACCACCGTCCCCGCAGGTCGCTAGAGGGGTGTCCCCAGATGTCGTGTCGCCCAGACCGCGATCTGCGCTCGGGAGCTGTGGCCGAGCTTGTCCATGATGTTGGCGATGTGCCGGGCCACGGTCGCCGGGCTGATCACCAGCTCGGCGGCGATGGCACGGTTGGACAGGCCACGGGTCAGCAGCGCGGCGATCTCCCGCTCACGCGCCGTCAACGGCGCCCGCTGGACCGTCCCCTTCGGCGAGGACGCGACCGGCGCACCCGACGGGGACGCGACCGGCGCACCGGTCGGGGACACGACCGTCCCGCCCGACGGGACCGCGACCACGGCGCGGCCGGCGCCCTTCACGACCCGGCGACCACCGCCGTCCAGAACGCGACGAGCCACATCCACCGGGTCCATGGCCGCCCCGTGCACCCACAGCAACGCGGCGCGGCCCTCACCCAGCGCGGCACGGGCCCGGCCGAGCAGCTCCTCGACGCGGGCGCCGTCGGGGCCCTGGTGGATCACCTCGCGCAGCGCGACCGCCGCCCCGGCGGCCAGGACCGCGCCCTCCAGGTCGCCCTCGGCCTCGGCCAGCACCGACAGCCCGACCAGGCAGCGGGACAGGCCCCTGTGCTCGCCGGATCGCGTGCTCAGCGCCAGGCTCGCCCCCAGCCGGTCCCGCGCCGACTCGAACTCCCGCAGCATGGCCGCCACCCGTCCCAGCCGCGCCAGGCAACGGGACAGCGCGACGCCGGTGCCCGGCCCCTCCCCCAGCTCCCGCAGCCAGGGCACGGCCGCCTCGTAGTGGGCCACGGCCGTCACCAGGTCGCCGCGCGCCTCGGCCACCGCGCCGAGCTGCACCGCCGTACGGGCCATGATCCAGCGATGGCCGTGCTCGCACGCCCGCCGCAACGCCTCCTCGCCGTGCCGCTGCGCCTCCCGCAGCCGGCCGCGGACCAGCGCCACCGCCGACAGGCCGGCCAGCGCGGCGGCCTCGTTCCAGGGGTCACCGCAGGCGCGGGCCAGCGCCAGGCCGTCCTCGGCATGACGCTGCGCCTCGTCCGCCCGTCCCAGGCGCAGCAGCACCAGGACGGACAGGCTGTGACTCACCCCGGCGGCGAAGGGCCCGGCGCCGTCGAGCCGCCCCACGCTCTCCGTGAGCAGCTCCAGCGCCCGGACCAGCTCGTCGCGCTCCTCCAGCCCGTAGGCGAGGTACGCCTTGGCCCGGGCGACCTGCTCGGCCGGCACCTCGTCCAGGTCGAGGGCGAGCAGCCGCTCCACCCAGCCGACGACCTCGGTGGGGCCGCTCACGGGGAGCAGGCTCGTGCTGTGGAAGCACAGCCACAGGCCGCGCCGCGCGTCGGCGGACTCGATCGCCCAGTCGAGCGCCGCCCGCTGGTCGTCGGCCAGGGCGCGGCAGGCGTTGAGCGCGGCCAGCCGCCGGCCCCACGGCAGGCGCGGCTCGACCAGCTCCTCCCTGAAATGGCGCTCCTGCAGCTCGCACAGAACGCCGAGATGGCGGTCGCGCACCATCTCCCGCTCCCCCGCCTCGCGCAGCCGCCCGGCGGCGAACCGCCTGATCGTCTCCAGCAGGTGGTAGCGGACCCCGTCGTCGTCGCGCAGCACCAGCGACTTGTCCACGAGCCCGCCGAGCAGCTCCACGATGTCGGCCGGAGCGATGGGCTCGTCCGCGCACACCCGCTCGGCCAGCTCCAGATCGAACGCCCCGGCGAACACCGACAGCCGCCGCAGCAGCACCCGCTCGTGCGGCGACAGCAGGTCGTGACTCCACTCGATCGCGGCCAGCAACGTGCGCTGGCGCGCCGGGGCGGTACGCCCGCCCGTGGTCAGCAGCGAGAACCGGTCGTCGATGCGGTCGGCGATCTGGCCGGGGGTGAGCAGGCTGGTACGGGCCGCGGCCAGCTCCAGGGCGAGCGGGAGACCGTCGAGGGCCCGGCACAACCGCACCATGTCGGGCAGGCTCTCCAGGCCCAGCCGGGTACCCGCGGCAGCGGCCCGCTCGCGGAACAACCGGACCGCCTCGGCGTCGTACGCGCTCCGCACGGCCCACCGCCCGCACCCCGGCCCCTCCCAGGCCGCGGACCGAACGCCCTCTCCGAGAAGGGCGCCCTCTCCTCCGGCCCCGGCCGCCGGCTCCACCGGCCCGGCGGCGGCTTCAGGCGACTCGGTCCCCGGCGACATGGTGATCCGTCCGGGCCAGGCATCCCACTCAGGCCCGTCGACCCCCGCGAACGTGGCGGCCCGCCCTGACCACGCACCCCACGGAGTCTCCTCACCATCGGCAGGCTCGGCCGCCCCGCAGCGAACCGCGCGCCCGGACAGAGCGGTCGGCTCGGATGGAGCGGTCGGCTCGGATGGAGCGGTCGGCTCGGATGGAGCGGTCGGCTCGGGCAGGGCATGCCGGCCGGACGCGGCGCGACATCCCGATTGGGCGTCCCACTCGGACAGCTCAACCCCCGCGGAGCCGGCGGCACCCGCGGCCGGTGGTGCCGGCTCAGGCATGGCGTGCCTACCGGCCGCGGCGGGTCGTTCGGGGAGAGCAGAGAGACCGGGGACGGCATGCAGTGCCGGGGAAGCGCCTGGGCCAGGCGTGTCCGGCCGTTCAGGAGAAGCGGGTAGGCCAGGCGTGTCCGGCCGTTCAGGAGAAGCGGGTAGGCCGGGCGTGCTGCCGGACGCGGGCGAGCCGCCGGACAGGGACGGAATGCCGTACCAGGTCGACCAAGAGGGCCAGGCGGGGCAGGAAAGGACATCCGGGCATGGGGGCCGGGCGGGTAGCGGGTCTCGTTCCGTCTCGGCGGCTCCTCCCGGAGGGGAGGCGTCCAGGGGGTGGGTGGCGTCGAGGGGCGAGGCCGGGTGAGGGAGGCGGAGGGCGTCTGCCGGGGGAAGGGCGAGGGGCGGCACCCGCCATACGATCTCTCCGGCGATGCGGAGCGGCTCGCGGCTGGTGGCCAGGATGCTGACCAGCCGGCAGGAGGCCACCAGCTCGGCGCTCACCCGGGCGCACGCGTCGATCAGGTGCTCGCAGTTGTCCAGCAACAGCAGGCAGCGGGTGTCGCCCAGCCGGGCCGCCACGGTGTCCAGCAGCGGCCGTCCCGGCTCCTCGCGTACGCCGAGCACCCTGGCGATCTCGCCCGTGACCAGCTCGGGCCGGTTGATGCGGGCCAGCTCGACCAGCCACACGCCTCCTGGGTACGCGGGCACGAGCCGGGCGGCCACGCGCAGGGCCAGCCTGGTCTTGCCGATTCCGCCGACCCCGCAGAGAGTCACCACCCGCGCCCCGCCGACCGAGCACCCGGCCCAGCCACGACGTCCGCCCGTGTTCGCTCGCTCCGGCTTCCCGATCGGCTCGATCCCGTCGTCCCGCTCGCCCAAGGCGAGTCGATCACCCTGGTACGGCAGGTCGAGCCGGCCGTCCGTACGTGACAGGAGGTCCGGGTCGCCTCTGTGAGGGAGATCCAGCCAGTCGTCCCACCCGGGCAGGTCGAGCCGGTCATCCCGCCCGGGCACGTCCAGCGGGTCATCCCGCCCGGCCAGGTCCACGCGATCATCCCGCCGGGGCAGGTCGAGCCGGTCGTCCCGCAGAGGCAGGTCCACGCGATCATCCCGCCCGGCCAGGTCCAGCCGGTCGTCCCGCAGAGGCAGGTCGAGTCGGTCGCCGCCCTGACGCGGCACCGCGACCGTTCCTCCGGCCGCCCGGACCACCGCCTCCCCGCCGCCGGACGCGCTCCCGCCCCCGGGCCCGAGCTGGCCCAAGGCCCTCAGCCGGGCCCGAGCGAGCCCTCCCACACCTGGCCCCGAACCGAGATCCTCCCGCTCAGGTCCCGCCGGCCCAGCCCGTTCCCATCCCTCCGGGGCGGGCCCGTCCAGGCGGGTCAGCGCGCGGGCGTCGTCGGGGACCCACTCCGCCGGCCCGCCGGCCCACGCCCCGTCCCCCGCCGTCCCGTCCCGGCACCCCGCGCCCGCACGCGCCCCGCCGGGGCGCGCCTCATCTCGGGTGGGCGGGGATGCGGCCGCGAGGAGGGCGCAGAGGTCGGCGAGGTCGCGCTCGCGCCCCACGAACCGGTTCGGCTCGGCCGGAAGGTTGTGCATGAGGGAATGCGGCATGTGGTCACCCTGCGTCGCGGAAGGATCACACTTTTGCATAGTGTTGCACTTCTCACAGGGCCAGCGCTCTCACGATCGCTCTTTCGTCCAGAACGCGTAGATCCGGATCGCAGGCCAGCCGGCGGGCCAGCTCGGGCGAGGCCACGGTGAGCGTGACCTCGTGCTCCTCGATCAGCACCCGGCACCCGACGAGCGACGGCTCGTGCGCGATCACCACGCTGGAGGCGGCCATCATCGCGATGTCGAACGCCCGCAGCCCCCTGAACGTGTCGCTCACCGCGGCGAGCACCACGTCCTCCTCCTCCAGCAGCAGCTCCTCGTCGATCTGGCGCAGGTCCTCGGTCAGCTCCTCCAGCCTCAGCGTCCGCCCGCCGTACAGGACCAGCGCGGGCCCGGCCAGGGGGCCGAAATCGACCGCGCACTCGCCCATCAGCTCGGCGAACTGCTGCGCGCCCGGCGAGGGCTCCACGGTGAAGACGCGCTCCACGTCGGTCCTGACGGGGCCGTGGGCGCGCTGGGCGATCAGCATGCGGGCCGGTCCACGGGTGTGCAGGGCCGCCACGCCGCCCGCCCAGACGACGGCGTGGACGGCGGTGGCCAGCTCGATGCCGAGCGGAAGGTCGATCAGCACCTGGTCGCCGTAGCGGAGCCCCTGGCCCCGCAGCCCGCCCGCCACGCGCGTGACGCGCCGCGCGAACGCGGTGCGGGTCAGGACCTGGCCCGTGCGGACGTCAGTCATCGTCGGGTCGCCGTCGTGCTCGTCCGCGGCCCCCATAACCAGCTCCGTCCAGGTCATGGCGACAATGTAGGGACCCCAGACCTCCCTGGCATGCGCACAATTGTGCATCCTGATATGTACATCCGCCCGACGGGCGGTGAACGCGTTCCCAACCTGTCCTGGTACGCCCCGGATGGGGGTCTACGTCCTTCGCATGCCGTCCGCACGTGCCATGAGCTGGGATCAACTAGACTTGACTGAGCCGCGACATCGCGCGGCGGCCCCCACCGACACAGAGCGAGACGTCATCATGCCCTTGAACAGCCGCGACGACCTGCGGAACATCGCGATCATCGCGCACGTCGACCATGGCAAGACCACGCTGGTCGACGCCATGCTCTGGCAGTCCGGGGCCTTCCGCGCCAATCAGGACGTGGACGACCGGGTCATGGACTCCAACGACCTGGAGCGCGAGAAGGGCATCACCATTCTCGCCAAGAACACCGCAGTCAAGCACGGCGGCATGACCCTCAACATCATCGACACCCCGGGCCACGCCGACTTCGGTGGCGAGGTCGAGCGCGGCCTGTCGATGGTCGACGGTGTCGTGCTGCTGGTCGACGCGTCGGAGGGGCCGCTCCCGCAGACCCGCTTCGTGCTGCGCAAGGCGTTCGGCGCCAAGATGCCGGTCATCCTCTGCATCAACAAGGTCGACCGGCCCGACGCGCGCATCAAGGAGGTCGTGGACGAGGTCTACGAGCTCTTCATGGACCTCGACGCGACCGAGGAGCAGATCGACTTCCCGATCGTCTACGCCTCGGCCAAGGCCGGCCGCGCCTCGCTCAACCGTCCCGAGGACGGCGGCATGCCGGACTCCGAGGACCTGGAGCCCCTGTTCGACATCATCAAGTCGACGATCCCGGCCCCGACCTACGACCCGAACGCCCCGCTGCAGGCTCACGTCACCAACCTCGACGCGTCCTCCTACCTCGGCCGCATCGCGCTGTGCCGCATCCACCAGGGTGTGATGCGCAAGGGCCAGCAGGTGGGCTGGTGCCGTACCGACGGCACGATCCAGCGCGTCAAGATCACCGAGTTGCTGATGACGGAGGCGCTGGAGCGCAAGCCGGCCGAGGAGGCCGGCCCCGGCGACATCATCGCCATCGCCGGCATCCCCGACATCATGATCGGCGAGACGCTGGCCGACCCCGAGGACCCGCGCCCGCTGCCGCTGATCACGGTCGACGAGCCCGCCATCTCGATGACCATCGGCACCAACACCTCGCCGCTGGTCGGCAAGGTCAAGGGCTCCAAGGTCACCGCCCGCATGGTGAAGGACCGCCTGGAGAAGGAGCTCGTCGGCAACGTGTCGCTGCGTGTGCTGCCGACCGACCGGCCCGACGCCTGGGAGGTGCAGGGCCGCGGCGAGCTGGCGCTGGCCATCCTGGTCGAGCAGATGCGCCGCGAGGGCTACGAGCTGACCGTCGGCAAGCCGCAGGTGGTCACCAAGCTCATCGACGGCAAGGTCCACGAGCCGGTCGAGCGGCTGACCGTCGACTGCCCGGAGGAGTACCTCGGCGCGGTCACCCAGCTCCTGGCCGTCCGCAAGGGCCGCATGGAGCACATGACCAACCACGGCACCGGCTGGATCCGGATGGAGTTCGTGGTGCCGGCGCGCGGCCTGATCGGCTTCCGCACCGAGTTCCTCACCGAGACGCGCGGCACGGGACTGGTCCACCACGTGTTCGACTCGTACGAGCCGTGGTTCGGCGAGCTGCGCACCCGTAACAACGGCTCGCTGGTGGCCGACCGGTCCGGTCCCGTCACCGCGTTCGCCATGCTCAACCTCCAGGAGCGCGGCACGCTGTTCGTCTCGCCCACCACCGAGGTGTACGAGGGCATGATCGTCGGCGAGAACTCCCGGTCCGACGACATGGACGTCAACATCACCAAGGAGAAGAAGCTCACCAACATGCGCTCCTCCACCAGCGAGGAGACGGAGAAGGTGATCCCGCCGCGCGTCCTGTCGCTGGAGCAGGCGCTGGAGTTCATCCGCGAGGACGAGTGCGTGGAGATCACGCCCGACCACGTGCGCATCCGCAAGGTGGTCCTCGACGCCGCCACCCGCGGCCGCGCCGTCGCCCGCGCCAAGCGCTCCTGACACAGCGACCTGACACAGCGGCCTGACACAGAGGCTTCTCCCGCGACGCCTCCGCGCACGCCCACCGAGTGGGCGGCGCGGGGCCGGTCCGGGCGGGGCCGGTCCGGGCGGGACCCGTTCGGGCACGGTGTGACGACACAGGTGTGACCACAGGTGTGACCACACCGTTACCGCACCGCGGAGAACATCCGGCCGCGCCCGTGGATCATCCACACTGTGGGAAAGCTCCGGATCGTCGTGGCGTTCGGGCTGGCCTTGGTCTCGCTGGGCGCGATCCTCTGGTGCCTCGTGGCTGCCAGACCGGTCGAGTGGTCCACGCGTACCCCGAGCCCCGAGGTGCCCGACACCTGGGAGCTGACCGCCGGGCGCACCGCGGCCGGCTACGCGGCCGAGCGTGAGGCCACGACCGAGGTCGTGGTGGGCCGGGCGAGCCGCGCCGACCTGGCCGGGGTGCCCGCCGGGCGCATCGACGAGCGGCTGCGCCAGGTCAAGGTCACGGTCAGGCACCGGCTGCGGATGCGTGCCGAGGACGAGCTGGCCGCGACGCTGCGCCAGGGCAGCGAGTTCCCCGGCGGGATCCAGCGCTTCACCGACGACGGGTTCGGCGCGATCAAGGTGCTCGGTGCCGTGCTGGCCCCGACGAAGCGGCTCGCGCCGGTCCTGACCACCTCCGCCGGGCACACCACCGTCGAGTTCCAGGTGACGATGCTGCGGCAGTTCCAGCAGGGTGAGCTGATGGAGCTGGCGTTCCAGGAGCCCGCCGGCCGGCCGCTGATCGTGCTGCGGCGCGCCGTCACGGTGCTCCCCGGCGAGTGGACGCCGCTGCGCGTCCAGGGCGTGCGGCCGTCGCGGGAGGGCCCGGAGCGGCTGGAGTTCGCCGTCGGGTTCTACCCGGTGAGCGTGACGCTGGCCCAGGACTCCTACGGGTTCCCCGACCACCAGGAGGAGGACGACTTCTCGTGGGCGACGGCGCTCGGCATCGGGACCGCCGTGGTGCTCGTGTGGTACCTGGTGCGGGCCATGGGCATGGCCTGGTGGCAGCGGACGGCGAACCGCGAGTTCGCCATCGGCCTGCTGCTGGCCGCGCCGACCCTGCTGATCCCCCTCGTGGCCAAGGATTTCACGCCGTTCGCGTACGTGATCCTGTTCGGCGCGGTGCCGGCGCTGGCCGTGTGGCATGCCGGGCGGGTGCTGCCGACGAGCCCGCCGTGGACGGCGCGGGAGGCGCTGGGCGTGACCGCGCTCGGCGTTCTGCTGAGCCTGGGCATGCTGACCTGGTCGTGGCTGCACGAGCAGCTCCCGCCCGGCACGCTGCTGACGGGCTCCGCCATCGCGGCGCTGGCCGCCGCCGGGTCCGCCGTGGGGTTCAGCTCCGATCTCGGCATCCGCATGGTCGCGGTACGGCTGGCCGCGTTCGCCGCCGGGTCGGCCGTCGCGCTGCTGGCCCTCGCGCTGTGGACGCGGGCGCTGGTGGACGGCGTATACCCGCCGGACAGCGTCCGGCTCGTGCTGGGCCTGGGCTGGGCGCTCATCCCCGTCACTGCGGTCGCCGTGGCCACGCGGCGATGGTCGCGGCGGGCGGTGGTGGTCGCCGTGGTGGCGAGCCTGCTCGTGCAGGGCTGGCCGACCGAGTGGCTGGACGCCGGGTCGTGGAGCCTGCCCCTGGCCTCGCCGGCGGAGCCCAAGCTGGGCGACCTGCCGCTGAGCCCGCTCATGCGTGGCGTGCTGGGCCTGCTGCTGCTCGGGTTCGGGCTGCTGCTGCTACGGCTGTGGCGGCTCGGCGGGTCCATCGAGGCGATCGGCCACCCGGCTGCCGAGGCCACGATGATCGCCGGGCTGATGGTCCTGTACCTCACGCCCCGGGGCAGCATCACGATCGCCGACAGCGACGTGCCGCTGCCGCTGCTGTCGATCACCTCGATCGTCGCCTGGCTCGCGGCCCGCTGGCTGCTCGTCACCCCGCACCCGTCCGTGATCGAGCCCACCTCCCCCGACGAGCACCGCGAGCTGATCAGATCCGCGCTGCACAAGCGGCTCCTGCTCATCTCCGAGCAGGAGCTGTACCGGCTCGGCCGGGGCAGGATCGGCGCGGGCGAGATGACGATGGCCGACTTCGACGAGCGGCGGCAGGCCCTGGAGGAGGCGCTCCGCCGGCACGGCCGCGACCCGGAGACGGCCTTCGCCACCGCCGCCGGCTGCCCGCCGTGGGTCAACGGCGTGTACGGCTTCGCGGTGAGCCTGCTGCTGAGTGTGCCGTTCGCGCTCCTGTACGGCAGTCCCGCCGGGGTGGACCTGAGCAGCTTCGTGTTCGACATGCGCTACCTGCTCACCCTGCCCGCCTTCGGGTTCCTGTTCGGGTACTTCTACCCCCGCGTCCGCGGCACCCAGCCCATGACCAAAGCCCTCTACCTCATGGCCGCCGCCCTCGCCACCGAGCTGTCCGGGTACCTGTCGGCGCTGGTGGAGCCGGACATCGGCGGGCTCGACAAGGTGCAGGTGGTGGCGATCGTGGGGGGCGAGGTGGCGCTGGTCTGCATCGGGCTGGGGCTGTACTGGGAGTGGCGGCTCATGCACCTGGCCGGGGAGCCGTGGGCGCGGGTCCGCAACATCCGCAGCGTCCGCAGCCTGGCCACGCCGCTGCTGGCGGTGGTCATCGCGGCGGTCACCACGGCCGCGACCTCGGCGGCCGGCCAGACGGTCGACCGCATCCTCCAGGGCGACGAGCAGGTCACCACCACGGCCCCGAAGTGACCGCCCGCCCTAACGGGACCCGCCGCCGCTTCCCTCCGCGCTCGGAGCACCGCTGTTCTCCGTGCTCAGCACCCCGCTGTCCTCCGTGCTCAGCACCCCGCTGTCCTCCGTGCTCAGCACGAGGTAGCCGTCGCGGGAGAACCGTACCCGGTAGCCGTGCTGGAGCAGGGTACGCACGCGGGCCCGCTGCTCCTCCACGCCCGGGAACGGAAACGTGCGGCGGCCCACGTCGGCCACCACCCACGGGGCCCAGCGCGGGGTGCGGTCCCACAGCAGCACCGTGTCGCGGCCGGACAGCGCCGGGGCGAGGTTGTTGGCCGCCTCCACCAGCACCCCGCCGGGCACGGCCGACACGGCCGCGGCGGCGGCGCCCTCGCGCCCGTCGCGCCGGTAGGACGCGGGGTCGGCCAGCTCGGCCAGCGCGAAGAACGGCACGGTCGCGACCGCGAACGCCACCACGCCCGCCGCCCACCACCGCACGATCCGCCCGCCCCGCTCCTCCCCCAGGCGGTCGCGCAGACGGCGGACCCCGTCCACCCCCGCGGCGAGCACGACGACCACGACGAACGCGTTGTAGTGGTACCCCGGCACCCACCAGTTGGGAAAGGAACTGGCCAGCATGCGCTCGGCCAGCAGGGGCACCGCCACGAGCAGGAGCGGCGAGCCCAGCGCCGCCAGCAGCGTGGTGCCGAGCAGCAGGGCCAGCGTGAGCAGCTTCACCGGCGGGCTCCCGAGCTGCGCCACCACCGCCAGCGGGTCCGTCAGCGCGGTGCGGGCGGCGGCCCCCGCGTCGGCCCCCAGCGCGCCGTACGCCCAGTAGTAGTCGGGCCGCCCACCGAACAGCGGGATCAGCACCTGCGAGGCCAGCCAGGTGTGGACGGTGCCGCCCACGACGAACGCCCCGCCCATGACCCGCCGGCCGCGCTGCCCGAGCAGCACCAGCCCGAAGCCGGCGACGAGCAGCCCCATGTCCTCCTTGACGCACAGCAGGGCCAGGGCGACGAGCACGACGTGGACCCGCCGCCCGGCCTGGTGGCGTTCGAGCAGCAGGCCGGTGAGCAGCGGCGCGAACGCGGCCTCGTGGAAGTCGAACGCCGCCGCCTCCACGACCGGCCACGACAGCGCGTAGGCCACCGCGACGAGGTGCGCGGCGCGCACGCCCAGGGCCCGCCTGGTGAAGACCCACAGCGGCACGGTGGCGGAGGCCAGCAGCACGGCCTGCGCGGCCAGCAGCGTGCCGGGGCCGTCGTGGATCCAGTAGAGAGGCGCGAGCACGGCCAGGATCGGCGACCAGTGGTCACCGAGGACGGTGAAGCCGGGCCCGAAGTCGTTGTGGACGCCCTTGACGACGGCCACCGGCAGGCCGAACCGTGAGTAGGACCGGACCGCCTGATCGAAGATCACCAGGTCGTACGCCCCGGCCCGGAACCCGGCCAGCCGCACGAAGGAGACGGCGCCGTACAGCAGGGCCGACACGGCGGTGATGACGGCCAGAACGCCCCGCTCCCGCCGCCCCCCGGTCTCGCCGTCCGGCCCGCCGCCGGTCAGCGGCGGCGGGGCAGCTCGCTGCCCCGGACGTGCGTGGCCAGCCAGTCCACCAGCGGACCGTAGGCCCGCCACGTCTCCCGCACCCGCTCCACGACGTCCTTCGTGTGGACCCACGGCTCCGGCGGGAAGCGGCGGCCGGCATGCAGGGAGCGGTGGCGGAGCAGGTCGATGCGGGGATGGTCGGCCGGGTAGTCGCGGGGCCTGGTCTTCAGCCGGTCACCCGCCGGCTCGTAGTCCGCCGCCCGGAGCTCGGCCATCACCGCCTCCAGCGGCTCGCCCGACAGGTCCTCGGCGACCGCCGCGCGATAGCGGGCGATCTGGTCGGGGGCCTGGGTGTAGCAGCCGCCCGCGGTGTAGAGCCCGTCCGCGCCGATCTGGACGTACAGCCCGATCCCCGGCATGCGGTCGACGAAGGCGCCCTGGTGGGTCTTGTACGGCGACTTGTCCTTGGCGAAGCGGACGTCCCTGTGCGGCCGGAACAGGTGGGCCTGCCCGAACTCGGCGGCCAGCTCCTCGGCGAGCGCGAGCATCGGCGCCCGCACCGCCTCCTCGTAGAGGTCCCGGTGCCGGGTGAAGTACGTCTTCGTGTTGTCCGCCTCCAGGCCCTCGTAGAAGACGAACGCCTCGTCGGGGAAGCCGGTGAAACCCATACGGGCCAGCCTGCCATGTCGCACCGACAACATGGCACGCGGTCACCGGGCCTCCGCCGGCTCGGCGGACTCGTACGTCCGGCCCGGCAGCAGCGCCCTGCCGTACAGCTCGGGCACCGTGACGAAGTGGTAGCCCTTCCTGGTCAGCGTGTCGAGCACCCGCGGGACCGCCGCGACGCTGGTCGGGTGGATGTCGTGCAGGAGCACGATCGCGCCGGGAGGGGCCTGGCCGGCGCGCCGTGCCACGATCTCGGCATTCCGGTCGCGCCAGTCGAGCGTGTCGACGCTCCACAGGATCTGCGCCAGCCCCTCATGGCGCGCCTGCTCGGCGACGCGGGCGTTCGTCGCCCCGTACGGCGGCCGCATGAGCCGCATCCGCACCCCGGTCGTCCGCTGGACGATCTCCTCGGTGTCGGCCAGCTCGCGCCTGAGCCGCTCGTCGGACAGGGCGGTCAGCGGCGGGTGGCTCCACGAGTGGTTGCCCAGCTCGTGCCCGTCCTCCACGATGCGGCGGGTGAGCCCGGTGTGGTCGGCGGCCACCATCTGCCCCAGGACGAAGAACGTGGCCCGCACCCGCCGCTCGCGCAGCAGGTCGAGCAGCTTGCCGGTGTACTCGCCGGGGCCGTCGTCGAAGGTGAGGGCGACGCACTTGCGCCGCCGGCAGTCGACCACGCGGCGGGCGGGCCAGTCGGGCTGGACGGCGGCCAGCCGCCGGGCGAGCACGCCGGGGTCGATGACGGTGGGCGGGCGCGGCGCCGCGACGGGCGTCGTGGAGGTCGTGTGCGTGGTGCCGCATCCGGCCACGGCGGCGGCGAGCGCGGCACAGGCCGTCACGACGGCCAGGCGGACCGAGTCCCGGCGGGCCGGCCCACCGGCCAGGCCCGCTGTGCCACCGCTACGGGTAGTCCTGCGCCAAGTGCCCGCGCAACTCTTTGGCCAGGTCATTCCACCACAGTGGTACATCAGCCTGGAGCTCCGCGAAGCGACGCGCCACCCTTATGGCACATCCGACCGCATCCGTACCCAAATGTCGACGTTTCACCGGTCCTTCCTGCCAGCGGTAAAAACCGTGCCGGTAGCGGACGACGAGGCCGATCCAGACGGGAAGTGTGGCGTCGTCACCCAGCTCGTACGCGGTGGTGACGCCGAGCTCTCGCAGCTCGGCCCGGAGCTTCTCCGTCGCCGCGCGGGCCTCGGTCACGCGTCACCCCCTGCCGGTGCTCGAACGCACACACAGGGATGTACCCACCCACGGGCCACAACCGACAATGACATGCCGTCATCATGGGACTCCGTTGGGTGACAGCGGGGGCTGTTTCGCGTTATTGGCACCATCGGACAGGGTCCGGCAGCCCCCGCTTCGGGGCCGTACAGCATCAGAGCCCGAATCCCCACGGGGATCGGGCTCTGGATCAGTCGCGTCAGGGGCGGGGACAGGGTGCGGGCTCAGGCCGCCGTTCGCTGCGCCGGAGGGCGGAAGGCGCCCTCCTCCATCGCGTACGGCTCCAGCATGGTCCGGAGCTGGCGGCGGCCCCGGTGGAGGCGGGACATCACGGTCCCGATGGGGGTGCCCATGCGCTCGGCGATCTCCTTGTACGCGAACCCCTCGACGTCGGCCAGGTAGACGGCCACGCGGAAGTCCTCGGGCAGGGAGCGGAGCGCGTTCATCACGACGTTGTCGGGCAGGCGCTCCAGCGCCTCGGTCTCGGCCGACTTCAGCCCGGTCGAGGAGTGCGACTCGGCGGCGTGCAGCTGCCAGTCCTCGATCTCCTCGGCGGCCGACAGCTTCGGCGAGCGCTGCCGCTTGCGGTAGTCGTTGATGAAGTTGTTGGTCAGGATGCGATGCAGCCACGCCTTGAGGTTCGTGCCCTCGCGGAACTGGTGGTAGGAGGTGTACGCCTTGGCCACCGTCTCCTGGACGAGGTCCTCCGCGTCGGCGGTGTTACGGGTCAGGCGCATGGCGGAGGCGAACAGCTGCGACGTCACGGGCACGACATCGCGCTCGAACCAGTCCTGACGCTGCTCTTCGGTCATAGTGATCAAGTTTCCCCCTAGCGCTATCCCATCTCGGCACAGGTCGGCCCGCATCGAAGTCCATGGTGTCAACACCCACGTAAGGGCCGCGTTAACGGTTGCGCCTGGTCAGAGAGGTGAGAAGTCCGTCTGCTCGCGGCGTGCGTTATCACGTCCACGGCTGGACTTGTCTCAGTACCATAACACTATCCACCCAATTTCGTGGAAAAAGTGGCCAGAGTCACATGAGATAGCGTATGAGCATGGATTTTGTGGATCGTCATAACACGAGGACGCGCCACTGGGTGGCCGAGGCCATCCGCACAGTGGAGGCCGACGCCAACCGGAGTTGTGACACGCACCTTCATGTCTTTCCGCTGCCCCCGCAGTGGGGGGTAAACCTCTACTTGAAAGACGAGTCGGTGCACCCCACCGGTTCACTCAAACACCGGCTGGCCCGCTCGCTCTTCCTGTACGGCCTGGCCAACGGCTGGATCGGCCCCGACACGACGATCGTCGAGGCGTCGAGCGGATCGACGGCGGTCAGCGAGGCGTACTTCGCCCGGCTGCTCGGCCTGCCGTTCATCGCGGTGATGCCGGCCTCGACCTCACCGGAGAAGTGCCACCTCATCGAGTTCTACGGCGGCAAGTGTCATCTGGTCGACGACCCCACCACGATCTACGAGGAGTCGCGCCGCCTGGCCGCGGAGTCCGGCGGCCACTTCATGGACCAGTTCACCTACGCCGAGCGGGCCACGGACTGGCGGGGCAACAACAACATCGCCGAGTCCATCTTCGCCCAGATGGCCTTGGAGCCGCACCCCGTCCCCGCCTGGATCGTGGTCGGCGCCGGCACCGGCGGCACCTCGTCCACGATCGGCCGCTACATCCGCTACCGGCGGCACTCCACCCGCCTGGCCGTGGCCGACCCCGAGGGGTCGGCCTTCTATCCGGCCTGGGTGTCCGGCGACGCCTCGGTCACGGCGCGGGGCTCGCGGATCGAGGGCATCGGACGGCCCCGGGTGGAGCCGTCGTTCCAGCCGTCGGTGATCGACCGCATGCTGGCCGTACCGGACGCCCGGTCGATCGCCGCCATGCACTGGGTGCGCGAGGTGACCGGCCGCGACGTCGGCGGCTCGACCGGCACCAACGTGGCGGCCTGCGTGGAGCTGATCAAGGAGATGCGCGCCGCGGGCGAGCGCGGCAGCATCGTCACCCTCATCTGCGACGGCGGCGAGCGCTACCGGGGCACGTACTGCGAGCCCGCCTGGCTGGCCGCCCAGGGCCTGGACATCCACCCGCACCTGGACGACCTGCGCGCCTTCCTGGCGGGCTGAGCCGTCAGGCGGTCCTGGCCGGGTCCACCGAGAAGAACCCGGCCAGGTCGTCCAGGATCGCGTGCGCGCCCTGGATGCCGACCGCGGTCATCCACGTCTGGTCGTCGACGTCGTGCTTCTCGCCCTTCAGCCTGCCCCACAGCGGGTTGGCGGCGAACTTGTCCTTGTACTCCGTGGCCGCGGGGTCGCCGTAGGTCGCCACGAAGATGTGCTGGGCGTCCAGGTCGGCGATGCGCTCCTGGCTGACGTCCACCACGATCGAGTCCTCGACGGTGGGCTGGCCCTTCGGGCGGGGGAAGCCGACGTCCTTCAGGACGATGCCGGAGTAGGACTTCTCGACGTACAGGCGGGCGGTCGGCTCGCCGGCGAAGCGGACGATCGAGACGGTGGGCAGCTCGCCGCCCTCCTTGGCCTTGACCGCCTCGCCGATCTTCGCGGCGCGGGCCTCGTACTCCTTGATCCGGGTCTCGGCGAGGTCCTCCTTGCCGAGCGCCTGGCCCATGAGCCGGACGTTGTCCTTCCAGATGGCGCCGGTCGTCTCGCTGAAGACCGTCGGCGCGATCTTGGAGAGCTTGTCGTAGAGCGCCTCGTGGCGGACCTTGGCGGAGACGATCAGGTCCGGCTTGAGCGCGATGATCTTCTCCAGGCTGGGCTGCTCCAGCGTGCCCACCGCGACTGCCTCCTTGCCGTACCGGGCGGCCACCGCGCCGAGGTAGTCGGGCAGCTTGGTCTCGATCGAGCGGTAGGTGGTGTAGCCGACGACCGGCGTCTCCAGCGTGAGGACCGCGTCGACGAAGCTCTGGTCGAGGGCGACCACCCGCTTGGGCTGGGCCGGGATCACGGTCTCGCCCATCGCGTGCTTGACGGTGCGGAACGGCGTGCCGGCCTGGCTGGACGCCGGGGCGCCGGCTCCGGTCGACTCCGTGCCGGCCGAACCGCAGCCGGCGGCGAGCCCCGCCACCAGCATCGCGCTCACCAAGGCGCGCAACCGTCTCATCGAAACCCCTCCCAGGGCAAAAAGTTAGGCAACCCTTATTTAGGTTAGCCCTGCCTAAGCTGGCATACTTCAGCGGGACGGGCAACTGCCGGAAGGGGTCAATGTGAGCGCAACCGCCGTCGCGCCGCGCCTTCACGGCATCCGCCGGCGCCGCGGCCTGCTGCTCGCCGCCCTGCTCGCGGCCGTGTGCGTCGCGGTGCTGCTGAGCGTCACGATCGGCGCCAAGGCCGTTCCGCTCGGCGACGCCTGGCAGGCGCTCACCGCCCCGACCGGCACCGAGAACGACATCGTCATCCGCTCCCTGCGCGTGCCCAGGACCGCCCTCGGCGTGCTGGCCGGGCTCGCGCTCGGCGTGGCCGGGGCGCTCATGCAGGGCCACACCCGCAACCCGCTCGCCGACCCCGGCCTGCTCGGCGTCACCCAGGGGGCCGCGTTCGCGATGGTCGCCTCGATCATCCTGCTCGGCACCCAGAGCCTGCTCGCCTACATCTGGTTCGGCCTGGCCGGCGCGCTGCTGGCCAGCGTGGCCGTGTTCGCGCTCGGCATGGTCGGCGGCCGGGGCGGCCCCACGCCGGTCACGCTCGCGCTCGCGGGCACCGCCGTCAGCGCCTTCCTGTACGCCCTGACCTCCGCGATCGTGCTCCTGGACGAGCAGGCCATGGACGTGTTCCGGTTCTGGCAGGCCGGCTCGGTGGCCGGACGCGGCCCGGACGTAGTCTGGCAGGTGCTGCCGTTCATCGCGGCAGGCCTGGTGCTGGCGCTGGTCAACGCGCCGGGCCTCAACGCGCTGTCCCTCGGCGAGGACGTCGCGCGCAGCCTCGGCCAGAACATCGCGCTCACCCGGGGCATCGGCGTCGCCGCCGTCACGCTCCTGACCGGGGCGGCGGTGGCCGCCTGCGGGTCGCTCGCGTTCGTCGGGCTGGTGGTGCCGCATCTGGCCCGCCCGCTGTCGGGCACCGACCACCGCTGGCTGCTGCCGTACTCCGGCCTGATCGGCGCGGCGCTGCTGCTGCTCGCCGACGTGATCGGCCGCGTCGTCGCTCCTCCCGGCGAGCTGGAGGTCGGCGTGGTGCTCGCGCTGATCGGCGCGCCGTTCTTCGTGGCGCTGGTCCGCCGCAGGAAGCCGGTGCGGCTGTGACCCGGACCTCCGCGCGGGTGAAGCCGTCGTTCCCGCTGCGCGCGGGCGGCCTGTCGTGGCGGGTCCGGCCCCGTGGCGTCGCCGTGACCGTGGCCGGCCTGGTGCTGCTCGCCCTGCTCATGGCCCTGAACATGCGCCTCGGCGACCTTCCCCTCGGCCTGGCCGACGTCGTGCGCGCCACGTTCGACCCGTCCGTGCCCGAGCACTTCGTGGTGATGGAGCTGCGCCTGCCCCGCGCGCTGACCGGGGCGCTCGTCGGCGCCGCGCTCGCCCTGTCGGGCGCGATCATCCAGTCCATCGCGCGCAACCCGCTGGCCAGCCCCGAGATCCTCGGCGTCACCACCGGCGCCTCGGTGACCGTGGTGGCCGGCGTCGTCATGAGCGGCAGCGCGTACGGCGGCGCCAGCGGCCTGTTCTCCGCGCTCGGCATCCCGGCGCTGGCGCTGCTCGGCGGCCTGGCCGGAGCCGCGGTGGTGTACGCGCTGGCCTGGCGGCGCGGCCTCGACGGCTACCGGCTGGTCCTGGTCGGCATCGGCGTGGCCGCCGTGTTCACGAACGTGAAGTTCTGGCTGCTGACCGTCGGCGACGTCAACGACACCACCCGCGCCATGGTGTGGATCAGCGGCTCGCTCAACGGCCGCGGCTGGGAGCACGTCGTGCCGGTCGGCCTGGCCCTGGCCGCGCTGATCCCGCTGACCCTGCTCGGCACCCGCTCCCTCGACGCGCTGCGTTACGGCGACGACACCGTCACCGCGCTCGGCGTCCGGGTCAACCTGTCGCGCGCGCTCATGCTGCTCGCCGCCGTGCTGCTGGCCGCCGTGGCGACCGCCTCGGCCGGGCCGATCGCGTTCGTGGCGCTGGCCGCGCCGCAGATCGCGCTGCGCCTGGTCCGGTGCGCCCAGCCGCCGCTGCTGTCGTCCGCCGTGGCCGGCGCCGTCCTCACGACCGGGGCCGACCTGATCGCGCGCACCCTGTTCTCCCCCATCGAGCTGCCCGTGGGCGTCGTCACCGCGGTGCTCGGCGCGCCGTACCTGATCCACCTCATCTGGAAGGCACGCGCATGAGGCTCCAGGCCGCCGGCGTCACGCTGGGCTACGGCGACCGGGTCGTCGTCGACGGGCTCGACCTCGGCGTCGAGGCGGGCACGGTGACCACGATCATCGGTCCCAACGGGTGCGGCAAGTCCACGCTGCTGCGCGCCCTCGGCCGGCTGCTCAAGCCGCGCGGAGGCGAGGTGCTGCTCGACGGCCGGCGCATCGACCGGATGCCGACCCGGGAGGTGGCCAAGGTGCTCGGCGTGCTGCCGCAGTCCCCGACCGCGCCCGAGGGGCTGACCGTGGCCGACCTGGTCGCGCGCGGCAGGCACCCCCACCAGACGTGGTACCGGCAGTGGTCGTCCGACGACGAGACGGCCGTGGCCCTCGCCCTGGAGCTGACGGGCCTGGCCGACCTGGCGGAGCGCCCGCTGGACGAGCTGTCGGGCGGGCAGCGGCAGCGGGCGTGGATCTCCATGGCCCTCGCCCAGGGCACCGACCTGCTGCTGCTGGACGAGCCGACCACGTTCCTCGACCTGGCACACCAGGTGGAGGTGCTGGAGCTCGTACGGAACCTGCACCAGGAGGCGGGCCGGACCATCGTGATGGTCCTGCACGACCTCAACCTCGCGGCCCGCTACGCCGACCGGCTGGTGGCCATGCGCGCCGGCCGGGTGGTCGCCGCGGGCTCCCCGGAGGAGGTGCTGACCGAGGAGCTGATGCGCGAGGTCTTCGAGCTGGAGGCCAAGGTCATCCAGGATCCGGTCGCGGGGACTCCGCTGGTGGTGCCGATCCGGCCGCTGTCCCGGTCCTGAGATCACCGGCGGTCAGCCGCCGCAGGGGCGAGCGGGCCACCCCGGCGGCGATCGCCAGCCAGCTCAGACCGGCGAACACCATGACCGCGTACGCGTCCCGCACCGCCGACTCGAACAGCCCGGCCGCCAGCGCCGCCGGCGGGATGGACGCGAACGCGATCATCCGGGCCGTGCCGAGCACCCGGCCCAGCAGGTGGTCGGGGACGAGCCGCTGCCGTACGGTGGCCGTCGCCACGACCATCGCCCCCGCCGCCGCGAACTGCCCCGTCCAGGCCAGCCCGATCAGGACCGGGCCACGGGCGGCGGCCATGAGCAGCATCGCCGCCCCGCCGGCCACCAACGACCAGGTGACGATCGGTCCCGGCGGCCACAACCGGATCAGCCGCCCGCCGAGCAGCGCCCCCACGACCGCACCCGCCCCCTGGAAGGCGTAGACGACGCCCACCTCGCCCGGCGTGAACCCGTGGTAGGAGCTGAGGTAGTAGACGAGGTTCGCCAGCAGCAGCCACACGCCGAAGTTGCCGGCGAACGAGGTGACCGCGGTCGTCAGCACGGCCCGGTCCCCGCGCAGGAACCGCAGGCCCTCCCGCACGTCCGCCGCCATCGACCACCGCCCCTGCTCCTTCCCCTGCCGGGACGCGCGGTGGCCCTTGGCGGCCGCACGTCCGCCGATGAAGCCGATGAGCAGCGCCGACAGCAGGAACGACCCGGCGTCCACGTACACCGCGGCCTGGTAGCCGAACGCCGCCACCAGCGCCCCGCCGGCCACCGGCCCCGCCGTGTTCACCGCGTGCTCGCCGATGTGGACGCGCGCGTTGGCCTGCGGCAGCCGCTCCGGCGGCACCAGCGACGGCAGCACGGCCCGGAACGCCGGCTGGTAGAGCGGATCGACCGCCGCCAGCAGCAGCGCCACCAGGTAGAGGGGCCACAGCCGCCGCACGCCCAGCGTCACCATCGTGGCCAGCACCAGCGTGACGACCCCGGACACCACGTCGCCCAGCACCAGCAGCCGCCTGCGGTCGAACCGGTCCGCGAGCACCCCGCCGACCATCCCCAGCAGCAGGTACGGGACGTACTCCACGACGTAGACCACGCCGGTCCCGAGCGGCGACCCCGTCAGGTCGTACACCAGGAGGGGCAGCGCCAGCCGGTAGATCCACGTGCCCAGCGACGAGGTGAGGAACCCGCCGAGCAGGAGCCAGTAGGACCGGCCCACGCCTCACGCCTCCGCGAGCGCCCGCCGGATGTCGGGATCTCCGGGTGCCAGCCGCGCGGCCCGCAGGAGGTCGCCTCGCGCCGCCTCCGGCCGTCCCGCGGCGCTGTGCACCAGGGACCGGTTGAACAGCAGTTCGGCCGTCTCCTCCAATTTCAGCGCCCGCGTGAGGTCGGACAGCGCGGCGTCGTGGTCGCCCTCCTCGTACGACACGGCGGCCCGGCCCGCCCAGGCGGCCACCAGGTCCTGGTCCAGGTCCAGCGCGGCGTCGAACGCGGCCACGGCCTCCGCCGGCCGGCCCTCGGCCGCCTCGACCTGCCCGAGCACGCACCGGAGATGCGGGCTGCGCGGGTCGAGCGCGAGCCCCCGCTCCACGTCGCGCCGGGCCGCGGCGTGCTCGCCCGCCGCCGCGAGCAGCCCCGCGCGGTTGACGTACGCGGGGGCGAAGTCCGGGTCGAGGTCGAGCGTGTGGTCGAGGTCGGCGAGCGCGCCGTCGAGGTCGCCGGTCGCGTAGCGGACCTCCGCCCGGTTGTAGTACGCCTCCGGGAACGGCGGGCTGAGGCGGATCGCGGCCTCGAAGTCGGCCCTCGCGTCCTCGTGGCGGCCCAGCTTGTGCAGCAGGGTGCCGCGGTCCAGGTAGTAGTCGGGGTAACCGGGGTCGGTGCCGATGGCGATCGCGTAGTCGGCCAGCGCCTCCTGGGTGCGCCCGGCGGCGGCCAGGAGCTGGGCGCGGTTGGCGTACAGCACGAGCCGGTGGATCGGGTGCGTGCCGCCGAGATGCGCCTCGGCCAGGTCGATGGCCTGGCGCACCAGGTCGAGCGCCGCCGCCAGGTTGCCCCTGCGCACCTCGACCAGGGCCTTGCCGTTGAGGTCGAAGCCCAGGTGGAAGGCGCGCTCATGGGCGTCGGGCAGCAGCGAGGTGATCGTGACGGCTTCGTTGACCCAGGCCAGGGCCTCCTCCGGGTCGCGCCGGGCGAGGTCGTGGTGGCGTACCAGGAGCATGGCGGTGGCGTACGCGATCGTGGCGCGGTGCTTGGGGTCGGTGCTCAGGCGGCGGGACCCGTCGTACAGGGCGCGGGCCTCGTCCTCCCGCTCGATGGCCTCCAGCGCGGCGCCCACCCGCTGCACCAGCAGCCGCCGGCCCTCCGGGTCGCCGTCCTGGGAGAGGCCGCGCAGCGCCTCCAGGCCGGCCTCGGCCATGGCGTGGTGGAATCCCTCGTCGCGGAAGCGGTCGAAGTCGGCGTTCAGCGGCTTGTCCGCGGGCGCGCGCCGGCCGGCGACGACGCGCAGCAGGCCCGGGTCCACCCGCCTGCGCAGCACCTCGACCAGCTCGGCGTCGGTCGGATCGGCCTCGCCGAGATTGTCGGCGGTGACGGTCAGAGGACCGGTCCGGCTCAGGTGGTCGCGGACGAACTCGGCCAGCCCGTTCGCGACGCGCAACGTCCGGCGGGCGCCGGGGATGAGGATGCGCTGTCCCCTGGGCAGGGTCTCTGCCAGGGTGCGCCTGCTCCGTGGGATCGTCAGGTGCGGCGCCGCGACCCCGATCTCGATGTCGTACGCGGCGACGAGGTCGGGCCGGTGGGCCAGCGCCTCGGGCACCAGGTGGTCCAGCAGCGCGGCTGCGAGCGTGTAGGGGCCGTGGAGCCTGCGGTCGGCGTCCAGGACGATCGTGTCCACCCGAACCTTCTTCCGTGATCCGTCTCCGGTCGCGCCTCGGCCGGCGCCCCTCGTGGGGACGCCGGCCGGGTGGGAATCAGTGGGTGTGTCGCGGAGCGGCCGCGCCGGAAGGCTTCACGGTTCCGGGCTTGTGGACGACGACCTTCTTCATCGGGTGCCTCTCGTGTTGCATGACGAGACCGTCGCGAACCGTCGCGGGGCGATCTCTCGGATGACCGGTTCATGTGAACACACGCCAAGTCCGGCGATCAAGGCTTTTCCGGGTAAATCAAATTTCCTATCCATTTTCGGAAGCCGTCATGATTTGGGCGGCTATATCCGAAAATATTGGGTCTTTATTCCCCGATGATCGCGTCCACGAACACCTCGGGGTCGAAGGGCGCCAGATCGTCGGGCCCCTCGCCGAGACCCACCAGCTTGACCGGAACCCCCAGCTCCCGCTGGACCGAGATGACGATGCCGCCCTTGGCCGTGCCGTCGAGCTTGGTCAGCGCGATGCCGGTGATGTTGACCACCTCGCCGAACACCTGGGCCTGCCGCATGCCGTTCTGGCCGGTGGTGGCGTCGAGCACCAGCAGCACCTCGTCGACCGTGGCCTTCTTCTCGATGACCCGCTTGACCTTGCCCAGCTCGTCCATCAGGCCCGTCTTGGTGTGCAGACGGCCCGCCGTGTCCACGATGACGACGTCGGCCTTGTCCGCGATGCCCCTGGCCGTGGCGTCGAAGGCCACCGAGGCGGGGTCGCCGCCCTCCGGGCCGCGCACGACCTCGGCGCCGACCCGGTCGCCCCAGGTCTGGAGCTGGTCGGCCGCGGCCGCGCGGAACGTGTCGGCCGCGCCGAGCACGACCTTCTTTCCGTCGCCGATGAGGACGCGCGCGAGCTTGCCGGTCGTGGTGGTCTTGCCGGTGCCGTTGACGCCGACCACGAGCACCACCGCGGCCCGCTCACCGTGGGGCTGGACGTGCAGGGTGCGGTCGAGGTCGGGGTTGACCTGGACGAGCAGCTGCTCACGCAGCAGCGCGCGCACCTCGTCGGGCGTGCGGCTGCCGAGCACCTTGACGCGGGTGCGGAGCTCCTCCACGATCGCCTGGGTCGGCGCGACGCCGACGTCGGCCTTGATCAGCAGCTCCTCGACCTCGTCCCACACGTCGTCGTCGAGCCGGTCGCGGGACAGCAGGTCGAGCAGGCCGCGGCCGAGCGCGCTCTGCGAACGGGCCAGCCGCGAGCGCAGCCGCACCATCCGCCCGGCGGACGGCGGCGGGATCTCCACCTCCGGCGTGACGACCATCGGCTCGGCCGGCTTGACCGGCGGAGGGAGCGTGGTGGTCGCTCCTTCGCCCTCCTCGGCCCCCGTGGCCGGGCGCTCCTTCTCCTGGTCCTCCGGGAGGGGCGCCGTCTCGGGCGGCTCGACCGGCGGCGCCGACCTGCCGCCCGGTCTGAAGAGCAGGAAGAGGCCGCCGGCCGCCACGAGGGCGACGACGACCACGATCACTATGACGCCGAGGTAACCATCCACAAGAAGTCAGTTTTCCAGATCGTCCGTCGTGGTCATGACCAGGGCCACGCCGATCGCGTCCGGGGCCGGGCGACCCGCCCGTGCCAGGCCGCGATCACGCCGCCGGCGAACCTGGTGCCCGCTCCGGGCGCCGTCACACCTGCCGCGAGGGCCGGATCACCTGTCCTGTAGGGGACGAGGCGGGCTCAGGCGGGTTCGCGCTCGCGCATGCGCTGGCTGATCACCTGCGTCACGCCGTCGCCGCGCATCGACACGCCGTACAGGGCGTCGGCGATCTCCATCGTCCGCTTGTTGTGCGTGATGACGATGAGCTGCGAGCTCTGCCGCAGCTCCTCGAAGAGGGTGAGCAGCCGCTGCGTGTTGGTGTCGTCGAGCGCCGCCTCGACCTCGTCCATGACGTAGAACGGCGACGGCCGCGCCTTGAAGATCGAGACCAGGAACGCCACCGCCGTCAGCGACCGCTCGCCGCCCGACAGCAGCGACAGCCGCTTGACCTTCTTGCCCGGCGGCCTGGCCTCCACCTCGATGCCGGTGGTCAGCATGTCCTCGGGGTCGGTGAGCACCAGCCGGCCGTCGCCGCCCGGGAAGACCCTGCCGAAGATCTGCTCGAACTCGCGCGCCACGTCCTCGTAGGCGGAGGCGAACATCTGCTCCACCCGGTCGTCGACCTCCTTGACCACGGTCATCAGGTCGCGCCGGGTCTTCTTGAGGTCCTCCAGCTGGGAGTTGAGGAACGCGTGCCGCTCCTCGAGCGCCGCGAACTCCTCCAGCGCCAGCGGATTGACCTTGCCGAGCTGCTGCATCTGCCGCTCGGCCGCGCGGGCCCGCTTCTCCTGCTCCTCCCGCACGTACGGCACGGGCGGCTCGCCCGGCACCGGGGCGTCGGGGCCGTACTCGGAGATCAGCGTCTCGGTCTCGACGCCGAACTCGTCCATCGCCCGCTGCTCCATCTGCTCCAGGCGCAGCCGCTGCTCGGTGCGGGCCATCTCGCTGCCGTGGACGCTGTTGACCAGCTTGTCCAGCTCCTGGGTCAGCTCGCGCACCCGCAGGCGGACCTGCTTGAGCTCGGCGTCGACGGCGACGCGCGCCAGGTCGGCCTCGTCGCGCTCGCGCGCAGCCAGCTCGACGGAGGCGGCCAGGGCGGCCAGCACCTGCCGGGCGCCCTTGCTCACGGCCTCCGCCACGCTCGCCTGACGGCGGCGGCGGGCGCGCTGGGCGGCCGCCTGGGCCCGCTCCTGGCGCTCCCGCTGCGCGGCCCTCAGCAGGCCGTCCGCGCGCCCCTCGATGCCCTTGACCCGCTCCTCGGCCGTGCGCACCTGGAGGCCGGCCTCCATCTCCCGCTGGCGGGCCGCCTGGCAGGCCGCCGCCAGCTCGTCGCGGGCCTCGGTGGTGGGCTCGGTCTCCAGCTCCTGGGAGTACTCGGCCTCGGCGAGCCGCATCTCCAGCTCGGCCAGCTCCTCCAGGCCCTCGGCACGGGCCTCCTCGGCGGTCGTGACGCCGCGGGCCAGGCGCTCGGCCTCGTCGTGCGCGGCCTTGGCGGCGGCTTCGAGCTGCGCCAGCCGGCGGGCGGCGTCGGCGTTGCGCCGGTCGGCCTCCCGCTGGCGGGCGCTGACCTGGTCCAGCGCGCCCTGCGCGGCGCTGACGCCGGCCTGGGCGGTGTCGGCGGCGGTCTGCGCCTCGGCCACGCGCGCCTGGGCGCTCTCCACGGCCGCCTGCGCCTCCTGCTCGGCGGCCAGCGCGTCGTCCAGGCCGGTCGCGGTCTGCTCCGCGCGGGCCTCGGCCTCCTCCAGGTCGGCCAGGGCGTCATCGAGCGCGGCCCGTACCTGGAGGACCGAGGTGCCGCCCTCGGAGCCGCCGCTGGCCAGGTGGGCGGCGACGAGGTCGCCGCCCCGGGTGACGGCGCGCAGCCCGGGGTGGCCCTCGACGAGACGGCGCGCGGCGGCGAGGTCGTTCACGACGACGACGCCGTCGAGCACCCGGGCGACGGAGCCCCTCAGCGGGCCGGGCACGCCGACCAGGTCGGCCGCCCACTCCCCGCCCTCGGGCGCCGCGCCCCGCTCCTCGGCCGCTCCGGCCCCCGCCACCAGGAGGGTGGCCTGGCCGGCCTCCTTGCCGCGCAGCAGCTCCAGCGCCTCGACCGCCGCGCCCACCGACTCGACCGCGATGGCCTCGGCCACCGGCCCGAGCACGGCGGCGAGGGCCGCCTCGGCGCCGGGCGCGACCTGGAGCGAGGCCGCCAGCGGGCCCAGCACCCCCGACATGCCCGTCTCCACCAGCGCCGCGCCGCCGTCGGCGCCCCGGGCCAGGCCCAGCTCCAGCGCCTCGGCGCGGGCCCGCAGCGCGGCCACGGCCCGCTGGGCCTCCTGGTCGGCGGCGCGGGCAGTGCCGACCCTCGATCTCGCGGCCTGGAGGGCGTCGCGCGGCCCGCCGAGCTCGGCCCTGGCCTGCCCGACGGCCGCGCGGGCCTCCTCCGCCGCGGCCCGCGCCTCCTCGACCAGCGCCTGCGCGGTCGCCAGCTCCTCGGCCAGCGCCGGGTCGGCGGCGGGCTCCTCGCTCCGCCGCTCCTCCAGGTCGTCGAGGGCGCGCCGCTCGCGCTCGGCCGCGTCGGCGACCGCCTTGGTCAGACGGCCGATCTCGTCCTCGGCGGCGCGTGACCTGCTGCGCGCGGAGTCGACCCGGCCGCGCAACCGCGCCAGGCCCTCGCGCCGGTCGGCGGCGGCGCGGGCGGCCATCGCCAGCCGCCGCTCCTCGGCGGCCAGCTCGGACTCGGCCTCGGCGCGCCGCTCGGCGGCGGCGTCGAGAAGCTCCTGCGCCTCCTCCAGCTCGGCCCGCAGCACCAGCTCGCTCTCGCGCGCCTCGGCCGCCTCGCGTTCGAGGTCCTCGGGGTCACGGCCGCGGCGCTCGATGGCGGCGGCGTCGAGGGCGTGCCGGTGGCGCTCGGCGGCGAGCTGCTCCAGCCCGGTGATGCGCTCGCGCAGCGACGACAGCCGGAACCAGGTCTGCTGCGCGGCGGTCAGCCGTGGCTGGGCCTCGGCCTCGGCCGTCTCCAGCGCGGCCTCCCGCCGCTGTCCCTCGGCCAGCTCGGCCTCCACCTGGGCGCGCCGGGCGAGGACCGCCGCCTCGTCGGCCGCCTCCCGCTCCAGCGTGACCCGCAGGACGCACACGTCGTCGGCCAGCAGCCGCAGCCGCGCGTCGCGCCAGTCGGCCTGGATGACCGCGGCCTTGCGGGCGATCTCGGCCTGGCGGCCCAGCGGCTTGAGCTGGCGGCGCAGCTCGGTGGCGAGGTCCTGGACGCGCGTCAGGTTGGCCTGCATCGCGTCGAGCTTGCGCAGCGCCTTCTCCTTGCGCTTGCGGTGCTTCAGGACGCCCGCGGCCTCCTCGATGAACGCCCGGCGATCCTCCGGCCCCGCGTGCAGCACGGCGTCGAGCTGGCCCTGCCCGACGATGACGTGCATCTCGCGGCCGATGCCGGAGTCGGACAGCAGCTCCTGGATGTCGAGCAGGCGGCAGGTGTCGCCGTTGATGGCGTACTCGCTCTGGCCGGACCTGAACATCAGCCGGCTGATCGTGACCTCGGTGTAGTCGATGGGCAGCGCGCCGTCGGTGTTGTCGATGGTCAGCGTGACCTCGGCCCGGCCCAGCGGCGGCCGTGACGAGGTGCCGGCGAAGATGACGTCCTCCATCTTGCCGCCGCGCAGCGACTTGGCGCTGTGCTCGCCCATGACCCAGGCCAGGGCGTCGACGACGTTGGACTTGCCGGAGCCGTTGGGACCGACCACGCAGGTGATGCCCGGCTCGAACCGCAGGGCGGTCGCCGAGGCGAAGGACTTGAAGCCGCGCAGGGTCAGGGTCTTCAAATGCAAGAACAGGCCCCCTTCTCCCTGAACGGACTTCGGGAAAGCCTACTGGTCCGAGCGCCTCGTCGCTGGCCACAACGGTGGCGTCGGCGGCCGGACGCGGAAAGGGGGCGCAAAGACATCCCGAACGAGGGCAAATAACAAGGGACGCCTCGCCGAGACGTCCCTCAATCTTGCGTTCCGATCACTCTCAGGTGAGTGCCGGCTCGCGCTCCTGCATGCGGCTGAGCGCCTCATCGCGGGTTTGCGCCGCAAGAGCGTCATTCTGAGCCTGAAGCCGGATGAGTTCTGCCTCCAGGTCACGGATCCGCTGCTGCAAGCGCCGCATCTCCGAGACCATCCGAGGGTCAGGACCACCGACGTGGCCGAGTAGAGCCTTCGCCATGGTAAAGGGTCCTCCACGCTGAGTGACCAGACTGGTTCGCGCACTTCTTATTCCGCGGGAGGGGTGCGCGTGGTACTTAACAAGAGTCGCACCGGCAGTGTGGGCGGTCAAGTCGAACGAACCGCCACACCCCTCGTGGGGCACTCCCGACATATAACTATACCCCATTTGGCCCGTTTCGCGAAAGCGGCTACCGCTCCCGGAAACCACCCAAACCACCTCGGACTTCGCTCCACCTCTCCACTACTCCATCGACCCTGCCCGGCGTGTCGCAACCCCTGAGCAGCTCCAGCAGCTTGACGCACGCCTCACGCGGCCCCTCGGCGACCACCTCCACCCGGCCGTCGTCCGTGTTGCGCGCCCAGCCCTCCAGGCCCAGCTCCAGCGCCCGCGCCCGGGTCCACCAGCGGAACCCCACGCCCTGCACGCGCCCCCTCACCCAGGCGGTCAGCCGTACGTCCTCCATGCCCCACCCCTTCCGGTCATCCCCGGCCACCCGTTCCGGCCATCCCGGCCCCGCTTTCCCGGCCATCCCGGCCCCGCTTTCCCGGCCATCCCGGCCGCCGCTGTTCCGGGCATGCCTGCGGGCCTCCGCGGCCGTTTCACGCCACCCTGCGGGCCGCCTCGGGGCCCGCCACGCCCGCGGCCGTCTCGCTGAACGCGCGCGCCGCGGCCGTCGCGCCGGCTCTCGGCCACACCAGCCCGAGCACCGACGCGGGCAGGCCCGTCACCGGCACGAACACCACGTCACCACGCTCGTGGTAGGCCGCCGTCGGCGTGCAGAACAGCATCCCGCCGCGCCCCAGCGCCACCAGCGTGATGCCCTCCTGGCTGGTGGCGACCGTACCTCCTCGGGGGATGGGCCGGCCCGCCGGGGTGCCCGCCGGGGCGAGCAGCTCGCGCCAGGCGCGCGGCGCCGGTCCCCCCGGTTCGATCAGCGGCAGGCCCGCCAGCTCCTCCGCGTCGACGGCGTCCCGGCCCGCGAGCGGATGGCCGACGGGCAGGCCGAGGCTGACGGGCACCCGGTTGAGACCCGGCCCCGTCTCCAGGTCCGGCTCGTCCACCGGCAGCAGCGTGAACGTCACGTCCACCAGGCCCGCCCGTAGCTTGCCGAACGGGTCGGACAGCGGCACCTCCACCAGCCGCACCTCGCACGACGGGTACAGCGCCTCGAAGGCCCGCACGGCCTCGGTCACCAGCTCCGTCGGCGTGCCGAGGAAGCCGACGCGCAGCACGCCCGTCACCTGACGGGCCGCCGCCCGGGCCCGCTCCACCGCCTCCCGCAGCCCGTCGTACGCCGGGCGCAGGTCCGCCAGGAAGCGCTCGCCGAGCGGCGTCAGCCGCACCCGCCTGCTGGTCCGGTCGAACAGCCGGGCGCCGATCCGCGTCTCCAGCGACCGCACGAGCTGGCTCACCCGCCCCGGCGACAGGTACAGCCGGTCGGCGGCCCGCGCGAAGTGAAGCTCCTCGCTGAGGACGACGAAGCACTCCAGCTCCCTGAACTCCATGTCACCCCTTAGTCCAGCTAAACCAAGCCTGAGCGTCTCGTCATTGTTCCCCCGGCGCCACCACCGAAAGGTGGAGGCCATGACCATCACACCTGAGACCACGACCGTGTCGCACCGGCTCGCCGTGCCCACGGTCGCGGCGGGCACGTTCGCCATCGTCACCAGTGAGATGCTGCCCGTCGGCCTGCTGACCCCGATCGGCGCCGAGCTGGGCGTGTCCGACGGCACGGCGGGGCTCATGATGACCGCTCCGGGCCTGGTGGCGGCCGTGTCCGCGCCGGTGATGACGCTGGCCGCGCGGCGCCTGGACCGCCGGACGGTGCTGTGCGCGCTGATGGCCCTGCTCGCGGCCGCCAACCTGGTGGCCGCCCTGGCGCCGGCCTACCCGGTCATGCTGGCGGCGCGGGTCCTGACCGGGGTGAGCATCGGCGGGTTCTGGACGTACGCGATGGGCCTGCCGGTACGGCTGGTGCCGGAGCCGCGGATCGGCCGGGCGGCGGCGACGATCGCCTCGGGGATCGCGGTGGCCTCCGTGCTGGGCGTGCCCGCCGGGACGCTGGCCGCCTCCGCCGCCGGGTGGCGGGTGGCGTTCGGAGCCGTCGCCCTGCTCGCCGCCGTCCTGTGCGTGGTGCTGGCCAGGCTGCTGCCGCCGCTGCCCGCCGAGCGGGCCGCGCGCCTGTCCGACCTGTGGGCGGTGTGGCGGACCGGGCCGTCCAGGATCGTGCTGATCGTGACCGCTCTCGTGGTGACCGGCCACTTCGCGGCCTACACCTACGTCCGGCCGTTCCTGGAGCAGGCCCCGCGAGACGGTGCGGGCGCGAGTGCCGCCGCCGTCGGCGCCGTCCTGCTCGGGTACGGCGTCGCGGGCGTGGCGGGCAACTTCGCCGCCGGCGCGCGGGCGGCCCGGCACCCCAGGGGCACGCTGGTGACGCTCGCCCTGCTCATCGCGGGCGCCACCGCGCTCCTCGCCGCCGTGCCGGGCTCGATCGGCCCGGTGGCGGCCCTGCTCCTGCTGTGGGGCGTCGCCTACGGGGGCGTGTCGGTGACGGTGCAGATCTGGATCGTCAGGGCCGGCGGCGGGGAGGCGGGCACGGCCATGCTGACCGCCGTCTTCAACGCGGCCATCTCGCTCGGCGCGCTCACCGGCGGCCGGGTGGTGGACGGGATGTCGGTCCCCGCCGTCATGTGGCTCGGCGCGGGGCTGTCACTGGCCGCCGCGGCCGCCGCTGGCATGTGGGGCAGGAGAAGGACGAGCGGTTCATGAACGCGTCACGGACGATGGGGCTGCCGCAGCGGGAGCAGGGCCGGTCACGCCGGCCGTACGCCTCCAGGGAGCGTTCGAAGTAGCCGCTCTCGCCGTTGACGTTGACGTACAGGCTGTCGAACGACGTGCCGCCCTGGCGCAGCGCGGCCGTCATCACCTCGCGGACCGCGGCGAGCAGCTCGGCGATCTTCGGCCGGGTGAGCGTGCGGGTGGGGTGCGCCCAGTGCAGCCGGGCCAGCCACAGGGCCTCGTCGGCGTAGATGTTGCCGACGCCGCTGATCAGCGTCTGGTCGAGCAGGGCCCGCTTGATCTCGGTGTCCTTGCGGCGCAGGGCGGCGGCGAACCGGTCGTCGTCGAACGCCTCCTCGAACGGGTCCGGCGCGATGTGCGAGATCGGCGCGGGCACGCCGCCCTCCAGCGCCGTCAGCATGACATGGCCGAACGTGCGCTGGTCGACGAAGCGCAGCTCGGGGCCGCCGTCCTGGAAGGCGAGCCGTACGCGCAGGTGCTTCTCCGCCGGCGAGTCCGGCTCCACGACGAGGAGCTGGCCGCTCATGCCCAGATGGGCCAGCAGCGCCTCCTCGGCGCCCGACAGCGGGAGCCACAGGTACTTGCCGCGCCGCTCGGCGGAGAGCACGACACGGCCCTTCAGCCGCGCGGCGAACTCCTCGGCGCCCGGCACGTGCCGGCGCACCGCCCGCGGGTGCAGCACCTCGGCCCAGGCGATCTCCCGCCCGGCCACCCACTGCGCGAGGCCGCGCCGGACGACCTCGACCTCCGGCAGCTCAGGCAACCTAGCCCGCCGGCTGGCTCTCGCGCTGCTCGCGGCGGGCCCGGATGCGGGTCCACGCCGCCTCGGCCGCCTGCTGCTCGGCCTCCTTCTTGCTGCGCCCGTTGCCCGCCCCGTAGGACTCGCCGCCGACGCGCACCTCCGCGGTGAAGGACTTGGCGTGGTCGGGGCCGCTCTCCTCGACGTGGTACTCGGGGACGCCGAGCGCCTCGGAGGCGGTGAGCTCCTGCAGGGAGGTCTTCCAGTCGAGCCCGGCGCCGAGCGAGGCCGAGCGCACGATCAGCGGGTCGAACAGCACGTGGACCACCCGGAACGCCTCGTCGAGCCCCTTGTCCACGTAGACGGCGCCGATCAGCGCCTCCAGGGTGTCGGCCAGGATCGAGGACTTGTCGCGCCCTCCGGTGCCCTCCTCGCCCCTGCCGAGCCGCAGGAACCGGCCGAGACCGAGCCCACGGGCCACGTCGGCGAGGGCGCGCATGTTGACCACCGCGGCCCGCAGCTTGGCGAGCTGCCCCTCGGGCAGGTCGGGGTGGTTGCGGTAGAGGGTGTCGGTGACCACCAGGCCCAGCACCGAGTCGCCGAGGAACTCCAGGCGCTCGTTGGTGGGCAGGCCGCCGTTCTCGTACGCGTAGGAGCGGTGCGTCAACGCCCGCTCCAGGATGTCGGAGTCGATGCTGATCGACAGCACTCGCTCCAGCTCTGCTCTGGCGACCTCGACGGCCACCGGCTTGGGACCTGCGCCCACGGGTTTTCCTCCTCGGACACCTTCACATGCCGCGACGGCCGCGGAGGATGCCCGAAAACGTGGTGGGCGTCGGGGGGTACAGAGCCCCGGCGTCCACCACGACCGCGGGCGAGCCGCCGCCGTGCGCAACTGAGACGTTCACGCCGACCGGGGCACAATGGCACCCGGTCGGCATCACGTCAACTGCGAGATCAGGCGGACGGCTCGATGACCTGACGACGGTTGTAGGTGCCGCAGGTGGGGCACGCGATGTGCGGCTGCTTGGGCGAACGGCACTGCGGGCAGCTCACCAGGGCGACAGCAGTCGTCTTCCACTGGGAGCGACGGGCGCGGGTGTTGCTCCGCGACATCTTTCGCTTCGGGACGGCCACGTCACTTCTCCTGATCGTTATCGTTCTCGGAAACCAGACCTTGCAACGACGCCCAGCGAGCGTCGATCTTCTCGTGCCGGTGATCGTCGCCGGCCTCGGCCAGCTTGATCCCGCACTCCGTGCAGAGTCCCGGACAGTCGTCGCGGCAGACCGGGCTCAACGGCAGTGCGAGCACCACCGCGTCACGGAACGTCGGCTCGAGGTCGAGCAGCTCCCCGTCCATCAGCGAGTCGTCCTCCGAGGCGTCCTCGTCGGAGTAGAAGAACAGCTCCTGCAGATCGACCTCGAGGTCCGAGGACAACGGGTCGAGACACCGCGCGCACTCCCCGCCCAGCGGGGCCTGCGCCGTGCCGGACACGAGCACGCCTTCCATCACTGCTTCAAGCCGGAGGTCCAGCTCGACTTCGGCGTCCTTGGGAACGCCGATCATGTCGACGCCGAGATTCGCCGGAGCCGGGAGGGACAGAGTCATCTGCCTCATCGTCCCCGACCGCTTTCCCAGGTCGTGAGTGGAGATCACCCAAGGCGAGCGGGGGTCGAGGTGCTGAGTCATCCTGCTCTCGCTAGGCATGGCGGAACTGTCGCCGTCGTACAAGGCCGAAATGAAAGGATACCAGGTGGCGGTCAGCCCCTGAGCCGCTCGACGAGCAGCTTGTGCACCAGGTCGGGGACCAGGCCGGACACGTCCCCACCGTACCGCGCGATCTCCTTCACCCGGCTGGAAGACAGGAACGAGTACTCGGGATTGGTCGGCATGAACAGCGTCTCGACCCCGGACAGCCGGTAGTTGAGCTGGGCCATCTGCAGCTCGTAGTCGAAGTCGCTGACCACGCGGATGCCCTTGACGATGGCCGGGATGTCGTTCTGCTTGCAGAAGTCGACGAGGAGCCCGTGGAACTTGCGCACCGTGACGTTCGGGAACTCCTTGGTCACGGTCTGGAGGACCTCGATCCGCTCGTCGACCGTGAAGAGGCTGCTTTTCTCCACATTGATGAGCACGGCCACGGTGACCTCGTCGTACAGCCTGGCGGACCGGGCGATGATGTCGAGGTGACCGTTGGTGATGGGGTCGAAGGACCCCGGGCAGACAACGCGGCGCAAGACGCCTCCCTGGTCAGCGGGCAGGTCTACGGATTACCGGCGGCGCGACCGTACCAAACGGACGCTTCGCCATAACGGCGAACCCTCTCCTCAACGTAACCTTCCGGCCATACCAGGGCTTTTCCCCGGGTCTCCCTCTCGAACGCCACCACCGCGTCCTCCGCCAGCCACCCGCGGTCGCGCAGCAGCTCCAGCACCCGCGTGACCTCCTCGTCCGACACCGCGTACGGCGGATCGGCGAACACGATGTCGTACGGCCCGACCGGGTCGGTGTGAGTTTCCCCACCCCGGCCCTGCCCTGCGACGTCCCCGCCCGGCCGGCCCAGGAACCGCTCGACCTTGTCCGCCACCACCCGCGCCCCTGTCAGCCCCAGCTCCCGGACGTTCGTCCTGATGGCCCGGACGGCCCTGGGATCGGACTCGACGAGCAGCGCGTGCTCCGCGCCCCGCGACAGCGCCTCCAGCCCGACGGCCCCCGACCCCGCGTACAGGTCCATCACCCGGGACCCCCTCACCCCGCCCAGGGAGTCGAGCGTCAAGAGGATGCCTTCCCTGGCCCTGTCGCTGGTCGGTCTCGTGCCGCGCCCCGGCGGGACCGCCAGGCGTCGCCCGCCCGCGCTGCCCGCGATGATCCGAGTCATGTGAGCCATTCTCGCGCACGTCGGCGCAGGTCAAGAGTGGACAAGTGTCGGCCTCGAAGACGCAAGGGTGATTCCCATCGCCCCACCGGCCACGCATGATGGGTCTGCGGCCTTCGAGGTGACCCATCAGAAGGCCGACCGGCGTGGTCGTGAGCCCTTCCGCACGCCGGTTCCCTCGGCACCTGACCCGAGGGGTGGGCCCAGCCGGGGACGGCATTCGGGGGGAGGCCGTCCCCATGGCTGGGCCCAGCACCTGTTTCCGCCGCTCCCCCGCGGCGCCCCGGTTGTCCAGGTGGTTACGCCTTCTCCAGGTATTCGGCGCGTTCGTCGGCCAGCAGCCGGTCGATCTCCGCGCGCAGCGCCTCGTGCGCCGACAGCTCGGGATCGGCCGCCAGCAGCCGCGCCGCCTCGTCCCGGGCCGCCTCGATCACGTCCTCGTCGCGCAGGAGCTGGAGCAGCTTGAGCGACGACCGCTTGCCCGACTGGGCCGCGCCCAGCACGTCGCCCTCACGCCGCTGCTCCAGGTCCACCCGCGACAGCTCGAACCCGTCGAGCGTGGCGGCCACCGCGTCGAGCCGCGCCCGCGCGGGCGTGCCCTCCGGGAAGTCGGACACCAGCAGGCACAGCCCCGGCAGCCCGCCCCGGCCGACGCGGCCGCGGAGCTGGTGGAGCTGCGAGACCCCGAACCGGTCGGCGTCCATGATGATCATGACTGAGGAGTTGGGCACGTCGACGCCGACCTCGATCACCGTCGTCGCCACCAGCACGTCCAGCTCGCCCCGGCTGAACGCCCGCATGATCGCGTCCTTCTCCTCCGGCGGCAGCTTGCCGTGCAGGACGCCGAGCCGCAGGTCGTGGAACGGCCCCTCGGACAGCAGCTGGGCGACGTCCAGGACGGCCAGCGGCGGCCGGCGCTCCTCCCCCGACGCTTCCTCGCCGGACTCGCCCAGCCGAGCCTCCAGGTCGCCCTCGTCGCCCTCCAGGTCGCCGATGCGCGGGCAGACGATGTAGGCCTGCCGGCCAAGGGCGACCTCCTCGCGCACCCGCTCCCACGTGCGCTCCAGGAAGTGGGGCTTCTCGGCGGCCGGCACCACGTGGGTGGTGATGGGCGCGCGCCCGGACGGCAGCTGCGACAGCGTGGAGACCTCCAGGTCGCCGAAGACGGTCATGGCGACCGTGCGCGGGATCGGGGTCGCGGTCATGACGAGCACGTGCGGGCGCCCGCCGCCGGCCTTCTCGCGCAGCGCGTCGCGCTGCTCCACACCGAAGCGGTGCTGCTCGTCGACCACCACCAGACCGAGGTCGGCGAACTGGACGTGCTCCTGCAACAGGGCGTGCGTGCCCACGACGACGCCGGCCGTGCCCGAGGCCGCGTCGAGCAGCGCGGCGCGGCGGGCGGCGGCGCCCATGGAGCCCGTGAGGAGGGTGACGGCCGTGCCGCCGAACATGCCGCCCTGCGCGAGGTCGCCCAGCATGGCGGTGATCGAGCGGTGATGCTGCTGGGCGAGCACCTCGGTGGGCGCCAGCAGCGCGGCCTGGCCGCCCGCGTCGACCACCTGGAGCATCGCCCGCAGGGCGACCACGGTCTTGCCCGCGCCGACCTCGCCCTGCAGGAGCCGGTGCATCGGGTGCTCGCGGGCCAGGTCGGCGGCGATCTCCTCGCCGACCTGGGACTGACCCTCGGTCAGCTCGAACGGCAGCCGCGCGTCGAAGTCGGCCAGGATGCCGTCGCCGCGGCGCGGGCGGGCCTTGGCGGGCCAGGCGGTCGCCGCCTGCCGGCGCTGGAGCAGCACGGCCTGGAGCACGAACGCCTCGTCGAACTTGAGCCGGTCGCGGGCCCGTTGCACGTCGGCGAAGTCCTTCGGCCGGTGCACCGCCTCCAGCGCCTCGGCCAGGTCGCGCAGGCCGTGGCGGGCGCGCAGGTCGCCGGGCAGCGGGTCGGCCAGCGGCCCCAGCGTGTCGAGCACGACGCCCACGGCCCGCCTGATCACCCACGGCGTCAGATCCTTGCCGGCCGGGTAGATCGGCACCGGCGCGGCCGAGAACTCCTCGGCGCCGGCCTCGCTCTCCTCGAACAGCTCGAACTCGGGGTGCGAGAGCTGCCAGCGCGGGTGTGTCCGGGAGCCGAAGAGACCGACCTTCCCGGCGAACATGCCGCGCCGCCCCGGCTTGAGCCGCGATTCGGCCACGTGGGAGCCCTTGCCGAAGAACGACAGGTAGATCTTGTTGCGGGCGGCGTCGACGACCTCGACCTCCAGCCAGGTGCCGCCGCGGTTGCGCATGGGCTTGCGCATGAGCCGGCTCACCTCGCCGACCACGGTGACGTGCTCGTCGACCTCCAGCGCGTCGAGCGCGGTCAGCTCGCCGCGCTCGGCGTAGCGGCGGGGGTAGTGGCGCAGCAGGTCGCCGACCGTCTCCAGGCCGAGCACGCTGTGCAGCAGCTTGGCGGTCTTCGGGTCGAGCGCCTTGGTCAGCGGCTCGTCGAAACGGCTCACGGCACTATGTTCTACCGCCTGCGACCGACAGGAACGCATGTCGCGCCCCCCGAATCGCCGCGCCGCCACGCCCGCTCACCGGCGCCACCCGCTCACTCCACGCCGATGAGGAGCGGGTAGCCGCCCTGCTCCCCCGCGTACACCACCAGGTCCACGTCCGGCCGGGTGGCCCGCAGGTGCTCCCCCACCGCGCCCGCGAGGTCCTCGGGCGCGTCCGCGCCCGTGACCAGCGTGACCATCTCGCCGCCGCCCGCGACCATCCGGTCCACGACGGCGACGGCCACCTCCCCCAGCTCACGGCCGATCACCGCCACGTCGTCGTCGATCAGCCCGAGCACGTCACCGGGCCGGCACACGCCCGCGCTGGTGACCGCCTCCCTGCGGGCCGTCACCAGGTGACCGTGGCGCGTGTGCCCCGCGGCGCCGGTCATCGCCACCACGTCGTCGTCGAAGCGGCGCAGCGGGTCGTGGACGGCCAGCGCCGCCAGTCCCTGCACCGTCGCCCGGGTCGGCAGCACGCTGACCACGACGCCGTCCTCCCGGGCGATCTCCGCAGCCGCGGCGGCGACCGCCTGGGCGCCCTCGTCGTTCGGCAGCACGGCGACCTCGCCGCCCGCCTGCCTGATCGCGGCCAGCATGACCGGCAGCGACGGCCGCGTGCCCGGCTCCCGCCGCACGACCACCGCGCCGCACTCCTCGAACAGCGCCGCGATGCCGTCGCCGGCGGCGACGGCCACCACGCCCCTGCCCGCGTCGCCGCGGTGGGTCCGCTCGGCGAGGTACGTGATCCTGATCCGGTACGGCCGCCCCACCCGCAGCGCCGCCTCCACCGCGGGTCCGGCCTCGTCCACGTGGACGTGGACGTTCCACAGCCCGTCGCCGCCCACGACCACCAGCGAGTCGCCCATCGCGTCGAGCTCCTCGCGCAGCGTGGCCACCGCGGCGTCGTCGGCGTCCAGCAGGTACATCACCTCGTAGCCCGCGCCCACCTCGGTCATCGGTGACACGCGCGCCGTCGGGGCGGGCACCTCGTACCGCTCGCCGTACCGATCGCCGGAGGAGCCCGTCACCACGGCCGCCAGCGACTCCAGGATGATCGCCAGCCCGGCGCCGCCCGCGTCCACGACACCGCTGCGCGCCAGCACGTCGAGCTGCCCGGGGGTGCGGCGGAGCGCGGCGCGGGCCTCCCGCGCGGCCCGCCGCGCGATCTCGGCCAGGTCGCCGTCGGCCTCCCGCACGGCTCCCGCCACCGCGCCCAGCACGCTCAGGACCGTGCCCTCGACGGGCCGGGCGACCGCCTCCCTGGCCAGCGACGACGCCCTGACCAGGCCGGCCCTCAGGTCGGAGCCGTCCTTCAGCTCCTCGGCCAGCCCGCGCAGGGCCTGACTGACGATGACGCCGGAGTTGCCGCGCGCGCCCACCAGGGCGCCGTACGCGAGCGTCTGCCACACCACCGCGCGGTCCACGTCGTCGGGCAGCGCCTCGACGGCCTCGGCGGCGGCCAGCATGGTCAGGTGAAGGTTCGTGCCGGTGTCGCCGTCGGCGACGGGGAACACGTTGAGCGCGTCGATCTCCGCCCGTGACCTGCCCAGCGCGTCCGCGGCCAGGCGGGCCCAGCGGCGTACCCGGGGCGGGTCGAGAACCTCCATGCGGTGCTACGACCTCCCGAGTGCGCTACCGTTGAACGAGGAGGATATCGCCGCATCTGTCCCAGTCCAGTGCTCCAGTTCGCACCTGGTGGCGTGGATCGGATATCCTCGTCTGGCTGGCCGGTTGTCCCGGCATGCCCTCCGCCCGACGACCATCAGCGGACAGGGCTACATCGACTGTTTTAAGGAGCGATACCGTGGCTTCCGTCTGCGATGTCTGCCGCAAGGGCCCGATCTTCGGCAACAACGTTTCCCACTCCCACCGCCGCACCCGTCGCCGCTGGAACCCCAACATCCAGACGGTTCGCGCGGTCGTCGGCGGCACGCCGAAGAAGCTGAACGTGTGCACCTCGTGCATCAAGGCGGGCAAGGTCACCCGCTAGTACCGATCTTCGCGAAAGCCCGCCGCTCCCGGCCGAGCGGCGGGCTTTCGTCATGCCCGAGGAGCGACGGGCGATCAGCGCCACCGCCAGGCGTGGTCCACCGGGCCGATGCCGTCGCCGAGCGGGAAACCCAGCCGGATCGCCCCCGTGACGTACTCCTTGGCCTTGCCCACCGCCCCCGGCACGTCCTCGCCCATCGCGAGGTGGGAGGCGATCGCCGAGGCGAGCGTGCAGCCCGTGCCGTGGGTGTGGCGGTTGTCGAGCCGCTCGGCCGTGAAGCGGTACTCGCGGACGCCGTCGGTCAGCAGGTCCACCGGCTCGCCGGGCAGGTGCCCGCCCTTGATGAGCGCCCAGGCGGGGCCCAGCTCCAGCACCGCGTCGGCGGCCCGCCGCATGCCGTCCTCGTCCTCGACCTTGACCGAGGTGAGCTGCTCGACCTCCCACAGGTTCGGCGTGACGACGGTGGCGACGGGCAGCAGCCGCGTGCGCATCGTCTCGACGGCCTCGGGCGCGAGCAGGGAGTCGCCGTGCTTGGACACGCCCACGGGATCGACCACGACCGGCGCCTCGTACGCGCCGAGCGTCACGGCCACGACCTCGACCAGCTCGGGTGAGGCGAGCATGCCGGTCTTGACGGCCTGCGCACCGATGTCGCCCAGCACGGAGTCGAGCTGGGCGCGCACGGCCTCGGCGGGCAGCTCCCAGTAGCCCTGGACGCCGACGGAGTTCTGGGCCGTCACGGCGGCGATCACGCTCATGCCGTGGACACCCAGGGCCAGCATGGTCTTGAGATCGGCCTGGATGCCCGCGCCGCCGCCGGAGTCGGATCCGGCGACGGTCAATACACGCGGAGGGGTCGTAACGGTCATGCCCCCATCCAACCATTCCACCGTCCGCGCCCTCCGCGGCCGGCAGGGCGCTCCGGGAGGGGCGACAGCAGGAGGCGGGCGACCCTTGCGCCGCCCGCCCTGGTGACGTCAGTCGACGGCGCAGTCCCCGCCCACGAGGCCGCAGTTCCGCGGCTCGGTGGCACGGCCCGTGGCGGTGAAGGTGATCTCGGTCGAGTCGCCCTCGTCCAGCGAGTCCGGCAGGTCGATGATCAGCAGATCGCCGTCCTGCGTCCACTCCGCGCCCGTCATGTTCAGCACGCGCCCCTTCACCGGCACCGACACCGTGAGGGACTTGAGCGCCTGCGGCGAGGCGTTGGCCACGTCCAGGTGGGCCGTGTAGCCGGTCAGCCGCTGGCTGACCACGCTGAAGCCGAGGCTGACCGAGCCGCCGCCCATGGGCGCCGCCGTCTCGGTGGCCGGCGCCGTCGGCGCCGGGTTGCCCGAAGTGTTGTCCGCGGGGTCCGTGACCGTGATCGTGGCGACCTCCGACGGAATGGTCGTCTCGGTCGCCTGGAAGCTCGTCGGCAGCGGCTCCTCGGTGGCCCTGGCCGGCTTCTTGGTCTTGGTGGGCTTCGGCTGAGGCGAGGCGGTCCGGCGCGGGACGCGGGTGCCGGTCGTGGCCTGCGGACCGGGAGTCCCGGTGGGCTGCGCCGTCTTGCCCGTGGGCTCCTCCGTCGGCTCCCCGGTCTCGTCCTCCGCCGGCTCGGTGTCCTCCTCGACGGGCTGGGAGCCTTGCGGGCCGGACTGGTTGGTCGGCTGTACGGCGACGCAGCCGTCGCCGGGGCAGCCGGACGGCTGCGACCCTCCGCTCATCAGCTTCACGCCCGCCACGGTGCCGCCCAGCACGACGGCCACGGCCGCCACGGAGAGCAGCGCGAGGCGGCCCCGGCCCTTGGCCGGCGGCTCGGCGAACGGGTCGGCGTCGCCGGACGGGGACTT
Source organism: Nonomuraea sp. NPDC050383 (assembly GCF_044459125.1). Lineage (NCBI taxonomy): Bacteria > Bacillati > Actinomycetota > Actinomycetes > Streptosporangiales > Streptosporangiaceae > Nonomuraea > Nonomuraea sp. NPDC050383. The sequence goes on from NZ_JBITIP010000027.1 coordinate 68,762, forward strand.
GCGGCGCCCGCGGCGGCGCGGCTCGGGCTCACCGTCCCGCCCGCCGTCACGCTCCCCGTCACGGCCCCTGCCGCGCTCGGGATCGCGTTCTCCGGCGGGCTCGTCGTCGCCGGACCAGCCGGAGCCGAGGAACCCGTTGTCGGGCCGCTCCGACCACTCAGGGCCCTGCAGGTCCATCATGGTCGGGCTGCCGTACACCTTGACGTCGCCGGGCGCGGGCGGACCGCCCGCCGGAGGCTGGAGCGCCTGCGTCTGCCCGGACGCGTCCCGGTCCTGCCCGAACACCTGCGTGGCGTCGGCCCCGGCCGGTCGCCGGCCCGCGGCTCCGAACGGGTCCGCGGGCCCGAACCCGTGCGGCGCCCCAGGTGCGGTCGCGTGCGGGTCGGCGGGCCCGAACGCCTGCGGGCCCGAAGGAGCGTCGCCCCCGAACACGTTGGGACTGGACGGACGATCGCCGCCGAACCCATGCGGACCCGAAGGAGCGTCGCCCCCGAACACGTTGGGACTGGACGGACGGTCACCGCCGAACCCATGCGGACCCGAAGGAGCGTCACCCCCGAACACGTTGGGGCTCGACGGACGATCGCCGCCGAAGTCCTGCGGCATGCCGAAGGTCTGTGTGCTGTCTCCGACCTCGCCGCGTGCGGGCGCGTCCCAGACCCCGGGCTCGTCCCAGTTCGGAGGCCGTACGAAGGCACCCGTCGTCTCGAACGGCTGCTCCGCGGCCGGTCCCGGGCCGGCCGCGCCCCGCGGGGGCGGCCGCAGGGCTCCGGTGGTCTCGAACGGATCGTTCTCCGGGCGGCGGACGGCGGGGCCGGGCTCCTGCTTGGGCATCGGCGCCCACTGACCCGTCACCCCCACCTGGTCCGGCGGCTCCGGCCAGCCTGGCGGCTCGGCCTGCTGGTCGTCGGAGTCCCAGAAGGAGCTCCTGGCGGTCGGATCCGGCGCGGCGGCCCAATGCGCGGCACGGTCGGTCAGTCCGAAGTCCTCGTCCTGAGAGTCGTCGGACCTGCCGTTCCCCCGTTCGCTCGCGTCGTCGGATCCACCTGTGCCGTGGCGGCCCATGGCTGCCCTTTCTTGCCGGTTACAGTGGCCGCCAATCTTCATAACACCTTCGCTACGACTTTGTCCCAGTATTCCCGTGAGTCACATCTCATATTGGGGAAATATCCCGCAAAACGGGACATCATGTCACTGAAAGTGATCCCAGCCACCCTGTCCGACGGCACGTCCCCGTACGGTCACGCCTTCGCCGGCCACGACGGCCCCCACGACACGCCACGCCGACCCGAGCCGTGCCTCGGCCGGGAACACGGCCGCGAGCGCGTGGTCCTCACCGCCCGTGAGCACCCAGTCGAGAGGATCGGCCCCGAGCTCCTCGGCGGCGGCGGCCACCGGCTTCCCCACCACGAGGGCGTCCGGGTCCACCTCCACCCGCACCCCGCCGGCCCGGGCGATGTGCCCGAGGTCCTGCAGCAGCCCGTCGCTCACGTCCAGCATCGCGGTGGCGCCCAGCCGCGCCGCCTCCGGCCCCTGCTCGTACGGCGGGCACGGCCGCCGGTGCGCCTCCACCGCCTCGAACAGCGCCCCCGCCTCCCGCGGGACGTCACGACCGGCCTCCAGGAGAGCGAGACCCGCCGCGGCGTGGCCGAGCCGCCCCGCCACGGCCACCACCTGGCCGGGACGCGCCCCGGACCTGGTCACCGGGGCCCGTCCGCCCAGGTCGCCGAGCGCGGTCACCCCGAGCACCACCAGGTCGCTGCGGGCGATGTCGCCCCCGGCCACGCTCGCCCCCACGACCGCGCACTCGTCGCGGAACCCGTCGGTCAGCGCGTCGAGCCAGCTGACCGGCAGATCCGCCGGCATGCCCAGCCCGACCACGAGAGACGTCGGAACCGCGCCCATGGCGGCCACGTCGGCGAGGTTCTGGGCCGCCGCCTTCCGGCCCACGTCATAGCCGCTGGACCAATCGCGCCGGAAGTGCCTACCCTCAATCAAGAGGTCCGTTGACACCACGACGCGCCCGTCCGGCGCACCGACCATCGCGGCATCATCGCCCGGTCCGAGTAGAACAGTGGCTCCTTGCGGTAGACGTCCGGAAATACGCCTTACCGCTCCGAATTCGCCGAGATCTCCGACTCTGATGACACACCTCCTGACCCACACAGGGTACGGTGGCCCTTCGGCGTGATCCAATCGCCCGGGAGGACGTAATGGTGCAGGCCTACATCCTTATTCAGACCGAAGTCGGCAAGGCGGCGAGCGTGGCTGGCGAGATCTCCGGCATCCCCGGAGTCACGCAGGCCGAGGACGTGACGGGACCGTACGATGTGATCGTGCGCGCGGAGGCCCGCAACGTCGATGAGCTGGGCAAACTCGTCGTGGCCCAGATCCAGGGCGTCGAGGGGATCACACGGACCCTGACATGCCCGATCGTGCACATCTGAGGTAGATCTTTCCGGGAGAACTCGCCGTCCATGCGTGCCGCCGCCATAGCGCCGCTGCTGCTCGCGCTCGCCGCGTGCGGGGCCGTCCAGGTCGAGCCGCCCACCCCGCAGGGCGAGGCGGCCTCGGCCTGCCAACGGTTGTCCGGGGTCCTGCCCCGCACGCTGGACGGCGCCGCACGCGGCACGTCCGTCCCCGAGTCGCCGTACGTGGCCGTCTGGGGTGAAGGGGAGATCGCGCTGCGCTGCGGCGTGCCGCGACCGGCCCGGATGGCGCCGACCGACCAACTCCAGGAGATCGACGGGGTCGGCTGGTTCGCCGACCCCGACAAGCCCACCCTCTACACGGCCGTCGCGGCCCCGCTGTACGTGGAGGTGACGATCGCCGGGACGCACGTGGCCCCCCAGGTGCTCGCCGACCTCTCGGACCCGATCGGCCAGGTCACGCCGAAGCCCTGAGCGGGTCAGCGCAATCCGGCCGGACGGTTCAGGGCGAGCTGGACGAGCCGGTCCACCAGCTCCGGATAGCTCATCCCGGAGGCGGCCCACAGCTGCGGCGCCACCGACAGCGACGTGAACCCCGGCATCGTGTTGATCTCGTTGAAGACGATCCGGCCCTCGGGCGTGTAGAAGAAGTCCACCCGCGCGAGCCCCTCGCACTCCAGCGCCTCGAACGCCCGCACGGCCATCGCCCGCAGCTCCTCCGCCACCTCGCCCGGCAGGTCGGCGGGCACGGTCAGCGACATCTGGTCGGGGTAGTACTTGGCCTCGAAGTCGAAGAACTCCTGGCCGCCCTCGACCCGCACCTCGCCGGGCAGCGACGCCCGCGACGGCTCGTCGCCGAGCGACTGGAGCACCGCGCACTCGATCTCGCGCCCCTCGACCGCCGCCTCGACCAGCACCTTGGGGTCGTGCCGCCGGGCCGTCTCCACCGCCTCGGCCAGCGTCGCCCGGTCGTGCGCCTTGGAGATGCCCTGCGACGAGCCGGCCCGCGCCGGCTTGACGAACACCGGCCAGCCGAGCAGCTCCTCGGCCTCCTTCAGCACCCGCTCCCGGTCGAGCCGCCAGTCGCGGTCGCGCACCACCACGTACCGCCCGACCGGCAGCCCGGCCGCGGCCATGACGGTCTTCATGTACGCCTTGTCCATGCCGACGGCGCTGGCCAGGACCCCGGAGCCGACGTACCGCACGCCGGCCATCTCCAGCAGCCCCTGGATCGTGCCGTCCTCGGCGAACGGCCCGTGCATCACCGGGAACACCACGTCCACCGTGCCCAGCTCGACCGGGATGCTGCCCGGGTCGTAGGCCACGAGCGAGCCCTGCCCAGGCGGCACGGCGAGCGCGGCGCCTGAGGTGTCGACGCTGGGCAGCTCTCCCTCCTCGATGGCGAACCGCTGGCCGGCCGCGGCGAGCACCCACCTGCCGTCCTGGGCGATCCCCACCGGGATCACCTCGTACTTGTCCTTGTCGATCGCCTCCAGCACGCTGCCCGCGCCCATCAGGGACACGGCGTGCTCGGAATTACGACCCCCGAAAACGACGGCGACACGTGGCTTGCTCATGACGTCCGAATCTACCGGCGTGTCCGCACCACAGCGAGCCAAGCACGCCGGTGTTGTCCGCAATGGTCAGACCCCATAACGCTCAGGCTTCGGCGAACGGGACATCAGCAGCATGCCCGCCTCGCTGGGCGACATGCCGTCGTGGACGACGCCCACGACCACCTCGGTGATCGGCATCTCGACGTCGTGCTTCCTGGCCAGCTCCAGCACCGACTCGCACGACTTGACGCCCTCGGCGGTCTGCTTGGTGGCGGCCACGACCTCCTCCAGCGTCATGCCGCGGCCCAGGCGCTCGCCGAACGTGCGGTTGCGCGACAGCGGCGAGGTGCAGGTCGCCACCAGGTCGCCCATGCCGGCCAGCCCGGCGAACGTGTGCGGGTCGGCCCCGAGCGCGGCACCCAGCCGCGAGATCTCCGCCAGCCCCCGGGTCATCAGCATCGCGGCGACGTTGTCGCCCATGCCCATGCCCACCGCGACGCCGACGGCCAGCGCGATGACGTTCTTGACCGCGCCGCCCAGCTCCACGCCCACCACGTCGGTGTTGGTGTAGGGGCGGAACCACGGCGGCAGGTGGCAGGCGCTCTGCAGGCGCGCGGCCACGCTCTCGTCGCTGCACGCCACGACGGTGGCGGCGGGCTGACGCTGGACGATCTCCTTGGCGAGGTTGGGGCCCGAGACGACCGCCACCCGCTCCTCGGGGACGCCCGCCACCTCGCGGATCACCTCGCTCATCCGCTTGGTGGTGCCCAGCTCGACACCCTTCATCAGGCTGACCAGCACCGCGTCCGGCGGGATGTGCGCGCGCCAGGCGGCCAGGTTGGTCCGCAGCGTCTGCGACGGCACGGCCAGGACCACGAAGTCGGCCCCGTCCAGTGCCTCGGCCGGGTCGGTCGTCGCGCGCAGCGAGGCGGGCAGCGTCACGTCCGGCAGGTAGTCGGGGTTGGTGTGGGTACGGTCGATCGCCTCGACCAGCTCCGGCCGCCGCCCCCACAGCGTGGTCCCGTTGCCCGCCTCGGCCAGGATCATGGCGAACGTGGTGCCCCACGAGCCGGTGCCGAACACCGCCGCCTTCGTCATCGGGTCACCGTCCGGCCGGGTCGTAGGGAGTTTCGGGCGCCTTCTCGCCGCGCAGCTCGGCGAGCTGCACGGTGATCGCCGCCATGATGTCGGCGGTCGCGTCGCGCAGCACCTGCCCCTGCGGCGGCTTGCCGGAGTACCGCGACAGGTCCACCGGCGGCCCCACCGACACGCGGAACGTCTTGCGCGGGAACAGCCTGGGCCTCTTCTCCCCGTACGGCAGCAGCTCCTGCGCCCCCCAGTGGGCCACGGGGATCACCGGGGCGCCGCTCGCCAGGGCCAGCCGGGCGGCGCCGGTCTTGCCCACCATCGGCCACAGGCCGGGGTCGCGGGTGCAGGTGCCCTCGGGGTAGAAGAAGATCGCACCGCCGTCGCGCAGCCGCTGCTCCGAGGCCTCCAGCGACCTGGCCGCCTCGCTGCTGCCCCGCTCGACGGGGATCGCGCACAAGGAGCGCACGGCGTGGCCGAGCAGCGGCACCCGGAACAGTGCCGCCTTGGCCAGGATGACCGGCCAGCGCCCGTTGTTGTACAGGAAATGGGACAGCAGCACGGGGTCGGACCACGACAGGTGGTTGGCGGCGATGATGACACCGCCCGCACGCGGGATCCGCTCCCCATGGCGCCAGTCATGCCTGACCAGGAGCAGCGACAGTGGCTTCACGATCACCACGGCCAGGGTCTCCCAGAAACGCGATGGTCGCGTGAGGCGCCTCATGCTCTCCTCCAACCCTCCAACACGAACGTATCGCGCCCCAAGTCTCCCGGTTGGCCGCGTGGGATGTCGAGGCGCGATGCTTAACCCTATGAGCAACCGCTGGTCACTGGTCGTCCCGGTGAAGACGCTGGTCGCGGCGAAGACGCGGCTGGCCGCCGCGACCGGTCCGCATCGTACGCGGCTGGCCGTCGCCGTGGCCTGTGACACCGTGTCGGCCGCGCTGGCCTGCCCGGCCGTGGCCCGGGTGATCGTCGTGACCGCCGACCCCGCCGCCGCCGGGCCGCTCGCCGCGCTGGGCGCGGACGTGGTGCACGACCCCGACCGCGGGCTCAACACCGCGCTGCGCACGGGCGCCGCCCATGCGGTACGCCTGGCCCCCGGTGATCCCGTGGGTGCGCTGCAGGCGGACCTGCCCGCGCTGCGGCCCGCGGAGCTGGCCGTGGTGCTGGCCGCCGCGGCGGAGTTCGACCAGGCGTTCGTGCCGGACGCGCTGGACGTGGGGACCACCTTCTACGGCGTGCGGGCCGGGCTGCCGTTCACGCCCCGCTTCGGCGGGGAGTCGCGGGCCAGGCACCTGGCGGGCGGGGCCAAGGAGCTGTGCCTCGACGGCGTCGACTCGGTGCGGCGCGACGTGGACACCCCCGACGACCTGCGCGCGGCCGTCAGGCTGGGTCTCGGTCCGCACACCGCGGCCGTGGTGGCGGAGCTGTGGCCGTCCTGAGCCGGGGCGCGGTGACGACCGCCAGGTGGGAGAGGCCGAGCGCGGCGACGCCCGTGGCGAACACCGCGTAACCGCCCGCCCGCTCCCCCAGAGCTCCGCCGAGCAGCCCGCCCAGCGGCACGGCGCCCCACATGAGGAAGCGCATGGCGGCGTTGACGCGGCCCAGCAGGTGCCCGGGGGTGACGCGCTGCCGGTGGCTGAGCTGGGCGACGCCGAAGACCGAACTGGCCGCGCCGAACAGCGCCCCGGCCGCGGGCAGGAACGCCAGGCGCCACCCGGGCCCGGTGCCCAGCGCGGGCAGGTAGAGCACCGTGGCCAGCGCCGCCGAGCCGTACAGGGTGGCGCCCGTGCCGAAGCGGGCGGTCAGCCGCGGCACCAGCGCCGCGCCGGCCAGCGCCCCGCAGGCGGAGGCTGACAGCAGCAGTCCGTACGCGCCCGGCCCGACCCCGAGCTCCTTGACCAGGTAGAGCGGGAAGCCGACCGAGCAGACGCTGTTGGCCGCCATGGCCAGCGCCCCGCCGGCGGCGACGCGGCGCAGCACCGGCTCACGGGCGACGAAGGCCAGGCCCTCGGCCATCTCCCGGCGCAGCCGCCGCCGTTCCCGCCGTACCGGCCGCTCCTCGGCCCGTACGCGGGACAGGAGCAGCGCGGAGGCGAGGTAGCTGGCGGAGTCGGCGAGCAGGGCGACGGGCGCGGTCAGGGCGTTGACGAGCCAGCCGCCCACGCCGGGGCCGGCCAGGAGGGAGACGTTGCGGGTGACCTCCAGGGCGCCGTTGCCGCGTTCGAGCCGGTCCTCGGGCACGACGGCGGGCAGCAGGCTCATGTGGGCCACGTCGAAGAACACCGTGCCGAACCCGACGACCAGCGCCACCGCGTAGAGCTGCGGCAGGGTGAGGACGCCCGCCCAGGCCGCGAGCGGGACCGTGGCCAGCGCCAGGCCGCGCACGAGGTCGGACCAGACCAGGATGGGCCGCCGGCGCACGCGGTCCACCCAGACGCCGGCCGGGAGCCCCACGAGGAGGAAGGCGACCATCTGGGCGGCGGCGAGCAGCCCCAGCTCCAGGGCGCCGGCGTCCAGGGTGAGGACGGCGGCCAGGGGCAGGGCGACGGTGGTGACCTGGGTGCCCATCTGGGTCACCGCGTTCGCCCAGACGAAGCGCTGGAAGTCAGGGTTCGACCGCATAGGTGGAAATAGTTCCGTTCGGCGGCCCGAGCAAACGGAATAGGCTGGTACGCGTGCAGGCCACGGTGCGTACCTTCGACGAGGTCACCCGCTCCGGCACGGTCTTCCTCGACGACGGGACCGTGCTGCCCTTCGCGACGCACGCCTTCGACGCGGGCCCGCTGCTGCTGCTCCGCTCGGGTCAGCGGGTGCGGCTGGCGATGACGGACGGGGAGATCAGCTACGTCACGCTGTCCACGTTCCCCGTGCCCGAGCCTCCCGGGTGAGGAGGTCCGGGCAAAGGAACGCCCGGCCCCCGAGACGGGGACCGGGCGGGTGGGACGTCGTTACTTCTTCTTCGCGGCCTTCTTGCCGCCGGCGTTCACCAGCTCCTTGAAGTCCGACCCCGGCCGGAACTTCGGCCCCCAGCTCTCCTGGACCTTGATCTCGGCGCCGGTCGACGGGTTCCTGGCCGAACGCGCCGGCTTGTGGACCATCTCGAAGGCACCGAAGCCGGTGATCGAGACCTTGTCCCCACCGGCCACGGCCTTCTGGACGACGTCGATGATCGCGTTGACCGCCTCGGTCGCCGTCTTCCGGTCGCCGACCCGTTCTACTATGGCGTCAACGAGCTCTCGCTTGTTCATGTAAGTTGTGCTCCCCCCGTTACGGCTCGGGGTTCCAGCTAACGAAGTTCGACGTAGAAACCCCTTACACTCCCGAAACTAGGCCGGATTGCGGGCGAACTCAATCACCCGGCGTGCTTTCGGGTGCGCGTGGCGTGTCGGAATCGCCGTCCAGGGAGGCCAGAAGAAGATCCAGGCGGGCCGCGGCCCGTACCGGATCGCGCTTCGCGAGGTCGCAGATCGTCAGATATCTGCGCGCCAGCCGCTCTTTCCGGTCGGCGGGAAGCCCGGCCAGCACGGCGTTGACGCGGCGGTGCGCCTCGCGCAACCGCCGCGCCAGCTCGTCGTCCTCTAGACGGTCGTCGGCAGCCATGGCTGCCGCTCATTCTCGTACGCCGTCACGTCCTCCGCGTGCCGCAGGGTCAGGCCGATGTCGTCGAGCCCCTCCATGAGCCGCCAGCGGGTGTAGTCGTCGATCTCGAAGCCGACGGCCTCGCCCGCCCAGCGGACCTCGCGGCCGTCCAGGTCGACCGTCACCTGGAGCGTCGGGTCGGCCTCCACCGCGGCCTGGAGCTCCTCCACCTTGTCGCCCGGCAGGATGACCGGCAGCAGGCCCATCTTGGTGGAGTTGTTGCGGAAGATGTCGCCGAACCGGGCGGCGATCACGACGCGGAAGCCGTACTGCTGGAGCGCCCATACGGCGTGCTCGCGCGAGGAGCCGGTGCCGAAGTCGGGCCCGGAGACGAGGATCGAGGCGCCCTGGTAGGCGGGGTCGTTGAGGACGAAGCCGGGGTCCTCGCGCCAGGCGGCGAACAGGCCGTTCTCGAAGCCGGTGCGGCTGACCTGCTTGAGCCAGACGGCCGGGATGATCTGGTCGGTGTCGACGTTGCTGCGGCGCAGCGGCACCGCCGTACCGGTGTGGGTGGTGAACGCGTCCATGGTCGGGATCTCCTAGAGGTCGGCGGGAGCCGTCAGGCGGCCGGTGACGGCGGTCGCGGCGGCGACCTGCGGCGACACCAGATGGGTGCGGCCACCCTTGCCCTGGCGGCCCTCGAAGTTGCGGTTGGAGGTCGAGGCGCTGCGCTCGCCCGGCTGGAGCGTGTCGGGGTTCATGCCGAGGCACATGGAGCAGCCGGCCTCGCGCCACTCGGCGCCGGCGGCCTTGAACACCTCGTGCAGCCCCTCCTGCTCTGCCTGCAGCTTGACCAGCATCGAGCCGGGCACGATGAGGGTGCGCGTCCTCACCTGCCGGCCGCGCAGGATCTCGGCGGCCGAGCGGAGGTCCTCGATGCGGCCGTTGGTGCAGGAGCCGACGAACACGGTGTCGACCTCGATCTCGCGCAGCGGCGTGCCGGCGGTCAGCCCCATGTACTCCAGGGCGCGCTCGGCGGCGGAGCGCTCGATCGGGTCGGCGAAGCCCGCCGGGTCCGGGACGGACGCGTCCAGGGGCAGACCCTGGCCGGGGTTCGTGCCCCAGGTGACGTACGGCGTGAGCGTCGAGGCGTCGATCTCGACGACCTTGTCGAACTCGGCGTCGTCGTCGGTGCGCAGCGACGTCCAGTACTCGACCGCCTGGTCCCACTGCTCGCCCGAGGGGGCGTGCGGGCGGCCCTGGAGGTAGGCGAACGTGGTCTCGTCCGGGGCGATCAGGCCCGCGCGGGCGCCGGCCTCGATGGACATGTTGCACACCGTCATCCGGCCCTCCATGGAGAGCTTGCGGATGGCCTCGCCGCGGTACTCGACGATGTAGCCCTGGCCGCCGCCGGTGCCGATCTTGGCGATGATGGCCAGGATCAGGTCCTTGGCGGTGACGCCGACGGGCAGCTCGCCGGAGACCTCGATGGCCATGGTCTTGGGCCGGTAGGCGGGCAGGGTCTGCGTGGCCAGCACGTGCTCGACCTCGGAGGTGCCGATGCCGAACGCGATGCCGCCGAACGCGCCGTGCGTGGAGGTGTGCGAGTCGCCGCAGACGATCGTCATGCCGGGCTGCGTCAGGCCGAACTGCGGGCCGATGATGTGCACCACGCCCTGGCCGGCGTCGCCCATGGGGTGCAGCCGGATGCCGAACTCGGCGGCGTTCTTGCGCAGCGTCTCGACCTGGGTCTTCGACACCGGGTCGGCGATGGGGCCGAGCACCGTGGGGACGTTGTGGTCCTCGGTGGCGATGGTGAGGTCGGGCCTGCGCACCTTGCGCCCGGCGAGCCGGAGCCCGTCGAACGCCTGCGGGCTGGTCACCTCGTGGATGAGGTGCAGGTCGATATAGAGCAGGTCGGGCTCGCCGTCGGCGCGGCGCACGACATGCTGCTCCCAGACCTTCTCCGCCAGTGTGCGGCCCATGATCTCCTCCTGGTCAAGGCGATGCTCCGCCTGCTTGTGGCGATGCTCCGCATCGCAGCTCGGTCGCTCCTCAGTCCAGAGACCGGCGCTCCCTCGCCTGCTTGTGGCGATGCTCCGCATCGCGGCTCGGTCGCTCACGTCCGGTCTCTTCCCTCGTCGCTCCGGTCGCTTCGCTCCCTTCGCTCCTCAGTCCAGAGACCGGCGCTCCCTCGCCTGATGGCTTCGCTCCGACTTGCCTTCTCATATGTCGAGACGGCAGTATCGGCCTATGGACAACTCTAGCGGAGTCGGAGTACTCGACAAGGCCGTTCTTGTGCTCAATGCCCTCGAAGCCGGCCCGGCGTCGCTGGCGCAGCTCGTTCAGGCCACCGGATTGGCCCGCCCCACCGCGCATCGGCTCGCCGTCGCGCTCGAACACCACCGCATTGTGAGCCGTGACACACAGGGCAGGTTCGTCCTGGGTCCGCGTCTCTCGGAGTTGTCCACGGCCGCCGGCGAGGACCGGCTGCTCGCGGTGGCCTCGCCGGTGCTGATGCACCTGCGGGATCTGACGGGCGAGAGCGCGCAGCTCTATCGCCGCCAGGGTGACGAACGCGTGTGCGTGGCCGCCGCCGAACGCTCCAGCGGCCTGCGTGACACCGTGCCCGTGGGATCGGCGCTGCCCATGACGGCGGGCTCGGCGGCGCAGATCCTGCTGGCCTGGGAGGAGCCGGACCGGCTGCACCGCGGCCTGCGCGGCGCCAAGTTCACCGCGGCGACGCTCGCGTCGGTGCGACGCCGGGGCTGGGCGCACAGCGTGGGCGAGCGCGAGCAGGGCGTGGCGAGCGTTTCTGCGCCCATAAGGGGCAGCGGCGGCAAGGTCATCGCCGCGGTGTCGGTCTCGGGCCCCATCGAGCGGCTCACCCGGGCCCCCGGGCGGTTGCACGCCGTACCCGTGATGGCCGCCGCCGAGCGGATCACCGAATCGATGCGCCGCACGTCATGATCAGCAAAAGCACGCATTTGGGGGGCCGAGTGCGCCGCTGGCGCACTAGCCTGAGTGCGTGACAGATCGCATCGAGGTAGCCGCCACTGAGCTGCGACCCCTGCTCGAAGAGTTCATCATGTGGGCACGTGTCAACGCGCCCGACAGCGACCCCGAGCTCGTCGGGCCCGCCGCCCTGTGGCACCGTCTCGCCTTCTCCAGCGACCTCGGCACGTGGAAGCGCCCTGACCTGCGCAACCTCCTGCTGGACCGCATGCCGAAGGTCGTGGAGGACCCCGACGCCGCGGCCGACGGGATGCTGCCGGCCGTGGACGCCTACCTCACCTTCCTCTCCGAGACCGGGAGGCTGACCCAGGGCTCCGACACCCTGGACGGCCTGCGGGAGGAGCTCGACGACGTCGAGGACGAGTTCGTCGAGCTCATGGAGGAGCTCCTCGACGACTCCGAGGGCGGGGACGAGGACGAGGAGGAGACCAGCGATCTGGGAGACTTCGAGCCGTTCGCCGACGAGCTCGCCGCCCTGCCCACGATCCGGCTGCGGCCCGACTCCGAGCTGGCCGCCGCCGCCCGCGAGGTGCCGCTGATCGCCAAGGCCCGCGACCTGGCCCTGTGGGTCGGCTCGGGCCGCCGCGTCGGCGAGGACACCCTGCTGTCCGACGCCGAGGTCGAGGAGGCGCTGGCCGCCGTCGGCCTGGCCAGGCCGGAGACCGACGGCTCGCTCGCCGAGGCCGTCCCCCAGCTCTGGAACGTCTGGAACCTCGCCGTCGACCTGGAGTTCCTCGAGCCGGGCGAGGGCAACACGGTGGCGGTCCAGGACGACACGTCCGAGTGGCCGTTCGACGACGACGAGGACGTGCTCGACGCCTGGATGCTCGGCCTCCACTCGGTCGACTACGGCGACCCGGAGCTGCCCGACGACGACCTGACCATGGCCCTGTCGGGGCTCACCCGGGGCGTGCTGGTGCGGCTGCTGCTGGCCGGCGGCGCGCGCGAGCTCGACGGCCTGCGCCAGGAGCTGGCCGAGGCCGCGGCCGACCTGGACGAGCTGGGCTCCGACGCGTGGGAGGCGGCGGGCGACCCGCTGGCCCCGGCGATCGACTGGCTGACCGGCTACGGCATGGTCGCCCTCGACGCCGCCGAGGGCGCCGGCGGCACGCTCAGCCTGACGGCGCTCGGCACCGAGGGCGTCATCCACCTGGTGGACGACGCCGACGTCGAGATCGACGCGCGGCCCGCCATCGAGTCCATGAGCGCCCACGAGCTGCTCGCGCTCAGCGCCGAGCTGCCCGAGGAGGAGGCCGACGCCGAGTTCGCCGCGTGGATGCGGCTGCGAGAGCCGGCCAAGGCGGCCGAGGAGCTGCTCGACGCGGCGGCCGAGGACGAGAGCGACGCGCTCATCCGGGTCCAGGCCGCCAGCGTCGTGGGCACGCTCGGCGAGGCCGCGATCCCGGCCTGGGAGGCCGCGCTCAAGGAGCCGTCGCTGCGGCCGTACGCGGCCACGCACCTGAGCCAGCTGGAGATCGAGGGGGCGCCCGAGCCGACCGAGGACGACACCCACTGGCTGATCCTGGACATGTGGACCATCTCCGCCGGGCTCGGGCGGTCGGAGTTCGTCAGCAGCCTGCGCGACATCGGGCCGGAGCTGCTGAACAACCTCCTGGAAGTGATCTGGAAGATCCCGCACTCCCACGTGGAGGAGCTGCTGGACCTGATCTCCCAGGTGCATCCGGACAAGCAGGTCGCCAAGGCGGCCCGGCGGGCGCTGTTCAAGGCCCGCTCCAACGCCTCCTAGCCGCCGTGCCCGGGACCGCTGCCTGCGGTCCCGGGCCACAGCGCTCATCCGTCCGCGCGGCTGTCAGTCGAGGACACGCCTCCAGAACGGCACCCGCCGCTCGCCATGGGCCATCACCGGAACCGTGGCCGGCTGCAGGCTACTGCCCGACGCGAAAACGCCCCGGCGCTGAGGCGCTCGGGGCGTGAACGAGAAAGAACGTAGTCCCGACCGGATTCGAACCGGCGCTACCGCCTTGAGAGGGCGGCGTCCTGGGCCACTAGACGACGGGACCTTCGCTGACTTGTGTGACTGTGGTAGTCCCGACCGGATTCGAACCGGCGCTACCGCCTTGAGAGGGCGGCGTCCTGGGCCACTAGACGACGGGACCATGTCCCACAAGTGATCCGCCGGGCTGCCCCGGCGACGGACGTAACTCTACCGCACCCCGGAGACCACAACCAAACCGCGATCACGCGCCGGTAGATCGCGGCATGGGTCCCGGTCCGCGCCCGCCCCGGGCCGCCGGCGCCGGTCGCCCAGCAGTCCGCGGCGGTACGCCTCCGCCACGGCCTCGCGGCTGGCCGCTCCCCCGGCGACCAGCCGCAGCACCTCCAGCCCCCTCCGGGGGGCCTCAGCGTGCCGCCGGCGGCCCTGCGAACCCGCTCGGGCAGCCGCGTCGAGCGGCCCGATCAGCGGGACGAGGCCCTGGGCGACCGTGTCGTGGATCTCACCGGCCATCCGCTGCCGCTCGTCGAGCACGCCGGCGTGCCTGGCCTGGCGAAGGAGGCGGGCGTGCGGGTCGGCGTTCTCGGCCATGGCGGTACGCAACTCGCCGATCAGCCGGCGATCGCTACCCATGGGCCCACCGCGGCGGCGTACCGGCGGATCGCCGCGATCCTCGGCAGTCTGGTGAAATGAAAAACGGACGCCTCGTTTTCCGAGACATCCGCTGCTCACTGCTGGGGTACCAGGACTCGAACCTAGACTAACTGAACCAGAATCAGTCGTGCTGCCAATTACACCATACCCCACCGCTCCGAGCCCCGGGGGGCGCGTTCGGCGACGTCCGAAAGAATAGCCCAGCTTGGGGCCAGTGCCAAAACGATTCCCCCGGAAGACCCGGCGGGCTTCTCCCCGTGCCAAGCTGAGGGGGACAAAACACCACGTGAGGAGCCCGAGCGTTGGCCGAGAACCCCTTGTTCGCCCCCAGTCCCCTGCCGTACCAACTGCCGCCTTTCGCCGACATCCGCGAGGAGCACTACCCACCCGCGTTCGAGCGCGGGATGGCCGAGCAGCTGGCCGAGGTCGACGCGATCGCGGGAAGCGAGGAGCCGCCGACGTTCGACAACACGATCGCCGCGCTCGAACGCTCCGGCCGGCTGCTCGACCGCACCGCCACCGCGTTCTTCTCGGTCGCCGCGTCCGCCTCGACCGACGGGATCATGGAGATCGAGAAGCGGATCTCTCCCGAGCTGGCCAAGCACAGCGACGCCATCCGCCTCAACCGCGCCCTGTGGGCCCGCGTCAAGCAGGTCACCACCGAGGACCCCGAGGAGGCGTGGCTGCTGGAGAAGTACCGCGAGGACTTCGTCCGGGCCGGCGCCGACCTGTCCGAGACCGAGCAGGAGCGGCTCAGGGAGCTCAACGAGGAGCTGTCGCGGCTGTCCACCGAGTTCGCCCAGAACCTCATGCGCGCCTCCACCGAGTCCGCGCTCGTGGTGGAGGACCCCAAGGAGCTCGACGGGTTCGACGAGGACCGGATCGCGTCGCTGAAGCGCGAGGGCACGTACGTGCTGCCGCTGCTGAACTTCACCAACCAGCCCGGCCTCGCCCAGCTCACCGACCGCGACGTGCGCCGCCGGCTCTACACGCTGAGCGTGGAGCGGGCGCCGGCCAATTTCGACCTGGCGATCCGCACGGCGACGCTGCGCGCCGAGCGGGCCCGGCTGCTCGGCTATCCGAGCCACGCCGCGTACAAGGTGGCCGACCAGACGGCCAAGACCGTCGAGGCGGTCGAGGAGATGCTGGGCCAGCTCGTCGGCCCGGCCGTGCGCAACGCCCGCAAGGAGGCGGAGGCGCTGGCCGAGCAGGCCGGCTTCGAGATCGAGCCGTGGGACTGGTCGTTCTACGCCGAGAAGGTGCGCCGGGCCCGCTACGACCTCGACGCGAGCGCGATGCGGCCGTACTTCGAGCTGGACCGCGTCTTCCGCGACGGCGTCTTCTTCGCGGCCACCCGTCTGTACGGCATCACGTTCACGCCGCGGCCGGACCTGCGCGGCTACCACGAGGACGTGCGCGTCTTCGAGGTGTTCAACGAGGACGGCGGCGCCCTCGGCCTGTTCGCGCTCGACCCGTACGCCCGGCAGGGCAAGCGGGGCGGCGCCTGGATGAACAACCTGGTCAACCAGTCGCTGCTGTTCGGCGAGAAGCCGGTGGTGCTCAACAACCTCAACCTGACCAAGCCCGCCTCCGGGCCGACCCTGCTCACCTACGACGAGGTGAACACGGCCTTCCACGAGTTCGGGCACGCGCTGCACGGGCTGTTCTCGGAGGTGCGCTTCCCGCGGGTCTCCGGGACGAGCGTGCCGCGTGACTTCGTCGAGTACCCGTCGCAGGTCAACGAGATGTGGGGGACCTGGCCCGAGGTGCTGGCCAACTACGCCCGCCACCACGAGACGGGCGAGCCGATGCCGGCCGAGCTCGTGGCGAAGATGAAGGCGGCCGAGCAGTTCAACCAGGGCTTCATGACGGTCGAGTACCTCGCCGCCACCCTGCTCGACTGGGCCTGGCACAAGCTGGAGCCCGGCCAGACGGTGGAGGACGCCGAGGCGTTCGAGCAGGCGGCCCTGGAGGCGGCCCAGATCGCCTTCCCGCCGGTCCGGCCGCGTTACCGGACCAACTACTTCGCGCACATCTTCTCGGGCGGCTACAGCGCCGGGTACTACTCCTACATCTGGAGCGAGGTGCTCGACGCGGAGAGCGTCGAGTGGTTCAAGGAGAACGGCGGGCTCAGGCGCGAGAACGGCGACCACTTCCGGCGCACGCTGCTGTCGAGGGGCGGCGCCACGGACCCGCTGACGGCCTTCCGCGAGTTCCGCGGGCGCGAGGCGTCCATCGAGCCGCTGCTGAAGCGCCGCGGCCTCACCTGACCCTCTCCGGGCCTCGTGCACGGGGGCGAGGGTCGGGCACGGCCCCCGCTCCCCCGGTGAGGGACCTCCCGGTCCCTCACACCCCCGGGCCCGGCCCGCGGGGGCGGCGGCCGCCCTCCACGCCGCAGCGACTCAGGACTTGGTCGCCCAGGCCGGCCTGCAGAAGGACGTCTCCGAGAGCCGGGTGAAGGTCTTCAGGTAGTCGCTCCAGTCGCCGTTGACGTTGCTGACCAGCATGTGGGTGCCGTGCCGGTCGCCCATGGCGTATGACGTCGAGCCCTGGATGGAGCCGCCGCCGCCCCAGAGCGTGACCCCGCACGGGAGCTGCTGCGCGTAGATACCGAGGCCGTATCCGGTGTTCGGCAGCCAGTCCGCTCCCTCCGTCGAGACGGTGGTGAACATCTCCTTCTGCTGGGCCGGCGGAAGGAGACCTCCGCGCAGCAGGCTCTGCAGGAACCGGTGCAGGTCCGAGGTCGTCGAGATCATGCCTCCGGCGGCCCCGGCCCAGCTCGTGTCGATCTGGGTCACGTCGTGGATCGGCGTTTCCTGGCCGGTCTCGTCGAACTTCGAGTAGTGGCGAGCGTGCGGGTCGCGGAGCTTCTCATCGCTTTCCGGCAGATACGTTCCCGTCAGGTGCAGCGGGCGGGCGATGCGGCGCTCGATCTCCTTCGCGAGCGTCGAGCCCGTCGCCTTCTCGACGATCATCCCGGCGAGGCTGTAGTTGACCTTGGAGTAGATGAAGCGCTTCCCGGGCTCCTCGGGGCGCGGGGTCTCCTGGCCGGGGACGGCGTCGGGGAGCCCGCTGGTGTGGTTGAGCAGCCGCCTGATGGTGATCTTCCGGCCGTCCGCGCCGAGGTGCTCCTCCACCACCCCCGGCAGCCACGCCGCCACGGTGTCGTCGAGGGTCAGCTCGCACTCGGCCGCCAGCTGGAGGACCACCGTGCCGGTGAAGGCCTTGGTGATGCTTCCGATGCGGAAGTGCTCACCCGGTCGCCGCTTGCGGCCGGTCTCCATGTCGGCCACTCCGGCCGTGCCGAACCACGGTGCCCGGCGACCGTCTCTGAGATCGGCGACGATGCCGGGCCCGCCACCGCCGGCCACGGCCTCGTCGAGCGCACGCTGGATCTCCGCGTGCTCCCTGTCGCGGTCGGCTGCGGCGGCATCGGGGATGGTCATGGTGGCTCCTACGGCAGTCAGGGCTACGGCGAGCAGGGCTCGGGCCCCCGAAATGGAGGCTCCGCCCGGCATGCGAGCAACCGTAGTTGACTAATCGCGAGATAGTCAACTGAGGTTGCTATTGCGGCGCTCGCCCGGCGAGAGAACCCGCGCCGGCCGGCTTCCGGTCGGGCGTGATCCCACCGCCGGTGACGCAGATCACAGCTCGTAGCGTGAACTCCTGCCTGCCGCCCGGGCGAAAGCCGGTGAACCAACGCGCAGCGACGGGAGCACCATGTGACCGCCGAAGATTCCGGCAGAGTCGACGAAGCCGAGTTGATACGGCGCTCGGAGCGCGATCCGAGCGCCGCCGGACGCAGCGGGCTAGGCGTGTGGCTGGAGGGAGCCAATGACGCGCGGCCCATGCGCGGGTACGACATTCTCGATCCGGGCACCTACCGTTACCTGGGAACCCGGACGGTCTGGCTGCGCGACCCGTTCCCGTTCGGCCGCGGCGGCGAGCCCATCGCCCGCAAGGGCGCGGCGTGCAGCACGGCCCTGATGTCGTCGGTGATCGTGGATCGCCCGGGGGGCAGCGAGGCTGAGCGGTCAGCCCGGGTCGGCGGGTGAGTCCGCGAGTTGCTCGCGGAGCCATTCCTTCTCCGCCCGGCTGATCGCCCGCGCGACCAGCAGCATCCCCCGCCGGTACGGGTCCGCCTCGTCCTCCGCGCGCACCGGCCGGCCGCCCTCGTAGAAGAAGCTGGCCGGAGCCTCCAGGAAGGCGAGGCGGCGGCGGAGCACGGCGGCGCGGTCGGCCGGGTCCGGCAGGGCCGACAGGAACGTCAGCAGGACGAAGAACCGCGCCTGGTCGCTGATCTGGAGGTCCGAGGGGGCCCGGAGGCGGGCCAGCAGCTCCTCACGGCCCGCCGGGGTGAGGGTGAGCACCTGCCGGCGCGCGGCCGCCGCGCCCGCCTCCTCGTGCCGCTCGACGAGGCCCGCCGCTTCGAGCCGTGAGATGGCCGGGTAGAGGGCGCCGTCGCTGACCGGGCGCAGGTGGCCGGAGAGCGCCGCGAGGCGGGTCTTGAGCTCGTAGCCGTGCATCGGCCGTTCGTTCAGGAAGCCCAGGATCGTCAGGGCGAGGTCTCCTCCGCTTGCCATGGGCCGCATCGTACCGTTATACCTCTAAGCGAGATACAACGAATCGAGGTAGACGATGATCCGGCTGGCGGTTCCCGTGTACGTGGAGCTGGTGACGGCGGTCGTGGCGGTGGGGCTGATCGACCTGCTCTGGGTCTCCGGCCTCGGCGAGGGGGCGATCGCGGCCGTGACCGTGGGCACCACCGTCGAGTACCTGGCCTACGGGCTGTTCCTGGCGGTCCCCACGGGCGTCACGGTGCTGGTCGGCCGGCGCGACGGGCGCGTGCCCATCGCGCCGGTGGTCCGGGCCGGCTGGGCGCTGTGGGCGGTCCTGTCGGCCGCGATCACCGTGCCCGGCGTGCTGCTGCGCGAGCCGCTGGCGGCGCTGTTCACCGACGAGTGGCGGCTCACGGCCGGGTTCTTCCTGGTCTCGCTGGGCGGGCTGCCCGTGTTCTTCGCGCAGACCGTCGTGGACGGCATCCTCAAGGGCCGGGGGAACACCCGGCGCCCGATGCGGCACGCCATCATCTGCAACGTGCTCGTCATCGCGCTCGACCCGCTGTTCGTCTACGGGCTCGGGATGGGCGTCCAGGGCGCGGCGCTGGCGACCGTGGCGGCCAGGCTGGTGACCCTGGCCTTCGCCCTCGTGACCTCGCGCCACCTCATCACGGAGCGGGGACCGGGCGGGCGCGCGGCGTGGGAGGTGGTGCGGACCGGGCTGCCCATGTCCGGCGACTTCCTCGCCCGCTCGGCCGTGGGCATGGCGCTGGTGGACCTCGTGGCCGGGTTCGGGACGCGGGAGCTGGCCGGGTACGGCATCGGGCAGAAGATCATGCTGGCCGGCGTCATGGTGTTCTACGCGCTGCGGCAGGCCGCGATGATCCGTACCGCGCGCTCCGAGCCCGCCGGCTCGCCCCTCCTGCTGGGGCTGGGCGCCGGCGCGGCCGTGGCGCTGGCGCTGAACGTCGTGGCGGCGCCCGTCGCCGCGCTCTTCACGGCCGACGTCGAGCCCGCCGTGGGCTTCCTGCGCTGGATGACGCTCTACCTGGTGCCCTTCGGCGGGCTCATCGCCGTGGGCGGGGTCCTCCAGGCGAGCGGCAGGGGCGGCCGGCTGCTCGCCGCCACGCTGGCCGGCTTCGCCGTGCAGGTGCCGCTGGCGTACGGGCTGAGCGCGTACGCCGGCGTCACCGGGGTGTGGCTGGCGATGGCCGCCGGGGCGGCCGTCAGCCTCGCAGGCGCGCTAGCGCCGCGCGGAGGCGGTCCTGGGAGCGCTCGCGGCCGAGCACCTCGATCGACTCGAACAGCGGCAGACCGACCGTCCGGCCCGTGATCGCGACGCGGACCGGGGCCTGCGCCTTGCCGAGCTTGAGGCCGTGGGCGGCGCCGACCTCCTCCAGCGCCTCCTTCAGCGACTCGGGGTCCCAGCTCACCCCGTCCAGGCGCTCCAGGTAGCCGGTGAGGATCTCCACCGGGGCGTTCTTCATCGCCTTGTCCCACGACGCCTGGTCGAACACCGGCTCGTCGAGGAAGAGGAAGTCGACGTTCTGCCGGATCTCCGACAGCACCGCGATGCGCGTCTGGGCGAGCGCCGCGACCTTGCTGAAGGTCTCACGGTCCCAGTCGGGGTCGAGGTACGGCGAGCAGCGCTCCTCGAAGACGTGGACCGGCAGCGCCCGGATGTACTCGCCGTTGAAGGCGCGCAGCTTCTTCTCGTCGAAGAACGCGCTGGAGCTGTTGACGTCCGTCAGCCGGAACAGCGGCACCATCTCCGACCACGGCATGATCTCCCGGTCGTCGCCGGGGCCCCAGCCGAGCAGCATGAGGTAGTTGACCATGGCCTCGGCCAGGTAGCCCTCCTCGCGGTAGTCCTCCAGCGCCACCTTGTCGCGCCGCTTGGACAGCTTCTTGCGCTGCTCGTTGACGATGACCGGCAGGTGCGCCCACACGGGCGGCGTCGCGCCGAGCGCGGGCCACAGGAGCTCCTGCTTGGCCGCGTTGCCCAGGTGCTCCTCGCCGCGCACCACGTGGGTGATGGCCTGGGTGATGTCGTCGACCGCGTTGGCCAGCACGTAGAGGGGCGAGCCGTCGGTGCGGGCGATGACGAAGTCCTCCTGGGCGTCGTTGGGGAACTCCACCCGCCCCCGGATCACGTCGTCGACCACGGTGACGCCCTCGTCGGGGGTGCGGAAGCGGACCGCGCCCTCGCTCAGCCCGCGTTCGCGGCAGTGGCCGTCGTAGCCACGGTGCTCGGAGCCGGTGCGGGCGACGAGCTGCTCGCGGGTGCAGTCGCAGTAGTACGCCTTGCCGTCGGCCAGCAGCTTGGCCACGGCCTCGCGGTGCTGCGGCTCGTACGCCGACTGGAAGTAGGGGCCCTCGAACGCCGGGTTGGTGCCGTTGATGCCGATCCAGTCGAGCGCCGAGATGATGCCCTCGGTCCACTCGGGCCGGTTGCGGGTGGCGTCGGTGTCCTCGACGCGCAGCACGAACCGGCCGCCCGCGTGCTCGGCCAGCGCCCAGTTGAACAGCGCCGTGCGGGCGCCGCCCACGTGGAACATGCCGGTGGGGGACGGGGCGAACCGCACCCGGAGATCAGTCACGAGCGACCACCTTGTTCGTCAGAGTGCCGATGCCTTCGATGCCGACGCTGACCTCGTCGCCGATCTCGACCGGGCCGACCCCGGCCGGGGTGCCGGTCAGGATGACGTCGCCGGGGATCAGGGTCATGACCGCGCTGACGTAGGCGACGAGCGCGGGGATGTCATGGATGAGCTGGCTGGTGCGGCCGCTCTGGCGCACCTCGCCGTTGACCGTCGTGGTGAGCGCGAGGTCGCTCGGGTCGAGGTCGGTGCGGATCCACGGGCCCAGCGGGCAGAACGTGTCGAAGCCCTTGGCGCGGGTGAACTGCACGTCGCGCTTCTGCAGGTCGCGGGCCGTCACGTCGTTGGCGCAGGTGTAGCCGAAGATGACGTCCTTGACCCGCTCGACCGGCACCTCGCGGCACAGCCGGCCGATCACCACGGCCAGCTCGCCCTCGAAGTCGACCCGGTGGGACAGCGAGGTGGGGTAGGCGACGGCCTCGCCGTGGCCGATGACGGAGGTGGACGGCTTCATGAAGATCAGCGGCTCGTCCGGCACCTCGTTGCCCATCTCGCGGGCGTGCTCGGCGTAGTTGCGGCCGATGGCCACCACCTTGCTCGGAAGCATGGGGGCGAGCAGCTTCACCTGGCTGAGCGGGAACCTCTCGCCGGTGAACTGGACCTCGCCGAACGGGTGGCCGGAGATGGCGGAGACGAACTCCTCGCCCGGGCCGCCCTCTACCACGCCGAACGTGACGCCTTCGCCTGTGGAGAACCTCGCTATACGCACCCGACAAGGCTATCGTCGCCGCCGAGCCGGTCCGTCCCCCGGTGGGGGCGCGGGTTAGCCTGGCAACGGCACCGGCTCGCGACGGGGCGGCCGGTGCGGTGAGACTGCCGCGAGAGGGGTCGCGTTGTCCGTCGTGAAGATCAATGTGCTGAACGTTCCCGCTGAGATGCGGGAAGAGCTGGAGCGCCGGTTCTCCAACCGGGCGGGGATGGTGGAGTCCTCCGACGGGTTCGAGTGGTTCGAGCTGCTGCGGCCGGTGGAGGGTACCGACCGCTACCTCGTCTACACGCGCTGGCGCAGCGAGGAGGACTTCCAGGCCTGGCAGAAGGGGCAGGCGTTCCAGCGCGGTCACGCCCAGGCCGCCGCCGAGGCCGGACAGCAGGGCGGTGACCAGAGCCAGGGGGCCGGTCAGGGGCACGGCCACGGGCATGGTCCGGCGGCGTCCGGCTCGGAGCTGTGGTCGTTCGAGGTCGTCCAGACCGCCGGCCCCAAGTAGGAGAGCGCGGGGTCAGGAGTCGAGCGGGTTGCGGGCGATCCGCTCGGCGATCCCCGACCGGACGAACCCGCCCGCCAGGCTGGACGGCTTGCGCTCGCCCTGCTCGGTGACGCAGGCGGCGAACTCCTTCGCGATGTCCAGCCGCGGGTAGCGGCCGAGGACCTCCTCCCGCAGGTCGGGCGGGATCTCGTCGGTGCGCCGGCCGGAGATGTCCATGCCGGTGGACAGCTCCAGCAGGTGTCCCTCGGGGTCGTCCGCCAGGGGCACCTCGTCCCACATGTGCCGGACGATCACCTCCAGGGCGCGTTGCCTGCGCTCGCGCGACCAGCCGGCGCCCGCGCAGAAGGCCCAGGCTACGTGCCCGCCCGCCTCCTCGAACGGCACGGTGTGGCTGTCGAACTCCGCGGTCAGGCCGAGGTCGTGGAGCATGGCCGAGACGTAGAGCAGCTCCGCGTCGAAGGCGATGCCGTGCTTCCTGGCATGGGCGGCGGCCCACAGGTAGGCCCGGACCGAGTGGTTGAGCAGCGAGGGCGAGTGGTACCTGGTCGCCACCTCCAGCGCGCCGCGGCAGGCGGCGGTGTCGGGGATCACCAGATCGTTCAGCTTCATGAGGCCATCATGGCTCAGCCGGTCCGCCCGACCGGCTGAGCGGGCCGCCGGCGGGTCGCCGCGTCGTCCCCGCCTGAGGGCGACGGCGTGCGGCGGGCGACGGCCAGGCCCGCCGCGAGGCAGGCGAGGGGTACGGCGGGCAGCACGTACCGGTGGTCGAAGGCGGCGATCAGCACGGGCAGCAGGAGCAGCGTCACGGAGGCCGCCCACGGCAGCAGCACCGCGCCGCCCAGCGACCGCCACCTGAGCGCCACCCCGGCCAGGCCGACGAGGAGCAGCGCGCCGAGGAACGGCCCGCGCAGGAAGCCCTGGCTCTGGTAGCCGCGGATCCAGCCCGCGTACGGCTCGACGACCGCCGTCTGGCCGGAGGCGCCCTGGTAGTCGGTGGTGATCTCGGCGGCGGTGCGGTCCTTGGAGGCGGGCACGTCCTTGAACGGCGGGATCCGCTCGGGGAAGGAGTAGGCGCTCTGCTCCCCGTCCACCGGGTACACCCAGCGCTCCCAGCTGAAGACGTGGGCCGCGTCGGCGAGCCCGGCGGCGAGGAAGTCGAGCGGCTGGGCGAGGATCGCCTGCCGGGCGAAGCGGCCCGCGGCCTCGTCGCGCGCGGCGTTGCCGCCCTTGATCGCGTTGATCGGCGAGTCGGCGTCCCAGATGTACTCGGGCGGCTGCCTGCGCTGCCCGAGCGGCTCTTTCGGGCAGAGGCGCGGCAGGTCCGGCTGGATGCGCGCGCAGTCGGCGAAGGTGAGCGTGCGCGCCCACAGGAACGTGTTGCCGCGGCTCAGCTGGTACGTGCCGTGGACGGAGGCGAACCACGAGGCGTAGCCGGCGAGCGGGATCGCGGCGGCCACGGCGAGCGCGGCGACGGAGCGCCAGCCGGCGCGGCGCAGCAGCAGCGCGACAGCGACGACGGCGATCAGCGGCAGCCCGATGGTCCGCGTGACCGTGGCGGCGGCCAGCAGGACCCCGGCCGCGGCGGCCGTGGCCACCGTGGGACGGGGCCGCCACAGGAGCAGCGCGACGGCCGCCATGACGAGGAACACGAACAGCAGATCCGCCATGATCATGTGTTCGAGCTGGATCTGGTACGCGTCCAGGAGGACCGGCAGGGCGAACAGGGCGGCGGCCCAGCCGGGCAGGCGGCGGCGCAGCAGCGCGTACACGAGGACGCCGATGCCGAGCCCCAGCAGGTGCTGCACGACCACGACCGCCTCGACGCTCGCCAGCGGGCGCAGCGCCCACAGGAAGAACGAGTAGCCGGAGGTGCGCGACTCCAGCGGGCGCAGGTCGAGCGCGGCGTTGAGGTAGGCGAAGGAGTCCGCCCAGAACCAGATCGCCGGCCGGTAGCCGAGCAGGGCGAGGCCGCGCAGCACCACCCCGGCGGCGAGGACGAGGAGCAGCGGCCAGTGCCGGCGTACCAACGACATCATCGGCCTCCTCTGCCTCCGGACGAGCAAACAGGATACAAAGGACGAACAACTATCGGGCCGCTAACGATCTGGCACCTGGCAAGCCACCCGACTTGACCGGTTGATCGCGATTCGGACAGCATGTTCCGCCCCCATCTTCACGGCCCGGAAGGAAACCGGCGTGCGCCGCCTCGCGATCCCCCTTGCCTCCCTGCTCCTTCTCTGCGGGTTGGCGGGCTCGGCGCGGGCCGACACCCCCGCCACCGGGCCGGAGAAGGTGAAGCGCACCGCCCAGTGCCAGGGCGACTGGCTGCCCGCCACGCCCACGGCCGACGAGGTCATGCGGGGCGAGATCTCCCTGGTCGGCCTGCCGCCGTACAAGCTCGGCAGCAGGATCAACTGGGCGGCGAGCCCGTACAAGAACCGCTCCTGGGAGTTCGTCTTCCAGTCGCTGCGCTGGATGGGCACGCTCGTGGTGGCCTACGAGAACAGCGGCGAGGAGCGCTACCTCGACCGGGCCAAGGAGATCACCAAGGACTGGGTGGCCCACAACCGGCGCGGCGCCCGCGGCACCGCGTCGTACGTCTGGAAGGACCACCCCGTCTCCCTGCGCTCGCAGGCGCTGGTCTGCCTGAGCATGCACGTCAAGGACGCCTGGCTGAAGGACAGCCTGGCCGACCACGCCCGGCTGCTGGCCGACCCGAGGCTCTACAAGAAGGGCCACAACCATGGGATGGACCAGGACATCGCGCTCATGGGCATCGGCTGCCGCTACGGCCGCTCCGACTGGGCGAGCCTGGCCTCCCGGCGCCTGACCGGCACCGTCAAGCTCGACGTGGACGCGCAGGGCGCGCTCATGGAGCAGGCTCCGCGCTACGCCGTCTACGTGTACGGCCGGCTCCAGGTGGCCATCGCCAACATGAAGGACTGCGGGCGCAAGGTGCCGGGCGAGATCTCCAAGCGGGCCGACGCCCTGAAGGACTTCATCGCCCACTCCACCATGCCCAACGGCTACATGGTGCCCCTCGGCGACGGCAGCGCCGAGACCGAGCCCCGGGTGGACACCGGCACGCCCAAGCAGGAGGTCAAGGTCTACCGCGCCGGCTACGTGTACGGCCGGACGGCGTGGAACAAGCCGGACTCCACCTTCTACTCGATCCGGTTCGGCCCCGGCCTGAAGTTCCACGGCCACGAGGACCACCTGGGCGTGACCTACTACGCGCACGGCCGCGACATCCTCATGGACGCCGGCTTCCACTCCTACGAGAAGAGCGCCTACCGCTACTGGACGCTCTCCCCCGAGGCGCACAACGTCCCGACGGTCGTCGGCAGGAGCTTCCGCCCGCGCACGGCCAGCAAGCTCACCAAGTCGGCGATCGGCGACGACCGGCAGGCGTTCCGTCTGACCGACAAGGCGTACGGCACGGCCCGCACCCGCTCGGTGCTCGTCAACCACGGCCAGGACCTGATGGCGGTGCTCGACACGGCGGCGGGCGGCGCGAAGGTGCGCAACCTGTGGAGGTTCGCCCCGTCGCTCAAGGTCGTCTCGAACGAGGGCGGCCGGGTGGTGCTGGGAGACGGCAAGTTCCGGGTCACGCTGCTCCAGCTCGACTCCTCCTGCCGCCCGGTCGGCGGGCAGAGGGTCGAGCGCGGCGGGAAGCTGGGCTGGGTGTCGCCGACCTACCTGTCCAAGGAGCCGGCCGCCGTCGTCGTCTCCCCCGCCACCGCGTCGCTGCTGACGGTCGTCGTGCCGGGCACGGACGACCCGAAGGTGTCGTGCTCGGGCGGCAAGGTCAAGGTCGAGGGCGTGTCCTTCTCGACCCGCCTGCTCTGATCACCGCCTCGCTCCACGGGCATCGGTCCGAGATCGGGCGTACGGCCGGGGGCCGGGAGACCCCCGGACGTCTCAGCCGGTCTCGTGGCCCGCGCGGAGGAGGCTGTAGGTGACGGCCTGCTCCAGTGCCTGCCAGGAGGCGTCGATGATGTTCTCGGCGACGCCGACCGTGGCCCACTCGGCCGTGTCGTCGCTGGAGGTGATGAGCACGCGGGTGATGGCGCCCGTGCCATGGGTGCCCTCCAGGATGCGCACCTTGTAGTCGATGAGCTCCAGCCTGGCCAGCTCCGGGTAGAGCTGCTCCAGCGCGAGCCGCACGGCCCGGTCGAGCGCGTTGACGGGGCCGTTGCCCTCGCCGGTGGCGACCATCCGCTCGCCCTTGGCGTGCAGCTTGACCGTGGCCTCGCTGACCAGGTCGCCGCCCTTGGTGCGCTCGACGATCACCCGCCACGACTCGACCTCGAAGTGGCGGCGCCGCTCCCCCTGGACGGTGTCGCGCAGCAGCAGCTCGAAGGAGGCGTCGGCCGCCTCGAACGTGAAGCCCTGCGACTCCAGGTCCTTGACCCGCTCGACCAGGGACTTCGTGTGCTCCGGGGTGAGCTCGTAGCCCAGCTCGCGGCCCTTCAGCTCGACCGAGGCGCGCCCCGCCATGTCGGAGACCAGCATCCGCATGTCGTTGCCCACCTGGGCGGGGTCGATGTGCTGGTAGAGGTTGGGGTCGACCTTGATGGCGCTGGCGTGCAGGCCGGCCTTGTGCGCGAATGCCGACGTGCCGACGTACGGGGCGTGGGAGTTGGGGGTCACGTTGGTGACCTCGGTGATGGCGTGGGCGATGCGCGTCATGTCGGCCAGCGCCTGCGGCGGCACGAGGTCGAAACCGCGCTTGAGCTGGAGGTTGGCGACCACGGTGAACAGGTTGGCGTTGCCGGAGCGCTCGCCGTAGCCGTTGGCGCAGCCCTGCACGTGGGTGGCGCCGGCCTGGACGGCGGCCAGGGTGTTGGCGACGGCGCAGCCGGTGTCGTCGTGGCAGTGGATGCCGACGCGGGCGCCGGTCTGCGAGGCCGCGTGGACGATGTCGGCCAGCTCGTCGGGGAGCATGCCGCCGTTGGTGTCGCACAGGGCGACGACGTCGGCGCCGGCCTCGGCGGCGGTCCTGAGGACCTCCAGCGCGTAGGCGGGGTTGGACCGGTAGCCGTCGAAGAAGTGCTCGGCGTCGAGGAAGACCCTCTGGCCCTCCGCGCGAAGATGGGAGACCGTGTCGCGGATCATCGCGAGGTTCTCCTCAAGCGTCGTGCGGAGGGCCAGATCGACGTGCCGGTCGTGACTCTTGGCGACAAGGGTCACCACCGGCGCCCCGGATTCGCGCAGTGCGGCCACCAGTGGGTCGTCGGCTGCCTTCACACCGGCCCGGCGGGTCGCGCCGAACGCGGTGAGCTGCGCGTGCTTCAGGTCGAGCTCGGTCTGGGCCCGCCTGAAGAAGTCCGTGTCCTTGGGGTTGGCGCCCGGCCATCCCCCTTCGATGAAGCCGACGCCCAGCCCGTCCAGATGGCGCGCGACGGCGAGCTTGTCGGCAACGGTGAGGTTGAGCCCCTCCTGCTGTGCGCCGTCACGCAGCGTCGTGTCATAGACGTGGAAGCGGTCGTCGGCCATGGTGTCGTCTCCCTGGAAAACAAAAAGACCCCTCACGGGCGTGAGAGGTCTGCGCGCTGGCTCGGTCCCTGCGTCAGCCAGCGCGCCTGCCGATAATGAGCAGACCGTAGAACATGGTGCCTAGGAGTCTGCCATACGGACTCACCATTCGGCACATCGGTCTCACCTTATGGACACAAAGAGTCACACGGTGACGCCCGTGCCTCCGGTGATGGCCGTCTCCAGGGCCTTGGGGTCGAACGCCTCGTCACCGAGCAGCCGCCCGTCGAGCACGACCGTGGGGGTGCCCTCCAGACGGACTCTGGCGCTCTGCTTCAGGTGGTCCTCGGCGTACGTCTGGGAGGTGACGCACTGGTCCACCGACGCGCCGGCCTGGCGGGCGGCCCTGACCAGCTCCTCCAGCGTGAAGCCGGAGGCCTCGCCGTGCGGGGCGGGCTGCATGCCGTACAGCTCGTCGCGGAAGGCCAGCCAGTTGGCCTCGGGCACGCAGCGCGCCGCGGCGGCGGCCCGGATGGAGTTCGAGCGCATCGGCTCGTCCTGGAAGATCGTGATCGGGTGGTAGACGACCTTGACCTTGCCTTCGGCCGCCAGGCGCCGCATCGTGGCGTCCACCCGGCTGTGCAGGTCCTTGCAGACCGGGCAGTCGAAGTCCTCGTACAGGTCCAGCACCGGCGCCGTGGCACTGGTGTCGGCCAGCACCATGCTGCCGTCGGCCTGCCGCAGCAGCCGCACACCCGGCGACGACCCGTCGCCGCCGCTCGTCTGGAACACCACGAGCGCGGCCAGCACCGCCAAGGCGGCCAGCACGGCCGCCACCCTCTTCGTCATTCGTCCCGTCCCTCGATCCGGTCGCGGCGACCTTACCGGAATCACCTGTGAACGCCGCGAACCGGGCATCCCGGGAGGCCGTAATCACGGCGGCGCGGGCCCCCGCAAAAACGGGCCCGGGGCCGCCCCCGGGGGGGGGCGCGGGGGCGGGGGCAAGAGGACCGGGTGGGTCCAGCCC
>NZ_JBITIP010000027.1:97982-101531 GCF_044459125.1 Nonomuraea sp. NPDC050383
GGGCGCGCCCCCCCTCCCCGCCCACCCCGGCCCCCCCCCCCCCGGGGCCCCCGGGCCGCCCTTAACCCCGGGGGCCGCCCCCCCCCCACCCGGGCCCCCCGCCCCCGCCACGGGAGGGCTGCGCGGGAGCGGGGACTAGAGGACCTTGTGGATCCAGCCGTGCTGGTCGGGGCGGGAGCCGTACTGGATGCCGAGCAGCTCCTCGCGCACCCGCAGGGTGACGGGGCCGGGGGTGCCGTCGGCGACCGTCCAGGAGCGGTCGGCGCCCTTGACGGAGCCGACCGGCGTGACGACCGCCGCCGTGCCGCAGGCGAACACCTCGCTGACCTCGCCCGACGCGCACCCCTCCTGCCACTCCTCGACGCTCACCAGGCGCTCCTCGGCCTCCAGGCCGAGGTCGTCGGCCAGCGCGAGGATCGAGTCGCGGGTGATGCCGGGCAGCAGGGTGCCGGTCAGGGAGGGAGTGACGAGCTTGCCGCCGATGACGAAGAACAGGTTCATCCCGCCCATCTCCTCGACGTACGCGTGCTGGGCCGCGTCGAGCCACACCACCTGGTCGCAGCCGTTCTCCACGGCCTGGCGCTGGGCGACGAACGCGGCGGCGTAGTTGCCGCCGCACTTGGCGAAGCCGGTGCCGCCGGGGGCCGCGCGGGTGTACTCGGTGGACAGCCACACCGAGACGGGCTTGACGCCGCCGCTGAAGTACGAGGCCGCCGGCGAGGCGATCACCATGTACGTGTAGGTGCGCGACGGGTAGTTGACGCCCAGCCCGACCTGGGTGGCGATGATGAAGGGCCGCAGGTAGAGGCTGTGCCCCTCGGCGGTCGGCACCCAGTCGCGGTCGGCCTGCACGAGCTGCTCCAGCGACTCGACGAACGTCTCCTCGGGCAGCTCCGGCATCGCCATGCGCACCGCGGACTGGTTGAAGCGGGCCGCGTTGGCGTACGGCCGGAACGTCACGACGGAGCCGTTGATCTGCCGGTACGCCTTGAGCCCCTCGAACAGCTCCTGCGCGTAGTGGAAGACCGCCGTGGCCGGGTCGAGGGAGAGCGGCCCGTACGGCTGGAGCCGCGCGTCGTGCCAGCCCTCGCCCTCGGTGTACTGGATGGAGATCATGTGGTCGGTGAAGGTCTGCCCGAAGCCCGGACTCGCCAGTACCTGCTCGCGCTCCGCCGCGGTGCGAGCGTGGTCGGATAGCTGCACGTCGAAGCTGAGCTTCTGAGCGATGGTCATGACGATGGTCCTTCTCTCTACGACTCGGTGATGCCGGCGGCAGTGCGCGCCGGCACTCCACGTACTTCCTAGTGTCTCGCTATTTGGGATGGCAAGGGGTCACTGGGATGGTATGACCCTGAACATGCGAAAGCGCCTGGCAGGTCCGGTTCGGACCGCCAGGCGCTTACGGAGCTGGGGCGGCCCTAGCCCGATACTCGCGCGGTGATGTCGTCACCGATCTCGCCGGTCGTCCGGCTCGCCCCGCCGCTCAGCCGCTCGATGATGTCGTCGGCGACGGCCTGCTCCACCTTGGCGGCCTCGGCGTGCAGGCCGAGGTGGTCGAGGAGCATGGCGACGGACAGGATCGTCGCGGTCGGGTCGGCCTTGCCCTGGCCCGCGATGTCGGGCGCGCTGCCGTGGACCGGCTCGAACATGCTGGGCGCGGTGCGCTCGGGGTTGATGTTGCCGCTGGCGGCCAGGCCGATGCCGCCCGCGATCGCCGCGCCCAGGTCGGTGATGATGTCACCGAAGAGGTTGTCGGTGACGATCACGTCGAACCGCTCGGGCTGCGTGACGAAGAACATCGAGGCCGCGTCGATGTGACTGTAGTCGGTCGTGACCTCGGGGAACTCCTCGGCCACCCGGTTGACCGTGCGCTGCCAGAGGTCTCCGGCGTAGGTCAGCACGTTGGTCTTATGGATGAGCGTGAGCTTCTTGCGCGGCCTCGACTGCGCCTTGGCGAAGGCGTAGCGCACCACGCGCTCCACGCCGTGGGCGGTGTTGAGCGACTCCTGGGTGGCGATCTCGTGCGGCGTGCCGCCGCGCATCACGCCGCCCGTGCCCGCGTACAGGCCCTCGGTGCCCTCGCGGATGACGATCATGTCGATGTCCTCGGCGCCGGCGCGGGCCAGCGGCGTCTCCACTCCCGGGTAGAGCTTGACCGGGCGCAGGTTGACGTAGTGGTCGAAGACGAAGCGCAGGCGCAGCAGCAGGTCGCGCTCCAGGATGCCCGGCGGCACGCTGGGGTCGCCGACGGCGCCGAGCAGGATCGCGTCGTAACCGCGCAGCTCCTCCAGGACGGAGTCGGGCAGGGTCTCGCCGGTGCGGTGGTAGCGGGCGGCGCCGAGATCGTAGTGGGTGGCCTCGATCTTCGTGCCGACGGCTTCGAGCACCTTGAGACCTTCGGTCACGACCTCGGTGCCGATGCCGTCCCCAGGGATCACTGCCAGGCGAATGTCGCGCGAATCCATGGCCGTACCCTACCGGCTCGTCTCGACTGCCGAACACACCATCTCACGTACCGGACATCCGTTTTGCCGGGTATTGCGGTCGTTTGACCGTTTCGTTAGAGTCCGTCGAGCCGAATCCGCGCAGCAGTTGCGTGGAGCCGGGGACCCATTCCCCTTTTCGGGGCGAATCGGCAGGTCACCGCCGTAGGGCCACTTCCAGGCCCGAGCCCGTCAGCTAACCCGGTAGGCCGTATGGAAGGACCTTCGTGTCTCGCATCGCCATGCTCGCCGCCGTCGCGACCGCAGGGGTCGCGCTCGCCGCCCCGGCCAGCGCCTCCCTCGCCTCCTCCCAGCCGTCGCGGCAAAGCACCCCCCTTCCCCCCACCACTTCTGGAACGTTCCAGAACGCGTCCTCCTCGCTGCCGAGCAGCGCCAAGGAGGAGACCACGACGGCCCGCCTGACCTCGCCCGTCGTCATGTTGACCGCGGCGGACGTCCAAGCCGCCCGCGACAAGAAGGCCCCTCTCCCCGCCTGGAAACGGGCACTCAAGTTCGCCCTCGACAAACGCGGCACCCCGTACGTGTGGGGCGGCACCACCCGCAAGGGCTACGACTGCTCCGGCCTGACCCTGAAGGCCTACCAGCACGCCGGCATCCAGCTCCCCCGGACCGCGGCGGAGCAGTACCGGGCGTTCTCCCGGAAGATCTCCTGGAAGAACCTCAAGCCCGGCGACCTCGTCTTCTTCCACAACCTCGGGCACGTCGGGATGATCTCCAAGCCCGGGTACATGGTGCACTCCCCGCAGACGGGTGACGTGGTCAAGGTGGAGCGCCTGTCGGCCTGGCGCCGCGCCTCCTTCGTCGGCGGCGTCCGCCCCGACCCCAAGGGCGTCAAGGCGTGGGCCGCCATGAAGGCCGAGCGCAAGACCCCCGCCCCGGCCAACATCCCCGCGGCCACCATCCTGTGACACCCATCAAGTGACGCCCATCAAGTGACACCTGTCCTGTGACCCGCTGCCGGGGGGGCGGGGGCGGGCGGCGGGGGCGCCCCGCCCCCCCCCCAGGGAGGGGGCAGGGCAGGGGGAACAAAGGTAGAACCAACAAG
>NZ_JBITIP010000028.1:0-93880 GCF_044459125.1 Nonomuraea sp. NPDC050383
TGTACCCATCGAGCCACGCCCGAGCTCACCGTGCTGCCCGAATCGGCGAATCAGGCGGCTAAACACTCCTTCTGATCCACAAAACACTGCCTAGGCGGCGAACACATTGGCGAAGAATCCGATCGCCGCGAACACGAATGCCAAGATCACCGCCCAGACCACAGTGATCCCCAGAAGGGAGAGCGTGAAGGCATGCGCCCCCGCGATCACGACCATGAGAAAGACAGCACCGAAGTCGGAGACCAGTTTTTCCCAGGACAGGAAAACCAGAAAACCGGCGATGAGGCCCGTCACCATGGTCAGGATCGCCACTCCGGTCACACTCCAGAAGCCGGGTGAGGAAGAGTCGGCGTCCTTCGGATTCTGGTCACCCGAACGTGGGGCGTACTGCGTGACCGTGACCACGGGAGTGGCTCCCGGGTTCCCCGCGGCGACTTCCTTGTCATGATCGAACGCGAGGACTGCCACGATCACGCCGACAACGGCCACGACAAGGGCCAGAACAGCCGCAGCCTCAGCGTAGACGGTAAGTCGTCGGGGCTTCGCGGGATCGTCCGCCATGCTGGTCCTCACAACGGGGAGAGCGGCACAGGGCCAACACTCTAACGAGACACTCGGCGAATCGTCAGCGGTGCCGCCGGCGACGCAGGTCCCATGGCGGTAGGCGGTGTGCGCACTGCGGCGGCCAGTCGGTCGTCGCCACGGTTCGGACATAATGACCGATGTGCGAGTCGAACTGCTGGGACCCTTCGAGGTCCGGAACCGTGATGGGGCCCTGGTGGAGGTCCCCGGGATTCGGCTGCGCGCACTGCTCGCCGCCCTCGCCCTCGAACCCGGCCGGATCGTCACGCGTGCGCGGCTGGTGGACTGGATCTGGGGGCAACAGCCGCCCGCGGACGAAGCGAATGCCTTGCAGGCGTTGGTGTCCCGGCTGCGCAGGGCGCTGCCGGACGGTGTGATCGAGGCGGATTCCGGTGGGTACCGGCTGGCCGTGGCTCCTGATGCCGTGGACGCATGCCGGTTCGAGCACCTGGTCGGTCAGGCCCGTGCCGCCGAGCCGGCGGCGCGGGCGGATCTGCTGCGCTCGGCCTTGGCATTGTGGCGCGGTACGGCCATGGCCGACATCGCGCTGCGAGGCAGCGACGCGTTCGACGCCGTGGTCACGCGCCTGGACGAGCTCTACGTCGCCGCGCTCGTGGATCGGGTGGACGCGGACGTCCGTCTCGGCCGTGGCTCGGAGCTGATCTCCGAGCTGACCGAGCTGGTCGCCACGTACCCGCTGCGGGAGGGGTTCGTGGCGGCCCTGATGCGGGCGCTCGCCGAGGCGGGGCGCGGGACCGAGGCGTTGACCGTGTACCAGCGGACGCGCGAGCTGCTCGCCGAGGAGTTGGGCGTCGATCCGTCGGCCGAGCTCTCCGCGCTGCACACCGCGTTGCTGCGCGGCGAGCTGGGCGAGCGGGCGGAGAACCGCAGGACGAACCTGCGCGCCGAGCTGACGAGTTTCGTCGGCAAGGACGATGACATCTCCGCGGTCGCCGCTCTGGCCGTCAAGCACCGGCTGGTCACCTTGACGGGGCCCGGTGGCTCCGGCAAGACAAGGCTTGCCACGGAGACCGCGCGGACCATGCTCACCGAGCTGCCGGACGGGGCGTGGCTGGTCGAGCTGGCTTCGGTGCGGGCAGGAGGTGAGCTGGCGCAGGCCGCGCTCACCGCGATGGGCCTGCGTGACCAGGCACTGCTCGGTGGCGCGCGGGGTGGGGAACCGATGGATCGGCTCATCGCCGCGGTCCGGGAGCGCGCGATCCTGCTGATCCTGGACAACTGCGAGCACATGATCGAGGCGGCCGCGGCTTTCGCGGATCGGCTGCTGGGCGAGTGCCGGAGGCTGCGGATCCTGGCCACGAGCAGGGAACCACTCGGCATCACCGGGGAGGTGCTGTGGCAGGTGGAGCCCCTCGCGCTGCCCGCCACGGGAGCGGACTCCCCCGCGGTCGCTTCCTCGCCCGCGGTGCGGCTGCTGCGGGACCGCGCGGGTCTGGTGCGCAAGGACATCGGCTCCGACGCGCAGACCATGTCGGCCATGGCGCGGATCTGCCGGGCACTCGACGGGATGCCGCTGGCGATCGAACTGGCCGCGGCACGGCTGCGCACCATGTCCGTCGATCAGCTGGCACGCCGGCTCGATGACCGATTCCGCCTGTTGACCAGCGGCAGCCGTACGGTGCTCGCCCGGCACAAGACGCTGCGCGCGGTCGTGGACTGGAGCTGGGATCTGTTGACCGAGGCCGAACGGGGAGTGCTGCGGCGGCTCTCGGTGTTCTCCGGCGGGGTGAGCCTGGAAGCTGCCGAACGGGTGTGCGGGGAGGAGGCGCCCGCCGGGGAGCAGGTGTTCGACGTGCTGAGCGCGTTGATCGAGAAGTCGCTTCTGCTCGCCGACGGCGAGGGCACGCCGCGCTACCGGCTGCTCAACACCATCAGGGAATACGCGGCGCACCGGTTGGCCGAAGCCGGGGAGACCGAGCCGGCGCGCCGGGCCCATCTCGCCTACTTCACCGAGCTGGCCGAGACGGCCGACCCGCACCTGCGCCGGGCCGAGCAGCTGGAATGGCTGTCCACGCTCGAGGCCGAGCACGACAACATCAGCACGGCCCTGCGCGGGGCGATCGCCGTGGGATGGGCCCAGGAGGCGATGCGGCTGGTCGCGGCCGCGGGCTGGTACTGGTACCTCAGCGGGCACCGGGCCGAGGGCGCCGAGTTGAGCATCGCGGCGGCCTCGCTGCCCGGCGAGGTGTCCGATGAGGTGCGGTCGATGGCGTACCTGATGGTGACGATATTCGTGACCTCCGGGGTCAGCGGCGACCAGTATCTGGCGCGGGAGTGGATCCAGGAGGCGCACCGGCTGGCCCAGCGCAGCGGGTCCCGCCGGCCGCTGCTCGGGTTCGTCGCGCTGCTGGAGCGGACGCTGCAGGGCCCGACGGAGCTCCTGCCCGCGTTCGAGCCGCTCATCGCCGATGACGATCCATGGGTGCGCGCGCAGGCCAGGCTCACTCGTGGCCGGTTCCGGCTCACGCTCGGCGGCGACGAGACTGACGTGGACATCGACGGCGAGATCGCCCTTGCCGAGTTCCGCACGCTGGGCGACCGGATGGGGATCTCGTACGCGCTGACCTTCCTGGCCGACCGGCTCGCCATGCGCGGCGAGTTCGCACGCGCGTGTGAGCACTACGAAGAGGCGGTCGTGGCGCTGACCGAGGTCGGCGCGACCGAGGACGTGGTGGGCATGCGGGCGCGGCTGGCTCAGCTGTACTGGCTGCTCGGCGATGAGCGATCCAGCACCTCCGCCATGGCGGAAGCACAGCGGATCGCTGACCGGATCGTCTGGCCGGACGCGCTCGCGGAGCTGGCGCTCTCGAAGGCGCAGCTGGCGCGCTGGCGCGGCGAGCCGGACCAGGCACACCAGCACCTGGCCACGGTGCGGGCGGTGCTGGGCGACGCCGACATGGTCGACTCCCTCCGCGCCGCGACCATGGACCTGTACGGCTACCTCACCGAGGATCTCGACAAGGCCCGCGCGCATCGGACCGAGGCGTTCCGCGCGGCGGTACAGCACGCGTTCCCCCCCACGCTCGCCGAGGTGCTGGTCGGGATCGCTGATCTCGCGCTGCGCCAGGGAGAGTACGAGCAGGCGGTGCGACTGCTCGCGGCAAGCGACGGCGTGCGCGGCACGCCGAATCGTTCACACCCGGACGTTTCCAGGATCGCCGCGGACACGCGGAATCGCCTCGGCGAAACCGTGTTCACCGAGGCGACCCGCGACGGACAGCGGCGGGATTGGCGGGAGCTGGCCGAGATCACGCTCGCTTCGTGAACGTCGCCCGCGCCCACAGGTAACCGACCAACGTGAGCCCCGCACACCAGGCGATCGCCGTGATGGCCGAGCCCGCCGACGGGGTGCCGGTCAGCAGCCCGCGCAGGGTTTCGATGATCGGGGTGAACGGCTGGTACTCCGCGAACTCCCGCACGCCCGGTCCCATCTTGTCGGCCGGCACGAACGCGCTGCTCAAGAAGGGGAGCAGCATCAGCGGGACACCGAGGATGCCCGCGCTCTCCGGCGACTTCGCCGCCAGGCCGGCCGCGACGGTCAGCCAGCTGATCGCCAGTGCCGCCAGCATGACGATGCCGATCGCGCCGAGCCACTCCGGGAAACTCGCCGACGGGCTGAATCCCATCAGGAACGCGACCCCGATGATGAGCGTGATGGCCACCAGGGTTCGTAGCATGGTCGCGATCACGTGCGCGTTCAGCACCGCGGCCCGTGACACGTGCATGACCCGGAGCCGGTTGATGAATCCGGTGGTCATATCGGAATTCACCCCCGTCGCGGTGGGGCCGATTCCGTAGCCGATGGTCATGATGATCAACCCTGGCGTGGCGTAGTCGACGTAGCCGGTACCGACGCTGAATCCGCCGCCCATGACGTACACCATGAGGAACATCAGGAAGATCGGCATGATGATGGCGTTGAGCAGTGTCAGCGGATTGCGCATCGTGTGCCGGAAGTTGCGCCGCAACATGGTCGCGGAGTCCGCCAGGGACGCTGAGACGGCATTCATCGGGCGCTGACCTCCTTGTTCCCGTGGCCGGTGAGGGCGAGGAAGACGTCATCCAGGTCCGGCGTATGCACCGACAGTTCCTCGACCTCTATGGAATGCGCGTCGAGCCGGTCGAGCAGCGCGCGTAACGACCTCACCCCGCCGTCGCCGGGAACACGCAGGGTCAGCTCCTCGTCGTCCCTCGTGGACCCGTGCAGGACCCGTGCCGCGACGTCGAGCTCGTGCCGAGCGGTGAACCGCAGCCGGACATGGCTGCCGGGAACTCGGCGCTTGAGCTCGTCGGCGGTGCCCTCGGCGACCAGGCGGCCCTGGTCGAGTACGGCGATGCGGTCGGCGAGCTCGTCGGCCTCATCGAGATACTGGGTGGTGAGGAAGATCGTCGTACCGTCGGCGACCAGCTCCCGGATGATCTCCCACATGGTGCGGCGGCTGCGCGGGTCGAGTCCCGTCGTGGGCTCGTCCAGGAAGATGATCCGCGGCTCGCCGACGAGCGTCATGGCGAGGTCCAGCTTGCGGCGCATGCCGCCGGAGTAGGACGCCGCCGGCTTGCCGGCCGCTTCCCCCAGGTCGAACCGGTCCAGCAGCCGGTCGGCGACGCGTTTGCCCTCCGCCTTGGGCAGATGCAGGAGGTCCGCCATCAGCGTCAGGTTCTCCTCACCCGTGAGCAGATCGTCCACCGAGGCGAACTGCCCGGTGACCCCGATCGCCGCGCGCACCGCCTTGGTCTCCGTGGTCACGTCGTGCCCGGCGACGACCACCTTCCCGGCGTCGGGGGCCAGCAGCGTGGTCAACACATTCACCGTCGTGGTCTTCCCGGCGCCGTTCGGCCCGAGCAGGGCGAAGATCGTGCCGGTCCGGACATCCAGGTCGATGCCGTCGAGCACGGTCTTGTCCTTGTACGCCTTCCGCAGCCCCGAGGCCGCGATCGCTGAACCGTTCATGGCGTCCACGATCGCGGACCGTCCTGATACCGGGCCGTTGCCGTGCTGACGCGGCCACTGACAGCACCTTCAGGCAGCGGTACGCAGCGGAACCTTCGTCAGTCTGATCGCGCCGGACTGACGCTCGGCGACGTCGTGTCAGCGGTCGCGTCAGCACGGCGACGGCCTGATGTCAGAGGCGTCGGCGACCGTGGATGTCAAGAACGGTTCAGGGCCGATGAGAGGAACAACCATGGAGCACACCGTCACCACGCTGCCGGCCGCCCGTCAGTCCGGCTGTCCCTTCGACCCGCCCAAGGAGCTGATCGAGGCCCGCGAGCAGAGCCCGATCAGCCGCTACCCGTTCCCCGACGGACACCAGGGCTGGCTGGTCACCGGCTACGACCTGGGCCGGTCGGTCCTGGCCGATCCGCGGTTCAGCTCGCGCAGGGAGCTCATGAGCCACCACCCGACCATCGACTACGGCGGCATCGAGGTCCCGCCGGCGCCGCCCGGCGAGTTCCTCCTCATGGACGAGCCCCAGCACAGCCGCTATCGCAAACCACTGGTGGGCAAGTTCACCGTCCGGCGGATGCGGCTGCTCACCGAGCGCGTCGAGCAGATCACCGCCGACCACCTGGACGCCATGGAGAAGGCCGGGCCGACGGCGGACCTGGTGACCGCGTTCGCCAAGCCCATCCCCGCCATCGTGATCTGCGAGCTGCTGGGGGTGCCGTACGAGGACCGGGGCTCCTTCCAGGACAACATCGACAAGTTCCTCGGCGGGGAGGTCGGCGACGAGGAGCTGATGGCGGCCTACACCGCGACCCAGCAGTACCTCGCCGAGCTGGTGGTGGCCAAGCGCGCCCACCCCACCGACGACGTGCTCAGCGACCTGCTCGACAGCGACCTGACCGACGAGGAGCTGCAGGGGATGGCGCTGATCCTGCTGTCGGCCGGGTTCGACACCACCGCGAACATGCTGGCGCTGGGCACCTTCGCCCTGCTGCAGAACCCGGAGCAGCTGGCCGCCCTGCGCGCCGACCCGGCGCTCACCGACCCGGCCGTGGAAGAGCTGCTGCGCTACCTGACCGTCGCCAAGACGTTCCTCAGGACGGCGCTGGAGGACGTCGAGCTGGGCGGCCACACCGTCAAGGCCGGTACGACGGTCATCCTGTCGTACAACACCGCCAACCGCGACCCCGAGCGCTTCGCCGATCCCCACGTCCTCGACCTCCGCAGGCGGGACGGCGGCCACCTGGCCTTCGGCCACGGCATCCACCAGTGCCTGGGCCAGCAACTGGCCCGCGTCGAGCTGCGGGTCGCGCTCCCGGCACTGGTCAACCGCTTCCCCACGCTGCGGCTGGCCGTACCGGCCGAAGAGGTCGCCCTGCGCCCGGAGACCGCGGACATCTACGGGGTCAAGAGCCTCCCGGTCACCTGGGACCTGTGACCCCGAGCCGGGGACTGCGTGGCTCTACGCCTCCGGCTACCCGCGGCACGCGAGCACACCACTGCCGTTGCGGAACGGACGAGGTGGGAACGTCGCCGCTCCTCAATCACGGCGTTCGGGGGCGCTGAGGACGTCGGCGAGGTCGTCCACCGGCAGTCCCCGGCCCGGCTTCGCCTGGGGCGCGGTGATCGTCATCGGCTTGTCCCAGTTCCGGTACTGCGTCGCCAGGTGCCCCCGCAGGATCCGGTCGTGCCCGAGCCCCGGGACCTGCGGCCGCGGGTGCGCGTAGAACCGCCAGCCGACCCGGTACGGCCATCCGCGGTCGTCGTACATGTACGTCCACGTCACCTCAGAGGTCCCGAGAGCCGAGGTACCCGCGGCCTCGCGGAAGCTGGGCGAGACGCGATAGAGCTCCTTGAGCTTGATCGTCCCGGTCAGGGTGTAGATCCGCTGCTTGCGGCCGGTCGTGTGGTCCTTGAGCCAGGGCGCGACACTCTTGCGGCTCCTGGTGGACAGCAGCTTGCTCAGCGTGGCCGGTTCCAGGACGTTGATGAGCTGATCGCCATACGCGGCGGCAGCGCCGCCGGCCCGGCCGGTGCGCACCCAGGTCTTCGCCCGCGGCGCAAGCTGGTACTGCCAGCCGCCCACGCTGATCGTGCGTAGCGTCCCCACCGTGCGGAGCACGCCGGCGAAGTAGGGGTCCTTGGGCGCCTCCTCCACCATCAGCTCCTTGTTGCTCACGCTGAGCTGCCGAACGTGCTCGGAGGCGATCACGCCGGCCCGCCCCAGCTTGACCTTGCCGGTTCCGCTCACTCCCATACCGCTCCCGATGAAGGTGCGCCTGCCGTTGCTCAGTTGCACCTCCTTGGACAGGTCTGTGGAGGCCTGGCCGTAGAACTCGGCCGTCGCGCCGGCCCCGCGGGCGAGCAGCGAGCGCAGACCCGCCACCGGGTCGGGTTCGGCTGTCTGGGCGTGTGCTGTGGTGGGAGCGGCGGCGACGAGGGCTAAGGCGATGATGAGGGGTTGCATGCCGTACATCCTGGTGGTGAGTGAAGATCAAGTTCAGGTGGAGTGAATGTACATGTGATCACGCCGGGATGAGCGTCATGGGGCTCCTGCCGCCCGGCGCCTGGCGCGCCACGCATCCATCTGTCAACCCGGGATGACGATCGCTTCACGGCCCGGCTCTCCCCTTTCGGCGGCCGGTATGAGGAGGCCGTTGCAGCGCTGCGGTTCGCCGCGACTTGTATGTGAGGGGCTCCGAGAGCCGCACTCCTCAGGCAAGATCACCTGCGCTGCACGGCCTGTGCCACACTGCGCAGATCCGAGATCGAAACCTGCACGTCCTTCCGCCGAGCGGCCCATACTACAACGGCATCAACAGCATCCACCAATAGAAGGCCGAGGAATCCGAATGCGTCATCATAGGAGCCCTCGGGAACGGCGGCCTGCACAATAAGCACGCCATTGCTGAATCTACCGGTACGCACGCCAGCGAATTCGGGCGCCAAGAATTCGCCGCCCACCTGATAGATTACATTTACCAGGAAGAGGGCGCGGACTTGCCCTTGCAACTCTTGCAATCGCAGTGTTATGTCACGTATCGCCGCCTCGACATCCGTGTCGATATCCGGCCCGCCCACAACCGAGCCAGTCATAACAACTTGCCGGTCGATGATACGCTGCATCAAATGGCACCAATCGCGAGAATATGATCTTGATAACCGCGGCGACCTGTCCGGCGTCCGAGTTGTCGCAGGCGGCGCGCCGAATTTAACTTTTTTTCCGCGAAGGCGGCAGCGCACCTCCTCTTGCCAGTGTCGGATACGTAACGCAGCCCCAGCGTTTTCAGATGGATATCGCCACACCACCCACGGACTATCAGGGTTGACTCACCCTGCAGCGAGTCATAGCCAGGCCTCGAATGAGCCCAAATACTATAGCTGAGACATATCGCGAAGCTGCCGTCGAAACTGGCATTCAACGCCAGACATCGCACCTTGGGGGCATGCAACACCGCGCTGAACCGCTCAAACGCGTCAAGCAGAAGAAGGTGCCCAGGGACAACAGCATCGACCGGCGCTGTGTGGTCAACCCGCCCAAGCTCGAGAACTCCTCGTCAGTCTCTCCTACATCGGCAGCTGGCATCGCGGACGAGGCCGCCGCCTCGTGGCGTTCTTCGCCACCCTCTACTTCGCCGGCCTCCGCCCGGCCGAGGCGATCGGGCTCAGGGAAACGGACTGTGCTCTACCAGAGGAAGGATGGGGACTTCTCACCCTCGAAGTCACCCGCCCGAGCAGCGGCAAACAGTGGACCGATAGCGGGACCGTGCACGACCAGCGCGGACTCAAGCAGCGAGAGGACCGAGATGTCTGGCCCGTGCCGATCCCGCCGGAACTGGTTCGTATCCTGCGGGCGCACCTTGAGGAGTTCGGCACGGCCACGGATGGACGCCTGTTCCGCAACGAGCGTGGTGGGGTCCTGGGCGCCTCCACCTATGCGCGGGCCTGGGAGGAGGCGCGTCGCTTGGCCTTGACGCCGAAACAGGTCGCCTCACCCCTTGCCGGAAGACCCTACGACTTGCGTCACGCCGCCCTGTCCACCTGGCTCAACGCAGGTGTGGACGCCACGGTGGTAGCCGAGCGAGCGGGCAACAGTGTGGAGGTCCTGCTCAAGCGGTACGCCAAGTGCCTCGACGGACGCGACAGCCAGATCAACCGCCGCATCGAGGCCGCCCTTGAAACCTGATCGAGCTCAACCGGCACGGTTTTGAACTCTGTCTTCGCCGTCCGGGAGGGCGACCACGGAAGAGTCGCCCTCTCGAACGGCGATAAGATCGAGATAGGGGCTCCGATTGGTTCAAGGGGCGACCGCTACCGTGGAGTCCTTGATTGGTGCACCACGCTGCCAGTTGCGACCCTTGGTCGCCCCGAAGGGCGACCGCCACCCGAGAGCCTGCCGGGGCTGCTGTTCCGCGTCTACCTGTTGCGACCCTCGGCTGCCCCGGAGGGCGACCGCCACTCCACCGTGCCGAGATGCAGCCGCCGCCCGGCCTGGTCGTTGCGACCCTCGGTCGCCCCCGAGGGCGACCGCCACTGGATGTGTTGCGCGAGCGCGGGCTGGTGGTGACGTTGTTGCGACCCTCGGTCGCCCCGGAGGGCGACCGCCACCTGTTCGCCGACCAGGCGGGCGCCGCGCTCGTGGCAGAGTTGCGACCCTCGGCTGCCCCGGAGGGCGACCGCCACCACCGTAGGACGTCTCGGTCGTGCCCTGCTCCACCTTGTTGCGACCCTCGGTCGCCCCGGAGGGCGGCTGCCACCGCAGCAGGCCGGCGGCGCCGCTGGTGGCGCTGCGTCGTTGCGACCCTCGGTCGCCCCGGAGGGCGACCGCCACCTAGCCCGAGTTCGGTCTGGCCCTGCGCAAGTCGAAAGAGTTGCGACCCTCGGTCGCCCCGGAGGGCGACCGCCACGGGGCGGGGCGATGGTCATGAGAGGGTCCCTTCGGTGTTGCGACCCTCGGTCGCCCCGGAGGGCAACCGCCACGTCTGCCAGCCAGTGCGGCTGGTGGGTGCCCAGGTAGTTGCGACCCTCGGTCGCCCCGGAGGGCGACCGCCACAGGACAGGCCGCACATCGAGGTGCTCGGGTTGTGGGAGTTGCGACCCTCGGTCGCCCCGGAGGGCGACCGCCACGGGGCGGGGCGATGGTCATGAGAGGGTCCCTTCGGTGTTGCGACCCTCGGTCGCCCCGGAGGGCGACCGCCACCGCCGATCTTCAAGACC
The DNA here is from genome assembly GCF_044459125.1 of Nonomuraea sp. NPDC050383. Classification (NCBI taxonomy): domain Bacteria; kingdom Bacillati; phylum Actinomycetota; class Actinomycetes; order Streptosporangiales; family Streptosporangiaceae; genus Nonomuraea; species Nonomuraea sp. NPDC050383. The sequence goes on from NZ_JBITIP010000028.1 coordinate 10,766, forward strand.
TCGCTCTGGACACCCCGGTTGCGACCTTCGGTCGCCCCAGAGGGCGACCGCCACGTCCAAGACGGGGACGGCTGGTACTGGATCTACGAGTTGCGACCCTCGGTCGCCCCGCAGGGCGACCGCCACTCGGCTGACGTCGCATGGTGGCGTGTAGGCCATGACGTTGCGACCCTCGGTCGCCCCGGAGGGCGACCGCCACTCGGCTGACGTCGCATGGTGGCGTGTAGGCCATGATGTTGCGACCCTCGGTCGCCCCGCAGGGCGACCGCCACCCTGGAGCAGCCGGTGGTGGACCGGGACTCACTCCCAGTTGCGACCCTCGGTCGCCCCGGAGGGCGACCGCCACTCGGCCGTGACTTCCTGGCGGGAGCCGACGTCCTGTTGCGACCCTCGGTCGCCCCGGAGGGCGACCGCCACGTACGAGGTCGACGCCCTGAAGGGCGGCACGCATTGGGTTGCGACCCTCGGTCGCCCCGGAGGGCGACCGCCACGCGGCGGCTGAGGAGGAGTAGGTGCCGGAGAACTCGTTGCGACCCTCGGTCGCCCCGGAGGGCGACCGCCACACGGCTGGGTCAGGCCGGCGTTGCCCACCAGGCCGAGTTGCGACCCTCGGTCGCCCCGGAGGGCGACCGCCACATGCCGCAGTACGGGCCGGTGCAGATGGTCACGGTGTTGCGACCCTCGGTCGCCCCGGAGGGCGACCGCCACCGGCGTGGCCAAGACTGCGGCCACGCTCGCCCCACAGGGGTTGCGACCCTCGGTCGCCCCGGAGGGCGACCGCCACCCTTGACCGGGTTGAACTTGGTCTTCGGCTCGCACGCCAGGTTGCGACCCTCGGTCGCCCCGGAGGGCGACCGCCACCGTGATGGACCCACCGGACCCGTTCTTGACGTGGATGTTGCGACCCTCGGTCGCCCCGGAGGGCGACCGCCACGCCGGCATGTCGGGCGGACTCACGGACGTGCTGACGTTGCGACCCTCGGTCGCCCCGGAGGGCGACCGCCACCACAGATGAGGTGGATCGGAAAAGCCCCAGACGAGACAGTTGCGACCCTCGGTCGCCCCGGAGGGCGACCGCCACTTGACAGCGATCTCAGTCTCGCGCATGTCACGGCGTTGCGACCCTCGGTCGCCCCGGAGGGCGACCGCCACCGGCGGGGACTGCTCGGGCCTGGTGTGGCGGGCGTTGAAGTTGCGACCCTCGGTCGCCCCGGAGGGCGACCGCCACTGGACACGCCGAGCGGCGGCCACTCCGAGATCGACTCGTTGCGACCCTCGGTCGCCCCGGAGGGCGACCGCCACCGGGGCGAGAGATCTGGAGCTCGGCCTTGATCAGGTGTTGCGACCCTCGGTCGCCCCGGAGGGCGACCGCCACCTGGCGCAGCGCCGCCACGCCCGCCGCCGAGCTGGCGTTGCGACCCTCGGTCGCCCCGGAGGGCGGCCGCCACCCGGGTGCCGCAGGCCCACTTCGGCCCGATCAAGGTGTTGCGACCCTCGGTCGCCCCGGAGGGCGACCGCCACAAACAGGACCTCCCCGGCACCCAACGACGCATTCAACGTGTTGCGACCCTCGGTCGCCCCGGAGGGCGACCGCCACAGGCTGTGGTGAAGGAGGGCACTCCGGCGGGTGTGGGTTGCGACCCTCGGTCGCCCCGGAGGGCGACCGCCACCCTGAGAGACAGAAAGGAGAAGGGCGAGTGACAGACGCGTTGCGACCCTCGGTCGCCCCGGAGGGCGACCGCCACCCCGAAGGGGAAGCGACACAAGAACCGATCGGGGAAGAGTTGCGACCCTCGGTCGCCCCGGAGGGCGACCGCCACATGAGGTTCGCCACACAAGGGAGCTCCGTGGGTTGGTGTTGCGACCCTCGGTCGCCCCGGAGGGCGACCGCCACTGCGGCTGGCGGTCACGGGCGAGTTCTGCACGATCGCGTTGCGACCCTCGGTCGCCCCGGAGGGCGACCGCCACCTCCAGCCCATGCGGCTCAAGTGGATCATTCACAAGGTTGCGACCCTCGGTCGCCCCGGAGGGCGACCGCCACCTCCAGCCCATGCGGCTCAAGTGGATCATTCACAAGGTTGCGACCCTCGGTCGCCCCGGAGGGCGACCGCCACGGCACTTGAGCAGGTGTTATGCCTTCTCGGTACCGATAGAAAGATTCACGGATTCACTTATCAAGGAACGTATCGGGCGATAACTCCTTAGGAACCTACCGCGTGTCGCGTGAGCACTTGAGGTTCCGAACTAAAGGATGAGTGGATCATGATGGGGTGCAGGCTCAGCTACGCCCAGGCGGTGCACCGTATCGAAGCCGTTGCTCGGCAGCCGATAGACCCGCACCGAATCGTCGGACGCATCGATGATCCGGGTTGCGGAGTCGAGCAGGGTGAGTAGCTCGGCGTCCGTGCAGGTGATCTCGAACACGGACTTCTGCACGCGATGCCCGTAGCCCTCGCACAGGTTGGCCATCTGTCGCAGCCGGCGACGGCCCTCCGGTGTGGTGGTCACCACGTCGTACGCGAGGAGCAGTTGCATCAGCCGACCGTCCAAGGGATGTAGGCAGGCAGTTCGCCGCGGATGTGCCTGGCAAGCAGGCGGGCTTGCACGACGGGCAGCAGCGAGGCGGAGACCTTGCGCCCGAGCAGTTTGTGTGGCCAGTCCTTGTGCTTCCACGCCTGCCACTCGCTGAGGACGAGGCGCCGGCCGTCCTCCGTCATCTGGACCGCCCCGCCCGGCAGGGTCTCGAAGTGCTCCTTACGCAGTTGCTTGCGGTTGAGCAGGTTGAGCGCGAGCCTATCGGCATGAATGGGACGGAACTCCTCCATGAGGTCCAGGGCAAGAGCCGGCTTGCCGGGGCGCATGCCGTGGAGGAAGCCGAGGTACGGGTCGAGGCCTACCTGCTCGGCAGCTCCGTGGACGAGAGCCCGGGTCAGGCCGTACAGGTACGACAGCAGCGCGTTGACGGGATCGGTGGGAGGACGCCGCGTCCGGTTGGTGAAGGTGGCGATGTCGGACGGCGGGCGCAGCATGTGGGTCAGTCCCTCGAAGTAGAGGCGGGCCGCCTGGCCTTCCAGTCCCATGAGTTCGTCGAGGGTTCCGGCGTCTTCGGTGCGGGCCAGGAGGTCCTCAATGTCCTGCGCGAGCGACCGCAGCGTGACCTGCGCCTGATCGGTGGCGTCGCGGGCTCCGCGGAGGAGGATCTGCCGTGAGTTCTGCAGCTTGCCGGCGACGCAACTTTCGGCGATCTGCAGGCGCAGAACGGGATCGGCATGCGAGAGGTGCTGAGCGTGGCGGAGCATGACGTTGCCGCGGGTCGGCCCGTCGACTCGGCCGAGGAAGCGTCCGGACAGGCTCATCCAGACCACGGACCGGCCGTCTTCGGCGCACCGGGCGAGCAGTTCGGCGGACAGGGACACGTGACCGTAGACCACGATGCCGTCCAGGCGGCGCAGAGGCAGTGTCTTCTTGGGAGTCTCCGGAATGACAATCTTCAGGCTGTCGTGGTCGAGATGGAGGCTTGCTCCTTGGGTCTGGACGTAGAGGGTGTTGAGGAGTTCAGTCATCCCATGCCGCTTCAGGTTGAGGGGTGAACAGCTTGGACGCGGCCCGCGTGATGGCGTCCTTGCGGGCGAGGACGCGGGGCATGCACATGTCGTGCATCGAGCAGCGCCGGCATCGCCGATCAGCGGCGGCGCCGGGAAGCGTGGCCGTGGCAAGCGTGCGCCGTACCTCGTCGGCAAGGGTGAGGACCCGGTCCCGGGCGGCGGCGTCGACCGCGACGGTGTGCCTGCGCCGATCGGCCGCAGAGTAGATCACGCCTTGGCGGATCGAGCACCCGAACATGGCCTCCAGACACATCGCCTGGCCGGTCACCTGTACGTCAGCGGGTCCGCCCGGCGTGTACGAGCCGGACTTGTGCTCTACCGGGATGATGCGCCCGTCGCGGTGGATCTCGACCACGTCGCAGACTCCTACCAGCGCGAGCCCGTCGTGCCACACCGGAAGGGCCCGCAGAGTGCGCACGGCGCCGCGGGTCTCGTGCCCCGGCTCGTGGACGCGCTGGTGCAGGAGGGTGCCGCGGATGGTCGCCGCGTCATCGGCGTATCCGTCCTCCAGGAGGATGAGGCCGGCCTGGCGCGGGCAGAAGGCGTGATGTTCCAGGGCCGACAGCGTCACTTGCTGAAGGGGGACGCCGTCGGCCTTCGGAGCGGTGTCGGTCACCCGACGACGGAGGTGAAGGCGACCCCCTCGGGGAGGTCGTTCCCGACGGAGATGGTGTAGTCGGCGAACGAGCGCGGGATCGGCTGCTTGGCGGCGACCTTGACGCGGTCGAACAGCTGATGAGCCGGAGCCCGGCCGAAGGGATCGTCGTGGCTGAACACGTGCAGGCCGCGCAACGCCATCTCGCCGCGGGTGGAGGCGCGGTCGTGCTCGAACATCAGCGTCATGGCCCTCCAGAACGTCTCCAGGTCCTGGCCGGTCACGCCGGTGCGGCGGGCCAGAGGGGCGCTGAAGTGCCCGTAACCGAGGTAGAGGGCGTAGGGGATCATGTGCTTGTTGCCCATCTCGGTCGACTCGCCCTTGTCGATGTCGTCCTGGCGGGTCTGGGTGATGCGGGTGATGCCGTGCTCCTGAGGGAGGACCACGTCGATGGACCGGGAGAAGGTGAGCTGCATCGGGCCCTGGACGCGTCCGCACGGCTTGGTGCCGGTGGTCATGACGGCGCCGAACATCCGCACGTCGTAGAAGGTCTGGCACATCCACTGCTGCGCCTCGAACTCGGACTTGCGCCGCTGCTTGGGGTACAGGTTCAGCGCGGCGTAGGCCCGCTCGTGCTGGGCGTTGAGCGCGACTCCCGCCTCGACGTAGATGTCGTAACCGGCGACGCCCTCGTTGATCAGCGCCACCATGTTCCGGATCTTGCGCTTGATCGCCACGTCGGTGACCAGGCCATGGCCGGTTTCCGGATCGGTCCGCGGCATGCCGCCGGCGTCGGGGTCACCGTTGGGGTTACCGTCGCGCACGTCGAACAGGAAGACGAAGTCGTGCTTACGGGCGGGGTCCAGGTGGACGGACATGCCGAGGAATTCCTTTCGTAGGGAAGGGACGACGGGTCAGGCGGACTCGGGTGCGGCTGCCTTGCGCGCGGCAGCGGCGGCGCGGGCCGCCTCCCGGTCGGCCGATCTCTGCTGGTGGTAGCCGAGGACGAACCGTCCCTGACCGGCGAGGTCCAGGGTGGCCGGCAGCTCGGCGGCGAACCTCTGGAAGATCTCGTCAAGACGCTTGTCCAGGGCGATCCCGGCGGCCTTCCTGCTGCCGCGCAGCCGCCGTAGATGGCCGGTGGCGTTCTTGCGCAGCATGGTGAGCACCGGCAGCGGCCTGGCCATGGCCGCGCCGAAGAACTTGTCACCGATGGTGGTGTTGATGTTGTCCAGGGCGGTGCGCTGGATGTCCTCCAGGACCGCGAAGACGCGCCCGCACAGGTAGGCGGGGTCGCGGGTGTCAAGGTTGAGATGCTCCAACAGGATCTCCTTCATGGCCGGGGTGGCTCGAACGAGCAGCAGGCGCAGGAGCGCGGCGCGCGGCAGGTCCACGCGATTGTCGGCACGGACGCGCTGGATCAGGCGGGCCAGTAGGTTTGCGGGCAGCGGCGTGCCGTGCAAAGCGGCCGCCATGAGGTCCCGTTCGGCCGAGCGGGGCGCGGTGTCCCTGACGTAGCCCTGCTTGCCGTGCCTGCCCAGTGCGGCTGCCATCCGCCACAGCGGAACTCGTTGTGGCCCGTCCTCCCACAGGTCTGCCATCTCGTGGTCGGCGAACCATGTGTCCAGGTGCTGACACAGCTCGATCAGCGGGACGTCGATCCAGTCGCGGATCACCACGCGGCTCTGGTTGGCCGACAGCGTCACCGCGTAGAAGTCGTTGTTGTTCAGCCAGTCCGCGCGCCGAGCGGGCGGCAGGTGCACCTGCTCGATGATGCCCTTGACGTCCTGCGGCTGAGCGTCTCGGACGGCGCCGAGCAGGGAGAACGGAGCCGGACGGCGCAGCCACCACACCAGGACGCTGTCGGTGCCGCGGTAGTGGTGCTGCCGGTCTGCCAGGAGCGCGTTCAGTGCGGACATCGCCTGCCCGCCGCAGGTGTCGCAGAGCGGCGTGTTGGCCAGTTGTGTGATGCCGCCGCGCCCCTGGGCGGTCTTGTTGATGGACACGAGCTGCGCGTCCCTGCCGCGGCCACCTGCTACCGGGATGCCGCCAGGCTTCACCGGCTCGGGAATGGTGGCCAGCAACGGCCCTTCCTCTCCGCAGGACAGGCAGATTCCCTGGCCGCCGGCCGCGCTCTTGCGTTCCCGTACGATCTGCCCCCACACCTGAACGGCGGACGGCAGGGCGTGCACCCATCCCTGATCCGTGCGGATCGCCACCACGTCGGACGGCTTGGCCTGCACAGGGATCTCCACCTCGGAGAAGGCGCCGCTTCGCAGGAAACGGACGACAGGCTCGGCCAGCGGCTCGTCCTTCGCCCACCGGTGGACCAGTTCGGCGAAGTCCTCGGCACGCCGGCGGGCATCGGCGATCTGCTTGTCGCTGTCGTCCTTGGGCATCGCCAGGACGTACTGCAAGGTGTCGGTGAGCAGGAACGGCAGGGATCCGGTGCCGGAGCGCTGCACGTAGGGGGTGTCCAGCAGCACTCCTGACTTGGATTCAGCGGTGCTGAGGTCCACCAGGCGACCTCCGCGGGGGCGTCCGTCCCCGTCCAGGTCGATTGCCCACCGTACGTTCCGGGTGCGGTAGTACGGCGGTGGGAGGTCGCGCCTGTCGCCGGCGTGCGCCGCGAGCTGTCTGATCAGCACGGGGTCACCGCCTGCCGCCGGTACGCGTGTCGGCGCCCGGCAACTCGATGCCTTCGCGGGGAATCGCCAGCACGCCTCGCTGGAGTTCCGCCTGGAACCAGCGGTAGCTCTCGCCCTCGGGACCGTAGACGATGCTGTGCAGCATCACGCCGAGCTTCTCGTCGTGGGGAATCGGCTCGCAGCCGGTGTTGGGTCGGAAGGAGGCGGAGAACTCGCGGACACCCATGAACGGCTGTGAGTAGCAGGCGCCACGCTCGACTCTGCGGCGGAGCTGGTCGCGGTACTTGGCCTCGGGATCGGTGGCGTGCGGGCGCAACCGGACCTGGGCGTGGATGCGGTAGGCGACGTCACGCAGGCACACCATGTTGCGCTGGTCACGGTCGGCCTCCGCATCGAAGCGCACGCTGGTGTCAGCCATGGCCTCGCGCACCCAAGCCATGGTCAGCATGGAGGAGACCTCGTTGCGGCGGATCGACGCCCACCGGATGGGCTTGAGCACCTCGATGCGTGTGACCTGGTAGCCGAACTCCGGCTTCCAGAAGATCGCCTCCAGCACGCCCTTCGCAGCCGACGGGGTCATGACCGGGTAACTCATCCGCTCGGTCTTGAACTCGGGGCGGGTGAAACAGGCGTACGGCGCCTCGACCTCCACGACGAGCGGCAGAGGCGGATGGTGAACGCGACGGGTGGTCAAAACACCAGCTCCTGGGGGTCGGGGGAGGTCATCTCGATGCCTCGCCGCGGGTGGTAGTCGCCGAGCCATTCGAGGAGGTCACCGACGACGGGGGTGGCAAGTCCTTCCTGCAGTGCCTTGCGCGCGGCACCCCGAGGCAGGGTGGCCAGATAGGGACGCAGAGCACGCAGCTGCGCGCCTGCTCCAGGATGCCCGGCACGCAGGTGGGCGAGGATCCCGTCCAGCTTCTCGGTGTCGCCATAGCGCACTGCAACGGGAACGGTCCATTCATCGATCATGCGGAACAGCTCGGCCACGTGAGGGAAGTCATGGGTCTGGCGGCCCTGCTGGATCTCGTGCCCTGCCGCCTCGACGTTGTGGAAGTCGAACCTGGCCCGGTAATAGGCCTCCAACGCGTCCAGATCGTCGGGAGGGCAGTGAGGGCCGAACCTGGCGCGGGTGGCCTCCAGCGCAGCGCCGTACAACCTGTCGGCCGCCTTGTTGCCGTCCTCCGGGTCGAAGATGGTGACCTGTCCGTACGGCAGCCGCCCGCCTCGGTTGACTCGGCCGGCTGCCTGCTGAAGGGAGTCGGCGGAGGCAATCGCCCGAAAACCGGCCGGGAAGTCCAGGTCTACTCCTGCCTCGACCAGTTGGGTGCTCACCACCGCGACCGGCTCCTCGTCGGCGAGACGCCGCGTGATCTCGTCCAAAGCAGCGCGCCGGTGCGCGGCTGCCATCCGTGTGGACAAGTGCAGCGCCGGCCGATGCTCCTCCACGAGCTCGTGCATCCGGGCGGCGTCCCTGGTGGTGTTGACCACCACGAGGACCTGAGTCTCCGCCGCGGCCTGCTCGGCGATCTGCGCCATGGTCGGCTTCGGATCCAGGAGCCACCGGTACCGCACTCGGCTCAGAGCCTTGTACAGCGGCTTCGGCTCGGCGATGACGTCCCTGATGCGCGTGCCCTGCAAGGGGCTGAGCAGTTCGAACGGTGGTTGAGTGGCTGAGGCCAGTACCACCGTCACACCGAACCACTGGGTGAGGCTGCGCAGCGCGGACACGATAGGGATCAACAAGCGGTCCGGCAGCGCCTGCACCTCGTCCAGGACGATCACCGAACCGGCCAGTCGGTGCACGCGGCGCATCGCCGCGGGCTTGTGAGAGAACAGGGACTCGAACAGCCGGATGGTGGTCGTCACCACGAAGGGGGCGTCCCAGTTCTCCGCGGCCAGCCGCTGCCACCTCCTGCTTGCCCTTCCGTCGTCCAGATCGATGCCGCTGTGGTGCTCCAGCACCACCGGATCCTCACCCTCGATGTCCAAGAGGTTGCGATAGACCGAGGCGTTCTGCTCGGTGATCGACATGAACGGCACGGCGACGATGACGCGTTTCATGCCGTGCAACCGGGCGTGCTGCAGGGCGAAGCCGCCCGCCGCGAGCGTCTTCCCCGAGCCAGTGGGCGCCGGAATGCGATAAATACCTCGCGGTCCCTGCGAAGCCTCCACGCACTGCCGGTAGACCTCTTGACGCAACCCGTCAATCGGCGATTCCGGTTTGTTTTCGAGCAGATTCTGGCGTCCCCGCTCGAAACGCTCAGCCAGATCAGCGGCAGAAACCGGATGAAAAGGGCGCGCGACGCCAGCGAAATGCTGCTCAGTGTCCAAAAAATCCGCATCAACCACGGTGCTGTAGACCATGCGAACCAGGAGATCCAACGCATAAGGGTCATCGGCCGCGGCCTCGTGCAGCCAGGCGGGTGGTGCGATCGGTTCCGACGGATGAATCTCCGGAACGATTTCCCCGACCCGCCGAATTGCCTCGGCGACCAGCGGATCGGCGTCCGCGAAGCGCAACTCCTTCTTGAGTCGCGTCGCGTCCGGCAGCCCTCCGTGATGACCGAACACCACGGCGGACATGATGCCCAGGCCGTGCTGGTCCAGCAGCCAAGTACCCGCATGCTTGTGCGGAATGCCCACCCGGCCGCCCAGGCGCTCCGCATCGATCAGGCCGCGCTGCCACTGGCAGGAGCCTTTCCCTACATCGTGCAACAGACCGCAATGAGCAGCGAGCGAGCCTGCGCCGAAGACCTCGCCGAAGGCGCCTGCGTGCCATGCGGTTCCCCGCAAATGGTCGGCGAGACCATGGCGAAGCCTGTCACTGTCCCGAGCACTGTGCGCCCACAAGCGGTCGCTCACGCACACCCCTTGGTCGGAGGATCCCTGCGAGAGCTGAACTTTAGGAGATGCCGCCGACAGTTTCGCGAAGTTCCACCAAATCGGCGCTCAACAACCCTGATCGCTTCATGTCGGACAGGGCGGCCGTCTCGGCCAGACGACCCTATGCGCGTAGACAAGTCATGATCAATAACGTGATCCCTGGGGAGCTGCTCGATCCGCGTACGCTCCCGGCATAGCCTTACGCCTGTTGTGCTTGCCGTGCCTGTGCTTCGGAACCTGGAGTGCTCATGCGACACGCGGTAGGTTCCTAAGGAGTTATCACCCGCAATGTTCCTTGATACGTGAATTCGCAAGTCGTCCTGTCGGTGTCGAGGGGGCATATTGCCTACTCAGATGCGGTGGCGGCCACCCTCCGGGGTGGCCGAGGATCGCAACGGCTTCGGGACGTCGCCAGCAGCGGTCACCGCCGGTGTGGCGGCCACCCTCCGGGGTGGCCGAGGATCGCAACCCGCAGGTGACAGGGGTGGTCCCGGTCCCGGTCCCGGTGTGGCGGCCACCCTCCGGGGTGGCCGAGGATCGCAACCCGCAGGTGACAGGGGTGGTCCCGGTCCCGGTCCCGGTGTGGCGGCCACCCTCCGGGGTGGCCGAGGATCGCAACCGGGCTCTACTGTCTTCACCGGACCCCCCGGTCCGTGGCGGCCACCCTCCGGGGTGGCCGAGGATCGCAACACATGGCCGGTCCAGTCGAAGAAGATCGCGCGGCCGGGTGGCGGCCACCCTCCGGGGTGGCCGAGGATCGCAACCTCCCACCCGAAGGCGCCGCCGGCCAAGCAGGGCAGTGGCGGCCACCCTCCGGGGTGGCCGAGGATCGCAACACGTTAAATGTGTCATTGGGTGCCGGGGAGGTCCTGTGGCGGCCACCCTCCGGGGTGGCCGAGGATCGCAACCTCCCACCCGAAGGCGCCGCCGGCCAAGCAGGGCAGTGGCGGCCCCCCTCCGGGGTGGCCGAGGATCGCAACACCGGGGCCGTAGTCCGAGTCGACGTGTACACGGGGTGGCGGCCACCCACCGGGGTGGCCGAGGATCGCAACCTGGTGGTCGCGCTCACCCAGCTCACCGCCGCGGTGGTGGCGGCCACCCTCCGGGGTGGCCGAGGATCGCAACCTCGGCATCGAGGGCTTCCTGGACAACGCCACCGAGCGTGGCGGCCACCCTCCGGGGTGGCCGAGGATCGCAACGGCTCCGGTGGGGTACCAGGTGAGCACGTCACTCCGTGGCGGCCACCCTCCGGGGTGGCCGAGGATCGCAACCGGTGTGTCGTGCGACGATGCTCACGCGGAGCCACGTGGCGGCCACCCTCCGGGGTGGCCGAGGATCGCAACTGCGAGGTGTGCCCCAAGCGGGTCAGCGCCGTGGGGTAGCGGCCACCCTCCGGGGTGGCCGAGGATCGCAACCTCCACCGCCCCGACGTCGACCGGCTCATGCCTGAGTGGCGGCCACCCTCCGGGGTGCCGATGATCGCAACCTGCGGGCGATCCTTACAAGCGAGGGGTCACTGGTTCGAGTGGCGGCCACCCTCCGGGTGGCCGAGGAACGCAACCGCCTGGAGCTGGTGAAGCGATCGGCGCCGTCGCAGGTGGCGGCCACCCTCCGGGTGGCCGAGGATCGCAACACCGGGGCGCGTTCGGGGACGTACGGCATCCACGTGGTGGCGGCCACCCTCCGGGGTGGCTGAGGACCGCAACAGCGAGCGGCACGCGCTCGGTGAGCGCCTGCTGGTGGCGGCCACCCTCCGGGGTGGCCGAGCATCACAACGAGGGACTGTTCGCTCTGCCATATCTGGCCTTGAACGATCGCCCCCGCCGGCTGTTCAAAGCACCTGGTTGATACGGCGAACCTGCTGACTCACGCCGATCTCGATCGTATGCCGGGGAGACGAAGTGGCGCCTCGCCGTTCGAGGCTTGGACGGAGCTCTCGTGGTCCACAGCTGGTCCACAAGCAGTGAGCGCCAACGAGAACGGGCGGGGCTCCGTGAGACTGGAGACCCGCCCGTTCCTGTGTCGTTCGTCCTGGTCAGCGGCCGAAGCCGCCGGTCAGGATCGTGTGCCCCCTGTAGGATTCGAACCTACGCACCCGGCTCCGGAGGCCGGTGCTCTATCCCCTGAGCTAAGGGGGCCGAACGTGTGACAAGGCTACCAGTATTCGGCCACCACTCCGCACCACGATAAACCTCCGATCACACATCGCCGGAAAACCGCACGTGACCGCGCCACTACGGGTAGCTTTGCCGCCGTGGGTGAGGTTCTTGGGAAAGTGCTGGTCGTCGACGATGACGAGGTCATCCGTCAGCTCATCGCGGTCAACCTGAGCCTGGAAGGGTTCGACGTGTCGACCGCCACCGATGGGCAGGACTGCCTTGAGCGGGTGCTCGACGTCATGCCGGATGTGATCACGCTGGACGTGATGATGCCGTATCTCGACGGGTGGGTGACGGCGGAGCGGCTGCGAGCGGACGAGGCCACCAGTCACATCAAGGTGGTGCTGATCACCGCCCGGGCGCAGGACGACGACAAGCGGCGCGGGATGGGCATCGGGGTGGACGCCTATCTCACCAAGCCGTTCGATCCGGCAGAGCTGATCCAGGTGGTGCGGGATCTGGCCGCGCTCGCCAGAAGCTGAAGGCCCCTGGTGAGCAGGCCCCGGTAAGGGGTCAGGTCAGGAGGCCGTGGGCGCGGGCGGTGGCGGCCGCCTGCGTGCGGGTGGAGACGTCGAGCTTGCCGAGGATGTTGGAGACGTGGACGCTCACCGTCTTCTGGGCGATGAACAGCCGCTCGGCGATCTCCCTGTTGGTGAGACCCTCCGCGACCAGCGTGAGCACTTCGAGCTCGCGGGCGGTCAGCCCGCCGTTGGGTGACTCCTGCGCGGCCGAGCCGGCCCCGGCGACGGCGGTGAAGCGGGCCCGCTTGCCGAAGTCGGCCAGCACCCTCTCCAGGGGAGCGGCGCGGAGCGTGGTGGCGGTCTCCCGGGCCAGTGTCCACTCCGTCTGGGCCGCCTCCCGGTCGCCGGCGGCGAGCAGCGCCTCGGCCAGGCGCCACCGGGCGCGGGCCGTCTCGTAGACGAAGCCGTAATCGAACGCCTCCACCACGGCCCGCCACAGCTCCGGGTCGAGCCGGCCGTGGACGCGGTGCCATTCGGCCTCGACCCGCAGCGCCCACGCGCGCCCCTCAAGACCGAGCTGGCCACGCTGGCCGACCGGGCCGGACTTCACCGCGAAACGGGCCAGATCGGCCATCTCGTCGGCGTCCTCGACGACCCCGAGGTCGCCGAGCGCCCACAGGCCGACGGCGGCGATGCGCAGGATGCCCGATTCGCCGGGCTGGAGCACGTCGAGCGTCGCGCGTACGTGGGTGAGCGCCGTCTGGGGGTCGCCCTGCCACAGGGCGTGCTCGGCGGCGAGCCCGCGCGACATGTACGCCACCAGCCCGTCGGACCAGAACGGCCGCAGCCACCCGAGCCTGCTGTCCACGGCGGGCAGCCCGCGCGCCACCTCCAGGAACAGCGCGAACGACGACAGGGTGGCCTCCGGCGCGGTGCCCACCCGGGCGCCGAAGGAGGCGGCCACGGTCTCGGCCTGGTCCCACTCCCCCGCGACGTAATGGATGAGGAAGCGCAGGAACTGCAGGTCGGTGCCGTAGGTGCTCCACTTGAGCCCCGTCTCGAACGCCAGCCGGATGCCCTCGTCGGCGACCTCGGCCGCGTGGGCGAGGTAGCCCTGCTCATAGTGGATGCGGGCGTGGTGGAAGCGGGCGCGCAGGTCCATGGCGAGGTCGCCGGTGCCCTCGGCGGAGGCGACAGTGACGAGGTCGTGGGCCTTGGCGGTGTCGCCCTGCAGCTCGGCGTGGATGGCGAGGGTGAGCAGCGCGCCCACCTCGGCGTCGCGCGCCCCGGCGGCGCGGGCGACGTCGAGCGCGCGCAGGGCCAGCGCCTGGCCCTCGGCGTGCCGGGGGCCCCACGTGAGCGTGCGGGCGTGGGTGGCCAGGGCGCGGGCCAGGGCCGCATCGTCGGCCGCCGTGGCGACGGCCTGCTCGGCGGCGGCGACGGCGCCGTCCTGGTCGTCCATCTCGGACAGGTAGTAGGCGAGCCGCTCGCTGACCTCGCAGGTGGGCGGCAGGGCGCGGAGCTGGGTGATGGCCCGGTGGTTGTCCCCGCTGTCGGCGGCCATGACGGCGCTGCGGAAGGCCAGGCTCGCCCGGCTCTCGCCGGCCAGCCGCTCGGCGTCGGGCACCCGCTCCCACAGTGACAGGGCCTGGTCGTAGTGGCTGTGCGCCTCGGCCGGGGCGCCGAGCCGCTCGGCGAGCCGGCCGGCCTCGGCGGAGGCGGCCAGGGCGCCCGCGAGGTCGTGGCCGGCCAGGTGGTGGTGGGCCAGCTCGGCGGGCGCGGTGAGCAGCCGGGCGAACGCGGCGTGCAGGCGCGTGCGCTCGCCGGGCAGCAGGTCGGTGTAGACGGCCTCCTGGAGCAGGGCGTGCCGGAAGGCGTAGCCGTAGCCGTCGACGCGCAGCAGCCCGCGCGAGACGATCTCGCGTACGGCCTCCTCGAAGTCGGCGAGCGGCAGCCCGGAGACCTCGCGCAGCAGCTCGTCCTCGACGCGCCGGCCGGCCACGGCGGCGGCGCGCAGCACGCGCTGGCCCGGCTCGGACAGCACCTCGACGCGGGACAGCAGGAGGCTGGCCAGGCCTTCGGGCAGGCTGTCGCCCTCGGTCATGGCGGCGAAGAGCTCTTCGGCGTAGAACGGGTTGCCGTCGGCGCGGGTGACGATCATGCCGAGTCCCTGAGCGTCGACCCGGCCCATGGTCGCGACGTAGTCGGACATCTGGCCCGGGTCGAGCGGCCCCAGCTCCACCGCCGTGACCGTGGGCAGCCGCTTCATCTCCGCCAGCACGGAGCGCAGCGGGTGGCGCCGGTGGAGGTCGTCGGTGCGGTAGGTGCCGACCACGCAGACCCGCTCGGTCTGCACCATGCGGCTGAGGAACACCAGCAGGTCGCGGGTGGAGCGGTCGGCCCAGTGGAGGTCCTCGATGACGAAGAGCACGGGCTGGATGCCGGACAGCAGGCCGAGCAGCGAGCCGAAGAGCCGCTGCTGCGTCAGCCCGGCCGACGGGACGCTCTCCACGCCGGGCAGGAGCTGGCCGAGCAGCGGGTGGGCGGCGGCCTTCTCGCGCACCGCGGGCTCGGCGCCGCGCAGGGCGTCGGCGAGCGGGAGGTACGGCAGGGCGTCGCCGAGCTCGGCGCACTGCCCGGACAGCACGTGGAAGCCGCGCTCCCTGGCCTCGGCCACCAGCTCGGCGACCAGCCGGGTCTTGCCGATGCCCGCGTCGCCCCCGACGAGCGCGACCCCGGCGGTGCCGGCCGCGGCGGACTCGAGCACGCCGACGAGCCGTGTCAGCTCGGCACCGCGCCCCACCAGAAGACCCTTCACGGTCAGCAACTATGCCATGCCTCGCCGACACTCATTGGCCCACCGCCACCACCCGCCATTGGCCTTCTTGTCGACATAAAGCCATGTCTACGCTGATATTTCGTGATCAGTTGGTCGACGTACCTCTTCTTCACCGGCGCCTGCCTGGCCCTGGTGCTCATCCCCGGCCCCAACCACTTCTACATCGCCGCCCGCGGCCTCGCCCAGGGCAGGGCGGCGGCGCTGGCCAGCGCGTTCGGCGTGGAGACGGGCACGCTCGTGCACATCGCCGCCGCCGCGGCCGGCCTGTCGTACCTGATCACGAAGTCGGCGACGCTCTTCGGGATCGTCAAGTGGGCCGGCGTGGCCTACCTCGTCTACCTCGGCGTCCGCGCGCTCACCTCGAAGGACGAGGCGGGCGGCACGGCGCTGCGGCCGCAGCCGTTGCCCAGGGTGTTCCTCGAAGGCGTCGTGGTCAACGTGCTCAACCCCAAGGTCACGCTGTTCTTCCTGGCGCTCCTGCCGCAGTTCGTCGACGCGGACGCGGGCTCGCCGGCCCTCCAGATCGTGGTGCTCGGGGTCACGCTGCTCGCGCTGGGGCTGCTGTCGGACATCGTGTACGCGTTCACGGCCGGCGCGCTCGGCACCCGGCTGGCCCGCCGGGCCCGCACCCTGCGGTACGTCAGCGGCGTGGTGTACCTGGGGCTGGGCGTCGTCACCGCGTTCACCGGGAGAAAATGACGGCATGGCGCCCAGGAAGCAGCAGGAGATCTTCGACGCGACGCTCCGGCTGGTCGCCGAGCGCGGCTACGACGGGCTGACCGTCGAGGGGGTGGCCGAGCGGTCCGGCGTGAACAAGACGACGATCTACCGCTGGTGGCCGTCCAAGGCCGCGCTGCTCGGGGCGGCGCTGGTGGAGGCCGACGTCCTGGCGTTCGAGCCGCCGGACACGGGCAGCCTGCGGGGCGACCTGGTGGCGCTGGCCGAGGGCGTGGTGCGCCTGCTGACGCGGCCCCCCGCGCGGGACGTCGCGGTGACGGCGCTGGGCGCCGCCGTACGCCATCCGGAGCTCGACGCGCACCGGTTCTTCGCCGACCGGTTCGCCCGGGAGCGCGCGGTGTTCGAGCGGGCGGTACGGCGGGGCGAGCTGAAGGAGACGGCCGACCCGATGCTGATCGTGGACCTGCTGGCCGGGGCGGTGTGGATGCGGGCGGTGTTCCGCGGACTGCCGGTGGACGACGGCTTCGCGGAGGAGACGGTGTCGGCGGTCCTGGACGGGCTGGCGTCCCGGTGACCGGCCCGCGTCAGTGGGCCTCCGCCAGGGCGGCCGGGATCCGGTCCAGCACCGGGTGGGGCGCCAGCCCGTACGCGTAGAAGTCGACCGCCGCCGCGCCCGCCGCCTTCGCCCCGCGGGCCTTGGCCACGAGCCGGTCGGCCGAGTCGCTGTCGGGGTGGCCCGGCCGCAGCACGGCCCGCACCTCCCGGTCCTTGCCGACCGAGCGCAGGTAGGCGCCCACGTCGTCGGCCACGCGGGCCGCGTCGCGGGCGTAGGCGAGCACCCCGAAGGCCGGCACCAGGTCGCCGAGCGCGACCAGGTCGACGCCGAGCTGCCAGGCGTCGTGCGCGGCCAGCCCTGGGGTGGGCAGCCCGTCGGTGTACCCCTTAACCGCGCCGGTCGAGTCGACGAACACCAGCCGGGCCCCTTCGGCCTCCACGGCTGAGGCGACCTCGGACACCAGCGTCGTCACGGTCTCGGACCTGGCCCGCGCGTAGGCCACCACCTCGGGCCCGGCGTAGGCGGTGAGCGCGGCCCGGGTCACCTCGCCCTGCGCGGGCGCGTCGCCGTCGAGCACGCGCCCGACGATTCCGGCGCACTCCTCGCGCGCCGCCTCGGCGTTGACGCCCAGGTCCGCGGCGCGGCGCATGCAGTAGTCGCAGAAGCACAGCCCGAACAGGTACGTGTCCATCGGCCCGAGCGGCACGAACGACCGCTGCGCCCGCAGCGGGTTGAAGTGCAGCGCCTCGGCCACCACGCTCTCGACGCCGAGCCGGGCGACGGCGCGGGCCAGCGCCACGGCGTAGTCGCGCACGTCGGGGTGTCCCGGGCACAGGTCGGCGGGCGAGCCGCGGTCGCCGAAGCAGTCGCGCACGGTCACGTCCGGGTGGCGCAGGCCGAGTGTGGCGTTGCGCAGGAAGACCGTCCAGCCGTGCAGCTTCAGCCCGCGCTGCGCGCACGCCTGGGCGAGACCGGACAGGGCGTCCTGGTGGCCGGCGGGCGGCTTGAGCCGCAGCCCCGCGAACAGCTCGGGCGGCGGCGTGAAGTGGGCGGCGTCGTGGCGGACGGTCAACCGGGACAGTCCGTGCGGGGTGATGTCCTGACAGGCGTGGTGCACGGCGCCGACGGTGACGCCGGTGACGCCGTAGCCACTGATCCTGTCGAGCACCCGCTCGACGCCCTCGCCTCGGAGATCCTCGACGAAGACGTACACCGAACTGTCCACGAGCCGACCTTACAATCCTGGTTAGGCGCTCTTGTGCGCGACGAAGTCGATCTCCACAAGGATGTCCATCAAGTCCGATCCGACCGTGGTCCGCACGGGGTACGGGCGGGAGAAGTACGACTGGTACACCTCGTTGAAGGCGGCGAAGTCGCGCTTGAGCTCCTGCAGATGCACGGTCGCCTTGATCACGTCGTCGAACCCGAGCCCGTGGGTGGCCAGGATCGCCCCGAGGTTGCGCATCGTCTGGTGCGTCTGAGCAGCCACGTCGTCGCCGACGACCTCGCCGGTGTCCGGGTGCAACGGACCCGCGCCGGAGGTGTAGACGAAGTCGCCGACGACCAGACCCTGGGAGTAGGCGCCGACGGGCGCGGCGCCTTCGGTGGTCCGCAGCTCGCTCTTCATGGGTGCTCCTCAGAAGTGAGTCGTGATCTCGCCGACGATACGGTAGTCACGATCGACGACCGGCAGCACCCGCCACTTGTCGAACGCGGTGCACGGGTGCGAGATGCCGAAGGCGAGCAGGTCACCGGGGCGCAGCCCGTCGGCCTGCACGACGGTGTGCTGGTCCTGCATCCGCGTCACGGCGACGCCGCCGCGCTTGGGGACGGGCAGGCCCTCGTCGTAGGGGGCGTCGCGCTTGCCCATGCCGACGACGGCCATGCCGGGCTCGGGGACGGACAGCACGTGCGCCCAGACCTCCAGCGCGGGCCGCAGCTCGCCGTCCATGCGGTTGAACGGCGTGCGCTCGCGGTAGTAGCCGTCGTCGTGGGTGACGTAGGCGCCGCTGCGCAGCACGACGGTGGCCTTGGTGGCGACGAGCTCCCTGCCGATCACGTCGAACCACTGGCTGCCGCCGACCGAAAGGATCGGCTGCCTGAGACGCACGTGCTCGACGGCGTCCTGCAGCTTCCGCAGGTAGGCGCGGACCTCGTCGGCGCCGGCCAGCCCGCCCTCGTACCCGGCGATGCCGGCCAGCTCCACACCGTGGCTCTCCTGGACGTACCGGACGACCTCCAGCAGCTCCTCCAGCGACCGGCAGCCGGCCCGCCCGCCGGGGTGGCCCAGCTCCACCAGCACCCTGAACGGCCGGGGGCCGGCGTGCTTGGCCAGCAGGTCCACCCCGGCGGCCGAGTCCGCGAAGCTCAGCAGCTCGAAGCCGGGGTCGCGGGCCAGCTCGGCGGCGGCCCACGCCAGCCCGGCCGGGTCGACGAGCTGGTTGGCCACGATGATCCGCGAGGCGCCGAACGAGCGGGCCGCCATGGCCTGCCGCGGCGTCGCCACGGTGAGGGCCCACGCGCCCGCCTCCAGCTGCAGGGCGGCGATCTCGGGCGACATGTGCGTCTTGACGTGCGGGGCGAGCTCCATGCCGTGGTCGCGGGCGAACGCGGCCATGGTGGCGACGTTGTGCTCCAGCGCCTCACGGTGCACGACCATCAGGGGGAAGGGCAGGCCGCCGTCGAAGATCGACCGGCCTGGGGCTTGCTGCACGACGTCTCCTCTGTCCACGTTCTCGGGTGTCACGGGCGCCGCCATCAGGCGCGCAGCGCCCGGCCGGGCGTCGCGCCGGTCGGCTCGCCGCCCGCCAGCACGGGCACGCCGGACACGAGCACGTCGTCCACCCCTCCGGCGAGCGTACGGGGTGCCTCGTACGTGGCGCGGTCGGCCACCGTGGCCGGGTCGAACACCACCACGTCCGCCGCGAACCCGGCGCGCAGCAGCCCCCGGTCCACGAGCCCGAAGCGGCGCGCCGGGTGCGCGGCGAGGTGGACGGCGGCCTGCTCCCACGTCCAGTCCCCCAGCTCGCGCACGTGCCTCCCGAGGAAGCGGGCGAACGCCCCGAACCCGCGCGGATGCGGATGACCGCCCACGTAGATGGCGTCGGAGCCGCCGGTCTGGGCCGGGTGGCGGAGCATCCGCCGCACCGACTCCTCGCCCTCGGGCCCCTCGTCCGGCCGGGCCGACACGCAGCCGGCCTCCAGCCGGGTCTCGACGAGCAGGCGCCGGCAGAACTCGGCCGGCTCCACGCCCGCCCGCTCGGCGGCCTCCACCATGCTCAGGCCCTCGGCCCACTCCAGGCCGGGCGCGTGCGAGACGGTCAGCCGCGGCCAGGTCTGCGCGAGGCCGGGCCACCATGCGTCGAGCTCACCGGAGGTGAGCATCTCCAGGGCCCGGTCGGTCTCGGCGGCGGGCACGTCCGGCGGCAGCACCACCATGGCGAGGATCGTGCTGCCGCGCAGGTACGGGTACGTGTCGAAGGTCAGGTCGACCCCGGCGGCCAGCGCCTCCTCCACGAGCGGCAGCAGCACGTCCGCGGGGCCGTGCAGGTGGGAGACGTGGACGGCCGCGCCGGACCGCGCGGCGATCTCGCTCACCTCCGCCATGCCGACCCCGGCGCGGGCTCCGTAGGCGCGCATGTGGGTCACGTACGGCAGGCCGCCGAGCGGCACGCACAGCGCGGCCAGCTCCTCGGCGGAGGCGTACCGGCCGGGCAGGTACTCCAGGCCGCTGGACAGCCCGACGGCGCCCTCCGACAGGCCGCGCTCGACATGGGTGAGCATCCGGCGCAGCTCGTCCGGCGCCGGGGCGTCCGGTGAGGGGCCCATGACGTCGTAGCGGATGGTGCCGTGGGGCAGCAGGTACGCGGTGTTGAGGGCGACGGCCCGGTCGTAGGCGTCGAGCAGGCGGGCCACGCTCAGCGGGCCGCCGGCCAGGGAGCCGGGCAGGGGGCCGTTGACGGCGGCGAAGTAGCGGGCGGCGTAGGCGACGGTCCCGGCGGAGCCGGGGGCGTACGAGAGGCCGTCCTGCCCGAGGACGAACGTGGTCACGCCCTGCCGGAGCGCCGCGAGCTGCACGGACGGGTCGAAGACGGTCGCGTCGCCGTGCGCGTGGCAGTCGACGAACCCGGGCGAGACGAGCCGGCCGGTCGCGTCGATCACGGTGGCGGCGCTCGCGCCCTGAGCTCCGCCGAGCCGCCCCACGGCCGCGACCCTGTCGCCGGTGATCGCGACATCGGCCCGGTACGGCGGGGCGCCGGTGCCGTCGAGCACCCGGCCACCGCTGATGATCACATCGAAAGCCACCCAAGGATTAAACCCGATCTCCGGCTCCTCCGGCCCGGACCTCGATCGCGGATCCGTCGCCCTCACCGCGGAGGCGGGCCGGGGAGCCGGGGAGGACGTCAGTCGGACGTCCGGGAGGAGACCTGGGGGCAGGAGGTGGCAGGCCGGATCGGGTGCTCGGCGAGGAGGGCGCGGGCCTGCGCGCGGGAGAGGTTCCAGCCGTTCCACGGGTCCGGGTCCGCCAGGTCGTCGGCGGCCACCAGGTCGGCCAGCACGCAGCTGCGTTGCGGCTCGGGCAGCCGGTCGAGCGCGGGCACCGCCTCGGCCCCCAGGTCGCCCAGGTAGTCGGAGTCCAGCTTGGCCACCCCACGCACCGCCACCTGGGTCTGCGCCACCCGCAGGTCCGGGTTGACGAACGCGAAGCCGGCCAGGGCCAGCCCGGTGACCAGGACGACCGTGCGGGGCAGCCAGGCCGAGCCGCGGCCCGCCAGCCGTACCGCCCCGGCCAGCAGCACCAGCGCGAACACGGCGCCCAGCCACCACAGCGTCGCCTGCACGGACAGCCGCAGCCGGGACAGGCCGTACGCGTCGGTGTAGAGGGCGAGCCGGTGCAGCGCGGAGGCGAGCACCACCATGGTGAGCGCGCACAGCACCCCGAGCTGCCCGGCCAGCAGCCACCGCTCGCGCCGCCCGGTCCGCACCACCCCGGCCGCCACGGCGACGATGCCGAGCACGAACACGCTCACCACGACGAGCTGGAAGAACCCCTTCCTGGCGTACTCCGCGTACGTCAGCCCGGCCGTCCTCAGCACCCACGCGTTGCCGCCGAACAGCGCGGTGATCTGCACCGCGACGAACGCGGCGAACAGCAGGTTGACGGCCGTCAGCGGCAACAGCCACACGCTCCGGCTCAGTTTCAGCTTGGCCTCGGGCCCGGCCGGGTCGTTGACGGGCCGCAGCGCCACCAGCACCACGGCCGTCAGCAGCGCGCCCACGAGCGCGAACACGACGACGCGCAGCGGCAGCGTGTCGGCCCAGTCGGGGGTGGCCGTCAGGCGCCGCGCGTACGAGGCGAACACGCGGTCGGCCGACGCGAACAGCACCCCGAACACCGCCAGCAGCACCACCGTGATGCCCAGCCCGCCCAGCACCGGCAGGATCCGCCGGCGGGAGGTGAGCCGCTTCACCGGCTCCGCCAGGAACCACGGCACCGGAGGCAGCGCCAGCAGCACCGACAGCACCCCCCTGATCGCGCCGAGCCAGCCGGCCCCGGCCCCGGACACCGCCAGCGCGGCCAGCCCGGCGCCGGCCACGAGCAGCACGCCGACCAGCCAGTCGGCGTCACGCACGGCCGCCATGGCGATCAGCGTGTACGCGACCAGGGCGTACGCGCACGTCCACGGCGTCATCCGCCGCAGCACGGCGGGCATGGCCGCCGCGCCCAGCACCACCGCGACCAGGACGACACCGAGGCCGATCTGGGCCCCGGGAAGGGCCACGGCGCCGAACACTCCGGCACCGGCGGCGGCGGGCAGCAGCCAGCGCGGCGTCTCGGGCAGCTCAGGACGAGGGAAGAGCGGCGGGGGGACGTAGGCGGGAGGCGGCGCCTGGCTCCCGGAAGGCTGGGGAATCGCGGATGCGTGCCCGGAGGGCTGAGGCGTCGCGGGTGCGTGCCCGGAGGGCTGGGGCGTCGCGGATGCGTGCCCGGAAGGCGGGGGCGCTGCCGCGGGTGGCCGGCCAGGGGGCTGGGGGGCCCTGGTGCCGTACGGCGCGCTCGGGTGGGCGGCGGCGACGCCGCGCCGGGGAGTGCCGCCGATGGACGCGCCCAGCGCCCCGGCCAGGAGCGTGCACAACGCCAGCGTGGCCAGCGCGAACCCGCCGCCCACCGCGAAGCTGACGAACACGGCCGCGACCACGCCGACCATGAACCCGAGGAGCAGCCCGAGGAGGGTACCCGTGACGAGCCGCGCCAGCCTCTCCCCGGCTCCGGCTCCGGCTCCGGCCAGGGCTCCGGCTCCAGGCACGGGCACGGGGAGAGGCGCGGGCGCCGCGACCGGCCCGTCCGAGGACCCGAACGGGCCGGACGGACCGGGCGGCCCGGACACCCCGGCTCGTACGGGCTCCGGCGCGCCGGTCCCGGCCCCCGCCGGCACCGGCGCCCCGGCCTCCGCGACCGCGCCCGTCCCGCCGCCCTCGGCCGCCGGGCCGAGCACGGCACCCCCAGGAGCCGGTACGGGCGCCGCGGCCTCGAAGCCCCCCGAGGCCCGGTCCGGTCCGGTGGCGCCCCGTCTGTCCCCCATCGTGGTTCTCCCTGGCAGCTCGATGATCATGTGACAACCCGCGCCGTCCGCGATACGGACGTCGCCCCCGTGCAGTTCGACGATCTCCTTGACGATGGCCAGCCCCAGACCGGCCCCGCCGGCGTCCGCGGCGCGCGCCGCGTCCAGCCGCGAGAACCGCTCGAACACCCGCGACCGTGCCGACGCCGGGATGCCGGGCCCCTGGTCGGTGACCGTGATCCGGGCCCCGTCCCCGCGGGCGGTCCCCGCCACCGTCACCACGCCCCCGGGCGGGCTGTGCCGTACGGCGTTGTCGAGGAGGTTGGCCAGGACCTGGGCCAGCAGGTCGGGGTCGGCGCGCACCACGAGGCCGGCCGCGGCCCGCGGCACGATCCGGACGTCCTCGCGGGCCAGCGCCGCCTCCCGCACGGCCTGCTCCAGCAGCGGGGCCAGCTCGATCGGCTCCGGCTCGATGAGGCGGGCGCCGGAGTCGAGCCTGGACAGGTCGAGGAGCTGGGCCACGAGCCGCCCGAGCCGCTCGGTCTGGGCCAGGGCGGTGCGCATGGTGTCGGGGTCGGCCGCGGAGACGCCGTCCACGACGTTCTCCAGGACGGCGCGCAGGCCGGTGATGGGCGTGCGCAGCTCGTGGCTGACGTTGGCGACCAGCTCGCGCCGCTGCCGGTCCACCTCGCCGAGGTCGGCCGCCATCGCGTTGAAGGCCCTGGCCAGCTCCCCCACCTCGTCCCGCGAGGTGGCGCGGACGCTCAGGTCGTAGCGGCCCTTGGCGACGGTCTGCGCGGCGCGGGCCATCTCGCGCAGCGGCCTGGTCATGCCCATGGCCAGCAGCTGCACCATGATCAGCGCGAGCACGACGGCGACGGCGATCCGCAGCTCGCGGGACAGGCCGGAGTTGATGCCGACCTCGTTCACCACGAACGCGGTGCCGACGGCCAGCACGATCACGATGCCGAGCTTGACCTTGATCCGGCCCAGGAAGTCGAGCGGCCTCATCGGCGCACCAGGGCGTACCCGACTCCGTGGACGGTGCGGACCACGTCGGAGCCGAGCTTGCGGCGCAGCGCCCGCACGTGGCTGTCCACGGTCCGGGTGGCGGCGGCCTCGGAGAAGCCCCACACGTCCGACAGCAGCCGGTCGCGCTCGAAGACCTGCCCCGGCCGCTCGGCCAGCCGGCGCAACAGGTCGAACTCGGTCCTGGTGAGCTGCGCCTCCGTGCCGCGGACGAACACCCGGCGCGCGGCCGTGTCGATCTCGACCTCGCCGACGCGGATGACCGTGTCCTCGGCCGCGAGCTGGGTGGCGCGCTCGACCCGGCGCAGCAGCGCGTGGATCCGCGCGACCAGCTCGCGCATGCTGAACGGCTTGGTGAGGTAGTCGTCGGCGCCCACGCCGAGCCCGACGAGCACGTCGGTCTCCTCGCCGAGGGCCGTCAGCATGAGGACGGGCACGGGCCGGGCGGCCTGCATCCGGCGGCACACCTCCAGCCCGTCGAGCCCCGGCAGCAGCCGGTCGAGGATCACCAGGTCGGGCTCCGCCCTGCCGTACTCGGTCAGGGCCGTCTCCCCGTCCCCGGCCACGCGGACGTCGAAGCCCTCCGCCGCCAGCCGGTCGCGGACGGCCCGCCCGATCGTCTCGTCGTCCTCGACCAGGAGGACCCGTCGCCGCTCTGCCACGGACGAAAGCCTAGGAGTAGCCCGTGCAGACAGCACTCCCTGAAACGTGCACATCCGGTGCAGACCCCCCGCCCGGTCGGAGCTGTTCATACCCGGCTCACCGGGATGATGGCCGGGGGCGCCGCCTGGCCGCTATCGTCCACCTCGGGATGGGAGAGACCACGAGGCTCGCGGGGCGCTACCGGCTGCTGAACCCCCTCGGCGGGGGCGCCGTCCGGCTGGCCTTCGACGAGCCGGCGCACCGCGACGTCGTCGTCCGCGAGGTGCGCGTGCCGCCGGCACTGCTGGACCGGGCCGTGCGCGACGCCCAGCGGGTCGCGGGCCTGCGGCACGGCTGCCTCGTGCCCACCGTGGACGTGGTCGCCATGCACGACGCGGTCTGGGTGGTCATGGAGTTCGTCTCCGGGGCGTCACTGGAGCGGACCGTCATGGCGCGCGGCCCCCTGCCCGCGACGCAGGCCGCCCGGGCCGGGGTGTGCGCGATGGCGGCGCTGTCGGCGGCGCACGCGGCGGGGATCGTGCACGGCCGGGTCAATCCGGGCAACGTGCTGCTCACGCCGACCGGCCGGGCGCTGCTGACGGGGTTCGGGCTGCCGCAGCCGGAGCTGCGGCCCTCGGCCGACCTGTGGTCGCTGGCGGCCACGCTGCACTTCGCCGTCGAGGGCAGGCCGCCGGGCGCGACCCCGGCCCCGGGCACCGACCCGCTGCGGTCGCTGATCCGCGCCATGCTGGACCCGGCCGGGCCTCCCCCGGCCGAGGAGACGGCCGAGACGCTGCTGAGCCTGGCCGTGGACGGGTCCCCTTAGAGCACGATGTCCGAACGATTTGCGATACATCGCGATTCGGAACCCCGATGCGCCCCCACTCGTTGGACCGGCGACGCAGAATATGTGGAAGAGGCGGGGCGCGCGCTCCGCGTTCGGAGGATGTAGGGGATGTCGCCAGTCCAGAAGTACGCCATCGGTGCCGGCGCCGCCGTGCTGCTCTCGCTGATCTTCCTGCCGGGGTGGCTCACGTTGCTGGTCGTCCTGGGCGTGGTGGCCGCCCCGGTGGTCGGCTACCTGATGCTCGACCCCTCGCAGCGGGAGAGGCTCAAGCGCGCCCGCAGGCGCGGCATCGGCCACTGAGCCGGCCCGGCGCGGGCGGCGGGGGTCTCAGGCCCCCGCCGCCGGAGCCGCGGCGAGCTGCGCGTGCACCCGGTGGGTGACGCGCCGTTCCACGAAGAACGACAGGAACGGCACGGTACCGCCGAGCATGATCCCCAGCATGTACGGCCAGCCCCACCGGGCCTTCATGCCCAGGTTCATGACCGTGACCAGGTAGATCATGTAGAGGAAGCCGTGGATGGGCGCCACGAACTTCGAGATGCCCTCGATGCCGAACCCGTACCTCAGCACCATGGCCGCGCACAGGATGAGCAGCATCACGCCGACGCAGTAGGCGAGCACCCGGAAAGGCTTCAGAGCCGATTCCACCGTTTCAACCTTCCAGAACCATCTCAGGGGACTTGCGGTGTTCCCGGTCCGTACGCACGGCGTCGCGGACGAAGTGGAACCACATGAACACGGCGAACCCGGCGAAGATCCACCAGTTGGCGGCGTAGGCGAGGTTGCGCCACGTGAGGGTGCCGCCGACGACCGGCGGCGCGATCTTGACCTGCGTGAGCGCGCCCGACGGGGGCTGGGCGACCAGGAAGCCGTCACGGAGCTTACGGCCGGTCCACACGTTGATGAGCTGGCCCGTCGACACGGTGTCGACCTGCCCCGCGGGCAGCTCGTCGGGCCTGCTCTGCACGCTGTCGGTGCCCTGTGACGGCCGGAGCCGGCCGGCCACGGTGACCTGGCCGGTCGGCACGGCCATGGCCGGGCCGCCGGGCCGGGCCGTCCAGCCGCGGACGACCGGCATCAGCGTGCCGTCGTCGAGGCGGAGCGGCGTGAGCACCCAGTAGCCCCGGTCGCGGGAGACCTTGCCGCCGGGCGCGTCCACGTCGGGCTCGCGGTCGACGACGAGAAGCTGGAGCGAGGCGTCGTAGACGCCGGTCGCGGTGACGCGCCGACCGGCCGACATGCCGTCCATCTGCGCGCCGACCCGGGCGAGCGTGGTGACGGAGACGGGGGCGGGATCGTGGGCGACGTGCGGCTTGCCGGACTCCTGGAAAACCCCGAGCTGCCAGCGGCCGAGCAGGATGAAGGACACGAGGACCGCCACCGTCAACAGGTGGAGCCCCAGCATGCGGGGCGAGAGCACGGTCCTGAGCATGCTTCAACGCTATCCGGCGATGGGACCGGTCCCGTACTCAGGCTGCCTACCGATCGCGTAAAAGGCGCAAAATGCCGCAGGTGATCCCGCTAGGCTGCTGCCCATGTCTGAGCAGCACCAGCAGCCCATCGACCCGGCGGGCACCACGCAGCAGTTCCGTGCCTTCGCGCAGCGCTCCGAGCAGGAGGCCGCCCCCGCGCCCAAGAAGTCCCCTCTCGTACCGATCATCGCGGTGGTCGCGGCCATCGTGGTCATCGGCGTCGCCGCCTTCCTGCTCCTGCGCTAGCCCGGCGGCTCTCCCGCACGGCGCCGACGGCCGGCCGACGACGACGGCCCTCGGCGCATTTCGCGCGCCCGCGAGCACTTCGCCGGCCCGCGGCGACAGGACGGGGGCAGCCGGCTTCGAGCCCCGGGCGCGGAAGGTGACCCCCCCGCGCCCGCGAGCTGATCCGCTAGTCGGCCGGCCGGACGACCAGGGCGCTGCCGCCGCCCCGCCTGACCGGCTCGGCCACCGCCTTCACCCTGCCCTTCCCGGTGAACTCCAGCGCGGTCGCCGCGCCGATCTCGGCCACGCTCGCGAAGCTGTGTCTGCGGGCCTCCAGCTCGGCCTGGTGGGCCTGCAGGAAGGCGGGCTCGGCCTGCGTCTGCGCGGTGTTGCGCTGCGAGGCGCGGGGCGCGGCCACGGCCTCGGGCAGGCTCATCCCCCACACGTACCGGTTGAGCAGGATCTGCAGCACAGTCGTGATGATCGTCGCGCCGCCGGGCGAGCCCACCGCCATGATCGGCTCGCCGTCGTCGAACACGATCGTGGGCGCCATCGACGAGCGCGGGCGCTTGCCCGGGCCGGGCAGATTGGGGTCGCCGGGGGCGGGGCCGAAGGTGAAGTCGGTCAGCTCGTTGTTGAGCAGCACGCCCCGGCCCGGCACCACGATGCCGTTGCCGCCGGTGGACTCGATCGTCAGGTTGTAGGCGACGACGTTGCCCCAGCGGTCGGCCACGACCAGGTGCGTGGTCTCCGGCCCCTCGGCGGCGGTCGGCGTGGACGTGCCTTCGGGGCTCGCGCACGCCTGGTAGTCGCCGTCCGGGGCGCCGGGGGCGACCGGCGAGGTCATCGCCAGCGGGCCGACGAGGCAGGCGCGCTCCTTGGCGAAGCCGTCGGACAGCAGCTGCTTCAGCGGCACTCCGGGGATGTCGCCGACGTACTTGTTGCGGTCGGCGAAGGCCAGCCGGGACGCCTCCAGGTACTCGTGCAGGCCGGTGTCCGGCAGCGCGTCCACGATGTTGAGCGCCTCGCCCACGGTCGAGCCGCCGGAGGAGGGGGGTGCCATGCCGTACACGCGCAGGCCCCTGAAGTCCACGCGCGTCGGCTCGCGCAGCAGCGCCCGGTAGTCCCGCAGGTCCGACAGCTCCATCAGGCCGGGGCGGACCTTGCGGGTGACCCCGGAGGCGACGGGCGGCTGCTTGACGGTGGCGACGACCTCCTTGCCGAGCTGCCCGCCGTACAGCCAGTCGGGGCCGCGTCTGCCCAGCTCACGGTAGGTGGCGGCCAGATCCGGGTTCCGGAAGACGGAGCCGACGGGCGGTGGCGCGCCGTTCGGCAGGTAGAGGGCGGCGGTGGAGGTGATGTCCTTGAACCTGGCCAGGTTGGCCTGGGTCTGGTCGAAGAACGTCTGGTCGACGACGAAGCCCTGGGACGCCACCTCGATGGCCGGCTTGAGCGCCTGCTTGAGCGAGATCGTGCCGAACCGGCGCAGCGCCAGGTCCCACTGGGCGACCGCGCCGGGCACGCCCGCCGACAGGCCGCTCGTGACGCCCTCCTCGAACGGGATGCCCTCGAACGTCGTCGGGGTCATGGCCCTGGGCGCGGTCTCGCGGCCGTCGATGGTGTGCACCTTGTGGTGCTCGGCGTCGTAGAACACGATGAAGCCGCCGCCCGTCAGGCCGGCGGAGTACGGCTCGGTGACGCCGAGCACCGCGCCGGCCGCCACGGCGGCGTCGACGGCGTTGCCGCCCTTCTTGAGCACGGCGATGGCGGCCCGGCTCGCGTCGAGGTCGACGGTGGAGACGGCCCCGCCGTACCCCTCGGCGACGGGCGTCTTGCGGGGGGCTGTGGAGGTGGCTCTGGAGTCGATGGTCGGAGTTGCGGTGGCCAGCGCGGGCACGGCAGTGACCAGCGTGATGACGATCGCTGCTGCTGGAGCTATCACACGGCGCATGCTCTCCACGATGGCCCAGGTACGCCCGTCGCGGTAGGGCCCCCTCCCCCGGTGGACGGACGCGGGCGGCGGACCGGGTGCCCTAGCGTGGATCCCGTGCGCAAGTCGTCCGAATACGCCCCCTTGCTCGGGCTCGTCGTCGCGGTGGCCCAGGTGGTGATGTCACAGGGGGCGGCGTACGGGCAGATGGACACCAGGAAACCGCTGGACGCGCTGGCGTACGCGCTGCTGCTGGCGGGGCCGGCGGCGCTGGTGGTCCACCGCAGGTTCCTCGTCCCGTCGTCCGTCGTCGTCCTGGCCGCGACCTACGCGTACACGTGGCTCGACTACCCGCTCGGCCCCGTCTACCTGGCGCCGACGATCGTCCTGTTCACCCTGGTCCTGCGCGGACGGCGGCCGGCGGCGTGGACCCTGGCCGCGATCACGCTGGTGGTGTTCCTGGCGTACGGGCACCTGGGCTCCGCCCGCTGGCCGGGCCTCTTCCACGACCTGGCCATCACCGCGTTCATCCTGCTCGTCATGGTGGTCGCCGAGCTGGTCGGCATCGTGCGCGAACGCCGCGCCCAGCAGCAGCGCGCGGCCGAGGAGGAGGCCAGGCGGCAGGCCAGCGAGGAGCGCCTGACCATGGCGCAGGAGCTGCACGACGTGCTGGCGCACAACATCTCGCTCATCCACGTGCAGGCGTCGACCGCGCTGCACCTCATCGACGACAACCCAGACCAGGCCCGCACCGCGCTGGCCACGATCAAGACCGCCTCCAAGGAGGT
This sequence comes from Nonomuraea sp. NPDC050383, assembly GCF_044459125.1. Taxonomy (NCBI): domain Bacteria; kingdom Bacillati; phylum Actinomycetota; class Actinomycetes; order Streptosporangiales; family Streptosporangiaceae; genus Nonomuraea; species Nonomuraea sp. NPDC050383. The sequence continues at coordinate 40,689 of NZ_JBITIP010000028.1, forward strand.
GCTCGGCGAGCTGCGCTCCGTGCTCAACGTGCTGCGCGAGGGCGCGCCGCGCTCCCCCACGGCCGGGCTCGACCGGATCGACGAGCTGGCCGGGCGCTGCGGGCTCGACGTCACGGTGCGCCGCGAGGGGGCCAGGCCGCTGCCGCCGCAGGTGGATCGGGCGGCGTACCGGATCGTGCAGGAGTCGCTCACCAACGTCGCGCGGCACGCTCCCGGCGCGCGGGTGACGGTCCGGCTGGAGTACGGCGCGAGCGAGCTGGCGCTCACGGTCACCGACACCGGCGCGACGACGGCCCCGGTGCTGTCGGCCCACGGCAGCGGCAACGGCATCCCCGGCATGCGCGAGCGCGCCGCCGCCCTGGGCGGCACCCTGGCCGCCGGCCCGTCCGGCACCGGCTTCCAGGTCTCCGCCCGCCTCCCCATCCCCCCGCTCCCCGACCCGACTCCCTCCGAGGACACGTGATGATCCGCCTGCTGCTGGCCGACGATCAGGCGCTGGTGCGCGCCGGCTTCCGCGCGCTGCTGGACGCCCAGCCCGACATGACCGTGGTGGCCGAGGCAGCCGACGGCGCGGAGGCGGTGCGGCTCTCGGCCGAGCACCGGCCCGACGTGGTGCTCATGGACATCCGCATGCCCGGCACCGACGGGCTGACCGCCACCCGCCAGATGCCGGAGGGGCCGCGCGTCATCATCCTGACGACGTTCGAGCTGGACGAGTACGTCTTCGAGGCGCTGCGCGGCGGCGCCAGCGGCTTCCTCGTCAAGGACACGGAGCCGGCGGAGCTCATCCAGGCGGTCCGGGTGGTGGCGGCGGGCGAGGCCCTGCTGTCGCCCAGCGTGACGCGGCGTCTCATCGCGGAGTACGCCTCGCGCGCCAAGGAGCCGATGGCGACGGAGCGGCTGCGCCAGCTCACGGACCGGGAGCGCGAGGTGCTGGCACTGGTGGGGACCGGCATGACCAACGACGAGATCGCGGCCAAGCTCTTCATGTCCCCGGCCACCGCCAAGACCCACGTGAGCCGCGCCATGATGAAACTCGGCGCCCGCGACCGGGCCCAGCTCGTCGTCATCTCGTACGAGTCGGGCCTGGTCCGACCGGGCTGGATCTGACAGTCAGCCCAAATCCAGTTAGGCTAGCGGGATTTTGGTTACCATGTGGGGGTGAGCATCACCAAGCCGGACGCGGTGTTCGGCCGCACTCACGAGTGGGACGACCTCACTCGTTTCGCGACCGACCCCACGCCGGGGCTCCAGATCGGCGTGGTACGGGGCCGGCGCCGCCACGGGAAGTCCTTCCTGCTGGAGCATCTGTGCGAAGCGGTCGGCGGCCTCTACACGCTGGCCCTCAGGCAGAGCAGGACGATGGCTCTGGCCCGGTTCACCGAATCCCTCGCGCAGACCGTCGGGTACCGCCTCGGTGTCTTCTCCGACTGGGTGCAGGCGCTCGACACGGCGGTGGAGGTGCTCTCACGCGGAGCCCGGGACGGCCCCCCGCTACTGGTGCTGGACGAGTTCCCCTACCTGGTGGACCACTCTCCCGAGTTGCCGTCCGCGATCCAGGCGCTGTACGACCGGCGCGGCCCGCGCAAGGGGCACCCCCCGGCCAAGCTCATCCTGTGCGGCTCGGCCATCTCCGTGATGTCCACGCTCCTCGCCGGGGACCAGGCTCTACGGGGACGTGCGGTGCTGGATCTGCGGATCGGTCCGTTCGGCTTCCGGGACGCGGCTGACTACTGGGAGGCGGAGCCCGGAACCGCCTTCCTGGTGGACGCCGTGCTGGGCGGGGCTCCGGGCTACCGCGACATCGTGGGCGATGCTCCCGGAACGGGGGCGGAGGCGTTCTTCCGCTGGCTGGAGCGGACCGTGCTCAACCCGTCGCACATCCTGTTCACCGAGCCGGACTACCTGCTCGCCGAGGATCCCCGCATCGGGGACCGCGCCATCTATCACGCGATCTGGCAGGCGGTCTCCGGCGGCGCCTCGTCCCCGACGCAGATCGGGGGGCTGGTGGGGATGGATGCCAAGGCCCTGACGTACCACCTGAACATCATGAGAGATGCCGCCTTCATCTCCTACGGCCAGGACCTCCTCCTGCAACGCCGGCCGGTCATCACCGTCGCCGACCCCGCGGTCCGCTTCCACAACCTCATCGTCCAGCCCAACCTGATCGACCTGGAGCTGCGCCACGCGCGCCCCGCGTGGGAGCGGTCCAGGAAAACGTTCTCGGACAAGATCCTCGGGCCGCACTTCGAGGAGATCGCGCGCTCCTGGGTTCGGCGGCACGGCGCCGAGGCGGGGCTGGACGACGTCGGCCAAGTGGGCACGACCGAGGTGGCCTGCCGCGAGCACCGCGGCCACGAGGTGGACGTCATCGCGCTCAGCCGCTCAGCCATGGCACGCGCGCGAGGAGGCCGGATCACGGTGCTCGGCGAGGCCAAGTGCACGGCCAAGCAGCGCACACTCGGAGATCTCCTGCGGCTGGAGCACATCCGCGACCTCCTGACCGCGGCCGGCTGGAACGCCGCGGAGACGCGGTTCGTGCTGTTCTCACGCAACGGCTTCTCGCCCGACCTGCGCGGGGCCGCCGCCTCGGAACGGGTCCATCTGCTCGACCTGGACAGCCTGTACGGGGACGCATCAGTAAGAGCCTGCTGACGAAGGTTTGAGTGCTCGTGGGGTGCGGTGACGGATCAGCCAGGCGAGGATTCGTGTTGCATCGCCGCTCGGCCGTACGCGGGCAAAAGCGGTTGAGGCGCGGGCGGGGGGTTGAGAGGCTGCGTGGATGGGACGCTCGTTCGATGATCTGGTGGCCGAGGCGGAGGCGGTGCCGGTCGACGGCTGGGACTTCTCCTGGCTCGACGGCCGCGCGAGTGAGGAGCGCCCCTCCTGGGGCTACTCGCGGCTGCTCGCCGAGCGCATGGCGCGGGCGACGGCGGCGCTCGACATCCAGACGGGCGGTGGCGAGATCCTGGCGGGACTGCCCGTGCTGCCGCCCGTGACTGTCGCCACCGAGTCCTGGCCGCCGAACCTCCGGCTGGCCGCCGCCCGGCTGCGCGAGCGGGGCGCCGCGGTGGTGGCCGACGACGAGGAGCCGCGCCTGCCGTTCCGAACCGGTGTCTTCGACCTGGTGACGAGCCGCCATCCGGTGCGGACGTGGTGGGCGGAGATCGCCCGCGTGCTGCGGCCCGGCGGCGCGTACTTCTCGCAGCAGGTGGGCCCGCGCACCGTGTTCGAGCTGGCCGAGTTCTTCCTCGGCCCCCTGGACGGCTCGGGCCGCGACCCGGAACGGGCCAGGGCGGAGGCCGAGGCGGCCGGGCTCACCGTTGTCGATCTCAGGGCCGAGCGGCTGCGGATGGAGTTCCGGGACGTCGGCGCGGTGGTCTACTTCCTGCGCAAGGTGATCTGGATCGTGCCCGGCTTCACGGTCGCCCGCCACCGCTCGCGGCTGCGCGACCTGCACGAGCGCATCGAGGCCGAGGGGCCGTTCGTGGCCCACTCCAGCAGGTTCCTCATCGAGGCTCGTAGAGCCGTCGCTCCTGGGTGAGGGTGCGGGGGCCGCCGCCGAGGGCGTCCACGCAGAGCTGGGCGAACCAGGCGACGCCCGGCAGCCCGAGCAGCCATCCGGCCAGCGCCCAGCCCAGGTGGATGTGGGTGAGCGCCGACGCGAGCGCTCGCACCCCCTCCGCCGTGACGCCGTCGGCCCGCTCGTAGGTGATCCGGCGCAGCCCGCGCGGATGGTCCTCGGCGGCGGCGACCGCCAGCGCGACGGGCGTCCGGCGGGCGAGCCACCGACCGACCGGCGCGCACTGCCCGCAGGTCGCGGCCACGTGGACGACCGCCGCCGGCGGCGCGGCCGGCCGGAAGCGGGGCAGCCACGGCCGGACCGCCCGGCGGTACGCCCGCCACTCCTCGCCGAACCGCGCGTCGAGCTGCTCGCCCTCGTGCCAGGCGGCCAGCCCCGCGCCGTACGCGAACGCGATCGCCGCCGCGCCGAGGAAGGCCACGTCGAGGGTGGCCAGCAGCAGGTAGCCGCCGGTCATGGCGGTCTGCATCGGGTTGCGCACGTACGCGTACGGCCCGCCGGTCACCAGCCGCCGCGGCGGATCGTACGGCAGTGGCGTGCCCCGGCCGGAGACCGCGAACTCGCGCACGGCGGCCAGCCCCAGCAGCCCCGGCACCGCCATGGCCTGGGCCAGCAGGCCGAGCGCCCAGGCGGGCTGCCGCCACGCCCCCGTCACCAGCAGCGGCAGCACCACCCCGAGCCCGCCCGCGAGCACCACCTGGGCCGCCGCCCGGGCCCGCAGCCGGCGGCCCGTCCACGTCCAGCGGGCCACCAGCAGCCCCGGCACCAGCGCGCAGGCGACCGCGGCCGACTCCCCCAGCAGCCAGTCCGGCCCGAGCACCAGCACCGGCCCGGCCATGGGCATCAGCGCCAGGTCGAGCCAGGCCAGAACGGCGGCGGTGAGCGGCACGGGCGCCCCGGGCACCGCCAGGGCCGGCGCCGCGCCCCACAGCAGCGCCCACCCGAGCAGCAGGTCGACCGGCACGCCCAGCGCCACGGCGCCCTCCGCGTGGAAGCTCCACCAGCCGAGGTGGAGGGCCAGCGCGTTGACGCCGCTCAGCGCGAGCACGTTCCAGCCGGTGGCGAGGAGCGCGCCGGCGATCCGCGGCTCCTCGGGGCGCCGCACGGCGACGACGGCCGCCACGGCCAGGACCGGGCCCATGAGCGCGACCGCCCTGATCAGCGCGGCGCTCATCGCGTGAACGTCTCGGCCAGGTAGCCGGCCGCCTCGCCCAGTCCGTATCGCTGGAGGGGACCAAAGTACCAGGCCGGGTCGAAGGTCCGCCGGTAGCGCAGCGACACGGTCAGGTCCGAGCGCGTCCACGCGAACCGGGCCTCCTCCAGCTCCAGCCACCGCGCCAGCGTGCTGTCCGCCACCACGTCGAACACCACCACGCCGGCGGCCCGCTCCTTGACCCGCAGCGTCATCGAGCGCGGCTCCAGGGCGGCGCCGATGCCGAGCGACCGGCGCGGCGTGAAGGTGACCCGCCGCGTCGCGCCCACCTGGAGCCCTTGCCCCTCGGCCGTGAGCGGGCGGGGGAAGCCGAGGCGCAGGAACGCCGGCTCCACCCCCGGGAACACCGGCGCCGCCGCCAGCGCCGCCTCCACGTCCGCGCCGCCGGTGGCGCGGGTGGCGCTGACCACGTTCTCCCTGGGCAGCGAGGTGGCCCCCGTGGCGCCCTCGCTGACCACGGCCAGCAGCAACGGCGCCACCAGCAGGTTCACCCCGGTGCCCCGCCGGCCGCCCCAGTCGACGAGCAGCCCGACGATGAGCCCGACCAGGTAGAACAGCGGCGCGGCGAACACCAGGCAGACGATCCCCTCTCCCAGTAACGGCCCGGAGACGGCCAGCCCGATGGTGATCACCGCCATGATCAGGCCGGTCGCGCTCTTCGGCCGGGCCGCGAGCGCCACCGTGATCGCGATGACGGCGGGGATGCCCACGTAGAACACCGCCGTCTGCTCCAGGTGGCCCGCGTGCAGCACCCGGTAGGCGAGGAACGCGGCGAACAGGGCCGCGAGCACGCCGGCCAGCACGCGTCGCGACCTGCGCTGATGAACGGGATTCGGCTCGGCGGACATCGGCCACTCCTTGAGCGATCGGTTTAATCAAGTGATTAAACCGTATGATGAGCCCGACGGAACGTGCAAGAGGGAAGGCGCATGACGAAGCAGGCAGGGGCGGAGACGCGGGAGCGGCTCATCGAGGCCGCCGCGGAGACGCTGCGTACGGAGGGCTACGCCGGCACCAGCGCCCGCACCATCGCCAAGGCCGCGGGCGTCAACTCGGCGCTGGTCTTCTACCACTTCGGCGGCGTGGACCCGCTGCTGCTCGCGGCGCTCGACAGGTCCTCCCAGCAGCGGATGGCCGCCTACGAGGCCGCCGTGGCCGGCGTCCGCACGCTGGAGGAGCTCGTGGCGGTCGCCACCGAGATCTACCGGGCCGACCTGGAGGGCGGCCACATCACGCTGTTCTCGGAGCTGGTGGGGGCCAGCATCGCCCGGCCCGAGCTACGCGAGGAGATCGTCAGGCGGTCGGAGCCGTGGATCGCGTTCGTCGAGCGCAGCCTGGAGCGGGTCATCGGCGGCTCCCCGCTGGCCAAGCTGCTGCCGCCGCGCGACCTGGCGTACGCGTCGATCACGTTCTACCTGGGCGTCAACCTCTTCACCCACCTCGACGCCGACCGGTCGCGCACCGAGGCGCTGTTCGCGCTGGCCGAGCGGGTGGCGCCGCGCGCCAAGCTGCTCACCGTGCGCCTCCCCCGCCGCCGCGGCGGCGCGAAGGACGAGACCGGGACCGGGGGGACATAAGTGTCACTGGCCGCATCCGGGACGCCACGTTAGGTTGCCGGTAGAGCGGCGCCGTGGGGGCGCCGCCGACAGTGGGGGGACGAGAATGCCGCAGCCCACCCGATTCCATGCCTGGCCGGCGCACCGCGCTCCGCACGCCGCGGACCGGGTCGCGCCCCGCGCCCTCGCCTTCTTCGCCGCCCCCGCCCGCTGAGCGTGCAGGCGGCCGCTCTGCTCGCGACCGGACTCGCCGCCGGTCTGCTCGCGGGCACCGCATCGTGTACGGCGGTCCAGGGCGGGCTCCTCGTGGGCCTGACGGACCGCCGTCCCTCGGGGCCGGAGCCCGACCGGCCCGTCGCGGCGCGGATGGTGATCGGGTGGTTCCTGCTGGGGCGGTTCGCCGCCCACACCGCTCTCGGCGCCCTGCTCGGGTGGCTGGGCGCGGCCGTGCAGCCGCCGCCGGCCGTCCGGGCCGCGCTGCTCGTGGCCGCGGGCGCAGCCGTCGTCGTGTTCGCCGTACGACTGCTGCGCGGCCCCCGGCACGCGTGCGACCGCGCGCCGCGCCGGCTCGGGCGGGCGCCGGACCGGCTCGGGCGGGCGCATCCGCTGGCGCTGGCCGGGTCGCTCGGCGCGGCGACCGTGCTGGTGCCGTGCGGTGTGACGCTCGGCGTGGAGATGGTCGCGGTCACCGGTGCCTCGGCGGCCGGCGGGGCGGCGGTGATGGCCGGGTTCGTGGCGGGCAGCGCCCCCGCGTTCGCGCTGCTCGGGTACGTCCTGCGGCGCGTCTCGCACACCCGCGTGGCCCGCCTCGCCGGGGTGGTGGCGCTGGCCGCCGGGCTGTGGACGGCCGGGTCGGGGCTCAACCTGGGCGGCTGGCTGCCCGGCGCCACGACTCCGGCCGGCGCCGTCACCGGCGAGGAGGCGCCCGGCACGGGCCCCGTCACGGTGTGGGCCACGCGCGACGGCTTCCGTCCCGGGCTCGTGAGGGCCCGGGCGGGCGTACCCGTGGAGATCGTGTTCAGGCTCGCCGACCCCGGCGGCTGCACCCGTACCGTCACCATCGAGGGCCGTGACGTGCCTCTCCCGGCGACCGTGCGGCTGCCTCCGCGACCACCCGGAACCCTGCGCTACGTCTGCGCGATGGGGATGTACACAGGCTTCATCAACTTCTCCTAGTGCTCTCGGCGATTACACTCCGCACCGGCTCGATCACGTGCCACCCTGTGCGCATGGCGTGGTGGCAAGGTGAGGTGGCGGCACCGGCCGTTCCGGCGCCCCGGGTCGGCGACGAGCCCGAGCTGCTCCAGGCCGCGCAGGCGGGCGACCCGCAGGCCGCGCACCGGCTCGGCCGGCTCTGCGCCCAGCGCGGCGACCGCTCGGCGGCCCGGCACTGGTGGGAGCGGGCCGCGGTGGCCGGCAACGTCGACAGCGCCTACAACCTGGGGATCTGGCACGAGAAGCACGGCAGCCTGGAGGAGGCCGTGTCCTGGTACGAGCGGGCGGCGGGCCGGGGCGACGTCGAGGCCGCGGTCAACCTGGCCACCCTGCTGCTGGAGCAGCGCGGCGACCCGGACGCCGCCCGCGGCTGGTTCGAGCGGGCGGCCCGCTCCGGCTCCCGCGCCGCGGCTCGCCGGCTGGCGCTGATCTGCGAGGACGCGGGCGAGCTGCCCGCCGCCCGGCAGTGGCACCGCAGGGCGGCCGGCGAGGGCGACCACGCCTCCGCGCACGACCTGGGCTTCCTCGCCTACGCCTGCGGCGACGAGGCCGAGACGGCCCGCTGGTGGGAGCACGCCACCCGGGGCGGCCACGCCGACTCCGCCTACCACCTCGGGCTGCTCCTCCAGGCCGGCCGCGACCCGGAGAGCGCCGAGGCGTACTACCGGCTGGCCGCCACCAGCGACCACCCGGGCGCGGCCTCGCAGCTCGGCGGCATCGCGCTGTCGCGCGGCGACCTGCGCACCGCCCGCGCCTGGTACGAGCGGGCCGCCAACGCGGGGCGGCTGGGCGACCAGCGCATGGCCGGGTTCGTGTGCGTGGAGCTCGGCGACCCGGCGGGGGCCAGCCACTGGTTCGGCCGGGCGGCGGCCGCGGGCGACCCCGGCTCGGCGTTCGGCTTCGGGCTGCTGCTCATCGCCGAGTACGGCGACCTGGCCGCCGGGCGGCACTGGTTCCGGGTGGCGGCGCTGGCCGGGCACCACCACGCGGCCGTGGAGCTGGGCGGGCTGCTGTCGGCCGCCGGGGAGTTCGCCGAGGCGGAGCGCTGGCTGTCCCACCCGCCGCCGCCCGGCTGGGACCGGGTGACCGAGCCGGAGCTGGCGGCGCGGGCCGAGCTGGCCGCCGCCGCGACCGGCCGCCGGGGCGGCGTGGCGCTGGCCGTACACGAGTTGTCGGAGCTGCTCGGCACGTGGGACCTCGTGACCAGGCCGCTGCGCGACCACACCGACGTCGTGCGGTGGCTGGTCGAGCGCAGCGGCCTGCACGCGAGCGCGATCGAGCACTTCGCGTCGGTGCGCGGCACGCTGCTGCGGCCCGGGAGCTCGCCCTGGCCGAGCCAGGGCGAGGTCGAGCACGTGCTGGCCACCGCCCGCGACCTGCGGCGCCGTCTCGGCGTCCGCTGAGCTCCCGGCGCCGCCGCCGGGGGCTCCTCCGGCGGCTTCCTAGGGGGCGAGGACCTCGGTCACCGGCGTGTACGGCAGCCGCAGCGCCTGCGCGACCGGCGCGTTGGTGAGCTTCCCGTCATGCGTGTTGAGGCCCGCCGCCAGGGCCGGGTCCTGGGCCAGGGCGTCGCGCCAGCCGAGGTTGGCCAGCTTCACCGCGTACGGCAGCGTGGCGTTCGTCAGCGCGTACGTGGAGGTGTTGGCCACCGAGCCCGGCATGTTGGCCACGCAGTAGAACACCGAGCCGTGCACCGTGTACGTCGGGTCGGCGTGCGTGGTCGGGCGGGAGTCCTCGAAGCAGCCGCCCTGGTCGATGGCGATGTCCACCAGCACCGAGCCCGGCTTCATGCGCGAGACCAGGTCGTTCGAGACGAGCGTCGGCGCCTTGGCGCCGGGGATGAGGACCGCGCCGATGACCAGGTCGGCCTGCAGCACCTCCTGCTCGATGGCGTACGAGGTGGAGACGAGCGTCTTGAGCCGGCCCTGGTAGATGGCGTCGATCTGGCGCAGGCGGTCGACGTTCGTGTCGAGCACGGTCACGTCGGCGCCCATGCCGACGGCGATCTGCGCGGCGTTCAGGCCGGAGACGCCGCCGCCGATGACGACGATCTTCGCCGGGGCCACGCCCGGCACGCCGCCCGGCAGGACGCCGCGGCCGCCGTTGAAGCGCATGAGGTTGTACGCGCCGACCTGCGGGGCGAGCCGGCCGGCCACCTCCGACATCGGCGCCAGCAGCGGCAGCGCGTTGCCGACCTGCACGGTCTCGTACGCGACGCCGGTGGTCCGCGCCGACAGCAGCGCGTCGGTGCACGGCCGCGACGCCGCCAGGTGCAGGTACGTGAACAGCACCAGGCCCTCACGCAGCCGGTGGTACTCCTCGGCGATCGGCTCCTTGACCTTGAGGACCATGTCGGCCTCGGCCCAGACGTCGTCGGCGCTGTCGAGCATCTTCGCGCCGGCCGCGAGGTACTCCTCGTCCGTGATGTGCGAGCCGAGGCCCGCGCCGCGCTGCACGGTCACCTCGTGGCCGTTGCGCACCAGCTCGTGCACGCCCGCCGGCGTGGCGGCCACCCGGTATTCATGGTTCTTGACCTCGGCAGGCACGCCGATCTTCATCGCGCAATCCTTTCGGGACGTGCTCCGGCACGGCGCGGGGCCGTGCCGGAGAGGGGGGTGTCAGAGGCGAGACCACGCTTCGGTGAGCACCGAGCGGAGGATCGAGCCGATCTCGTCGAACTCCCGCGGCCCCGCGATGAGCGGGGGCGCGAGCTGGATGACCGGGTCGCCCCGGTCGTCGGCGCGGCAGTAGAGGCCCGCGTCGAAGAGTGCCTTGGACAGGAAGCCGCGCAGCAGCCGCTCCGACTCCTCTGCCGTGAACGTCTCCTTGGTGGTCTTGTCCTTGACCAGCTCGATGCCCCAGAAGTAGCCGGAGCCGCGCACGTCGCCGACGATCGGCAGGTCCTTCAGGCCGTCGAGCGTGGCCTGGAACAGCGGCTCGTTCCTGGTGACGTGGCCGAGCAGGTCCTCGCGCTCGAAGATGTCGAGGTTGGCCAGCGCGACGGCCGCGGAGACGGGGTGGCCGCCGAAGGTGTAGCCGTGGGCGAACATGTTGTCGCCGTCCTTGAACGGCTCGAACAGCCGCTCGTGCGCGATCATGGCGCCGATCGGCGAGTAGCCGGAGGTCATGCCCTTGGCGCAGGTGATGATGTCGGGCACGTAGTCGAACTTCTCGCCGCCGAACATCGTGCCGAGGCGGCCGAAGGCGCAGATGACCTCGTCGGAGACGAGCAGCACGTCGTACTCGTCGCAGATCTCGCGCAGGCGCTGCCAGTAGCCGGGAGGCGGCGGGAAGCAGCCGCCGGCGTTCTGCACCGGCTCGGCGAAGACGGCGGCGACCGTGTCCGGGCCCTCCATCTCGATGGCGCGGGCCACGCGATCGGCCGCCCACAGGCCGTACTCCTCGGGCGTCATGCCCTTGACGCCGCTGATCTCGTCGGCGCGGTAGTGGTTGGTGTTGGGCACGCGGACGGAGCCGGGGACCAGCGGCTCGAACATCTGCTTGAACGCCGGGATGCCGGTGATCGACAGGGCGCCCTGCGGGGTGCCGTGGTAGGCGATCTGGCGGCTGATGACCTTGTGCTTGAGCGGCTTGCCGGTGAGCTTGAAGTACTGCTTGGCGAGCTTCCACGCCGTCTCGACGGCCTCGCCGCCGCCGGTGGTGAAGAAGACGCGGTTCAGCTCGCCCGGCGCCAGGGCCGCGAGCCGCTCGGCCAGCTCGACCGCCTTCGGGTGCGCGTAGGACCACAGCGGGAAGAAGGCCAGCTCCTGGGCCTGCTTGGCGGCGGCCTCGGCCAGCTCGCTGCGGCCGTGGCCGGCCTGGACGACGAAGAGCCCGGCGAGCCCGTCGAGGTAGCGCTTGCCGTGGATGTCGTAGATGTACGAGCCCTCGCCCCGGACGATCGTCGGGATCTCGGCCTGCTGATAGGCGCTATGCCTGGTGAAGTGCAACCACAGGTGGTCTTGCGCGGCCTTGTTGATGTCGTTGTCCGGCTGCGTCATGGTTATCTTCCCTTGCCTCTGACCTCCCCACAGTCTGCATGTTCACTTGGGGTTTGCCAAGCGAAAGCGTCGCGACACTCTGCAAGAAAACCGAGATCCGCAGAAGCTCCATGTAACCGCTACGAAATCCGCAGGTAGATTTGCGCGCGGGTCATGCCCGTTTCCCGCGGTGCGGGAGCGTCTGTGATCCAATGAGATGTTGACTACCGAAACGACCCCGGGGGACCGTCCCGTGACTCCTGACCAGATCGAGAACGCCGTCGCCGCGGCGATGCCGCAGGCCGTCGAGGAGCTCCGACGGCTCGCCGCCATCCCGTCCGTCGCCTTCCCCGGGCATCCCGAGGAGCCCGTGTACGCGGCCGCGGCCTACACCGAGGAGCTGCTGCGCTCGGCCGGGCTGCCGCGCGTGCAGCAGATACCCGTCGAGGGCAGCTTCCCCGCCGTGTACGGCGAGGCGCCCGCGCCTCCCGGCGCGCCCACCGTCCTGCTGTACGCCCACTACGACGTGCAGCCCGCCGGCGACCCCGCCGCCTGGCGCACCCCGCCGTTCGAGCCCACGCTCATCGACGGGCAGCTGTACGGCCGGGGCACCGCCGACGACAAGTCCGGCGTCATCTCCCACGTGCTCGCCCTGCGTTCCTTCCAGGGCCGCTTCCCCGTCGGCGTGAAGGTCATCATCGAGGGCCAGGAGGAGTACGCCGGGGAGCGCCTCGAAGCCTTCGTCGACCGCAACCCCGACCTGCTGCGGGCCGACGCCATCGTGGTCGCCGACACCGGCAACCCGCGCGTCGGCGACCCCGCCGTCACCACGTCGCTGCGCGGCATGGCGGCGTTCACCATGGAGGTCCGCACGCTGCGCGAGTCCGTGCACAGCGGCCAGTTCGGCGGCGCCGCTCCCGACGCGCTCGCCGCGCTCATGCGCATGGTCACCTCCCTGCACGACGACAACGGCGACATCCGCGTGCCCGGCCTGCCGCGCGGCACGTTCCTCGGGCAGGGGCCGTCGGAGGAGGAGTTCCGCCGGACGGCCGGGGTGGTCGACGGCGTCTCGCTCGTCGGCTCCGGCTCGCTCGCCGACCGGCTGTGGGCGTCCTACGCCATCACCGTGACCGGCCTCGACGTGCCCACGGTCTCCGGGGCCATCAACGCGGTCCAGCCGATGGCCCGGGCCCGCGTCACCGTCCGCGTCCCCCCGGCCGGCGACCCGAAGACCACGGTCAACGCCGTCGTCGACTTCCTGCGCCAGGTGGCGCCGTGGGGCGCGCAGGTGTCGTTCGGCGACTTCACCGTGGGGTCCGGCTTCCAGGCCGACTCCGGCGGCAAGGCCCGCGCCGCCCTCAACCGGGCCATGGAGCGCGCCTTCGGCCGCCCGCCCCGCGACGTCGGGGCCGGCGGCTCCATCCCGCTGGTCAACACGCTGCTCAAGCAGTTCCCGGCGGCGGAGATCCTGCTTTTCGGGGCGGAGGACGAGGAGGCGGCGGTGCATGCCCCGAACGAGCGGGTGGACCTGGAGGAGCTGCGCCGCGTCGCCACGGCCGAGGCCCTGTTCCTGGAGGAGCTCGGCTCCCCGTCGGCCCTGGGCGTCTGACCCCGGGGTTCCTCGACCGTGGCTTGTGGGGGGCTCCGCGCCTCCCACCTCCCCGCGCCTTGGCCACGGCGTCGTCGTGCGGGACCGTGTCCGCCGGCAGGCGGGCAGCGACCACGCCTCCGTGAGGACGTAGAGCAGAGCGTTCAAACGAGTGGATCACGCGGGCGGTCTCGTACGAGACTGGCGCGCATGAGCGAGGATGCGGGTCTGGTGACGGCGGCGGCGCTGGGCGAGACCGAAACGGTGCGGCGGCTGCTCCAGGGCGGCGCGCTCCCGGGCGAGCCCGACGAGAACGGCAGCACCGCCCTCTACCGGGCCGCCGTGCAGGGCCACGCGGAGATCGTACGCGTGCTGCTGGAAGCCGGCGCCGACCCCGGCCGCGAGGGTGGGGACGACCACGAAGGGCTGCCGCTGTGTGCCGCCGCGGCCTGGGGGCACCTCGACGTCGTCGAGGCCCTGCTCGACGCCGGGGCCGACCCCGACCGGCGGGAGGACGTCGATCGAACCGGGATGACGGCGCTGCACTGGGCCGCCGCGAACGAGCACCTCGCTGTCGTGCGCGCCCTCCTCGTCAGGGGCGCCACACCTGATCTGGGCGACTCGGCCGGCCGCACCGCGCTGTCCCACGCCGCCGGACACGGCTCGACGGCCGTGGTCAGGGCGCTGCTCGACCACGGGGCGAGCCCCGCCCACCGCGACGGCCAGGGCCGGACCCCGGCCGACCACGCCCGCCCGTACGCCGGGCGCGACATCGAGGCGGAGCTCCTGGCGCAGGCCGGGGCGGGACCGGGACGCCGCGTCACGGTCCGCCACGAGCGGTCGGAGGGCGGCGACGTGCGGATCGTGGCGGAGGTACGCGACGAGACGGGCGCGCTCCGCTCCGAACGCCGGCTCGGCACCGGCCACACCGAGATCCTCCACCTGCTGGAGCCCCGAACGGCCCCCGCCGACGAGTGAGCGCCGACCTTGTCGGGCCGGCGGGCCCACCAGCGCCCGGTCAGTCGAGCGTCGATCACACCGTGCGGCTCGACCGAGCCCCGTCGAGCCCCCAAGAGATGATCTTGTTGGGGGTGATCTTGATGATCTCCCGTGAGAAGTACGGGACCGGCGGCTCGTGATCGGTCAGGGCCACCGCCGAGCCCCGGATCTCGATGCCGCGCACTACCCACGGGTCCACCGAGGCCAGGTCGTCCACGACGAGAGACACGGTGCTGCCCTGCTGGACGTTCCTGAACTTCTTCGACACCCCCAGCGCGTGCCCGCCTATGGTGATCGTGCCCGAGGCGGCGTCCACGAAGAACCCCACGGGATTGTTCTGAACGTGACCCGCAGGAGAGACGGTGGCCAGGCGGGCAAGATGCTGTCCGGCCAGATAGTCGAGTTCCGCCTGTGTGAAGATCATGCGGCCAAGTATGAAACCTTGACACCGACGTCAGTCAATGCACCGGATGCGCGGTCAGAGGGTGGCGGGGTACGTTGCCGCACATGGCAGACAACCGTGTTGACCCTCCGCTGGCCGCCGATGAGCGGGTCACTTTGAGCACGTTCCTCGACTGGCAGCGTGACACCCTGACCCTCAAGTGCGAGGGCCTGACCGATGAGCAGTTGCGGCTGCCGGCCGTGGAGCCGTCCGGCATGTCGCTGCTCGGGCTGGTACGGCACCTGGCGCACGTGGAGCGGGCGTGGTTCCGGCACGTGCTCTGCGACGAGGACGTGCCGCTCCTGTGGGGCAAGGAGACCAACCGGGACGCCGACTTCGAGAACGTGGACGACACGTCCGCCGAGGAGGCGTTCGCGATCTGGCGGGCCGAGGTCGAGCACGCGCGGGAGGTGTCGGCCGGGCTGCCCCTCGACGCCCTGGGCAAGCGGCTTCGCCACGGCGAGAGGTTCTCCCACCGCTGGATCCTCGTGCACATGATCGAGGAGTACGCCCGCCACAACGGCCACGCCGACCTGCTGCGCGAGCGGATCGACGGCACCACCGGGGAGTGAGGGACGGGTCGATCGGTGGTGGCCGTGACACTGGGCGAACTACGCCGTGACACTGGGCGGACTACACGGCGCGGAAAACGTGCGGCTCGTCGGCTGGTTCTTCTGAGCCCCCCGCCAGGCCGGACCCCGCCCGGCGGGATTCGGCCCGGCTGATCAGGCGCCTGCCCAGCCGCTGCGCCGGCAGCTCCACCCACCGCCAGGTCAGCGCGCACAGGCCGAGCAGCGCCGCGTACACCCCCGCCAGCAGCGTCATGCGCGCTGCCGGCGGCACGGCCGGCGGGTCCGGCAGGAAGAACTCCACGCTCTCCAGCAGCAGCGGGTGCAGCAGGTAGATCGAGTAGGACACCAGGCCCAGCCAGGTCAGCCATGACGGCATCGTGCGGTGGCGCAGTGCCGTCCCGGCGGCGAAGGTGAGCCAGGCCGCCGCGATCGCCACCTGCGTCCCGAGCTCGGCGCGCGCCAGCCACAGTCCCGCCAGCGGTATCAGAGCCACCCAGGCGATGTGCCGGCGGCCGAGCCCCCGCGTCTCGACGCGATACAGCGCGGTGCCGGCGAACATGGTCGCCAGGATGAACAGCCCTTGCCACGGCCCGGGGTAGCTCTGGTTGACCGCCAGCAGCAGGAGGATCGTGCCGGCGATGACCACCGCGCCCACCTGCCGTACCCGCCTGCCGCCGGACAACGTCGCGGCCAGGCCGGCGGCCAGCACGGCGGTCACCACGACCACGACGGTGAGCATCCGGCCGGCCCCACCGGCCGACAGGAGCGCCACCGGCAGCAGCCCGGCACCCAGCACCGCGGCCGCCGCGAACGCGAGCGCGGCCGCGGTGCTGCGCCGGTGTACGCCCAGGCTGAACATCGCCGTCAGCAGCAGGTAGAAGGCCATCTCGTAGGACAGTGTCCACAGCACATTGGCCAGGTTCGGCACGTACATCAGGTTCTGCAGCATGCCGGCGTGCGCCAGGGCCAGCGCCACCGGCCGGCTGCCCCACCAGGTGTGCAAGCTGTCCCAGCCGGCCGCCGCCAGCAGCATCATGCCGGCCACGCACACGGCGAACAGCGGCCACAGCCGGAAGAACCGCGAGATCCAGAAGGCCCGCACACTACCCCGGCGCTCCAGCGACGCCGGCACGATGTAGCCACTCACCAGGAAGAACACCAGAACGCCGTACCAGCCGGGATCGAAGACGGCCTTGATCGGCGTCCGCGCCTCCGGCCACAGCGGTTCGAGCGCGTGCTCGAAGACCACCACGATCGCGGCCAGCCCGCGCAGCGCGTCCAACCAGGCCAGACGCCGGGTGTGCGGCGAAGCTGAGGCGGCGGCGGGGGCGGCGGAAAGCATCCGGAGATCATAGTAAGAAACTTCTTTTACAGTTCTTTGATCACCGATTACTGATACTCCAGCTTCAATCGGGGCGTCGCGATGAGTTTCCGGGCCGCGGCGGGTCCAACGAGGACAAGCGTTCAGGAGGAGGGTGACATGGCGACGTTCGCGCTGATCCACGGTGGTGGCGGCAGCGGCCGCGACTGGCGGCTGGTCGTGCCGGAGTTGCGCCGCAGGGGGCACGAGGCGGTGGCGGTGGACCTGCCGGTCGAGGACGAGTCCGCGGGGCTTCGCGACTACGCCGACACGGTCGTGAAAGCGGTCGCCGGCTGCTCCGATCTGGTGGTGGTCGGCCATTCCTGGGGCGGGTTCGTCGCGCCCCTGGTCTGCGACCGGGTGCACGCGGACCTGTTGGTGCTGGTGACGGCCATGATCCCGGCTCCGGGCGAGCGGCCGGCCGACTGGTGGCACAACACCGGCTGGCGGCAGGGGGACTGGGAGGGCGTGGACCTCTTCCTGCAGGACGTCGACCCCGGTCTGGCGGCGGAGATGATGGCCGGCTCCAGGCAGCACGCGGGCACGGCGGACGCGGAGCCGTGGCCGCTGGACAGGTGGCCCGACGTGCCGACGCGGTTCCTGCTGTGCCGCGACGACCGGTTCTTCACGCCCGCGTTCATGCGGGAGGTCGTCCGGGCGCGGCTCGGCGTCACGCCCGACGAGATCCCGGGCGGCCACTGCCCCATGCTCGCCCGTCCGGCCGAGCTCGCGGAGCGGCTGGTCGGTTACCTCGGCTGACCGCCGGGGCCGTCAGCGGATCGGGAGGTCGTACGTGCGGCGGATGCTGCTGCCCAGCTTGCCGATGTCGGCGCCGTACACGTGCAGCGACACCCCCACCTCGCCGCTGGTGTTGCGGACGCGGTGGATGTCGCCGGGCGGCGCGAAGCCGCTGGCGTCGCCGGGAAGGTTGTCGGCGCGGCCGATCTCGACCAGGTGGTCGCCCATGTCGCGGTACAGCGTCTCGTGCTCGATGCCGCTGATCACGCCGAACGCGCACCAGGAGACGTGGTCGTGGACGACGGTCTCGGCGTCGGGCTGCCAGACCACGGCGGTGATGGAGAAGTCCTGCTGGGCGTGCAGGACGTGGGAGACGTAACTGCCGGGCACACCGGCGCGCTCCTCGGGCGTCAGGATGTCGGGGCCGGGCAGGCCGTCGCGCAGCAGCGCCGCGACTTCGTGGGCGGTGCCGCGCAGGAGGAGCCCGCGTGCGGTGATCCGTCCGATGCCGGTGACCAGGTCGCTCAGGCCGGGCCGTTCGGTGATGGCCGTCATTTCCATGGTATCCCCCTAGGGAATGCAGATAATCCGCCTTCCCCTTCTACGGTGCTACAGACAGACCGATAGGTCCAACAGAAGTCTTCTGCGTGACCCATAGATATGATTGATGGATGTTGGACGTCGTACGGCTGCGCGTGCTCGACGCGGTGGCCCGCAAGGGCTCCTTGACGGCGGCGGCCCGGGAGCTGCACTACTCGCAGCCCTCGGTCAGCCACCACCTCGCGCGGCTGGAGGCCGAGACGGGCGCCCGGCTGATCCAGCGCGCCGGCCGGGGCATCCGGCTGACCGAGGCGGGCCGGCTGCTGGCCGCACGGGCGGCCGACATCCTCGCCCGGATCGACGCCACGGCCGAGGAGCTCGCGGCGCACGTCGGCCTCCGTTCCGGCCGGGTACGGCTGGCGGCGTTCCCGTCGGCGCTCGGCACGTTCGTCCCCGAGGCCGCGACGCGCCTCGCCCGCGACCATCCGGGGCTGAAGCTGCACCTGACCGAGACCGAGCCGCCCGAGGCGCTCAGGATGCTGCGCGCCGGGCGCGTCGACGTGGCGGTGGTCTTCCGCTACGACGACACCGCGCCCGAGGAGGCCGGGATCACCATGATCCACCTGCTCGACGACCCCAGCCTGCTGGTCTCCACCGGTGAGCCCGGGGACCTGACCGCGTACGCGGACGCCGACTGGATCGCCGGCTGCGACCGGTGCCGCAGCCATCTGCTCGACATCTGCGCCAAGTCGGGGTTCGAGCCGCGGCTGTCGTTCACCAGCGACGACATCGTGGCCGTCCAGGCGCTCGTCGCGGCGGGCATGGGCGTGACCGTGCTGCCGGGGCTGGCCCTGCGCGCGCACCGCCACCCGGACGTCTCCGTGGCCGAGATCCCCGGCTCGACCAGGCACGTCCACGCCGCCGTGTACGGCGAGCCGCCCCACCCACCCGCCACCGAGGCCCTGCTGGGAGCCCTCCGCGCCAGCCTCTGAGAGTCCCGCCGGTCAGAACTCGAAACAGCGGGCGAAGGCGACGGAGAACGCCAGAACGCCACCGAGGAAGGCCGCCGCGACGACGCAGAGAAGGACCAGGACCGACGCCACCGCCCCAGGCCGGTAGCGGAGGATGAGCGCTCCTCCGAGGAGGCCCGTGCCGGCGACGTACGCGGTCACCACGAGGGGGAAGAGCCCGAAGCTGTCGCATCGGCCGAGGAAGAGTCCCAGTGCCAGGGCGACCAGGCCGAGACCGAGCACGCCCCAGAGCATCGGCGTCCGTCGTCCCACCGGCGCTCCCTCCTCGCCGAGCCGCCCGACCGGCGGCTCACCTGCACGGCCCGGGACGAAAAGGCGTTGACCGCGTACCTACGATGACCATATGCCCGATATTGCGACCCTTGCTGTGTTCTGCACCGCCACCCTGGCCCTGCTCCTGGTGCCGGGTCCCGCGGTCCTGTTCATCGTCACGCGCAGCGTGTCGCAGGGCCGCTCGGCCGGCCTGGTGTCGGTTCTCGGCGTGCACACGGGCTCGCTGGTCCACGTGGCCGCCGCCGCGCTCGGCGTCAGCGCGCTGCTGGCGGCCTCCGCCACGGCGTTCACCGTGGTCAAGTACGCGGGCGTCGCCTACCTGGTCTGGCTCGGCCTGCGCAAGCTGCTGCACCGGGCCAAGGACGGGGAGGACGGGGCGGGCGTCGCGGCCGAGCCGCACAGCCGGCGGCGCATGTTCTGGGAGGGGTTCGTGGTCAACGTGCTGAACCCCAAGACCGCGATCTTCTTCCTGGCGTTCCTGCCCCAGTTCATCGACCGCGACGCGGGGCCGGTCGGGCCGCAGATCCTCGTGCTGGGCACGCTGTGGATCACGCTCGGTCTGCTCAGCGACGGCGCGTACGCGCTGCTGTCGTCGGGGCTGGCGGGCCGGATGAAGCGGTCAGCACGCGCCCGCCGGCGCCTCGACGTCGGCACCGGCCTCGTCTACCTGGGCCTGGCAGCCGTCCTCACCGGCGAGAAGGCCTAACCCGACGAGGCCGCCGCCTCCGCGGTCTCCCGCGCCCACCGGTAGTCGGCCTTGCCCGCCGGCGAGCGCACCATCTCCGCCACGAACGCGTACGTGCGCGGCACCTTGAAGCCCGACAGCCGCTCCCGGCAGTGCGCGTCCAGCTCGGCGGCGGTGACCTCGACGCCGGGGCGCGGCTCGACCACGGCCGCCACCCTGCTCCCCCACCGCTCGTCCGGCACCCCGGTGACCACCGCGTCGAAGACCGCCGGATGCCCCTTGAGCACGGCCTCCACCTCCTCGGGGAACACCTTCTCCCCACCGGTGTTGACGCACTGCGAGCCGCGGCCGAGCACGTTGACCGTGCCGTCGGGGTCCACCGTGGCGAGGTCGCCGGTCAGCAGCCACCGCGTCCCGGCGTCGTCCGTGACGAACGTGCGGGCCGTCTTGTCCGGGTCGTTGTAGTAGCCGAACGCGATCCGCCCCGCCTTGGCCATGGTGCCGAGCTGTCCCGAGCCGGGCTCCACCGGCCGCAGCCGCTCGTCGAGCACCGCGACCCGCGCCGAGGCGTTCGGCCGGTAGCGCAGGCCCTTCTCCGGGGACGAGCCGGGCACGCCGGAGGCGGTGAAGCCGGACTCGGTCGAGCCGAAGTTGTCCAGGATCATGACGTTCGGCAGCAACTCCTGGAGCCGGTCGCGGACGGCGCCGCTGAGGATCGCCGAGGTGGAGCTGATCACGCCGAGCGACGACAGGTCGTGGCCTCCGCGTTCGAGCTCCTCGGCGAGCGGCCTGGCCATCGCGTCGCCGGTGATGTTCATCGTGAACACCCTCTCGCGCTCGACCGCCCGCCACACCCCGGCCGCGTCGAACCTGCGCACGTACACGACGGTCGCGCCCATCCACCAGCCGATGAACGTGGCCATCTGCGCGGCCCCATGCATGAGCGGCGCCGTGGCCATCATCACCAGGGGTCCGGACCCGGCGGCCCCGGCCACGACCTCCTGCGGCGTGGCGCGCGGCTCGCCGTACGGGTTGCCGCCGCCGAAGGCCATGAACATGTCCTCGACCCGCCACATGGCGCCCTTGGGCATGCCGGTCGTTCCGCCGGTGTAGATGATGTAGACGTCCTGCCCGGAGCGCGGCGCGAAGCCCCGCTCGGCCTTGCCGCTCTCCAGCGCCATCCAGTACGGCACGGCGTCGGCGATGACCGAGGGGCCGCCCACGGCGACGAGGTGGCGCAGCAGGGGCGCGTCCTTGACCACGGCCGCGACCCGGGAGTCGAACTCCACGTCGTAGAACAGGGCCCGGATGTCGGAGTCCCGGTACAGGTAGAGCAGCTCGGACTCCACGTACCGGTAGTTGACGTTGATCGGCACGGCCCGGATCTTCAGCACGGCCAGCAGCCCGGCGAGGTACTCGACGCCGTTGTAGAGGTGCAACCCGACGTGCTGGCCGGGTTCGACGCCGCGCTCCAGCAGGAAGTGCGCCAGCCGGTTGGCCTCGGCGTCCAGCTCGGCGTAGGTGCGGCGCTCGTCCCCGCAGACGACGGCCACCCGGTCCCCGACGACGTCGGCGACGCCCTCGAACAGGTCGGCGTGGTTGAACTCCATCAGGGCCGCTCCCGTCCGACGATCCACATCGCGAAGAACTGGGCGCCGCCGCCGTAGGCGTGGCCGAGCGCCAGCCGGGCGCCGTCCACCTGGTGCTCGCCGGCCATGCCGCGCACCTGGAGCGCGGCCTCGGCGAACCTGATCAGCCCGGACGCGCCGATCGGGTTGCTGGACAGCACGCCGCCGGAGGCGTTCCACGGGATGTCGCCGTCGAGGGCGGTGGCGCCGGACTCGGTGAGCTTCCAGCCCTCGCCCTCGGCGGCGAATCCCAGGTTCTCCAGCCACATCGGCTCGTACCAGGAGAACGGCACGTACACCTCGGCCACGTCGATCTGCCGGCGCGGGTCGCCGACGCCGGCCTGCCGGTAGACGTCGGCGGCGCAGTCCTTGCCGCCCTGCGGGTTCACGGTGTCGCGGCCGGCCCGGAAGATCGGCTCCGAGCGCATCGCGGTGCCGTGGATCCAGGCGGGCGTGCCGGTGACCGCGGACTCCGAGGCCAGCACCATCGCGCAGGCGCCGTCGCTGGACGGGCACGTCTCCAGGTAGCGGATCGGCTCCCACAGCATGGGCGTCGACTCCACCATGGCCCGGTCGATGCCGGGGATCTTCAGGTGGGCGTACGGGTTCTTCAGCGCGTTGAGCCGGTCCTTGACCGCGACGAGCGTGCCGATGTGCTCCGGCGCGCCGGTCCTGCGCATGTACTCCCTGATGTGCGGGGCGAAGTAGCCGCCCGCGCCGACCACCAGCGACGCGTTGAACGGCAGGTGCGTCGACAGGGCCCAGGTGGCGTTGGACTCCGACTGCTTCTCGAAGGCCACCACCAGCACCCGGTCGTGGACGCCGCCCTGCACCAGGCTCGCGCCGACCAGCGCGGTGGAGCCGCCGACGCTGCCCGCGGTGTGGACGCGCATCATCGGCTTGCCGGCCGCGCCGAGCGCGTCGGCGAGGTACGCCTCGGGCATCATCACGCCCTCGAACAGGTCGGGCGCCTTGCCGACGACGACGGCGTCGATGTCCTTGAACGTCAGGCCGGCGTCCTCCAGCGCGCGCAGCGCGGCCTCGCGCACCAGCCCGGCGATCGACACGTCCCGGCGCTTGGTCGTGTAGTGCGTCTGGCCGACGCCGATCACGGCACAGCGGTTTCCCATGTCATGCCTCCAGGACCGTGACGAGGTTGTGCTGCAGGCAGGGGCCGCCGGCGGCGTGGCCGACCGTGCGCGACGCGGTGCCGTCGTGGATGCGCCCGGCCGCCTCGCCGATCCTGATGAGGCCGGCGGCCATGACGGGGTTGGCGGCCAGCGGGCCGCCGGACGGGTTGACCACCGTGCCGGCGGGCAGCTCCAGGGCCCGGCGCAGGACGATCTCCTCGTGGGCGAACTGGGTGTGCAGCTCGGCCACCTCGACGGGGCCCTTGCCGACCCCCGCGGCCCGTGCGGCGTCGGCCGCGGAGGCCGACCGGGTGAGGTCGCGCATACCCAGGTAGTGCGGCTCGATGCGATGCGCGATGCCCCTGATGTAGGCGGGACGGGAGCACAGGTCCGCGACGGCGTCGCCGGCCGCGAGCACCACCGCCGCCGCGCCGTCCGTGACGGGCGCGATGTCGCAGGTCCGCAGCGGCTCGACGGCCGTCTCGCCGGGGATCTCCTCCGGCAGGTCCAGCGCGTACGGGTTGTCCCGGCCGGCGGCGCGGCTGCGCCGCACGATCGCGTCCAGCTCGGCTCGGTCCGCATCGACGGCGGCGGCCTGGAGCGCGGCGAAGGACACCTGGTCGAGGCCGAGCGGCGCCAGGTAGTACGGGTCGAGCTGGAGCGTCATGATCGAGCGCAGGTCGCCGAGCGAGGACTTGCCGAAGCCGTACACCAGCGCGGTGTCGACGTCGCCGTGCTGGAGCCGCACCCACGCCTCGTACAGCGCCCAGGCGCCGTCCATCTCGACGTGGCTCTCGGAGATGGGCGGCCAGGCGCCGAGCGCGTCGAGCGCGGAGACGAACGAGAACGGCGCGCCCGCGAGGTAGTCGCAGCTCCCGGAGCAGGTGAAGCCGAACCTCCTGAGCCCGGTCCGCCCCTTCACCTCCTCGATCACCGGCAGGATCAGCTCGGGCTCCGACACGCCGGTGTCGTGGTCGGTGTGCCGGGTCTGGGCGAAGGCGACGATGGCCACGTCTCTCATCGAAACTCCCTCAGCGTGGACACGCCCTTCAGGCGTGGATGGAAAAGCAGAGCCGCGCCACGGGATCGAACGTTTGCACGACATCCAGCTGATGGCGCGGCAGAATATGAGGGGTGACGCAAACCGTGAAGCGGGCCTACAAGTACCGCTTCCACCCGACCCCGGAGCAGATGGAAGAGCTTGCCCGGACGTTCGGCTGCGTCCGCCTCGTCTACAACAAGGCCCTGGAAGAACGCACTCGCGCCTACAGGCTGGAAGGCCGCCGCATCTCCTACGTCGAGTCCTCGGCTGCGCTGACAGCGTGGAAAGGTAGTGGTGACTACGCATTCCTGTCGGACGTGTCCAGCGTCCCCTTGCAGCAGGCGCTGCGCCACTTGCAATCGGCGTTCACGAACTTCTTCGCCGAACGAGCCAAGTATCCAACATTCAAGTCCCGCAAGAAGTCGCGCCTCTCGGCCGAGTACACCCGCAGCGCTTTCCGCTGGCGCCAGGGGCAGTTGACGCTGGCGAAAATGGACGCGCCACTGAACATCGTGTGGTCCCGTCCGCTGCCGAACGGCGCCGAGCCGTCCACGGTTACCGTGTCGAAGGACGCGGCTGGACGCTGGTTCGTGTCCATCCTGGTTGACGAGAACATCACGCCGCTCGTGCCGGTCGAGCAGACGATCGGTGTGGACGCGGGCATCACGACGCTGGTCACTCTCTCGACCGGCGAAAAGATCGCCAATCCCCAACATGCGCGGGCCGACCGCCGGAGGCTGGCCAAGGCACAGCGGGCGCTCTCCCGCAAAGCCATGGGCTCGAACAACCGCGCCGCGGCCCGGCTGCGGGTTGCCCGTATATATGCCCGGATCGCTGACCGACGCCGAGATTTCCTGCACAAACTGTCCACACGGCTCATTCGCGAGAACCAAGTGATCGTCGTGGAAGACCTGGCCATCCGCAACATGGTCAAGAACGGCAAACTGGCTCGCGCCATCTCCGACGCAGCCTGGCGGGACCTGCGGATCATGGTGGAGTACAAGGCGCAGTGGTACGGCCGCGAGGTGATCGTGGTGGACCGCTGGTTCCCATCGTCCAAGCTGTGTTCGGCATGTGGAACCCTGCACGACATGATGCCGCTGAACGTCCGGACTTGGCGGTGCGTCTGCGGCGCAGTCCACGACCGGGACGCCAACGCGGCGAGGAACATCTTGGCCGCCGGGCTGGCGGACAAGGAAAACGCCTGTGGAGCTGATGTGAGACCTCAAGAGGAGTCCTCCTCGGCAGGCAGTCGGCGGTGAATCAGGAATTCCCTCCCTTTACTTCAGGGAGGGAGCCGTCAAGTCAGCTCCGCGTCTTCCTCGCCGGTGGGGGTGAACCACCGGACGTTCGCCATGGACAGCGTCCGCTCGCTCTCCGGGACCCATTCGGCGCGGACCCGCATGCCCTGGCGCACCTCGTGCGCGGGCACGCCGCCGACGAGCGCGATCATGGGGATGTCCGCGCCGTCGAGCAGGATGTACGCCGAGACGAACGGCACCTCGGGGGCCCGCGGGTCGGGCAGGTTGTTGATGGCGAACGTGGTGATGGTGCCGGTGTCGGGCAGCTCGACCCGCTCCTCGATGCGGCTGCCGCACTCGGGGCAGGAGGCGCGGAACGGTACGTACACCTTCTCGCAGGTGGCGCACCGGCCGCCGAGGAAGACGCCGCGCCGGACGCCTTCGAGGAAGACCCGCAGCGCGCCGCCGGCCTGGATGCGGTACTCGGGGCGGACCGGTGAGACGATCCGGGACACCTCCGGTGCGAAGTGGGAGATGTCGGTGATGTGGCCGGTGCGCTCCGGCCGCCAGACCGGCCACACGCGGGTGCCGGGGGTCAGCGCCTTGGGGCTGCCGGCGTCCACGGCGTGGACGAGCGCGGTGTCGGCGCCGTCCAGCCTGATCAGCGCCCAGGCGAACGGCCGGTCGAGCGGGTGCTCGGGCCGGGGCTGCTGGACCCAGGCCGCGGCCGTCACCGTGCCGGCCGGGCCCACCTCGACGTACTCGTCCGCGACGGCGTCGCCGGTCGCCGGGTCGTACTCCAGGGGCGGCACCAGCACCCGGCCCTCGGCGGTCCTGACCCCGACGATCCGGCCGGCGCGCAGCTCCGTGAGGAAGCGCCCGATCACCGGCCCCGTGGTCCGCGTGTACCCGCCGGGGAACTCCAGCACATGCCGGGCGACCAGCGGCTCGCTCGTCTCCACACGCCCTCCGCTCTGTGTTGTCGGATCATGCTCGGATGGCGCCCTCAGATGGCGCGGTCGCGCCCCTCCCAGTACGGCGCGCGGAGCTTGCGCTTCAGCAGCTTGCCGTTGGGCTCGCGGGGCATCTCCTCGATGAAGTCGATCGACCGGGGCCACTTCATCCGGGCCAGCCGCCCCTCCAGCGAGTCGAGGATCTCGGCGGCCAGTTCCGGCCCGGGCGCGGCTCCGGGCGCGGGCTCGATGACGGCCTTGATCTGCTCGCCCCACTCCTCGTCCGGGATGCCGAAGACGGCCACGTCGGCCACCTTGGGGTGGATCATCAGCTCGTTCTCGATCTCGGCCGGGTAGATGTTGGCCCCGCCGGAGATGATCAGGTCGGACTTGCGGTCGCACAGGTAGAGGTAGCCGTCGTCGTCGAGGTAGCCGATGTCGCCGACGGTGAAGTAGTCCTGGAGCCGGCTCTCCTCGGTCTTGGCCGGGTCGCCCTTGTACTCGAAGCGGGCGCCGAGCATCTTCATGTAGATCGTGCCGGGGGTGCCGGTCGGCAGGGGCTGCCCGTCGTCGTCGACGATGAGCAGCTCGCTGATCGGCCACGCCTTGCCGACGGTGCCCGGGTGGGACTTCCAGCCCTCGGGTGTGGCCAGGGTGCCGCCGCCCTCGGTGGCCGCGTAGTACTCGTAGACGCAGTCGCCCCACCACGCGAACATGGCCTGCTTGACCGGGACCGGGCAGGGGGCGGCTGCGTGGATCATCCACTTCAGGGAGGACAGGTCGTAGCGGAGCCGGGTCTCCTCGGGCAGCGCGAGCAGCCGCTTGAAGTGGGTCGGGACCATGTGGGAGTTGGTGATCCGGTGGCGCTCGCAGAGCCGCAGCGTCTCCTCGGCGTCCCACTTGTCCATGTAGACGAGGGTGTGGCCCATGTGCAGGGCCGTGCCGCCGAACTGGGTGACGGCCGTGTGGTAGTTCGGTGAGGTGACCAGGTGCGCGTTCGGCCGGCCCGCCGTGATGCCGAACAGGCCGAGCAGGAACGTCATCATCTCGGCGGCGTCGTCGGGGTCGAGCCCGTTGAGCGGCCGCCGCACGCCCTTCGGCTTGCCGGTGGTGCCCGAGGTGTAGTGCATGGTGAGCCCGGCCGTGCGGCCGGCGGGCAGGGTGTCCGGCTGCCCCGCGATCAGGTCCGTCAGCGGCCGGAAGCCGGGGACGGCCTCCCCCTCGGGCAGGGCGAAGCGGCGCTCGGGCGCGATGGCCTCGGCGCCCCGGACGCCCTCGGCGGCGTAACGGGTGTGCACGAAGAACGCCTTGGCCTCGCTGTCGGCCACGATGTAGGCGATCTCGGGACCGGTCAGGTGCCAGTTGACGGGCGTGTAGTACCAGCCGGCCTGCAGCGCGGCCAGGTAGAGGACCAGCCCGTCGGCGCCGTTGGGCACCAGGCCGCAGATGCCGTCGCCCGGCCGCAGGCCCAGCTCGCGCAGGCCGTGGACGAGGCGGTTGGAGCGGGCGAGCAGGTCGCCCGCGCGGTGCTCCGTGCCGTCGGGGTCGACGGCGGCGATCCAGCCGGGATCCGCCTGCGCCAGCCTCCAGAATCCGAGCGTGCCCATGGGTACTCCTCGTCAGTGGTCGAGGCGCCGGGTGCCCGGAGGATCGCCACAGGACTCCGGCCTGCCAGGCGGAAACGAGAACTTGTTCTCGTTTGCCAGGGCAGCGTAACCCGGCCGGAGAGAGCAGAGCAAGCGCTTGATCGTAGGACGACGCCGGCGGGCGGAGGTCGTCGTCGGACGGGCCGCGCCGGGGTAGGATCACTGCCTACCAAGCGCTTGATACAAGCATTCTGGAGGCGTCCGTGGAGCTCCTGCCGATCAGCACCCCGCACTGCCGTGTCGAACGCGACGGCCACGTCGTGGTCGTCACCATGAACCGCCCCGAGGCCCGCAACGCGCTCTCCTCGGACATGCTGGTCGGCCTCGCCTCCGCGTGGGCGTACGTGTCGGAGGAGACGGGGGTCCGCGTCGCGGTCCTGACCGGCGCCGAGGGCACGTTCTGCGCGGGCGCGGACCTCAAGGCGATGGGCACGCCGTCCACGGACCCCGACGTGCAGGCGCGGGCCGCGCGCATCCCCAACTTCCACTGGAAGGGCCTGCTGCGCGAGGAGCTGCCCACCAAGCCGATCGTCTGCGCCGTGGAGGGGTACGCGGTGGCCGGCGGGACCGAGCTGCTGGTGGGCACGGACCTGCGGATCGTCGCCGAGTCGGCCACGCTGGGGCTGTTCGAGGCCAAGCGGGCGCTGTTCCCCATGGGCGGCAGCGCGGTACGGCTGCCGCGGCAGATCCCGTACTGCCACGCCATGGACCTGCTGCTCACGGGACGGGCGGTCACGGCCGCCGAGGCGCTGTCGATGGGCCTGGTCAACCGGGTGGTCCCGGACGGGCGGGCGCTGGAGACGGCCCTGGAGGTGGCGGCCGACATCGCCGCCTCCGGCCCGCTCGCTGTCCAGGCCATCCTGCGCACCTACCGCGACACGCTCGGCATGCCGGAGGCCGAGGCGCTGAAGGTGTCGGACGACCTGGGCTGGCCGGTGATCGGCTCCGCCGACGCCCGCGAGGGCACCCGAGCCTTCAAGGAGAAGCGCCCGGCCACCTACGAGGGCCGGTGAGACCGCGTAGCCCCACGTGCTGCGCCGGGCAACAATGGGCTCCATGAAGCACACCGCCCTCAGCGCCGAGGAACTCATCGCCAAGCATCGCGGGCCGGCACGCGTCGATCACCACACGATGCGACATGAGGCGGATGAGTTCTTCGGCGACGAGGATCGCGTGGAAGGCGGTCCTCGCGAGGGTCACGACGCCTGACCACCGTGCCGGTGTCAGCCATCAGTCCCCGGTGATGCGGTCCAGCCGTTCCAGGGCCTCGCTGTACTCCTCCATCAGGGAGTACATGACGTCCCGGGTGGAGCGCACCTGGTTGGTCAGGCCGATGACCTGGCCCGCCGGGAAGGTGGCCAGCTCCGAGGCGTCGGAGCGGCCGATCCGGCGCAGCGCGTCCGAGACCAGCATGAACTGCAGCGGCATCGGCAGCGTCCCCGGCGACTCCTGCGACTCCCAGGCGTCGGTCCACTCGTTCCGCAGCAGCCGGGCCGGCTTGCCCGTCCAGCTCCGCGAGCGGACCGTGTCGCGTGAGGTCGCCTGGAGGATGCGCTGCTTGGCCATCTCGGGCGTGTCGGCCTCCTCCACGGTCAGCCACAGCGAGCCGGTCCAGACGCCCTCGGCGCCCAGCGCCATGCCCGCGGCCATCTGACGGCCGTTGCCGATCCCGCCCGCGGCCAGCACCGGCACGTCCACCGCGTCCACGACCTGCGGGATCAGCACCATGGTGGAGATCTCGCCCGTGTGACCGCCGGCCTCGGTGCCCTGCGCGACCACCACGTCCACGCCCACCTCGACCTGCTTGAGCGCGTGGCGCGGGGTGGAGGCGAGCGCGGCGACCTTGACGCCGTGGGAGTGGGCGAGCTCGACCACGTCGGCCGGGGGTGGGCCGAGGGCGTTGGCCAGCAGGGCGATCGGGTGCCGCAGCGCGACCTCGACCTGCGGCCGGGCGGTGGCGTCGGTCCAGCCGAGCAGCACCTTGCCGGCCTCGGCGTCGGCCGACAGCGCCGGCACCCCGTGGGAGGACAGCAGGTTCTCCACGAACGACCGGTGGCCTTCGGGGATCATCGACTGGAGCCGGCCGACCAGCTCCTCGGCCGGGAAGTCGGCCCCCTCGTAGGAGGCCGGCATGACGACGTCCACCCCGTACGGCTTGCCGTCGACGTGGTCGTCGATCCACTTGAGCTCCATCTCGAGCTCTTCGGGAGTGAAGTAGAGGGCGCCGAGGACGCCCATCCCGCCGGCGCGGCTGACCGCGGCGACGACGTCCCGGCAGTGGCTGAACGCGAAGATCGGCAGCTCGATTCCGAACATGTCCGTTACACGTGTCCGCATGGCCCGACAATACGACCGCATAACGGTTAACTGCAACGCGTTCTACTCTAGAACCTTTTGTCGGTACCCGCCAGTAACATCTTATGAGAACGCGTTCTAGTAACGCGTCGTGACGGCCACCGGGGACGGCCGCTTCGGCGGCCGGATGACAAAAGGCCCGCGCCGGCGGCACGGGCCTTTTCCGGGAGGCGGGTCAGGCGCCGGCCTCGGGAGTGCGGCGGCCGAGCAGGACGCCGGCTCCCACCAGCGCGACGCCCACGATGAGCAGCACCAGCGGGATGATGTTCCGCAGCAGGTTCATCTTCGACTTGCCGTCCTTGGCCTGCGCGACCAGGTCGCTCACCGTGCGGTCGGTCATCTTGACGTCCGCCACGAAGGCGGGCGATCGCTCGATGCCGTCCTGGGTCTTGAGCACCTCGTGCCGCTGCTGGTCCTGCCGGACCGGGCTGCCCGTGGTGGGCTCGACGTAGTACGTCACCTTGCCGTCGTACCAGCGGTCCACCTGCACCATCGCGGTCCCGGTCATGCCGAGCACGTTGGCGGGGGCGCTGCGGGTCTCGGTCTTGGTCGGCGGGACGGTCTGCTCGAAGACGTAGACGGGCAGGCCGTCGACGGTGTCCTCGCGGACGAACTGGGCGTCGAACGCCTTGCCCGCGGTGGAGTTGAAGGCCCGGTAGGTCTTCTTCTCCGTGTCGAACGGGAACTTGTAGATCTGGCCCTCAAGCGTCACCGGGGTCTTGCTGATGTTGACGCCGCAGCAGTTCATGCCCACGCCGGTGTACTTGTCGAAGGCGCTGCGCCGGTCGCTGATGACGATCTGCGGCCGGTGGTTGGTGACGTCGTTGACGACGGTGGCCTCGTCCCAGACGACCCGGTCGGAGTCGGCCTCCTTCACGTCGCCGCGCGTGGTGACGATGACGTCGAGGTCGGCCGTGAGCACCTTGAGGTCCTGGGTGGAGAAGTACTGGGCGCCCTTGGCCTCCAGCCGCGTGACGCCCCACTGGTTCGCCGGGGCGGAAATGATCTTACCCGCCGCCCAGAACTTCATGAGGGGCGCGAGGGCGATGAAGAAGGCACCGACCCCGATGAGGACGAGCGTGGAGATGCGACCCATCAAAGGCCTCCGCGATCCTAGAACCTGTTGTCGTCTTGCCGAAACATCCGGCATCAAAGTATGACAGTGAGTGACATACGTCACTGGCCGGTACGGAGCCGCAATCAAATTGATAGAAACAGGTTCTATCGTGGTTCTCCCTATGAAAGCGGCAAATATGCCCATGCGCGCTGACTTGGCGCGGTCCATCCGGCTCTTCCGGGCGTTCCGCACCGAGCAGGGCGACCAGCAGGGCTACTACACCACGCTCGCGGCCGACACGGCCGGGCTCCTGCTCCGGTACGTGGACCTGCGCGACCGGCTGGTGCTGGACGTGGGCGGCGGTCCGGGCTTCTTCGCCTCGGAGTTCCGCGGCCACGGCGCCCGCTGCGTCTGCGTGGACGTGGACGCCGGCGAGCTGGCCGGCCAGGGCGCGCCCAGCGGCGGCGTCCTCGGCAGCGCGCTCGACCTGCCGCTGCGCACCTCCTCGGTGGACGTCTGCTTCTCCTCCAACGTGCTGGAGCACGTGCCGGAGCCGTGGCGGATGGCCTCCGAGATGGTCAGGGTGACCCGGCCCGGCGGGCTGGTCTTCCTCGCCTACACCAACTGGCTCTCCCCGTGGGGCGGTCACGAGACCTCGCCCTGGCACTACCTGGGCGGCCACCGCGCCGCCCAGAAATATCAGGAAAAGTACGGCAAGCCGCCCAAAAACCACTTTGGCCGGAGCCTCTACCCCGTCTCCGTCGCCCACGGCCTGCGCTGGGCCCGCGGCGACCGGCGGGTCGAGCTCGTCGACGCGTTCCCCCGCTACCTGCCCTGGTGGTACCGCCCGATGCTCAAGGTCCCGATCGTCAGGGAGTTCGCCACGTGGAATCTGGTCCTGGTCCTGAGAAAGCGCCCGTAACGACACCCGCCGCCCCGAGCGCCGGAGAGGCCCCTGCCGCCGCGGAGACCGCCGCCCCGGCGGGCGCGGAGGGACGGCCTCCGGGGCCGCCCGGAGAGCTGCGTGTGGCGCCGCTCGACGCCCCCGCCCGTCGCGACACCGCCCTCGACGGCATCCGCGCGCTGGCGGCCCTCGGCGTGTGGGTGCTGCACGTGGCCGGCAACACCGGCGTCATGTACCGCGACGGCATGTTCGCCTGGATGACGACCCGGCTGGGCATCGCGGTCCCGATCTTCTTCCTGCTGTCCGGCCTGCTCCTGTACCGGCCGTGGGCCCGCGCCGTGCTGGAGGACACGCCCGCCCCCGGCGCCGGCGGCTACCTGTGGCGGCGCGTGTTACGCGTCATGCCCGCGTACTGGGTGGTGACGACCCTCGCCCTGCTCGCCTGGAGCTCCCTGGACCTCGGCGGCTGGGCGAAGTGGCTGCTCCTGCTGCAGAACTACACGGAGCAGACCCGCGCCCCCGACGGCCTGTACCAGATGTGGACGATGCCGATCGAGATGGCCTTCTACCTGGTGCTGCCGGTCCTGGCCTGGCTGCTGCACCGCTGGGCCCGGCACGGCAACCGGCCCGTGCGGCTGCTCGGCGGCATCGCCGTGCTCCCGCTGGTGTCCTTCGGCAGCGCGGTGGCGGCCCACGTCTTCGACCAGCCGCAGCTCGCCCTGTGGCTGCCGCACCACCTCATCTACTTCGCCGCCGGCATGGCCATGGCCGTGCTCTCGGTGTGGATCAGGGAGAGCCGGGTCGTGGACGCGCTCGCGCCGCAGCTCCTCGTCCTCGCGCTGCTGCTGTACGTGGTGCTGAGCACCGAGGTGGCCGGCCCGCGCACGCTCGACCTGCCGAGCCTGTCGCAGTCGCTCTGGCGGATGACCCTGGAGACCGCGGTGGCCGTGCTGGTCGTCGCGCCGTTCGCGCTGGCGGCCCGGCGCGACTCGCTCAGGCACCGCGTGCTCGGCAACCCGGTCACCGCGTACCTGGGCCGGATCTCCTACAGCTTCTTCCTCTGGCACGCGCCGGTCATCACCCTGTACTACAAGGTGACCGACACCCAGCCGTTCAGCGGCGACTTCGTCAAGGTGGGCATCCTGACGTTCGTCGGCTCACTCCTCGTGAGCGTGGCCAGCTACCACCTCATCGAGGAGCGGGCGCTCAAGCTGACCGGGCGCCGGTCAGCATCGGCTCCTCCGCCGGAAGCTCCGGCGGAGCGTCGGGCGGAGCCGGTTCGCTGACGAGCCGGCCGAACAGCACGCCCATGGCCGCGCAGGCCACGAGCTGCGGCACGTGGTCGGCGAGCAGGTCCACGTCGGCGCCGTAGTCGCGCAGCGCCATCGCCGCGGCCAGCGACGCCGTCGCCAGGGAGAACAGCAGCGCCGCCGCCCAGTGCGGGGCCGTCCACCTCGGCAGCGCCCGCCGTGCCGGGGCCCAGAGGACCGCGACGACCGCGGCGAGGACCACGAGCATGCCGGCCCAGCCCGCCACCCAGGCGCCGAACGCCAGCCCCGCGGCGACGGCGTACGGCATGCGCCAGCCGGACAGCCGCGAGCGAGCGGCGGCGGCGGTCTCCAGCACGTGCTCGGGGCGCGGGCCGCGCATCACCAGGGCGAGCAGCGCGAGCACGGCGATGCCGCCCAGGCCGAGCGCGAGCGCCAGCCAGTACGCCCGGTCGGGCCCGTACTCCAGGCGCACGGTCCCCGAGGTGCCGGCGGGCAGCTCCCACGCCTGCTTCCAGCCGTCGATGCGGACCGGCCGCAGCGTCTGGCCGTCGAGGCTCGCCCGCCAGCCGGCGTTGTAGTTCTCGTTGACGACCAGGAACGAGTCCTTGGGCGCCGTCACGCGCACCTCGCGCTCCGACTGCGTCCAGGTGCCGGGGGCCGCGGCGCCCTCGACCGGGAGCGGCTGCTCGGGCAGCGAGCCGATCACCAGGTCGTCGACCGCGAACGGGTCCCAGCCGGCGGCCCGCACCCGGTTGTCGCCCGCCGACAGCGTCGCCCTGGCGCAGCCGGTGAAACGGAGGGGCCGCTGTTCGAGCAGGTCGGCGTAGGTGCCGGTGACGCGGGTCTGGATGACCTTGCCGTTGACCCGCAGCTCGGGGCCCTGGCCGCAGGGCAGCCGGAACGGGATGCCCTCGGGCCGGCTGGCCGGGGCGACGCCGGGGATGATCAGCTCGGTCACCTGGAGACGCCGCGACACGGGGAAGAAGCGCAGCTTGAGCTGGGTCGTGGTGAGCGGCTTGATCTTCAGGACGCCGCCCGCGTCCACGCGCCCGCTGCGGACCACGCCCTTGTCGCCGACGACGACCATGTCGAGCGGCTGTTTGTCGCCGCCGGGCCGGGCGACCTGGAGGCGGGAGATCGTGCGCTTCCCGTTCCAGCGCAGCGTGAGCGTGGGCTCGGCGTCGTTGGGCGAGGGCACCCACGTGGTCGCGGCGTCGGCGTCGAACGCGGACCTCGGCGCGACCACGGGGTCCTTGCTGACCTGCGAGGTGCCCTGGACGCGGGTGAGGTCGCCGCTGAGGCGGCTGTAGCGGTCGGCGAGCCCGGAGTCGCGCAGGACGGCGGTGCCCTGGACGGTGGCGGAGTGCTTGCGCTCGGCGGAGAAGGTGCGGTCGAACCCGGCGCCCTCCTCCCCCGGCCGGGCGAGCAGCGGGTTGCAGACCCACCGGTCGCGGTTGCGCATGCACTCCGGGCGCGCGTCGAGCCCGCGGTCCATCACGTACGCGTCGCCGCTCTCGCCGGGCAGCCTGATCGTGCGGCCCGGCAGCACGCCGGGGATCGTCATCTCGGTGATGCCGACCCGCTGCACGAAGCTCCAGTCGCTGTCGTACGTCGCGAGGATCCTGATCCGCAGCCACGTCGTCGTCCCGGGCGGGGCGCGCAGCGTCTGCGGCTCGTTGGTCTGCCGCACGTCCTGGACGAGCCGGCCGCCCTCGGTCTCCACGGCCACCCGCCTGATCGACTGGCCGAGCAGCACGTTGTTGGTGAAGGTCACCTTGAGGCTCGGGATCTCGCGGGGCTGGGGCAGGTCGACGCGCAGCCACTCGCCCTGCGGCCGGTGCCAGCCGCCGCTCTCCCAGCCGGTCTCGTAGTCGCCGTCCATGGCGGCCCACGGGCCGCGGCCGGGGGTGCTCAGGCCGGAGATGGCGTCGGCGTCGGCCACCGAGGAGGAGGCGGTGATCGACGAGATGCCGCCGTACTCGGCGGTCGCGGTCTCCTCCAGCCAGCCGTCCTCCAGCAGGTCGAGCGCCCGTACGCCGGTGAAGTCGGCGCGCCGGTCGGCGGTCAGCGTAGGTGTCCAGTTCGTACGGATCTCGCCGAACTGCCGCTCGCGCAGCCGCAGCGCGTCGCTGACCACGGTCGGCACCTCGTACGTGCTCGCGTCGTCGTTCACCAGCACCGGGCCGGTGCCGAGCAGCCCGAGGTCGCCCATCGTGAGCAGCGAGTCGGGGCCGCCGCGCACGCGCACCGCGTCACCCGCGGACTCCACGCCGACCAGCTCGGAGCCGCCCGCCACCTCGTACAGCTCCAGGGCCGGCGAGGGCCAGTCGACGGAGTCGACCGCGTCGTCGGTGAAGCCGTCGCCCACCTCGCCGCCGAACGAGCGGATGCGGCTGATGCCGGGCGACTCGCGCAGCGTCTCCTGGATGCGGGCCGGCCAGGCCCCCTGGAGGTTGGCGCGCATCAGGTCGTTGCGGACGAGCAGGTAGTGGACGCCGAGCCGGCGCAGCACCTCGGTGAGCCCGGCCGAGCCCTCTCCGGAGGTGAGGCGCTGGTCGATGACGTCCAGCAGCCGGGTCAGGCCGACGGAGCCGGCGGCCGTGACCTGCCGGGTGGTCCAGCGGGCCTTGAACAGCGGCTGCATGGGGTCGTCCACCGGCCGGCCCCACAGGTACTCGCCGAACTTGGCGCCGGGGACGACCAGGACGCCGTCGTCGCCCGCGTTCTCGTTGATCCAGGCCGCCGCCTGCCGCCAGTAGAGCGGCACCTCCTTGAACGCGCCGGGCATGGCGAGCCCCTGGTTGAAGACGGGCAGCACGAGCCCGGCCAGGGCGACCAGGGCGACCACGCGCACCGGCAGGCGGACGTTCGC
Organism: Nonomuraea sp. NPDC050383; assembly: GCF_044459125.1. Taxonomy (NCBI): domain Bacteria; kingdom Bacillati; phylum Actinomycetota; class Actinomycetes; order Streptosporangiales; family Streptosporangiaceae; genus Nonomuraea; species Nonomuraea sp. NPDC050383. The sequence continues at coordinate 76,563 of NZ_JBITIP010000028.1, forward strand.
CCGCGGGCGCGCGACCGACGCCGGACCGGGCACGGCCGACGGGGCGGCGGGTGCGGCCGGTGCGGTGGACGGGGCGGACGGGGTGACGGCGCGGGCGCGCTGGTAGCTGACGGCGAGCAGGTGGGCCAGGCCGAACGCGATCGGCAGCCGCACCAGCGGGTCGAACTTGCGCAGGTTGCGCAGCGGCGCGAGCGGTCCGTCGAGCAGCCACCGCACCGGCTCGGCGACGATCGGCTCCAGCGCGCTCGTGTGCCCGGCGACCAGCGCGGTGACCCCGACCAGGAACAGCGTGACCACGAACCCCCTGGCGGGCAGGTCGCGCCGTACCAGGCCGGCAAGGCCGAGCGCGGCCAGCACGCCGGTGACGACGACCATCGCGGCCGAGGTGGCGATGGCGTAGCCGGGCGGCTGCTGGTCCACACCGTTCACGGTCAGGAAGCGCACCCAGTCGGAGGTGCCGCGCAGCACGTTCGTCAGCGACGTGACCTGCGTCGTCGTGGACGCCGTCTCGGTGTACGGCAGGAACGAGAACGCGTACCGGCCGACGAGCAGCAGCGGCGCCCACCAGAACAGCGTGGCCACGGTGACCGCGCCGGTCCACCAGCCGAGCAGCCGCCAGCGCGGCACCGGCCGGGGCCGGGTCAGGATGTACACGACGGGGGCGACGAGCACGGCCAATACGGCGACGGCGTTCACGCCGCCGCACAGCGCCACGGCCAGCCCGGACCTGATCGCGCCCCGGGCCCGCTGCCCGGTCTCCGACGCGGTGAGCAGCGGGATGAGGATCCACGGGAGCATCGCGGCGGGCAGCCACTCGATCGAGATCTCGCCGAGGATGGACAGCGCGCGGGGCGCGAGCGCGTAGGCCAGGGCGCCGGCGATCCGGGTGCCGGGCGTGCCGATGCCGAGCTGCCGGGACAGCCGCTCCACGCCGAGGAACGCCACGCTGAGCAGCAGCGTCAGCCAGAGCCGCTGCGTCACCCACGGCTCGACGCCCATGATCTTCCCCAGGGCGAAGAAGGGGCCCATCGGGAAGAGGTAGCCGGCGGCCTGGTTCTGGAGCTGGCCGAAGTGCTGGAGGTCCCACAGGTGGGCGGCGCGCTCCAGCCAGCCGAGCGGGTTGAGCGCCAGGTCGATCTTGGTGTCGCCGATGATGCTGCCGGGCCTGGTGGTGAACGACAGCACCGCGAAGCCGAGGCAGCAGAGCAGCAGCCACAGGCGGTGCCGGGCCGTGTCGCTCACCATCGCTCCTCCCCCAGGGGCGCAGGGGCGGTCCACAGGGGGACGGCCGCGGGGCTGCCGCGCATGAGCGCGGCCATGCGCTCGGCGCTGCTCTGCCAGGAGAACCGGTCGGCCCACGCGCGGCACCGCGCCGCGTAGCCGTCGCTCCGGCCGCCGGCCAGCTCGTCGAGCGCGGCGGCGACGCCCTTGGCCAGACTTGTGCCCTCGGGCAGCAGCCAGCCGGTCTCGCCGTGCCGTACGGCGTCGCGCAGCCCGTCCACGTCGAAGGCGACCGTGGGGACGCCGAGCGCGGCGGCCTCCAGCACGCACAGCCCCCAGCCCTCGCCCTGGGAGGCGTTGACCTGGAGCCACGCTGAGGCGATGAGCCGTTCCTTGTCCGCTTCGGACAGGTATCCGTGCATGGTGACGCCCTTCGGCAGCCGGGCGCGCAGGCGCGCCTCCTCGGGGCCCCGGCCGACGAGGTCCACGGTCAGGCCGGGCCAGCGCTCCCTCAGCTCGGTCACCGCGTCGAGGAGCAGGTCCACGCGCTTGTGCGCGACAAGCCGGCCGACGCAGACGAGCCGGGGGGCGGCGCTCTTACGGATGTCCGCGGGCGTGCTGACGCTCACGCCGTTCGGGATGATCTGGATGGGCCCGGTCCAGCCGAGCCGCTCGCGCATGGCGTTCACCGTCGACGGCGACACGGCCACGCTCTGACGCCGGCGGTAGGTCCACCGGGAGACCGGCCCCTCCAGGAGGCGCCCGACCGCGGCGAGCCAGCGCGGCAGGTGGACGCCGAACTGCCGGTCGTGGACGTGGTGGACCACGCACAGCACGGTGGTGCGGCGGGGCAGCACCCACGGGGTGAAGAACGGGATGCCGTTCTGGCAGTCGAGCACCACGTCGAACCACGACCGGCGCGGCAGCAGCCAGGCCAGCACCCGGGGATAGACGGAGAACGCACCGCCCATGCGGACCAGCCGTACCCCGTCGATCTCCTCCCGGGCGGGCTGCCCGGGAGCGCGCGCGGTCACGAAGTGAACGCGGTGGCCCGCCGCCGCGAGGCGGCGGGCCATCTCCCACGCGTACGTCTCGGCGCCACCGGCGGCCGGGTGCCACGGATCCCGCCAGTTGACGACGGCGATGTTCACGGATACCCGACGGGGTCGAGCGGCGGCTCCCAGGCGGGCGCGGCGGAGGCGCGCGGCTCCAGGTGGAGCGTCAGCCAGATCCGGCCGAGCTCCAGCAGGATGCCGGCGCTGTGCCGGGCCGGTGAGAACCGCGAGCCCGGCATGTCGCGCCACTGGACGGGGATCTCCAGCACGGTCGCGCCCTTCTCCGCGCACCGGGCGAGCAACTCGACGTCGAAGGCGAAGCCGGGCGTGCGCAGCCGCGGGGCGACCTCGCGGACGAGGGCGCCGTCGAAGAACTTGAAACCGCACTGGGTGTCGCTCACCCCGCGCACCAGCACCCTGGCCAGCGAGCGGAAGCCGACGGCGCCCAGCTCGCGGACCCGGCTGTGCCGGTTCTCCACGTCGGAGAAGGCGTGGGCGCGCGAGCCCACGACCACCCGCTCACCGGAGAGCAGCAGGCCGAACGCGACGTCGAGGGCGCGCAGGTCGGTGGCCATGTCCGCGTCGCAGAACCCCACGAACGGGGCGCGAGTCTGGAGCAGGCCGGCGCGGACGGCGGCCCCCTTGCCCGGGGTCGCGCACCGGGCCAGCCGGACCGGGACCTTCCCCCGCGGCCAGGTGCTGACGATCTCCGCGGTGGAGTCCGTGCTGTTGTTGTCGACCACGATGACGGCGGTCGGGAACGGCATGCGGGCAAGCTTCGCGCACAGCTGCAGGAGCCCCCCGGGGAGTCGCCCTTCCTCGTTGTAGGCGGGAATGACGATCTCGAGCAGTGGTGGTCGGCTCGCCCGCTCGTCCCCTTGACGGGAGGGCGGCATGGCGGTGGTGTCTACCGGTCGCCGTAGTTGTAGAGCGGCTGGTTCACGGGCGTCGCGGTGGCGCCGGTGAAGGAGACCGTCGTGACGGTCGCGACGAGGGCGGCCACGGCGATGCCGATGATCGCTGCTAAGAGGATCTTGATCACTGGGGGGTTCCTCCTGGGGCGCGGCACTTGGGGGACCGTCACCAACCTAGAACCAATTCTTGCTACTCGGAAGTAGCTAAACGAAATCTTAATAAAGCCACTGATCAATGGGCCTATTCGGACGAACCTTGAGCAATCGGTCCACCCACACGGTACAGCCGCAGGTCGGAAGCGTCCACGAGCAGCTTCGCGCCCCTCAGCCGCCGGTCGAACCCGGCACGTTCGGCCGGGGTTCCCGCGTCCACGACGACGTACCGAAACCCCGCCCGGAGCAGGTCTGGCGACGGCATTTCTAGTACGTGTTCTAGCATTTGCGCCCGCTCGTCCTCGCTCGGGACGACCAGGTCGCCGACGCGCACGGTGTCGTTGGCGACCACCTCCCGCCCCCGGCCGCCGAAGAAGCGCTGCGCCGGGTCCAGCACCGCCCGACCGCCGTTCCAGGCGAAGCGCCGGTACGACTCGAACGGCAGGACGAGCACGTCGCCCGGCTCGGGGTCGCGCCGGATCAGCTCGCGGGCGGCCGTCCAGCTCTCCGGGTACGGCACCGCGCGCAGCGCCCCGGTCGCGCCCCACGCCATCGTGGGCAGCACGGCGAGCGGCACCAGGGCCAGGACCGCCACGGCCCGCCGGCCACCGCCGGTGAGCGCCCTGGCCGCGGCCGCGGCGGCCAGCCCCAGCCCGACGGCCTCCAGCAGCGCCAGCGGGGCGACGAACTGCTGGGCGTCCCGGAGCACCGCGAACCCGCCCCACAGGTGGACCAGCCAGGTGAGCGCCGCCCTGCCCGGGGCCGTCACGCCGAGGCACGCCACCCCGAACCCGGCCACGGCCGCCACCACCAGCCCCCGTCGCCACCCGAGACCTCCCGCAGGCCCGGCGCCCGAGGCGGCCCGCCCGGGCCGGGCGAAGCCGGCGAGCGCGGCGAACCCCGCGATGCCGGCCAGGGACAGCAGCAGCCGGGCCACCGCGCCGAGCGGCGTGCCGTACCCGGCGGGCACCGCGTGCGCGTTCCAGATCCCACCCAGCGACAGCAGGCTCCCCACGGCGCCGAACGGCCCGTCCGCCCGCGCCGCGAACGCCTCCACCCCGACCCCGTCCCCGGTCACCCCCGCGGGCCGCAGCAGCGCCGGCACCAGCCACGGCAGGCTGAACACCACGAGCACGACGGCCACCGGCACCACCCGGCGCCACCGCCCGGCCCTCACCGAGCGGTCCGGGCTCAGCAGCGCCACGGGAAGGGCGGTCAGCGCGGTCACCGTCATGGCGGCGAACCCGCCCACCGCCGCCGGCAGCATCGCCACCGCCGGCCGCCACGCGGACCCCCTCCGGGCGGGCTCCCGGGCCACGGCGCCCACCACCCAGGGCAGCCCGGCGTACCCGAGCAGCAGCGCCCACTGCCCCATCAGCAGCCGCTCGGCCACGTACGGGTTCCACACGTAGAACGCCCCCGCCACCAGCCGGGGCCCGAGCCCGTCCGACGGCACCAGCCGCGCCGCGCCCGAGCAGCCGAGCACGAAGACGCCCAGCAGGACGGCCTTCTGCACCAGCTCCCCCGACAGCACCGCCGACAGGGCCGTGACGACCGCGTCGCTCGGCACCACCCGCGGCGCGCCCCCCGACAGCCCGAACGTGAAGCGCGAGAACTCCGGGTCCGGCACGAACACCATGTCCTGCACCAGCACGAACCCCCACCCCAGAGCGGGCCCGAGCGCGAGACAGCCCAGCGCGAGGCCGAGCAGGGCGGCGGCCGGGGTCCGGGGCATTCCGCTATGACATCACAACCACACAACGGGCATTCCGCCTGAATCCGCTCCTGGATACGCTTCGCCAGACCGGAGGGGGACCGGGGGACCGGGAGGACTGGGTGACCAGCGAGTCGGGGGCGGCGGCCCGTACGAGCCCGCCCAGAGATGGGCGGCCCGGTGACGGGCGGCCCGGTGGTGGGCTGCACGGTGATGGTCGGCCCGGTGACGCGCAGAACGGTGACGGGCGGCACGGCGACATCGTGCTGGCCGCGGCCATCGCCCTGATCGCCGTCCAGCTCGTCTGGAGGTTCGACTTCGTCCGCCGGACGTACTTCCGCCAGGACGACTTCACCTTCATCGCCCGCGGCCTGGAGCACGACCTGACGTGGGACTACCTCATGCGGGTCGACTACGGGCACCTGGTGCCGGGGCCGTTCGCGATCCACTGGGCGATGGGCCGGCTCGGCGTCTACAACGAGGTGCTGGCCCACGCCGTCACGATGGGCCTGCTGGCCGCCGCCGGGTTCGCGCTACTGCGGCTGCTGCGGCTGCTGTTCGGGACCCGGCCGGCGATCCTGGTGCCGCTCGGGTTCTACCTGCTGACGCCGCTGACCGTCTCGTCGCTGTCGTGGTGGGCCGTGGTCGTCGAGACGCTGCCGTTCCAGGTGGCGCTGGCGATGGCGCTGGGCTCCCAGGTCCGCTACGCCAGGACCGGGCGGTTCCGGCACGCGGTGGCCGTGGCGGGCTGGGCGGTGCTCGCCATGGTGTTCTTCGTCAAGGCGCCGTTCATCCTCGTGCTGGCGTTCGTGCTGACGATCGGCTGGTTCCCGCGGGCCCGGCGGCGCGCCGCCTGGCTGCTCTACCTCGCCGTCGTCGCCGGGTACGCGGCGGTGTTCTTCCGGCAGCTGTTCACCTCGGTGCAGCTCACCAACGACACGATCCGGCCGGCGCTCCCCGACCCGGCCGTGGCCGTGAGCTTCGCGTGGAAGCTGCTCACCGGCTCCCTGGTGCCGGGGGCGCTGGGCGGGCCGTGGCAGTGGTACCCGATCAGCGAGGACTACGCCATCGCCGCCGCCCCCCGGCCGCTCATGTGGGCGGCCCTCGGCGTCGCGCTCCTGGCCGTGGGCGTGTCGCTGTGGCACCGCAGGCGGGCCTGGCTGGCGTGGCTGACGCTGCTCGGCTACTTCGCGCTGGCCGACGTGGTCCCCGTCATGATCGGGCGGGTCGTGCAGCTCGGCCCCGACCTCGGCGGGCAGGAGCTGAGGTACGTCTCCTCCACCGCGATGGTGCTGGCCGTCGTGATCGGCCTCGCGTTCGTCCCCGTACGGGGCGAGGAGGACCCCTGGCGGCGCCCCGCCCCCGGACCCCGGCGGCTGCCGCGCCTGCGCGCCGGGCTCCGGTACGCCTGGGTCCCGGTGGCCGCCGCGTTCGTCGCCGGCTCGGTCTGGTCGGCCGCCGGGTACGCGCGGATGCCGCTCGGCGAGCACGTCAGGAGCTACGTCGAGACCGGCCGGACAGCCCTCGCGCGGGTCCCGCACGGCGCGGTCGTCCTCGACACGCACGTGCCCGCCAAGGTCGTGCTCCCGCTGTTCTTCCGCGACTACGCGCTGACCTCCCGGGTGCTCGGCCCGATCGCGCCGAACCCGGTGACCTGGACGCGGACCCTGACCGGGCCGGTGCCCAACCCGCTGGCCTTCGACGACGCCGGCCGGCTGCGCCCGGTCGAGATCCAGGGCATGACCATCCCCCAGCGCGGCGGCTGCACCCCGGTGTCGGGGCGGGAAAGACGCTTCGAGCTGCCCGCTTCCCTGCCGGACGGCGAATGGACCGTCCAGGTCGGCTACCTCAACCCCGTGCCGGCCACGATCGCGGTGCGGCTCGGCGGGGCCGTCACGACGGTCCCGGCGGGCAAGGATTTCGGCTGGACGTTCGCCACGGTCAAGGGCGGGGGCAGCGACCTGGCCGTCCGCGCGCTGGACGGCCGTACGGTCTGCGTGGGCGAGATCAAGGTCGGCGTGCCGCGCCCCGCCGCCAACGGCACCCCGACCCCGCTCCAGCCCGTCGGCCCGTGAACCCCCGTAGGGGGCCGGTCGGCGGCCGGCCCCCACCTCTAAGCGGCCCCCGCGGTCAGTGGCCGGGCTCGGGGTCCCGGGGCAGGCCGAGCATGCGCTCGCCGATGATGTTGAGCTGCACCTCCGTCGTCCCGCCGTAGATCGTCATGGCGCGCGTGGCGAGCACCGCCCGGTTCCAGTAGCCCGCGTCGCCGAGCGTCATGTCGGCCGCCACCACGGCCGCGGAGCCCAGCAGCGAGACCGCGGTCTCCGACACGTGCTGGGCGTGGGAGGTGGACAGCAGCTTGCGCACCGACGCGTCCGCGCCCGGCTCGGAGCCGGCGAGCTGCTTGAGCGTCACGCGCAGCGACAGCGCGTTGATCGAGTGCCCCTCGCAGATCACCTCGGCCACCTGGTGCGCCTCGACCGGGGTGAGCTCCCGGCCGAGCCGGCCGGCCAGCCCGACGAGGTCGGGCACGGACGCGCCGGTGCCGCCCGAGCCGGAGGAGAGCGAGACGCGCTCGTTGGACAGCGTGTTGCGCGCCACCCGCCAGCCGTCGCCCACCTCACCGACTACCAGGTCGTCGGGCACGAACACGTCGTCGAGGAACACCTCGTTGAACAGGTTCTCGCCGGTCATCTCGGTCAGCGGCCGGACCGTCACGCCGGGCGCCTTCATGTCGACCAGGAAGTACGTGATGCCCTCGTGCTTGGAGCCGGCCGAGGAGTTGCGGGCGATGCAGATGCCCCACTCGGCGACGTGCGCGACGGAGGTCCAGATCTTCTGGCCGTTGAGCCGCCAGCCGCCTTCGACCTTCTCCGCCTTCATCTGCAGCGAGGCCAGGTCGGAGCCCGCCCCCGGCTCTGAGAAGAGCTGGCACCAGATCGTCTCGCCGCTGAGCGTCCTGGGCAGGAAGCGCTCCTGCTGCTCCTGCGTGCCGTACGAGACGATCGACGGCACCACCCACGCACCGATGATCATGGCGGGGAGCCGCACGCGGGCGGCCTTCAGCTCCTGGGCGATCAGCACCTGCTCCAGCGGCGAGGCCGCGCGGCCCCACGGCTTGGGCAGGTGCGGCATGACGAACCCGCGCTCGGCCAGCGCCCGCCTCTGCTCCACGCCCTCCAGCGCCTTGATCTCGGCGATCTCGGCGCGGATCGACTCGCGCAGCCGCTCGGCGCCCTCGGGCAGGTCGATCTCCATCTCCCGGGACACGCCGCCCATGGCCAGGTTCGTGACCGTGGCCGCCCAGCCGGCCGACGCGCCGAGCAGCGCGCGCAGCGTCAGGGCGCGCCGGTAGTACAGGTGGGCCTCGTGCTCGAAGGTGTAGCCGATGCCGCCGAACGTCTGGATCGCGTCCTGCGCGCACCGCACGGCCGCGTCGGGCGCCATCACACCGGCGATCGCGGCGGCGTACTCCAGCTCGCCGCCCTCGGCGCGGGTGGCGTCCCAGACCGTCGCGCGGGCCTGCTCCAGCGCCACGAGCATCCGCGACAGCTTGTGCTTGATGCCCTGGAACTGGCCGATCGGGCGGCCGAACTGCACGCGTACCTTGGCGTAGTCGGAGGCGGCGCGCACGCACCACGCGGCCAGGCCCGCGGCCTCGGCCCCGAGCAGAACGGCGGCCAGGTTGCGCACGTCGAGCCCCTGCACGCCCTCCAGCACCCGGGCGGCGGGCACGGTGGCGTCCGTCACCTCCACCTTGGCCGACGACCTGGTCAGGTCCAGGGACTTGAGCGAGGTGACGCTCGCGTCCGAGGCGTCGAGCGCGATCCACACCTCGCCGCCGTCGGTGGACACGGGCAGGATCAGCACGTCCGCGGACGCCCCGCCGAGCACCGGCTCGACGGAGCCGGACACGGCCAGCGACCCGTCGGCGGCCCGCGTCCCCGTCAGCCGGCCGCCCGGCCCCCCGACCGCCGCGCCTCCCGTGAGCGCCACCGCGCCCGTGCGGGTGCCGTCGGCCAGGCCGGTGAGCAGGTCGTGCCGCTTGGAGGCGTGGACGACCGCGCTCGCGAGCACGGTCGGCACGTACGGTCCGGGCGCCATCCGCTCGGCCAGCGCCTCGACGGCGACCGCGGCCTCCAGCAGCCCGTAGCCGGAGCCGCCGGCGCCCTCGGGCAGGTGCAGCCCCAGCAGGCCCTGCTCGGCGAGCCCCGACCAGAACGGGGGACGCTCACCCTTCGCGGATCGCAGCAGCTCGGCGGGGATGTTCCGCTCCGCCCAGCCGCTCACCGACTCTCGGAGCGCCTCATGCTCCTCGTTCAACCCGATCGCCATCGCTCATCCTCCAGCCGAGGTCCCGGTCATGCCAGAACCATATTCTAGAGGATACTTCTGGCCTAGATGGGGGCGATCCGGTCGGCGAGCGTGTTCAGGTCACGCCAGCGGCTCTTGCCGCTCTCGGGGACGGAGGCGAACAGCATCGCGGGCTTCGCCCGGCCCGTGTCCACGACCGAGACGAGGCCCTGCGCCACGCGCTGCCCGCCGTCCACGTCGTACGCGACCCTGAAGGCCAGCGTCCACCCCTTGCCCAGGGGCGTACGCTCCGAGCCCGTCCAGGTGAGCGTGGCCCCGGCCGGGTACTGCGTGCCCAGCGCCCACGTCGCGGCACGCGCGGCGAGCCTGCGGTAGTCGGAGTCCTTCACCGGGCGGGCCGCCGGGGTGGCGCCCGGCAGCGGCGCCGAGCCGATCAGGGCGCCCGGGACGGCCGCCTTGCCGGCGCGCTGAGCCACCGAGAACGGCGCTGACGTCGCGCTCTTCCACGGCAGGCCGAGCCGCGGGTACGACAGGCCCGCCTTCGGGTCGCTGACCAGGCCGATGACGACGCTGGCCGTGCCCGGCAGCACGGCGTACTCCTTGGCAGCGGGCACGGGCGGCAGCGCGACACCGGTGGACGACGGCGTTGACGACGGCGCGGCCGACTGGGCGAGCGTGGCGGCGGGCTCCTTCGCGCCTCCGGCGGGCGGGGGCGCGATCGAGCCTCCCTGCGGCAAGCCCTGGTCCTTGGGCACGTCACCCGAGAAGACGGCGAAGATCAGCAGTACGGCCACCACCGTGGCGATGATCGCGCCGACGAGGTACACGACCCGGATGGGGATGTCGCCGATGCGGCTCATCAGCCCGGACCCGGGCGGCGGGGGCGGCACGACCGGGGGCATGGGGTACTGCTGCGACGCGGGGCCCGGCCCGTGCCCCAGCCGCGTCGCGGCCCCGGCACCCGCCTGCGCCCCGCCCGCCTGCGCTCCGCCCGCCTGCGCCCCGGAACCGTTCCCGGCCGGTGAATCCGCGTGCGGCCCGGACGGCGGGACAGCCTGGGGCCCCGACTCGCGACCGGGACGGGCACCGTACGGCGGGGCGGTCCGCGGCGGCCCGGACCGGGGCGCGGCCTGCGGCCCGGACTGCGGCGCGGCCTGTGGTCCAGGCTGGGGCGTGGCCTGTGGTCCGGACTGCGGCGCGGCCTTCGGTCCGGACTGCGGCGTGGCGGGAGGCTCGGACGGCTGAGGGCCGGACGGCGGGCCCGGTCGGGGCCGGGCGTGCGGCGGCGAGCCCTGCGGTGAACGCGACGGCGGCCCCGCGGTGCCGCCGGAGGGCTGAGGGCCGGAGGGCCGGGAACCGGGCGGCCGGGGGATCACGACCGTCTCGTCCGCGGGCACGACGATCTTCCGGAACGGGGTCGTGGGAGCATCGTGATTGGGCTGCTGGTCACCGACGTCCGCCATGACCTTGAGGTTACGTCACTTCAGACCGGGATATTTCCGCCATGTCCTGGCCAGAATTTTGTTCTGGAACCCCTGGCCCCCACCCCCGCACCCCGCCATATCCTCAAACCCCTGCACACCCGCGCTGACCAGGACAAATGGCGAAAAAACGTATCTTTCACCGGTGGCAGGGAAGGTACCACCCCATGAGGAAGATCGTCGCGGGATTCGTCCTGACCGTCCTGCTGACCGGCTGCTCGGCGATCCAGTCCGCCACGACGACCGGCTCTTCGACGTCCGGTGCCTCAGCCTCCGGCGCCACGGCCACCTCGACGGCCGGCTCCCCGGCCGGCACGGCCACCGCGCCCGCCAGCCCGCCCGCCAGTCCCCCCGTCGTCCCCACGTCGCCCCAGTCCCTGGAGACGGCCTACGAGCAGGTCATCAAGGAGGTCCTCCCGTCGATCGTGCAGATCACCACCAAGGTGGGCCTCGGCTCCGGGATCGTGTACGACTCCGCCGGGCACATCCTCACCAACGCGCACGTGGTCGGCGAGGCCACCCAGATGCAGGTGACCCTGGCCACCGGCGGCGCCGGCCGGTCCGCCCGGCTGGTCAGGTCGTTCCCCGCCGGCGACCTCGCGGTGATCAAGGTGGACGACCCCAGAGGGCTGAGGCCGGCCCGGTTCGGCGACTCGGCCAGGCTGCGGGTCGGCCAGCTCGTGCTCGCCATGGGCAACCCGCTGGGCCTGTCGGGCAGCGTGACCGACGGCATCGTCTCGGCGCTCGGCCGCACGGTCAGCGAGCCGCAGGATCCCGGCTCCCCCGGCGCGACGATCGCCAACGCCATCCAGACCTCGGCCTCCATCAACCCCGGCAACAGCGGCGGCGCCCTGGTGGACCTGTCCGGCCAGGTCATCGGCATCCCGACGCTCGCCGCGACGGACCCGAACCTGGGCGGCGGCGCGGCCCCCGGCATCGGCTTCGCCATCCCGAGCAACACCGCCACCGACATCGCCGCGCAGATCGTCCGCGACGGCAAGGTCACCAACACGCACCGCGCCGCCCTCGGCATCAGGGGCAGCACGGTCGTCGGCGACAACGGCCAGACGACGGGGGTCGGGGTGGTCAGCGTCGAGCCGGGCAGCGGCGCCGAGAAGGCGGGCATCCGGCCCGGCGATGTGATCGTCTCCGTCAACGGCACCGAGACGCCCACGATGTCCGCCCTGTCCGAGATCCTGACCACCCTCAAGCCGGGCGACCAGGTCAAGGTCGGCCTCATCCGCGCGGACGGCACGCGGACCACGGTCACGGCGACCCTGGGCGAGCTGCCAGGCGACTGACCGGGGGTCCGCCGCCCGCGGCTCACTGACGGGCGTCGAAGACGATCTCCACCCGGCGGTTCTTGGCCCGGTTGCGCTCCACCGGCTTGCCGTCGACGAGGTTGGGCAGCCTGGGCCGGGTCTCGCCGTACCCCTGCGCCTGAAGTGTGACGCCGGCGTCCGCGAGCAGCCCGCGCAGGCCCCGCTCGACGGCCTGGGCGCGCCGCTGGGAGAGGCGCAGGTTGTAGGAGTCGGAGCCCTGATCATCCGTGTGCCCCTGCACCTTGACGACGCCGCCCGCCCCCTCGGTCCTGACCTTCTCCGCGACGCCCTGGAGCCGCTTCCTGGCGGCGCCGGTCAAGGCCCACTTGTCCACGGCGAACAGCACGTCGCTGGTGAGCGCGACCGTGACCTGGACGCCCTGCTTCGTCTCGCTCTGGGTGCCGTCGAGCGACTCGACCTCGCCGATGATGTCCTCGACGGGCAGCACGAGGTCCTCCACGACCGCGTTCGCGTCCGACGGGACGGGCGGGGCGGTCGGACCGGCCGGCGGGTTCGCCGGCACCAGCAGCCCGGCGGCGACGCCCAGGGCGGCGACGCTAAGAGATCGGAACATCGGTGAGCACGCCGATCATCGGCATCTCCACGTTGACCTGCGTGACGTCCGCGGGCGGGGCCGCGAAGACGGCGTAGAGCGAGGTCGTCTGGCCCCCCTCCAGGAACTGGCCCTGGGTACGGGAGCAGACGCACTCGCTGTCGGCGGTCGCGCCGTTGCGGGCCACGCGGTAGCGCTTGGCGTTGACCGGGTCGATCAGGGAGACGGCCGACACCGAGTAGTCCAGCGTCCCGGTGCTCATGCCGTTGTGCATGTTGACCTTGCCGTCGAGGGCGGTGACGGTCCAGTTGAGGGTGACGGTCCTGCCCTGCCGCTTCAGGCCGGTGATGTCGACCCGCGCCTTGCCGTTCTGGCCGCCGCTCGAGGTGCTCGCCTCCCGGCTCGCGATCGCCGCGGTGGACTCGGCCGCCTTGGTCGCCTCGGTCTGCTGGGGCGCCGGGGCGGCGGTCGTGGTCTCGGCGCGGGCCGCGGTCTGCTGGGCCTGCCCGTCCCCGGCGCCGCCGGCCTGCCGGCCTGGAAGCACTCCGCAGCCGGCCAGCGCGACGGCCGCCACGGCCAACGCGATCGTCTTGCGCATGATCCTGGATCACCTTTCGAGAACGTCGCCGGAGTCCGCACCGGAAGCCGGGTCACTCCCCCGACAGACTCCCACAACCAGAACAAATGCCTCAACTTTCACCGTTGTCACAGGTCAGCGCTCGTCAAGAGCCTCGCAACCGGCAGGTCCCAATAATCAAGGGCCAACCAGGCGAATCCACACACTCGGCCGCCAGACGAGGACACGACCATGCGACGCCTACCCAGCGTGATCACACCCGCACTCGCCGGCCTGCTCATCGCCGGCCTCACGGCCACCGCCCAGCCCGCGCGCGCCGCGGAGGCGGCACCGGCACCCGGCCGGCCCGCCGCGCTCGGCGCCTTCTACGGCCAGCGGCTGTCGTGGATGCCCTGCGGCGGCGGCTACCAGTGCGCCAAGCTGAAGGTGCCGCTGGACTACGCCAAGCCGGGCGGCGACCGGATCGACATCGCGGTGATCCGCCTGCCCGCCACCGGCCGGCGGGCCGGGGCGGTCGTCGTCAACCCGGGCGGTCCCGGCGAGTCGGGCGTCCAGGCGGCCAGGCAGGCCGACGCGTTCCTCTCCCCCGCCGTCCGCGCCCGGTTCGACCTGGTCGGGTTCGACCCCCGGGGCGTCGGCGCCTCCACCGCGGTGCGCTGCTTCACCGACGCCCAGCTCGACGGCTACTACGCCATCGACAGGTCGCCGGACACCGCCTTCGAGGTCAAGAACCTCGACCTGGCGCAGAAGCAGTTCGCCCAGGCGTGTCAGGCCCGCTCCGGCAAGCTGCTGCCCCACCTGGCCACCACCGACGCGGCCCGCGACATGGACGTGCTGCGCTCCGCCCTCGGCGAGTCCCGCCTGACGTACGTGGGCTACTCGTACGGCACCTTCCTCGGCGCCACGTACGCCGACCTGTTCCCCGGGAAGGTGCGGGCGCTGGTGCTCGACGGCGCCATGGACCCCACGCGGACCGGCGACGAGCTCGGCACCGGGCAGTCCGGCGGCTTCGACGTGGCCTTCGAGTCGTTCCTGCGCGACTGCTTCAAGGCCAAGGACTGCCCGTTCCCGACGCACCGGCTGGGCGCGGCGAACAAGAAGGTCGAAGCCCTGCTGACGCGGGTGGACAGGGCTCCGCTGCGCAACGTGTACGACGGCCGGCAGGTCAGCCAGGCGATCGCGGTGACGGGCGTCCTGTCGGCCCTCTACAGCGAGTCCGCCTGGCCCATGCTGCGGCAGGCGCTGGCCGACGCGTTCCAGGGGGACGGGACGAGGCTGCTGCTGCTCGCGGACCTGTACAACGAGCGCCGGGCGGACGGCACGTACACCAACAGCTTCGCCGCCCACGAGGCCATCGACTGCCTGGACCACCCGCCCACCCACAAGGCCACGGCCAGGACCGGGACGACGCCGTGCGACTACTGGCCGGTCAGGCGGAAGAGGTCGATCCGGCCGCTGCGGGCCGACGGCGCCCCGCCCATCCTGGTGATCGGCACGCTGCGCGACCCCGCCACGCCGTACAAGTGGGCGCAGGCACTGGCCTCGCAGCTGTCGTCGGGTGTGCTGCTGACCTTCGACGGCGACGGGCACACCGCCTACCGCAAGGGCTCGGCGTGCGTGGACCGGCTCGTGGACCGGTACCTGACGACACTGGCCGCCCCCGCGAACGGCACGAACTGCCCGAAGGTCAAGCCCGTCAGGGCATCCCGCCAATAGCCCCGTCCGCTCAGCCCTCGATCGCGTACGCGACTGCCCGGTCCAGTCCCATCCGCTCGCCGCTGTGGAACGCCGCCGTGTAGGCCCGCGCCCCCAGCGCCTCGCGCGCCCGTGCCACGCAGTGCTCGTGGTCGCGCATGTGCGGCCAGAGCCGGGACGGCGAGGCCCCCATCGCCTGCCAGAGCGCGTTCGCCACCCCCAGCATGCGGGCGGCGCGCTCGTGGCGGCCCTGCGCCCCGGCGATCCAGGCCAGGACCTCGACGCACTCCGCGAGCCCCCACCTGTCGCTGATGGCTCGCCTGACGGCCACCGCCTCCCGCAGCGTCTCCTCGGCCCGCTGCGGGTGGCCCCGGTGCCAGGCGGTGATGCCGACGGCGAACAACGCGTACCCGCGCGAGGGCTCCGCGCGCCGCTTCACGCACAGCGTCAGGAACTCCTGGGCCAGGTCCCCGGCCCGTTCGGGATCCTCGCCCGCGCTGAACGAGACGTCGTAGAACAGGTTGATGGCCAGGGCGCTGAGGTCGCCGCGGTCCTGGTGACCGGCCCGCGCCTTCTCCATGAGGGTCATCCCGCTCCGCGGGTCACCGGCCGAGAAGGCGACCATGGCGGAGACCTGCGTCGCGAACGCCCGCGTCTCCTCGTCGCCCGCCTCACGGGCCAGCCGGTGCGACTCCTCCAGCATGTCCTCCGCCTCGGCGCGGTCGCCCTGGAGCAGGGCGAGCATCGCCGACACCCACAGCGCGGTACGGCGGGCCCGGGAGCCGGGGGTGACCAGGCCCAGCCCGCGGTCCAGCCAGTGGCGGCCCTCCGTGACGGAGCCCGCGAGGATCCAGTAGCCCCACATCGCGGAGACCATGTCGAGCCCGCCCGCCGCCTCTTCCGGCCGGGAGTACAACGCGTCGAGCGCGACGCGGATGTTGGGCAGCTCCGTCGCCAGCAGGCGGTAACGGTCGAGCTGCTCGGGCACCAGCCGGTCCACCCGCTGCTCGGCGACGAGGCGCCGGTAGTGGTCGCAGTAGCGCCGCCGCAGCGCGTCCTCCTCGCCGCTCTCGGCGAGCTTCTCCCGGCCGTACGAGCGGATGCTGTCGAGCATGTGGTACCGGACGCGGTCCTTCTGGTGGTCGGCGACCAGGATGGACTTGTCCACGAGCCCCGCCAGCAGGTCGAACACGTCCCCACGGTCGATGCCGCAGCCGTGGCAGACCTCCTCGGCCGTGTCCACGTCCATGCCGCCCGCGAACATCGACAGCCGGCTCCACAGCCGCTGCTCCGCCCGCGTGCACAGGCCGAAGCTCCAGTCCACGGCCGCGCGCATCGTCTGGTGGCGGGGCGGCACGTTCCCGGCGCCTTCGGCGTCCAGCACCTCGAACCGCTCGTCGAGCCGGCGCTCCAGCTCCTCGACCGGCATGGAGTGCAGCCGTCCCGCCGCGAGCTCGATGGCCAGCGGGATGCCGTCGAGGCGGCGGCAGAGCCGGGCGACCAGCGCGGCGTCCGTGCGGTCCACGGTGAAGCCGGGACGCACCCGCGCCGCCCGGTCGGCGAACATCCGCACGGCCTCGCTGCGCGCGATGTCGCGGGGCTCGGCGGCCTGGTCCGGCACGGACAACGAGGGCACCACGAGCACCTGCTCGCCCACCACACCGAGCGTCTGCCTGCTGGTGGCCAGCACCCGCAGGCGGCCCGCGCCGCGCAGCAGCCCGTCGACCAGCTTCGCGCACGCGTCGAGAAGGTGCTCGCAGTTGTCGAGGACGAGCAGCAGGTGCTGGCCGGAGAGGTAGTCGGCGAGCACGGTCATGGGGGACGCCCCCGCGTCGCGGACGCCGAGCGCCGTCGCGACGGCCGGCACCAGCAGGTCCGGGTCCTCCAGAGAGGTCAGCTCGACGATCTCCACCCCGTCGTCGAACGCCGGTCGCAGCGTCTCGGCCACGCGCAGCGCCAGCCGCGTCTTGCCGACCCCGCCGGCCCCGGTCAGGGTCAGCAGGCGTCCACGGGCCAGCAGCCGCCGGGCAGCCGCCACCTCGCCGCGGCGCCCGATGAAGCTGGACGTCTGAGCAGACGTCATCACTGGATGTAGCACGGCCTGTGCACGCTCTCGCCGCCCCCTGCCGGCTCCCCTTGCCGGTGTCGCGGCCACCCGCCCACCGGCGACCGCGGCCGGTGCCGCGGTCATCCGACCACGGCGACCGCTCCTCCAGATTAAGCGCAGACCGTGAAGAGCGCACCCGTGAAGCGGGTGCGCTCTTGCCGTCCACTCGGTCGCCGGCGTGGCGGGGGCCCCCCCCGCCCCCCCCCGCCCCC
>NZ_JBITIP010000029.1:0-70141 GCF_044459125.1 Nonomuraea sp. NPDC050383
GGAACTGCGAGAGGCGCTTTTCGCTTCGGTCTTTCGTTGTGTCTTTATTCTTTCAGCGACCCGATTTACTGTCAAATTCGGCGCTTCCGGAATTCGGACTCTGCCCCGTCTCCGAGGCAACTCTCCAACCCTACTCCGACATCTGACCGATGTCAAAGCCGCTGTCCAGAGGCACGGTGCAGACGCACAGTGATCCGCCGGATGGCGATGGGACTGGGGAGGGGCCCTGAGCGAGGCCGGCGATCACCGCCGTCCTCGTGGGACTGGTGAACTCTATGCAGCCCTTCCCGAACCGTCAAATCAACGGATTCACGAGCCCTTTCCGGTGTTCCCGCCCAGCCCCGGGTAGGTACATGACGTGCGCGATCAACCTGCCCTACCCAGAGCGCTCATCGTCCTGCTGGGAATCGCCGGGGCGGTCATCGCCCTGTTCGGGATGCGTGAGGTCGCGTCCATCCTCGGCCCGGTCGTGCTCGCGCTCGTCCTCGTCATAGCCGTCTCGCCGGTGCGCCGGTGGCTGCAGCGGCGCGGCGCGCCCGGCTGGTCGCAGGTGCTCCTGCCGTTCCTGATCGTGGTGCTCGTCCTTCTCGGCATGGTCGCGGTCGCGACGTACTCGGTGACGCAGCTCGCCACGCTGCTCCCCACGTACGCCCCGCAGTTCCAGAAGCTCCTCAGCGACGCGCAGAGCTTCGCGGCGGCGCACGGCGTCAGCAACAGCATGATCAACGACGCGGTCAAGGCCATCGACGTGGACAAGATCGTGGGCGTCGTGCAGAGCCTGTTGTCCAGCCTGGTCAGTGTCCTGTCCAGCCTGTTCCTGATCGTGGTGCTGCTGCTCGCGATGTGCCTGGACGCGCCCGTGACCGCGAGGATCCTGGCCGCCGGGCACGCCCACCAGCACCGGCTGGTGGGCGCGCTGGACACGTTCGCCGAGAAGACCCGGCGCTACCTCATCGTCTCCACGGTGTTCGGGCTGATCTGCGCGGTGCTGGACACGGCGGCGCTGTCGATCCTCGGCGTGCCGCTGCCCGTGCTGTGGGGCGTCCTGGCGCTGATCACGAACTACATCCCGAACGTCGGCTTCGTCCTCGGTCTCATCCCGCCCGCCCTGCTGGCCCTGCTCGACGGCGGCGTCAAGCAGATGCTGCTGGTCATCGCCGCGTACTGCGTCATCAACGTGGTGATCCAGTCGTTCATCCAGCCGAAGTTCCTGGGCGACGCGGTGGGGTTGTCGACGACGATGACGTTCCTGTCGCTGATCCTCTGGGCGTTCGTGCTCGGGCCGCTGGGGGCGCTGCTGGCGATTCCGCTGAGCCTGTTCGCGCGGGCCCTGCTGGTGGACAGCGATCCGCGCGCCACCTGGGCCTCTGCGCTGTTGTCCGGTACGCCGCCGGACGAACCGCCCGCCGCCGCGCCGCCCGGCACCCCACCTCCGACGGAGTCGCGCCCGCCGGCCGCGACCGGAGACCCGGTGGCCGAGAACGCCAAGGCCGCCGGAAGTCCGGTCCAGCGGCGGCGATGACGCCGGGGCCGGGCGGAGTCAGGTGAGAAGGCGGCCCAGCGGGACGCCGCTCAGCCGCTTGACGTCGTGGGACAGGTGGGCCTGGTCGGCGTAGCCGGACGCCGCCGCCACCTCGGCCAGGGCGACACCCGAGCGGGCCAGCCGCAGCGCGTGCTGGAACCGCACGACGCGCTGGAGCGTCTTGGGCGGGTAGCCGAACCCGGCCACGCTCCTGCGGCGGAGCTGCCGCTCGCTGAAGCCGAGCTCCCGGGCGGCCTCCCGCACGCTCGACCCCGAGCGCAGCGCCGCGACCAGGGCCGGGGCCGCCGGGTCGGCGGGCGCCGTCTCCCGGATCCGGGCGGTGACGGCGGCCCGCATGAGGCGCAGGCGATCGGCGAGCGCGTTCTGCGGAGAGTCCGGTGACAGGACGGGGCGCCAGGCCGGGGCGTCCAGCGAGGCGAGGGTGACGCGCTCGTCGCGCAGCCAGTGGACGGGCACGCCGAACACCTCACCCGTCGCGCCCGGCCGGAACCGGATGCCGGCATACCTGTCGCCGGGCAGCATGGGCGCGGGCATCGGCCCGGTGTCCGGGCCCGCCACGAAGAGCCCGCCGGGCCCCCAGATGAGGTCGACGCAGCCGTCCGGGACCACGAGCTGTGTGCCTCCGGCCTCGCTGACGTGCGCCCACTCGCACACGACCCGGCCGGCGAGCCCGGGCGCGGGCGGCCGTTCCTCGTACATCCCTCCACGCTAGGCCACGGCACCGACAGCGCGGAGTGAGGGCTCAGGCGTTCAGGCGTTCAGGCGGCCGTACGCGCGCAGGGTCTTGAGGCGCTCGACGGTCACGTAGCCGCCCCACTCGTGCTCGACCAGCGGCGTCCACATCGTCCAGTTGCCGTTCCACCCGCCTTCGGGCGACTGGGCGGCGGCCAGCGCGTCCAGGTGCCGGTCCAGCAGCCCGGCGTCGAACAGCGGCAGCCGCAGCGGCGACGGCGCGAAGTCCAGCGGGAAGTGCGCCTCGCCGGATGCGTCCGGGTCGAGGGCGACGGTGTCCAGGATGGCGGGCCGTAGCCGAGCGAACTCGGCCTCCGCCCGCTCGCGGTCCGGCGCCTGCTCCAGGAAGGCGACGACGGCCCGCGCCTCGTACGGCGTGGTGCGCTCGACGGCGGCGATCCGCGTCCAGCAGAACCCGGTGGCCGGCTCCAGCCAGGGATGGCGGACGCGGTGCTTGTGCAGGAGCGCGACGATGGAGGCGGTCGGCACGAGGTTGCCCGGCGGGTCGTCGCCGGTCTCCCACCAGGGCGCGCGGGCCATGCCACGCACGCTGGGCAGCACGAACGGCACGCCGCCGTCCCCCGCCGTCACCGACAGCAGGTAGTCGCACGCCGGCGGCACCATCGGGTCGGCGAACGCGTCCAGCTCGTCGAGGATGTGGAAGGCCACCTCGACCGGTTCGGGCTGGCTGGCGGCGCCGCGCAGGTCGGGTTCGAGCGCGTTGCCGAAGCCGCCGTCGGCGTTCTGGTAGCAGCGCAGCGCGTCCAGCACCGGTCGCGCCGGTCCGCCGGCGAACAGCGCGGCGAAGCGCAGCCGGTCGATCAGCCTGCCGTGGAGCTCCAGGTAGGCGGCGGCACGGGCGAGCATGCCGTCGCCTGTCGTGTTCGTGTCCATGGGCGGACGCTATCCGGCACGGCACGCCCGGCTCTTGTAGGAAACGGACGTCCTAGACGGCGGAGGTGACGGGGGCCCTGCCTGTGGCCTCGTCCGGGGTGGCCGTCAGGCGGGAGGCGACGCGGCGGCCCCACGGCATGGCGACGAACAGCAGCGGCAGCAGCACGATGGACGCCCGTGACCATTGCGAGTGCAGGAACCACCAGGTGTCGACGTCGAACTGGGTCATGTACAGGTAGCCGTAGGCCGCCCACGCCGACCCGCCGATGATCGCCGGCCACGCGAACCGGGTCGGCCGGGCGATCAGGAACGGCATGAACCACAGCAGGTACTGCGCGCCGAGCCGCGGGGTGACGACCATGAAGATCAGCAGGATGGCCGTGGTCATGTCGATCGGGTCGGCCCGCCGCCAGAGGAAGATCACGCCGACGACGCAGGCGTAGATGAGGTTGGTGCCGAACTTGGCGAGATCGGCCCGCAGCTCCCAGTTGCCGCCGGTGAACCACGGGGTCCAGCCCCATTCGCCGACGATCGGGCGGATGTCCTGGATGGTCTTGATGACCTCAGGGATCTGCTGGAGCGTGGTGCCCGCGAAGACGGGCAGGGTGACCAGGAAGAACAGCGGCACCAGGCCGGTCATGAACAGCGCCGCCACCCGCGCGCGCAGGTGCGGCAGGAGCAGCAGCATGCCGGGGACGAGCCAGATCGGCCAGCTCTTCGCGCACAGGGCGAGGCCCATGAGCAGGCCCGCCAGGCAGGCCCGCTTGAGGTCGGCGCGGTCGGTCGGGCCGGGCGTCAGCGCTCGCCGGAGCATGCCGCCGGGGCCGAGCACGCGGTACACAGAGGCGCGCCAGCCGTAGGCCGTCACGCCACGGCGGACGCGGGCGACGACCCGGGTGGTGACGCCGGCGCGGTCGTGCGGGCCCGGCCCGCGCGCCACCACGAACGCGGCCACGCCGAAGACCAGCGCCACCGGCTCGACCTGGCCATGGATGCAGGCCACCAGCAGCGCGAGCGGGTTGAGCGCGTACTGCAGGGCGCGCAGCGACGCCTTGGGGCCGCCGGCCAGCTTGGCCA
This sequence comes from Nonomuraea sp. NPDC050383, assembly GCF_044459125.1. Classification (NCBI taxonomy): domain Bacteria; kingdom Bacillati; phylum Actinomycetota; class Actinomycetes; order Streptosporangiales; family Streptosporangiaceae; genus Nonomuraea; species Nonomuraea sp. NPDC050383. The sequence goes on from NZ_JBITIP010000029.1 coordinate 4,247, forward strand.
CGAGCGGGATCAGGACGATGTCCGCGACGACGGTGACCAGCCGCCCGGCGTACTCCCACGGGATGCCCATCCACAGCAGGATGCCGTAGACGTACGGGATCGTCGGCAGGAAGTGCCAGCCGCCCTCGCTGGCCAGCACGGGGTCCTGGCCGTTGAGCACGGCCTCGCCCGCGGGCTTGAAGCTCTCGACGAAGTCGACGGGCTGCCACGAGTCGTGCGCCGCGGTGAACAGCAGCAGCACGCGGACGGCGACGCCCACGACCACTGCGACGACGATCGGCGGCCGCCAGTCACGCCACTGGGCGATGACGGCGAACACTACTCCTGCGACGAGGACTGTCCCGGTGAGAAATGCGTATTCCATGGCGGGTCTAGCCTGCCGTACTCGCCTGGATGCTGCTACTTGCGAGGGCATTCTTAACCCCGACATGGCGGGTCGTACCGCGATAGACCGTGACCGTCTGTGTTGAACTCTTTCCATGGGGGGATCGCAGGTCAACCGGGCTCTGGCCCGGCTCTACTTCGAGGTGAAAGATGAGCTTCGCGACCCGGTCGCCGCCTGGGCGAAACTCACAGCAAATTCTGAGGTGTACCGTCGCGCCCGGGGCGGGCGGCGCGTGCCGCTGGACGACGGTACGGCGGCGGAGCTGACGGCCGCGGCGATCGTGCACACGGTCGCCGAGCACGGCGCGGACCGGGTGGCCGCGCTCGCGACCTCGCCGCTGGCGGGGCTGGTGGGCGCGCTGGGCGGCGCGGTCCTGACCGAGCAGCCGAGCGCGCCGCGGCAGGTGCTCGGCCCCGGCTTCCGCGGTCCGGAGCCGGACGACTGGCCGCGTGTCGCGTACGTGATGCTCTGGGGTGAGAACAACCGGCTGACCCGGACGCCCGGCACGCCGTCGGTGATCGCCGGACGGTACAAGGGGCAGAAGGTCGTCGCGATCGGGCCGCATCCGACGCGGCTGTCGGACGAGACCCTGGTCGTGCGGCCGGGCACGGACGGCGCGCTGGCGATGGCGATGGGGCATGTGCTGCTCAGCGAGTTCCTGGTGGAGCGGCCGGTGTTCGCCGAGCACGCCCTGGACCACACCGACCTGCCGTGTCTCGTGCGGCTGCGCGAGGTGGGCGGGTCGTGGGTGGCGGGCTGCGGCATCGGGCGGCGCGCGGACCGGCTCAGCGTGTACGGCGGGCCGCGGGGCGAGGCGGTGGAGGTGCTGCTGCCACGCTTCGACGACGGGCCGGGCGCGCTGCGGCGCGGGGTGCCGGTGCGGCGGTACGGGGATCTGCTGGTGACGACCGTGTTCGACCTGCTGCTGGCGGTGTACGGGGTCGCCAGGGACGGGTTGCCGGGCTGCTGGCCGGGCGGCTACGACGACCGGGGCGAGCCGTACACACCCGCCTGGCAGGAGCCGCTGACCGGGGTGCCGGCCGCGCGGGCGGTCAAGGTGGCGCGGGAGCTGGGTGCGACGGCGGAGCGGACCGGGGGCCGGTGCGTGATCGTGCCGGGGCGGCTGGAGACGGCGCACGCCGACACCGCGTACCGGGCGATGCTGGCGCTGCTCGTGCTGGCCGGGTGCGGGCGCGGGTGGGCGCAGGAGGAACGGGGCGACGAGGTTGCGCTGGTGCCGTACCTCTGCCTGCACGCCCTGGGCGAGGACGGCGCGAACGTGGGGAAGCTGTGCTGGCCGCTCGCCGACGGCGTGCTGAGCGGGCGCACGGCGCGGTCGGTGCTGGTGGAGGCGGTGCGCGACGGGCTGCCGATGGCTCCCGCGCCGCGGGTGCTGGCGCTGCCGCGGCCGATCTACCCGGTGCCGCCCGAGCTGGACCTGCTCATCGGCCCGGACGACAGGTGCGACGTGGCGCTGCCGGACGCGGGGCTGGTGGCCGACGCGGTGGCCAAGCTGGCGGTGGGGCGCGTGGACCCGGTCCCGGCGCGGGCGGAGAGTTCGTCCGCGCCGGGGCCGATGCGGCTGATGGTGGACCACGCGTGGATGCACGAGTACGGGGAGGCGCTGCCGACGTACCGGCCGCCCGGGCCTGGGCTGCCGGTGAAGCCGACCGAGCTGGTGCCCTACCTGCCGCTGGTTCCGTTCATCCCCTGATCTCTCTCAGCCCGTGAAACCTTTGAAGATGCCGGTGAACTCGTAGGCCGACTGGGCGATGCCGCTGCACGTCGGCGAGACGCCGCCGCCGGGGCAGCCGCCGTTGTCGCGGCCGGCGGACCAGAAGCCCATGAAGCCGATGTGGTTGGCGTTGGCCCAGTCGCGCAGTTCGCGGGCGTCGGCCTGGGTGGTGGTCATGCCGGTGTCGTTGCGGCCGATCATCGGGGTGACGCCGAGCATCCGCCTGAGCTGGGCGTCGGACCGGGACGGCCAGACAGTCCTCATCTGGGCGAGGGTGGCCTGGGCCGCCGAGATCATGGCGTCGCCCCAGTCGCCGGTGTGGCCGAAGTTCATGAGCATCGGGTTGACGACGACCTCCAGCCCGCGGGCGGCGGCGTCCTGGAGGATCTGCAGCGAGAACGGGTCCACGCCGTAGTCCTGGCCCTGCACCCGCAGCGTGTAGCGGACCGTCGTGCCCCGCTCGGCCTGGAGCTGCCTGAGCGCGGTGTTGACCTTGGCCACGTCGATGGACGCCTCGACGTCGACGTCCAGGTGGTTGGTGCCGACGGTGTCGAGCACCTTCTTGTACGCGGCCAGCAGCGCGGCCGTGCTGCCGCAGGTGTGCTCCAGGTAGGGACCCATCGCGCCGCCGCTGGCCACGACGACCTGGCCGCCCTGGGCCTGGAGTGCCTTGACGTCGCCGATGATCCGCGGGTCGGCGAGCGGGATCGTGCCGCCCCAGGCGGGGTTGCAGCCGGTGCTGTCGCCGAGGACGAAGGCGAGCGTGTAGTTCTTGACGCCGGTGGCGGAGGCCGCGGCCGTCAGGGAGGGCGTGGTCATGGTGATGTCGATGTACGGGGCGTACCGGATGGCTCCCGTGGGCGGCGGCGTGGTCCCGGTCGTCCGGGCGGTGGCGGTGGCGCTGTAGGCGGAGCAGTTGCCGGCGGCGTCGCAGGCGCGTACGCGGAAGCCGTATGCCGTGTCGGCGCTCAGGCCGGTCGCGGTGTAGGTGGTGGACGTGACGGAGGCCGGGGCGCCGTTGTCGCGGGAGACCTCGTAGCGGGCGACACTGCCGGAGTCGTCGGTGGAGGCGTTCCAGGAGAGGGTGAGGCTGGAAGCGGTCGCGCCGGCGGCGGACAGGCCGGCGGGCACCGTGGGCGGCCGGGTGTCGGGGGCGCCGCCGGGGCCGTCGAGGACGACGTCGTCGGCCAGGTAGGCGGACTGGCCGTACCAGCCGTTGACGTACACCGTCACGGAACGGGTGCCGGCCGGGGCGGTGAAGGAGGTCGTGAGCTGTGCCCACTGCGAGCCGGGCGCACCCCAGGTGCTGACCTCCACGCCCGTGCCGGTGGCGCCGAGGAAGACGTACGAACCCTGGACCCAGGCGGACAGGCGGTAGGTGGTGCCGGGCTGGACGGTCACAGTCTGCCCGCAGCGGGCGTAGTCGCTGCCGGCCGGGGTGCCCTGGAGGGCGCGGGCGCCGCCGTGGACGGGTGAGGAGACGGCCGCGGCGGTGCCGGAGCAGGTCCAGCCGGCGAGGTCCGACTCGAAGCCGGGGTTGGGGAGGATGTTGGCGGCGGCGGCCGGGGCGGCGTTCAGGACGGTGAGGCCCGTCAGACCGGTGGCGAGCGCGACGGCCGCCACGAGTCCCCGGATGCGGAGCTTCATGGGGGTGTCCTTTCGTGGGAGCGCCCCACCGCGCGGGGCGCGCGGTGGGGCGGTGGTACGGCGGGCTCCTGGTCCGGCGGGTCAGAAGCCGGCGGTGATCCGGGTGAACTCCCAGTCGGCCTGCGAGATGCCGCTGCAGTTGGACACGACGCCGCCGCCGGGGCACGGGCGGTCACGGTTGACGGCCCAGTAGGCGAGCCTGGTCAGGCCCTTGCCCTTGGCCCAGTCGCGGATCTGCGTCCACGTGGCCGGCGAGGTGAGCTCCTGCTGGTCGGACAGTCCGTTCATGCCGGAGATGCCCATGTGCGCGTACGCCTGGGCGTCGCTCCAGCCGAAGGCGTTCTTGAGGGCGTTCTTCAGGCCCTCGGAGGCGTTGACGGTGTCCTGGTAGATGTTGGTGCCGCCGAAGTCGAACGGCATGATCGTGTAGTTGTCGATCGGCACGCCGAGGGCCTTCGACTGGTTGATCAGCCGGACGCCGTGCGCGTTGGGACCGGTCTTCGTCGTGCCGAAGGTGACGACGACCTTGACGCTCGGGTTGTTCTGCTTGACGATCTTCAGGCCGTTCAGGATGCGGTCCTGGACGGTGTAGTTCTCGAACTCGTCGGTGTTCTCGATGTCGAAGTCGACCACGGCGGGGCCGACGGCGTTGATGACCTGCTGCACCGCGCCCGCGAACGCCTGCGGCGTCGAGCAGTTCGGGCCGAGCTTGTTGCCCTGCCAGCCGCCGAAGGAGACCTGAACGCTGCCGCCCGCGGACTTGACGGCCGAGATGGCCTGCGCGTCTGCGCCGCCGGTCAGCGGGCGCTGCCCGTCCCACGCGGGGGTGCAGCCGCCGCTGGACAGGATGAACGCCATCGTGAACGACTTGACGCCGGTCGCGCTCATCACCGAGGCGGGGGCGGGCGGGTTGCCCCAGCCCATGTAGAGGTAGGGGGCGCCGGGCATCTTGGTGCCGCCGCCCGTGCAGCCGCCGGTGGTGCCGGTCACCGAGGCGCCGGCGGACTCGCCGGCCGAGTTGTAGGCGCGGACCGTGTACGTGTGCGTGGTGCAGGTGCCGAGCGAGCCGATCGTGGCCGAGGTGCCGGTGACCGTGGCGCGCACCGTGGAGCCCTCGTAGACGCGGTAGCCGGTGACGGTGCCGGTCGAGGCGGTCCAGGACAGGGCGATCGAGCTGTTGGTGGTCGAGGTCACCCGTGGGGAGCCGGGGGTGGAGGGGGCGCCGGGCGTGCCCGGGTCGCCGCTGACGGGCTTCCACAGGGCCGGCACGATGGGCGGCTCCCAGCCGACCTGCGAGGTGTGGGCCTGGATGCACTCGTAGTCGACGCCGTTGTAGGTGACGCGGGCGCCGACGGCGTAGGAGACGTTCGGCTGCCACTGGGCGGCGAACGCCGCGGAAGTGCTCGGGACGGCGGTGGCGCCGGCGGCGGGCACCGACGTGGCGGCTCCGGCGCCGATCATGGCGATGGCGGCGAGTAAGGCGAGGAACATGCGACGGAATCTCATGGCATTTCCCTGGAAGTGCGGCTTCACGGGTTGGGGGTGCGCACGGGTTGGGGGGTGCGCGGGGCGCCCGGTCCGGCGCCTTCCGCCCGGGGTGCCCGGACGCGCGCACCCGGGGGGGGGAGCGCGCGCCCGAAGGCACCGCCCCCCCCGGGGGGGGGGGGGGGGGGCGGGGGGCGCCGGCCCCGCGCCCCCCCCGGGGGGCGGGGCCCCCCCCCCCCGGGGGGGGGCCCCCCCCCCCCCCCCCCCCACGGCCCGCACGGGTGGGGCGGGCTCCTGGAGAGGCGGGGTGGTGGCTCGCTGGGGTGTCAGGTCAGGGCGGGGGGTGGCGGCGAGCGGGTCATGGCTCCCCGATTCAAGATTTCTTTTAGGAAAGTTTCCTAAGAGTTGGGGTGATCGTAGCCTTGACACCCGGTCCTTACAAGACCCAAAGAAGGGGCGCATGCGAAGGCGCCGCGGCCCGGTCGGCCACGGCGCCGGTGGTCCCGCGCCTCAGGGATCAGGGGCGGCGGGTGATGCGGACGTCGTCCACGCCCGCCTCGACCAGCGAGGCGCCTGAGACGTCCGCCGCGTCGATCACGACGCGGACCGTCTGGCCCGCGAACGCCGTCACGTCCGCCGTCGCCGCGCTCCACGAGCCGTTGCGGTTGGCCGCCGCTCCCGCCTGCTGCAGGACGGTCGCGGTGGTGTCGCCCACCACCCGCACGCGCAGGTAGTCCGCGCTGGAGCTGTTCGAGCCGTGCGCGAGGTACCACGACAGCGACAGGCTCAGCGTGCCGCCCGAGGGCAGCGTGATCGGCGGCGACTGGATCGAGGTGACGCCGCCGTCGACGTCGTGGTCACCGGCGGCGGTGCCGGCGAGCCGGCCGGTCACCAGGTCGTTGGCGCCGCTGACGGTGGTGCCGAGCTGCTTGGCCCCGGACGAGGTGGTGTCCGCGGGGTCGCCGCGCTCCCACTGCCCGGCCGTGGCCGTGTCGGTGCCGGACGGGTCGGCGGTCCAGGCCGTGGCCGACTCGAACGTGTCGGAGTACACGGTCTCCCCCGGGGTGCCGGTGCCGCAGTACTGGGAGTCCTTGCCGATGATCCGGTAGACGCAGTCGGAGTACTCCAGGAAGCGGAGCACGGCCTCGCGGTTGCGGGTGGTCTGCGGGCCGATCTGCTCGTCGGGCGGGTAGAAGCCCGGGCTGGTGCCGGTCGGGTACATCTCGAAGGTGAAGCTGAAGATCTTGTAGACGCCCCACATCCAGTCGTCGATGGTGCCGTCGGTGATGTAGAGGTCGCTGGCCTGCTCGGGCGTGTAACCGTTGGAGGAGGTCATGCTCCTCCCCAGCGCCGCGTGGGCGTCCCGGTCGTCCTGGGTCAGGCCGGGCGCCGTGTCGGCGTAGGTGTAGCCGTACGGCCACAGCACCAGCTCGCTGTAGGTGTGCCAGTCGAGGTGCGCCTTGATCTGCTGGACACCGCCCACGACCCGGCCGCGCACCCAGTCGGCGACCGCCCTCACCTCGGTCGCCGACTCGCCGGACGAGCCGCGGTACGTCTCACTGGATGTGGAGCCGGATGAGCCGCCGCAGCAGCCCCAGTTGTAGGCCCAGTTGCGGTTGAGGTCGGTGCCCACGGCCGAGGAGCCGGCGTTCGGCTGCCGGTTCTTCCGCCAGGACCGGTAGGAGCCGGTCGCGATGTCGTACTCGCCGCCGTCGGGGTTGAGGTCCGGCATGATCCAGATCTCCCGGGTGTTCACCAGGTCGGTGATCCGGCTGTCGCTGCCGTAGTTGTCGGCCAGCAGGTGCATGATGTACAGCGCCATCTCGACCGTGAGGTGCTCGCGGGCGTGCTGGTGGGCGGTGAAGAGCACCTCGGGCTCCGCCTCGTCCGTGCCCACGTTGTCGCTGATCTTGACACCGACGAGCTTCCTGCCCTCGTACGACGTCCCGTACGTGAACGTGCTCGCGATCCCGGGATGGGCGGCGACCAGCGCGTTCACGTCGGCGGTCATCTCGGCGTAGGTGTGGTAGCCGGAGTCCGACGGCGGGAAGTCGGCGGTCCCGGCGTCGGACCGGGGTGCGGGGCGCGGCACCTCCGTCACCCGGTAGCCGAGGCGCGTGATCGCGGTCACCTCGGCCTCCGTGGCCGTGACCAGGACCGAGTTCTTCGTCACCTCCTCGATCGCGGCGCCGGTGGCGGCGACGGCGCTGCGCTGCCGCGCGTCGGACGGGCCCTGTACGCGGTACTGCCGGTTCGGCGGCGGCTCGGCGGAGGCCCCCGCCCCGGTGGCGCCGGTCAGGCAGAGCAGTCCCAGGACGGCTAACAGGATGACAAAACGGCGTTGCACCTCGTCCTCCTCGGACGCGTGGGCTGGATGTTGACACGCGCCTGAACTGAGAGTGAGGACAGTTCCTTGCCAGGAGAAGGCCCAATTCTCCGCCCGGGGCCGCGCGCCTGCCGAAGCGGTGCGAGCATGGCAGACGCGCGGCGGCTGAGCCGGCGTCATTCCAAGAAGTTGACCAGTCAGAAGTCGTCGGCCGTCCGGATCCGGTCACGCACCCACACGCCCGCCGGCTTCAGCCGGGAGGTGCCGGTGAAGGAGCCGCTCGGGCAGGTGCCCTCGGTGAAGACCGCGCCGGAGCGCTCGTCGTCGGAGTAGTTCCAGTTGACCCAGCTGATCTTCTTCTGGGCCATCAGGTCCAGGTACTGCTGCGCCCGGGTGAAGTTGTTCGAGCCGTCGCCGGAGGCCGTCTGCGTGCCGTACTCGGTGACGAACATCGGGATGCGGTCGGCGGCCCGGCTCAGCGCGTTCAGGTACTCGGAGCCGTGGGAGGCCGCGTAGAAGTGGAACGTGTACATGATGTTGGTGGCGTTGACAGGGTTGTTGACGACCTCGCTCTCCGTCGCCCCGTCGGAGACGCCGAGGGAGGACCAGGCGCGGGTGCCGACCAGGATGGGCGCGTCCGGGTCGTACTGGCGGATGACCGGGATGATCTGGTGGGCGTAGTTGCGGATCGTGGACCAGGAGACGCCGCTCGGCTCGTTGGCGATCTCGTACAGGATGTTGTCCTTGGCGTTGTGCCGCTGGGCGATCTCGGTGAAGAACGTCTTGGCGCGTGACAGGTTGTAGGTGGGGTCGCCGGGGTCGAGCATGTGCCAGTCGACGATCGCGTACAGGCCGCGGGAGGTGGCCTGCTCGATCAGGTTGTGGACCCGGTCGGTGAACAGCCGGGGATCGGTCTCGTAGCCGTCCTCCTGGATGTACATGGAGATGCGCAGGACGTCGGCCTTCCAGTCGGTGGCCAGGGCGTCGAGCGAGGCCGTGTTGAGGCACTGGTAGTACCACTGGAGGCCGTGCGTGCTCATGCCGCGCAGCTGGATCTGCTTGCCGTTCTTGTTGCACAGGCGCACGCCGCACACGCTGAGCCGGCCGTTGGCCTCGACCGGGGTGCCGGTGGCGGGCGGCGGGGCGCCGTCGGTGACGGTGAGGCGGTCGAGGTTCGGTCCGCCGTTGGCGGTGGTGGCCGAGGCGCGGACGGTGTTGGCTCCGGCCTTGAGCGTCGCGGCGACGGTGACGTCCTGCCAGGTGGTCCAGGCGCCGGTGCCCGGGAAGTCCCTGGAGACGGAGGCGCCGTTGACGGTGATGGACATGGGGCGGTTCGCGGTGGTGCCGTTGGCGAACCGGAGGACGAGGGAGGCGGCGCCGGCGGTGGCGGCGTTGACGGTGAACTCCACGGAGGAGCCGGTGACGTTGTCGTAGTTGACGAAGCCCGTGCCGGTGTAGCCGGCGTGGTTGGACTCGACGACCCCTTGGGAGATCGTCGCGCTCTCGGCCTGGTACTCGGTGGCGGCCCGCGCCTGGGGCTGGGCCTGGGCGGGGGCGGCCTGGAGACCTGCCGCTATCAGCGGGATCAGTACGGCTGAACGTGCGAACCGGTGCATGGGGGGTGCTCCTACTCGTTTATTAGGAAACTTTACTAACGAGTATGGGGAGCATAGATCGGCCCCATTCCGCGCACAAGGCCCAATCTGACTGGAGTCGTCAAGTCGCGTCACGCGAGCTCGAACGTTTGTACGTCACTCCGAGTACGGACGCGGTAACTTTCCCGCAGCCCTGGACACCGTAGACACCCAAACCGCCGGATACTTCGCCGAGTTCACCGAGGTAGGCCTCGGTGACACCGACGCCCGACACCTGTGGAGAGACTTGATGTCCACCAAGACGTACCGCTACCAGTCCGAGTACGCCCAGCAGATCCGCGCCGAAGGTGTCGCCGTCGGCAAGGTCGAGGGCAAAGTCGAGGGTGAGGCTGTGATGCTCATACGCGTCCTCGAGGCGCGGGCCGTGGAGGTCACGCCGGCCGTACGCGAGCGGATCATGAGCTGCACCGACACCGACGTCCTCGAAGCGTGGGCCGCACGCGCCGTGAGCGTCACCACCGCCGACGAGCTCTTCGACTGAGGAGTCAGCCCAGAGACGTGGTCGCCAGTTTGGCGCCGAAGCCGAGGAAGAGGGCGCCGACGCCGGAGGTGAGGCCGGCGCTGAGGCGGCGGCGGGAGCGGAACTGGGCCGCCAGGAAGCTGCCGCCGAAGATCAGGGACGTCAGGTACAGCAGGCTGAAGACCTGGACGATCGCGCCCAGGATGAGGAACGACAGCGCGGGCGTCCCGTAGTCCCGGTCCACGAACTGGATGAAGAACGAGACGAAGAAGAGGATGGCCTTCGGGTTCAGCAGGCTGATCGTCAGGGCCTTGCGGAAGGGGCGGGGACGCCGGTCCGCCCGCTCGGCGAGGGCGGCGGTGCCGGTGCCGGCACCGGCGGCGGCGGTTTCCGGGGTGGTGGGTGAGGAGGAGGCCCGCCAGGCCCGCCAGGCGCCGCGGAGCATCTGGAAGCCGATCCACGCCAGGTAGCCCGCCCCCGCGTACTTCACCACCGCGAACAGCACCGGGTTCGAGCGCAGCAGCGACGCCGCCCCGGCCGCCGCGAGGGTCATGAGCACCGTGTCGCCCACGAACACGCCCGCCGCCGCGCGGTACCCCTGCCTGACGCCCTGCTGCGCCGCGAGGCTGAGCACGTACAGGGAGTTGGGGCCGGGCAGGAGAACGATGAAGAACGCGCCGATGACGTAGGTCCAGACGTCGGTGATGCCCAAGAACATGCCGCTGACTCCCGCGAGATGGTGACATATCACGGTATCGCGTGCTCAGCCGGTCGAGGGGCGCCTTGGCGGTTACGGTGCCGCGTTCCGGATCGTGTACGTCCGGCCGGCCCGGGCGTCCCAGCTCAGGACCTCGCCGTCGCGGCGCGCGCCGGGTTCGTGGCCCCGCTCGTCGTGGACGCGGTGGCGCCCGGCGACGACGGACGACCTGACCTTGATCGGCCCGGTCCTTCCGGTCCGGACGGTGATCGTGTCAGGGGCGCCGTTCGTCCAGGTGGCGCCCACGGTGACGTCGCCACGGGCGCGCAGTCCCGCCACCGAGCCGTCCTTCCACGCGGCGGGCAGCGCGGGCAGCACGTGGACCACGTCGTTCTGGCTCTGCACCAGCATCTCGGCGATCCCGGAGGTGGCGCCGAAGTTGCCGTCGAGCTGGAACGGCGGGTGGGTGTCCCACAGGTTGTCCAGGGTGGAGGTCTTCAGCTGCTCGACGAGCATCCGGTGGGCGTGGTCGCCGTCCAGCAGCCGGGCCCAGAAGTTGATCTTCCAGGCCTTGCTCCAGCCGGTGCCGCCGTCGCCGCGCCCGGTCAGGGAGACCTCGGCCGCGCGGGCCTCCGGGGTGCCCGCGACGACCTGGTGTCCCGGGTGGAGGGCGTACAGGTGGGAGACGTGCCGGTGGGTGTCGGTCGTCGCGTCCCAGTCCTCCTTCCACTCCTGGAGCTGCCCCCAGGAGCCGATCCGGATGCCCGGGTCGAGCTTCGCCAGCGCGGCGGCCGTCTCCGCCTGGAAGCCCTCGTCCACGCCGAGGGTCTTCGCCGAGGCCAGCGCGTTGGTGAGGAGCTCCCGCACGATCTGCTGGGACATCGACGCCCCGGCCGAGAAGTCGCCGTGCTCGGGCGAGTAGCTGGGCGAGACGACGAGCCGGCCGTCACGCGGGTCGGTGTGCAGGAGATCCAGCCAGAACTCGGCCGCCCCCTTGATGACCGGATAGGCGGTCTCGCGCAGGTAGTCCACGTCACCGGTGAAGCGGTAGGTGTCGTAGAGGTGCTGGGTGGTCCAGGCGGCGGCCTCCGGGAACCAGAACGCGGTGGCCCAGTCGTGCACGCCGGTGAAGCCGAACGGGTTGGTCTCGTTGTGCACCACCCAGCCGCGCGCGCCGAACATCTCCCGCGCCGTCCTGCGCCCCGGCGCGACCAGGGCCGTGATGTAGCGGTCGTACGGCCTCGTGGTCTCGTGCAGGTTGGTCTGCTCGGCCGGCCAGTAGTTCATCTGCAGGTTGATGTTGAGGTGGTAGTCGGCCGACCAGGGCGGGCTCGTCGAGTCGTTCCACACACCTTGCAGGTTCGCGGGCAGGAGGTCGTTCTCGCGGGAGGAGGAGATCAGCAGGTAGCGGCCGTAGGCGAAGAACAGCGCCTCCAGGGCCCGGTCGTCGGCGGAGGAGCCGCCGGTGTAGCTCGCGCGGAGCCGGTCGGTGGGGATCGCCGGGGTGGCCTGGCCGAGGTCCAGCCGTACCCGGTCGAACAGCTCACGGTAGTCCGCGACGTGCGCGGCCCTCAGCTCGTCGTAGCTCCTGGCGGCGGCCGCGTCGACCGCCGCGGTGACCTTGGCGTGCGGGTCCTCACCGCGGTACGCCGGGTGGACGTCGGCGTAGTCGGTGCCGGCCGACAGCACGAACACCGCGCTGTCGGCGCCGGTGACGGTGATCCTGTCGCCCGCGTCCGTACGGGTGCCGCCCTCGGCGATCACCTGCACCTGGGCCTCGAACCTCATCCCGTTGTCCGGCAGTCTGCCGCGGATGGTGAGCCGGCCGCCGGAGGCGGTAACCGTCTTGTCCTGGTGGGGCGAGGTGTGGCGGAGCGTGAACGAGATGCCGCCGCCCCGGTCGGCCGAGAGGCGGCCGACGATCACGTTGCCCGGGTTGCCGGCGAAGTACTCGCGCGTATGGGCGACGCCGTCGGCGGTGTAGCCGACCCGGGCCACGGCCTCGCCCAGGCTGAGCTCGCGGCGGTAGCCGGTGGGGCTCCGGGGAGCGCCGGCGATGTCCAGGTACAGGTCGCCGAACGTCTGGTAGGCGCCGAACCCGGTCTTCGGCCGGCCGAGCAGGGCCGCCACCTCATCGGGCGTCACCCTGCCGTCGCGGTCGATCCGCCGCCGGACCTCCGCGACGGCGTCCGGGCGGGGGCTCGTCCAGTTGCCGGAGTCGTAGCCGCCGTGGCCGGGGCCACCGGTCCACAACGTCTTCTCGTTGAACTGGATCCGCTCCGTGGCCACGCCGCCGAACACCATGGCGCCGAGCGGGCCGTTGCCGATCGGCAGGGCCTGGGTCTCCCAGTCGGTCGCGGGCTCGTCGTACCAGAGGGTCAGGCTCTCTGACGGGGGGTGGACCACCCCTAGGGAGTTAGCACCCCGAGGTGCCCCGCGGCAAGAGGCGGGAGTTCGAGGCCGAACGCGTCAAAAGAGGCGGTCCCATTCCGGTGCGTCAGGTACGGTAAGCCACCGGCGCCGGGTCGCGCGGCGCCGGGGTAAGCAGCAACTCACCCCGAACGGTCCATCCGGCACGCCTGGTCGCGCGAGGCGCGGGTAGTCGCCGGTCAACGGCCTACCTGCGGAGCAACCCGTGAACCATCCTGCGGTCACCCTGCCACGCCTCACCTCTCTGGCCCGCCAGGCGGTGCCCCGGCTGCTGGAGGGCGTGGTGGCGCCGCTCGCCGTGTTCTACGCGGCTCTCGCCCTGCTCGGGCTGACGGGCGCGCTGGTGGCGGCGGTGGCCTGGGTGTACCTGGGGGTCGCCTGGCGGCTGGTCCGCGGTGTCCGGGTGCCCGCCACGATGGTCCTCGCGGCCATCGCGATCACCGCGCGGGCCGCCGTGGGTCTCTGGACGGGGAGCTGGGTGGTGTACTTCATCCAGCCCGAGCTGGGCACGATCTGCATCAGCATGGCGTTCCTGGCCTCGGTGCGGCTCAACCGGCCGCTGGTGCAGAAGCTCACCCTCGACTACATCCACCTGCCGTCGGCCGTGCTCAAGCACGAGCGTATGCGCAGGTTCTTCGCCCGGATCACGCTGCTGTGGGGGTTCGTGCTGCTCGCCAACTCGACGGTGAGCATCTACCTGGCGCTGCACGAGTCGCTCGGCACGTTCATGCTGCTGCGCACCTCAGCCGTGGCCGCGATCAGCGGGCTGGCCGTCGCGTTCTCGATCTTCGCGTTCAAGCGGGTCCTCCGCCGCCTGCACGTGTCCCACGCCTGACCGCTCGGCCAGCAGGAACGCCCCGCACATCCCCATGACGAGACCTGTCAGCGTCTCGAAGAGCTGAACCAGCCCGAGTGCGCCGCCGGGCTCCCCGCCGAGCGGGGCACCCGTGACCGTGATGATCATCGCGTACAGGCCCCAGCCGAACATCGTGCCGCTGCCGAGCCAGGCCACCGCCACGGGCCGCCAGATCGGGCCGCGCCCTCGCGCCCGGACGACGACGAGCAGCGCCACGCCCGCGCCGATGGCGAGCAGGCCCTTCAGCCCGTCCTGGACGGCGCCGACGAAGGAGCTGGGAGCACCCGCCACGGCGGCCGGCAGTCCGGCGTCGCCACCGAACGCCCAGTACAGGCGCGCCCCGCCGAGCAGGACCGTCATCCCCAGCGCCCCCACGGCCACGACCCGCTGGAACGACGCCGACGGGCCGGCGTGACGCCGGAGGGGCGGGGCCGCCAGCGGGTACGCCCAGCGGTCGCGGGCATACAGGGCGAACGCCGTCAGCAGGCAGACGCCCTGGCCGATGAACCCGCCGTACACCATGGCGTACACCCACGGCCGGATCGGGCCGCCGGTCTCCAGCAGGGACGGGCCCTCGACGAGGAGGGCGAGCGGCACCGTCGCGACGACGATGCCGAGCAACCCGGACGCCACCCAGAGCGGCAGGAGCACCAGCCACGCGGGCAGACGCCTGCCCCAGCGCATGGTGAACGACAGGGCCAGCACCAGGGCGACGGCGTCCATGGCGAAGGTCATGGCGTTCAGCCCCACCATGGCCGGGTCGTCCAGGAACGCGGGGTCGTCGACGCCCACCGGACGGCCGGTCAGCCAGAGGGTCTTGATGGTCAGGTAGGGCAGCGTGGCGGCCATGGCCACGATCGCGGCGGTGATCCGCCCGATCCCCGGCGTGCCGGACCTTCCCGGCGCGCGGTGGTCATCGGTCGTGGGCTGTGTCATGGCTCCAGGCTCGCGGCCGGCGCGGGGCCGGACCTCCCGGTGTGAGGGGATCGCCCTCCCCCGCCCGGGGGAGCCGGTCAGACGGGGGAAGCCGCTCAGGGCAGCTTGACGGTCAGCTCGAAGCCGGTGTCCTCGCGGGGCCCGGCCGTGAGGGTGCCGCCCGCCAGCCGTACCCGCTCCCGCAGCCCCGCCAGGCCGAGGCCGCCCGGCACAGCGACGGGACGGGCCCGCGAGGGCCCGTTGCGCACGGTGACACGGCCGGGCGAGACCTCGACCGTCACCGGGGCGCCCGGCGCGTGCTTGGCCGCGTTCGTCAGCCCCTCCTGGACCACGGCGTGCGCCAGGGCGGGCGTCGCCCCCTCCGCCGGCCGCAGAGTGATCGCCATGCCGGAGGCGCGGGCCCGCTCGACCAGTGCCGCCACGTCCTCCCCCACGGGCGTCAGCGGCGGCGGCCCGGCGTCGTCGCCGAGCAGCCCGATGATCTGGCGCAGCCGCTCGGTGGCGTCCGCCGCCGCGACCCGCAGCTCGCCCGCCGCCCTCACCTGGGAGCCGTCCAGGCCGGGCGACATCTCCAGCCCCGCGGCCCGCACCGCGATGAGCGCCAGGTCGTGGCCCAGCGAGTCGTGCATGTCACGGGCGATCCTGGCCCGCTCGCGCAGCCGCGCCTGCGCCGCGACCGACAGCGCCGCCTGCTCGCGCTGCTGGAGGAGCCGCCACCGCACCAGCCCCAGCGTGTACGGCAGGGCGTAGGTGCCGAGGAGCCCGCTGGCCATCGTGATCCACGTCGCCGCCCCGCTCCCCCGCGAGACCGCGAGCCCCGCGCCCACCAGCGCCACCGCCGCGAACACGGCCAGTACGCGCCCCCGCCGCACCGGCCGCCGCCCGCACAGGTACGCGTACCCCATCACGAACGGCGAGGCCGTCACGAAGGGAAAGATCTTCACGCCCGGCAGCGCCAGCGGCCAGACGAGGTCGGAGGTGGCGAGCCCCTGCTCGAAGTGCCACGGCCCGAAGGGCAGCAGCAGCAGCACGGCGATCTCCGGCCGGCGCCTGCCGGCGGCCACGGCGAGCGCGGCGAGTGCCATCCGCGGCACGGTCCGGAGGCCGAACGCGCCCGCGTCCTCCAGCGGGTCGGGGCCCGCGGCCGCGAGCGCGACGGACAGCAGCGACCAGAGCAGCACGCAGGAGACGAGCCGGCGGCGGCTCTCGTGGCGCTGATCCTTCACGGGGATGACCGTACCCGCCGGGCCGGGACGGCGGCCCCGCCGAAAGGCACGCGGGCCCCCTGACGAAAGTCGGGGTGGGGCGCGGGCCCCCGCGGGGGTGGGGCTGGCACCACCTCGGATCCGGATACCCGCCCTGCTGTCTTCCCGCCTCCCGGCCGCTTTGATCGTAGGTGTCAGCGGCGGTCGCACCACCGACCCCTACGAAAGTCGGGGGCCCGGTGTGCCGATCGTCGGATGTGCCGTGACCTGCGGGCTTCCTATCGTGCCTAAGGTGCGGGCCCTACCCCTTCCCAGGGACATGCCCGCGCCGGACCGGGGGTTTCCCCGATGTCCCACGGCTCCTCCCGCCACCAGGCTGTGAGGCACGACGATCGGAGTCCCACGCATGTCGCACGCCATCCTCGACCTGGTCCAGCAGGCGATGTCCTCACCCTGGCTGTATGCCGCGCTGTTCGCCCTGGCGCTGCTCGACGGGTTCTTCCCGATCGTGCCCGCGGAGACGTCGGTGATCACCGCCGGGGTGTTCGCCGCGACGGGCGAGACGAACCTGGCCCTGGTGATCCTGGTGTCCGCGCTGGGGGCGTTCGCCGGTGACCACGTGTCGTACCTGATCGGCAGCAGGGCCGCCGGCCGCCTGCGCGAGCGCAGGGCGCTCGTGTGGGCGCGGCGGGCGCTGGCCGAGCGGGGCGGGCTCGTGCTGGTGATCGCCCGGTACATCCCGGGTGGACGCACCGCGACCACGCTGACCATGGGAGCCGTACGGCACCCGCTGCGCTCGTTCACGTTCTTCGACGCGATCGCCGCCTCCTCCTGGGCGGTGTACTCCGCGCTGATCGGGTTCTTCGGCGGGATGGCGTTCGAGAACGACCCGGTCAAGGGGCTGCTGCTCGGCCTCGGGATCGCCCTGTCCGTCACCGGGGTGGTCGAGCTGGTGCGCTGGGCGCGGAAGCGACGCGCCATCCAGCCTTCCCCGGAACGCCTTCCGGTGGACACGTCCGTTTGACCCTGCCCAGTGACCATCCGAAGCGAGAGGTGAGGACATGACGCTGCTGGCCGCGGTGACAGCCCTGGTCGGTTCGCTGTTCTTCGCGCTGGGCGCCGCGCTCCAGCAGTTCGAGGCGGCCGGCGCGCCCGGCGCGCGGGGGCTGCTCGCGCTGCTGCGCAGGCCGCGCTGGCTGGCGGGCGGCGCGAGCATCCTGGTGGGCGGCGGCCTGCACATCGTGGCGCTCGGCCTCGGACCGCTGACCGTGGTCCAGCCCATGGGGGTGGCCAGCCTGCTGTTCGCGCTGCCCATCGCGGCCACGCTGCACGGCCGCCGGCCCTCGCGTGCCGAGCTGGGCGCCGCCGGTCTGGTGGCGGCGGGGCTCATCGGCCTGGTGCTGCTCGTGCCGGAGTCGGCCGGGCCGACCGCGCTCAGCCCGGCCGGGGTGGTGACGCTGCTCGCGGTCTCCGGGCTGGCGGCGGCGCTGCTGTGGGCGGGCTCCCGGATCGCCTCTCCGGCGGGCCGGGCCGCCCTGCTCGCCACCAGCTCCGGAGTCCTGTACGGCGCCACCGCAACACTCATGCGGGTGCTGGTGGACGGCGCGTGGAACTGGTGGTACCTGCTCGCGCTCCCGGTGCCGGCGCTGCTGGCGCTGGCGATGCTCCAGCGGGCCTACGCCGTCGGCCACTTCGGCGTCTCGTTCGCCTCGTTGCAGATCGCCGACCCGCTCACCGCGGTGGCGTTCGGCGCGCTGCTGCTGGGCGAGCCGCTGCCGACGGGGCTCGCCCCGATCGCCGCCGCCGCGCTGACCGCGGCGGGCACCGTCGCGCTGGCCAGGACCACTCCCCTGGAGGCGCGCCCCTGACGCTCGCCCCCTGCCCTTCCTCCTTCCTTCCCTCGACGACCGTCCCCCCTGAAACGGAGCTCCTCCCCATGGCCATGCCCCTCTCCAACGCCGCCACCATCACCCACAGCGCCGACGTCGCCGAGGCCGGGCTCGCCCCCGTCGCCGAGCGGCCGCGCCGCGTCCTCATCTCCACCGACACCTATCCCCCCGACGTGAACGGCACGGCGTACTTCACCCACCGCCTGGCCACCGGCCTGGCCGCGCGCGGCAACGAGGTACACGTGATCTGCCAGTCGGACGCGGGCCCCGCCGGCGCGGACGTGGTCGAGGGCGTCATCGTCCACCGGCTGCGCTCCGCCCCGCTGGTCGTCCACCCCACGATGCGGGTCACGGTCCCCACCCGCCTGGACCGGTTGATGGCCTCCATCGACCCCGACGTGCTGCACAGCCAGGGCCACTTCGTGGTGGGGCGCGCCGCCATCGCCGCCGCCCGCCGCCGCGGGGTTCCCGTCGTCGCCACCAACCACTTCATGCCCGACAACCTCTTCCAGTTCGGCCACATCCCCGCCGGGCTGCGCGAGCGCGCGGGCCGGCTCGCCTGGCGCGACTTCAACCGGGTCTTCCGCCGGGCCGACCGCGTCACCACGCCCACGCCGCTGGCCGCCGGGCTGCTGCGCGACCAGGGCTTCACGGGCGACGTCGAGCCGGTGTCGTGCGGCATCGACCTGGCCCGCTTCCACCCCCACACCGAGCCGAAGCAGTGGGCGCGCAGGCTGTTCGACCTGCCGGACCGGCCCACCGTGCTGTTCGTCGGCCGCCTGGACGAGGAGAAGCACCTCGGCGAGCTGGTGCGGGCGCTGCCGCACGTGCTCAACACCACCGACGCGCAGGTGGCGCTGGTGGGCCGCGGCAACCAGCGGGAGGTGCTGGAGCGCCTGGCCGGGCGGATCGGCGTGGCCGAGCGGGTGCGCTTCCTCGGGTTCGTGCCCGACGAGAACATGCCGCAGGCGTTCGCGGCGGCCGACGTGTTCGCGATGCCGGGCGTGGCGGAGCTGCAGAGCATCGCGACGCTGGAGGCGATGGCCTCCGGGCTGCCCGTGGTCGCCGCGAACGCGATGGCGCTGCCGCACCTGGTGAACGGCAACGGCTACCTGTTCGAGCCCGGCGACGTCGTCGGGCTGGCGAGCCACTTGACCGCCATCCTCACCAACGGCGAGCTGCGCGCCCGCCTCGGCCGGACCAGCCGCGAGCTCGCCCGGACGCACGACCACCAGGTGTCGCTGGCCCGCTTCGAGCAGATCTATGACGAGGTGACGCGATGAGCGAGCCGTCCCGGGCGACGCTCGGCGGTGCCGTGGCGGCCACGGTCGCCGCCGCCGGGGCGCTGGGCTACACGGAGGTGGCGCTGCCCGCGCAGCCGCTGATCAGCGACTACGCCCTGGTGCCCGGAGGGACGATCCCGGTGCTGGGCGGCATGCTGGCCCTGGCCGTGGCCTGCGTCTTCCTGGCGTACGGGCTGGCGCAGCGCGAGCCGTCCCGCTCCGCCGCCGCCCGGGTGCTGCTGGTGGCCGCGGCGGGCGGCCTGATGCTGGGCGCGGTCTTCCCGACCGATCCGGCCGCCTCGGAGATCTCCTCGATGGCCGGGGAGATCCACCGGTGGGCGTCCGCCGTCGTCTTCACCGCCCTGCCGGTCGCCGGCTGGACCCTGGCCCGCGACGCCTCGGCGCCGCGCCGGCGCTCGGGCCCGCACGGCTCCGGCGCCTCCCGCTGGAACGCCGTCCGGGCCGTGAGCGTCACGTCCGCGCTGGTGCTGGCCGCGTTCCTGGCCGCCCACCCGGCCTCCTTCCTGTCTCCGCTGATCGGCGGCGACGCCTACTACGGGCTGCTCGAACGGGGGCTGGTGGTGTCGGAGATCGCCCTCGTCGCCCTCATGGCGCTGGCCGCGGCCCGCCGCGGGCGCACCGCCGTCCCGGACAACGCCTCCTCCCTGACCTCCTCACCGGCTGAGCCCACCCTTCCTGAGCCCGTCGTCCCCCGCGTCCCCGCGACCGGGCGTGATCGGGGCGGAAGCGTGGCGGCCTGACCTTCTCCGGCGTCCCCGGGCGCGCGGCATGCTTCGGCCGTGGTCGAAGGATTCCGCGCCTAACGTGGAGCGCATGGTCATCACACGTCACGCCGAGGCCCGGGCAGTGCTCGCGGACACCCGGTACGTCCCGCCGCCCGTACGCCAGGACGCGCCGCCGTACACGCTGGGCTGGCTCAGGGCGCGGGTGTCGCGGTTCAGCAGCGGCGAGACGCACGCGGAGCGGCGCCGGGCCCTGGAGGAGCGGCTGGCGGAGCTCGACCCGGCCGCGCTGCGGAGGCGGGCCCGCGAGGTGACGCTGGAGCGGGGCGGCGAGTGGAGGGGCGTGCCCACGCGGGTGCTGGCCGCCGCCCTCGGAGTCCGCGCACCGGTCCCGCTGGTGGAGGCGGTCGCCGCCGGCTACCTGTCCGGCGAGGAGAGCCCCGCGGCGGACGCGGCGGTGGCCGAGCTGGCCGGGCTGCTCGGCGACGGGCCGTCCGCGATCACGGACCTGACGCTGTTGCTCCAGGCCCACGCCGCCACCGAGGGACTCATCGCGAACACCCTCACCCACCGCGAACCCGCCGGCGTCGAAGGGCTGCTGCGCGAGACGCTGCGCCACGACCCGCCGCTCAGGGCGACCCGCCGGGTGGACCGGGCCACCGGTGAGGAGATCGTCATCGACCTCGTCGCCGCCAACCGCGACCCCGCCGTGTTCGCCGAGCCGGAGCGGTTCGACGCCGCCAGGGATGAGACCCCGCATCTGACGTTCGGCCACGGCGTGCGGCCCTGCCCCGCCTCGGCCCACGCGCTCGCGCTCGCGGCGGGTGTCCTAGACGCGCTCCGCCCCGCGCCCACCGCCCCGGCGGCGTCCCCGGCCCCGTTGCCCGCTTCCGCGCCCAAGGAGAACTCGTGAGCTTCCATGACCTGCACCGGCCCGGCGACCCGCTGCTGCTCCCCAACGCCTGGGACTACGGCTCCGCCGCCGCGCTCGCCGCCCAGGGGTTCGCCGCGATCGGCACCACCAGCCTCGGCGTGGCCGCCGTGCACGGCCGGCCGGACGCCGCGGGCGCCACCCGGGCGGAGACCGTCGAGCTGGCCCAGCAGATGTCGGGCCTCGATGTCATGGTGACCGTGGACATCGAGGGCGGCTTCAGCGACGACCCGGCCCAGGTGTCGGACCTGGTGGCGTCGCTGGCGGCGCTCGGCGTGGCCGGGGTGAACCTGGAGGACGGCCGGCCCGACGGGACGCTCCGCCCCATGACCCTCCAGCAGGAGATCATCGAGGCCGCGCTGGGTCATGGGGTGTTCGTGAACGCCCGTACCGACACGTGCTGGCTCAAGACGGGCGACACGCTGGAGCGCGTGCGCGCCTACGGGCACGCGGACGGCGTCTTCGTCCCCGGACTGGGCGACCCCGGCGAGATCGCCGAGGTGGTCGCCGCCACACCGCTGCCGCTCAACGTCCTTTACCAGCCCGGCGGGCCGTCGCTGGCGCGCCTGGCCGAGGCGGGCGTGGCGCGGGTCAGCACGGGGTCGCTGCTCTACCGCGCCTCCCTGCAGGGGGCGCTGGCCGCGGTGCTGGCCGTCCAGGGGCGGCCGAGCCCGCCCGTGCCGTCGTACGCGGACGTCACCGCGCTGCTGCCGCGGTCCTGACGCCCGTAGGAGACCGGCCACGTCGGTCGGCCGGTCCGGAGGAGCCCCGCCGTCGCCGGGTCCGGCCGGGATAATCGGGGTATGCGCTTCGAGATCCTTGGCCCGGCGCGGGTCCTGGGCGAGGACCGGGAGCCGGTCCCGCTCGGCGGCCCCCGTCTGCGGGCGCTGCTCGCCCTGCTGGCGCTCGACGCGGGCCGGGTCGTCGGAGCGGACCTGCTGGTCGACGGCCTGTACGGCGAGCTGCCCCCGGAGGGCGTGGCGAACGCGCTGCAGTCCCAGGTGTCGCGGCTGCGCCGGGCCCTCGGCAGGGAGCGGGTGGAGTTCCACCCGGCGGGCTACCGGCTGGTGGCGGACCCGGAGGACGTGGACGCCCACCGCTTCGCGCGGCTCGCCGCCGAGGGCAGGCGGGCGCTCGCCGCCGGGGACGCCCGCCGCGCGGCCGGGCTGCTGCACGAGGCCCTGGGCCTGTGGCGCGGCAGGCCCCTGGCAGACGTCCCGCACGCCGGGCCCGCCGCCGCCGGGCTGGAGGAGCTGCGGCTGGCGGCCACCGAGGACCGTATCCAGGCCGACCTGGAGCTGGGGCGGCACCGGGAGCTGGTGGCCGAGCTGCGCCGGCTCACCGCCGCCCATCCGCTGCGCGAGCGGCCGCACTCCCAGCTCATGCGCGCCCTGTACGGCGACGGGCGGCAGGCGGAGGCGCTGACCGCGTACGAGCAGGTCAGGCGGGTCCTCGATGACGAGCTGGGCGTCGAGCCCGGCCCCGAGCTGTCGGCCACACACGTGGCCGTCCTGCGGGGCGACCTGTCCCTGACGCCGGCCGCGGGTCGCCCCGTGGCCGGACAGGTGCGCGCCGGGGAGGGGGGCGACGCCGGAGGCGGACAGCGGTACGGGGTGCGGGCGCAGCTCACCAGCTTCGTGGGCCGGGCCGAGGAGCTGCGCCAGGTCGGCGCGTACCTGCGGGAGACGCGGCTCGTCACCCTGGTCGGCGCGGGCGGCGCCGGCAAGACGCGGCTGGCCCAGGAGGCCGCCGGCCGCGCGGACGGCGACGTCTGCGTCGTGCAGCTCGCGCCGCTGGCGGTCGGCGGGGACGTGCCGAAGGCGGTGCTCACGGCCCTGGGCGTCCGCGAGCCGCTGCTGTCCGGCCCGGGACGCCCGGCCGGTGACCCGGTCGCCCGGCTGGTGGCCGCGCTGGCGGGCCGGGACCTGCTGCTCGTCCTCGACAACTGCGAGCACCTCGTCGAGGCCGCCGCCGAGCTGACCGACGCGCTGCTGGCCGCCTGCCCGGCGCTGCGGGTGCTGGCGACGAGCCGCGAGGCGCTCGGCATCACCGGCGAGCGGGTGCTGCCCGTGGCGCCGCTGAGGCTGCCGCCGCCCGGCGCGGCCGGTCTGCTCGGCCACCCCGACGACCTGCTCGGCTACCCGGCCGTCCGGCTGTTCGCCGACCGGGCGGCGGCGGTGCGGCCCGGCTTCGCCGTGGACGCGGCCAACGCCGCGGTGGTGGCGGGCGTGTGCCGAGCGCTCGACGGGCTGCCGCTGGCGATCGAGCTGGCCGCGGCCCGGCTGCGCACGATCAGCCTGGACGACGTCGCGGCACGGCTGGACGACAGGTTCCGTCTGCTGGCGAAGGGCAGCCGCACCGCGCTGCCCCGGCACCAGACGCTGCGCGGCGTGGTCGCGTGGAGCTGGGACCTGCTCGGCGAGAGCGAGCAGCGGCTGGCCAGGCGGCTGGCCGTGTTCGCCGGAGGCGCGACTGCCGAGGCCGCCGAGCGGGTGTGCGGGGTGTCCGAGGAGGTGCTGTTCGCGCTGGCCGACAAGTCGCTGGTCGAGGTCGTGGACGGGCGCTACCGGATGCTGGAGACGATCCGGGCCTTCTGCGCCGAGCGGCTCGCCGAGGCGGGTGAGACCGAGGCGGTGCGCGCCGCCCACGCCACGTACTACCTGGACCTGGCGCTCACCGCCGACCGGCACGTGCGCCGGGCCGAGCAGCTCGCCTGGCTGGCCCGGCTCGACGCGGAGAGCGGCGACCTCGACGCGGCCGTGCGCTGGGCCGCCGAGACGGGCCACACCGAGCTGGGCCTGCGGCTGCTGGCGGCCGCAGCCTGCTACTGGTGGATGCGGGGACACCGGCTGACCTGCGCGGAGCTGGCCCAGGCGGTGCTGGCCGCGGCGCCCGCGCGGGCGCCCGAGGGGCTGGAGGAGGAGTACGGGATGTGCGTCCTCGTCGCCGCGTGGGGCGGCGAGCCGGACACGTCGCTCCAGGCGCGGCTGGCGGAGCTGCGGCTGCTGCTGCCGCCGGACCTCCTGCCCGCGCGGGTGGAGTTCCTCGCCCTGGTGCTGCCGATGTTCGTCGGTCCGCCGGAGGACGTGGAACGGTTGCGGGAGCTCTGGGCCGGCGCCGGGCAGTCGATGACGCCCTGGTCGCGGGCGCTGTCGTACTGCGGGATGGCGCTGGTCGAGCAGTTCGCGGGGCACCTGGACGAGGCGAGGACGGAGTTCGGGCGGGCGCTGGCCGCCTTCCGGGAGCTGGGCGAGCGCTGGGGGACGACCCTGGTGCTGTCCGGGCTCGGGGACCTGGCGTTCGCTCAGGGCGACTACGCCACCGTGTACGAGCTGGCCGGGCAGGCGCTGGAGACGGCGCGTGAGCTGGGCGCCGTGCCGGACGTGGCGCAGAGCCTGTGCCTGCGCGCGGACGCGGCGGTACGCCTGGGCGACGCCGAGGGCGCGCGGGCCGGGTACGAGCGCGCGGACGAGCTGGCGCGGCGGGTCGCCTCCAGCGAGACGACGGCCCGGGCGCAGGTGGGGCTCGGGGAGGTGGCGATGCGGCGGGGCGACCTCGCCGAGGCGCGGGCCCGCCTGGAACAGGCGCTGGCCGAGTGCCCCCACGGCTGGTACAGCGCCGAGGACACCCGCGCCCGCATCCTCACGAGCCTGGAGGAGCTGGGCGAGCTGGAGCGGTCGCCGGCCCCGCCGAGGCACGTGACGGAGGCCGCCGAGGCGGCGGGGACGTAACCCGGGGCGGCTCAGGGGGCGGCGCCGGCCGGGCAGGTGTGGGCGCGGAAGGGGGTGAGGAGGCGCAGGCGGCGGCCGATCGTCCGGGCCAGCCCCTCGATGGCCTGGATGCCCTGCCCCTCGCCGGCCTGCTGGTCGGTCTGCACGGACAGGAGCAGGTCGCGGCCGTCCCCGGTGATGCGGCCGTAGCTGGTGACGGCCCACGTGTCGTGCACGAACGGCCGCGCCGTCCAGCCGTTCTTGAGCGCCACCCGGTCGTGCGGACGGGCGGCGGCGCTGACGCCCCACGCCTGGTCGGCCTGGACGCGGCCCATCAGCCCGAGGATCGTCCGGCGGGCCGGCGGGGCGAGGCCCTCGCCTCCGTCGACGAGGAGTCTGAGCAGCCGGAGCCGGTCGGCGGGGCTGGTGGTCGTGCCGCCCCAGTACCTGCCCGGTCCCGGCACGGTCTCGCGCAGGCCGACCCGGCGGTAGAAGGCGCTCATGCCCTCGCCCGCGCCGACCCGCGCCCACAGCGCGTCGGCGGCCAGGTTGTCGCTCTCCCTGATCATGCGGGAGGCGAGGTCCTGCTCGGCGGCGTCGAGGCTCGGGCGGCGCAGCATCAGCGCGGTCAGGATGTCCACCTTGGCGCCGCTGGCCGTGATGATGTCGTGCTCGTGCTCGCCCTGGCCCAGCCGGACGCCCGTCACCAGGTCGTGCGCGGCGAACACCACCCGCCCCGGGCGTCCGGCCACGTAGCGGCGCAGGTCGGCCGTCAGCTCGGCGCGGGCCGCGGCGCCCGCCACGGGGTCGGGAAGCCTGAGCAGGCACCGCGCGGCCCGGACCCGCTCGCCGGCCGCCTCGACCACCGGCGGCAGAGTCCTCGCCGGCTGATCCTCGCAGCCGGCGAACCACGGCGGACCGAGCAGCAGCATGGCAGCCGCGGACCACGTCACGCGCACGCGCCCCACCCCCTGTGAGATCACCGGGGGTTCAGCCGGTCTTCTCCCCGCGCGCCCGCCTCGCCACACCTCCGCCTCGCCACACCTCCTGCCGCTCCACGGCAGGAGCGCTCAGAGGTGAGCGTCGAGGAACGCGGCGGTGGCCTCCACGGCCTGGGTGACGTAGGGCTCCTGGTCGTAGAGGTCGATGTGCCGCTTGGCGTCCAGCCAGACCAGCCGCTTCGGCTCGTCCAGCCTCCGGTACGCCTCCTCGGCGCCCTCGGGCGAGCAGAACCGGTCGACCACCCCGTGGACGATCAGCGCGGGCTTGGGCGACAGGAAGTCGGCGCCCATCATGTTGTCCACGGTGATCAGCTCCCGCACGCTGGCCCGCGTGACCTCGTTGGACCAGTGCGGGGAGGCGCTGCGCGGGCCACCGTAGTAGGCGTACGGCTCGTCGCCGGGCATGGCGGCCTCCCCCTCCTCCGCCACGGCGGGGAGGTACTCGACCGGCCCGCCGTGGTCCTGCCGCTCCAGGGTCTCCCCCAGAGTGGCCAGCGCCGCCTGGTAGTCCATGCCGGAACGCATCGTGTACGGGTTGTTGTACGCCCCGGCGATCCCGGCGAAGACCTTCACCCGAGGCTCGAAAGCCGCAAATTTCAGGGCATATCCAGCGCCAAGGCAGATGCCCACGGCCCCGATCCGCTCCCCGTCCACCTCCGGCCGCGACCGCAGCAGCGACACCGCCGCCCGCAGGTCGTGCAGCTTGCCCTGCGGGTCCTCGTGCCGCCGGGGCCGCCCGCCGGACTCGCCCCAGTTGCGGTGGTCGAAGGCCAGCGTGACGTACCCGAGGCGGGTCAGCCGCTCCGCGTACAGCCCGGTCACCTGGTCGCGCACCCCGGTGAAGGGGCCGGTGAGCACCAGCCCCGGACGCGGCCCCTCGGCCTCCGGCACCCTCAGCTCGCCGGCCAGCGTGACCTCGTCGGCCTGGAAGTCGATTCTCATGCCCCCAGTGTGCGGGCCGCGGGGATCGCCCGCGGCCCGCACAGGGAGCGGATCAGGAGTCGAAGCCCAGCCCCATCCGGTCGAGGGCGCGCAGCCACAGGTTGCGCCGGCCCTCGTGCCGGTCGGCCTGCGCGATCGACCAGCGGGTGAACTGGATCACCCCCGACCGCATCGGCTCCGGCGGGAACGGCACCGGCTTCTCCTTGACCATGCGCAGCTCGGTCCGCTCCGTGCGCTCGCCCGACAGCAGGTCCAGCATCACGTTGGCGCCGAACCGGGTGGCTCCCACGCCCATGCCGGTGTAGCCGGCCGCGTACGCGAGCCGCCCGCCGTGCGCCTGCCCGTAGAAGGCGCTGAACCGGCTGCACGTGTCGATCACGCCGCCCCAGCGGTGCGTGAAGCGCACCCCGGCGAGCTGCGGGAACGTGGCGAAGAAGTGCCGCGCCAGCGTGGCGAAGGTCTCGTCGCGCTGGTCGTACTCCGGCTTGACCAGGCCCCCGTTGTAGTAGACGGCGTCGTAGCCGCCCCACAGGATCCGGTTGTCCTCGGTGAGCCGGTAGTAGTGGAACCGGTTGGCCGAGTCGCCGACGCCCTGCCGGTTGCGCCAGCCGAGGGCGCCGAGCTGGGACGGGGTGAGCGGCTCGGTCATCAGCGCGTAGTCGTAGACCGGCACCACGAAGTGCCTGAGCCGCCGCAACAGCGGCGGGAACACCCCGGTGCCGAGCGCGACCCGGCGCCCGGAGGCGACGCCGTGCGGAGTGCGCAGGCTGAGCGTGACGCCGTCGTCCTCCAGCGAGCGCACCGGGCTGCGCTCGTACACGCGCACGCCGAGCCGCAGGCACGCCTCGCGCAGCCCCCACGCCAGCCGGGCGGGGTCGAGCATGGCGCAGCCTCTGCGGTCCCACAGACCGCCCAGGTAGGTGGGCGAGTCCAGCTCGGCCCGCACCTGGTCGCGGTCCAGCGGGACGTGGTCGAGGCCGAGGTCGGCGATGAGGCCGAGGTGCTCGTTCAGGCCCTCCAGCTGCCAGGGCTCGGTGGCGACGTTCAGCTCACCGGTGCGCTCGAAGGCGCAGTCGATGCCGTAACGCCCCAGGGTCGCCTCGATCTCGTCGAGGTTGTCCACGCCCAGCCGTTCCAGCCGGGCGATCTCGTCCGGCCAGCGCTCCAGCCCGTTGGCCAGGCCATGGGTGAGGGTCGCCATGCAGAACCCGCCGTTGCGGCCCGAGGCCGCCCAGCCGATCCTGCGCCCCTCCAGCAGGACGACGTCCTGCTCCGGGTCCCGTTCCTTGGCCATCAGGGCGGTCCACAGCCCCGAGAAGCCTCCGCCGACGACGACCAGGTCGGCGCTCGTGTGTCCGAAGAGCCGCGGCAGCGGCTCGGGTCTGGCCGGGGTGTCCAGCCAGTACGGCTTGCGCTCCGCGTCAGCAAGCGCCTTCAGCGGATCCACAAATCCCACTTCCCTACGAAAATCAGAGTTCTATGAAAAATTGCGGGATCTCAAAGGGTTGATCACCGCGCGGGTTCCCCCCGCCGGTATCCGATCTCGCCTCCCTGTTCTTGGCCGGAGTACGCCGAACCCCCCGCGGGACCGCGGGGGGAAGCCTGGTGAAATGGCAGGGTCAGGTACGGCGGCGGGCCGCGACCGCGTTGGCGATCGCGATGAGCACGCCGATCCCGAAGATCAACGTTCCCATGACGTTGACCTGGGGCGGGATGCCCGTCTTCACCGACCCGATGATCCACAGCGGGAACGTGATGGTGGAGCCGTTGACGAAGCTGGTCACCACGTAGTCGTCGATCGACAGCGCGAAGGCCAGCATGGCGCCCGCCAGCACGCCGGGCAGCACGGCCGGCAGCGTGACCTGCCGGAAGGTGCCCCAGCCCGTTGCGCCGAGGTCCCTGGCCGCCTCCTCCAGCGACGGGTCGAGGGTGACCACCCTGGCCCGCACGGTGACGGTGACGAAGGACAGCGAGAACAGCACATGCGCGATGATGATCGTGCCGGCGTCGCGCGGCAGGTTGGCGGAGACGAACAGCGACAGCAGCGACGCCCCCATGACCAGCTCGGGCGTGGAGATGGCGGCGAAGACGAGGAAGTTGGTCACCCCGCGACCGCGGAAGCGGTGGCGGCCGAGCGCGAGACCCAGCATGGTGCCGATGACGACGGTGATGACCGTGCTCACGACCGCGACGACGAGGGAGTTCTTCAGCGCCGTGGTCAGGTCGGAGATGCCGAACAGCTCGTGGTACCAGCGGAGCGTGAAGCCCTGCCAGCTCGTGTTCGACTTGCTCTTCTTGTCGTTGAACCCGAACAGGATCATCACGGCGATCGGCGACGACAGCCAGACGATGATCAGCCAGGTGTAGGCGTGCAGCAGGCGGTCGCCGATCCGCCGCCGTGGCCCGGCCGTCCGGGTGGCGCTCATCGGGCCGCCGCCTCGAGGACGTTCTCGGTGCCCAGCGCCCGGGCGTAGATGAAGATCCCGACCAGCAGCACCGCCATGAGCGTGAACGACAGCGCCGAGGCCGTCGGGTAGTCGAGGTTCGTGAGGTACTCGGTCTGGATGATGTTGCCGATCATGGTGTTGCCGGTCCCGCCGAGCACCTGGGCGTTGACCGGGTCGGCCGTGGCCGGCACGAACGTCATGAGGACGCCGGCGAACACCCCGGGCAGCGACAGCGGCAGCACCACCCGCCGGAAGGCCGCCGCCCGCGAGGCGTACAGGTCCTGGGCGGCCTCGACGACCCGCGGGTCCACCCGCTCCAGCGCCACGTAGATCGGCAGGATCATGAACGGCAGGAAGTTGTACGTCAGCCCGCCCACCACGGCCACCGTGGTGGCCAGCACGTGGAACTCGGGCGGCAGCAGCCCCCAGCCCTTCAGGGTGCCGAAGACGATCCCGTCGTCGGCCAGCAGGAACCCCCACGAGATGGTCCGCAGCACGAACGACACGAAGAACGGCAGCAGCAGCAGGAACAGGTACACCGACTTGCGGCTGCCGCCCTTGAAGGCGATCCAGTACGCCACCGGGTAACCGATGACCAGCATCGCCGCCGTGGCCAGGCCGCCGTACCAGAGGGACCGGACGAGCTGGGTGCTGTACCTGCTCAACGCGTCGGTGTAGTTGGAGAAGCTGAACGTCATCGCGAAGCCGTCGATGGCGTTGCCGGTCTGCAGCGACACCGAGGCCATCGCGGCCAGCGGCACCACCAGGAAGACCGCCAGCCACATCCAGCTCGGCAGCGCGAGCAGGTAGGGAGTCAGCCGCTTCATCGTCTACGCCTGGGTGATCGACTGGAAGATCGGGTTGAACACCTGCTCCTGCTGGGTGGTGAGCTTGGTGTAGGTGCGGAGCTTGGCGTAGTCCGCCTCCGACGGGAACATGAGGGGGCTGTCCACCATCTCCTCCAGCGCCTTCCTGTCCTCGCCGGTGGCCTTGGCGGCCTTCTCCCGCAGGAGGTCCTGCACGGCGGGCACCGGGGTGACGAACTGGATGAACTCGTCCAGCTCGGCGGCGACGGCCGGCTGGTAGAGGAAGTCCATGAGCATGAGCGCGTCGACCGGGTTGGCGGCGCCCTTCGGGATGAGCATGTTGTCGGTCCAGATGGTGCCCCCCTCCTCGGGCACCACGAACTTGACGGGCTCACCGGCGAGCTGGCGCTGGAAGACGTCGCCGGACCACGCCATGCTCAGCCAGACGTCGCCCTTGGACACCGCGTCGATGTACGACTGGTCGTAGTACTTACGGACGATCCCGGCGTCGCGCTGCGCCTTGAGCTTCTCCCCGGCCTTCTTCCAGTCGGCCTCGGAGGAGTTCTCCGGGTCGATGCCGAGGGAGATCATGCCGAAGTTGGCGATCTCCTGGGCGTCGCCCATCATGCCGACCCGGCCCTTGTACTTCGGGTCGAACAGCGCCTCGATGCTGGTGATGTCGTCCTTGACGTACTTGGTGTTGTACGCGATCCCGGTCACGCCCGAGGTGTACGGGACCGTGTAGGTGCTGCCCGGGTCGTAGGAGCGGTTCTTGTACTTGTCGCCGGCGTTGGCCGCGAAGTTCGGCAGCTTGGAGTGGTCCAGGGCGACGCAGTAGCCGAGGTCGATCATGTGCTGGAGCTGGACGCCGTTGGTCATGACGACGATGTCGTAACCGAGCGACTGCCCGGCCCGCAGCACCGGGTCGGCCTTGCCGAAGAACTCCGCGTTCTCCTGGATGACCTCCTTGTACTGGTAGGAGATCCCGGTCTCGCTCTGGAACTTCTTCAGCGGCGCCTGGTCCTCGGGCATGTACTCGGGCCAGTTGGCGAACACCACGCGGCCGTGCTTGGTCTGCTGCGACCAGTAGTCCTTGACCGCGTCGGCCTTCGGCGGCGCCGCCTTCTGACCCTGCACGCCGCAGGCGGCCAGCGCCAGGCCGGCGGCGGACAGGCCCGCGAGGCGGAAGGCGTCGCGGCGGGTACGGGGCCGGGTCATGCCCCTCAGCAGGGCGGGGTCGTGCTGGTGGTCCATGGGGTGGTTCAACTTCCTATCGCGTAAGAGTGCTGCGCCGGCCACGACAGCCAGACCGGGTCGCCCCGCTCGGCCGTGGTGGTCGCGTCGTGCGCGTTCTGCTGGAACACCGTGACCTCGGCCCCGTCCCCGACGCGCACGGCGTAGCTGTTGTACGTGCCCAGGTAGACCACCTCGCTGACGGTCCCCGGCACGGCGCTCACGTCGCCGTCCGGCTTGTCCAGGGTGATGGTGATCTTCTCCGGCCGGACGGTGAGGGTGACGTCCCCGTCACGGTCCGGCACGAGGACCCGGCCCCCGCCGACCTCCAGGACCCCGCCGGCCGCGGTGCCGGTGAGCAGGTTGGAGGTGCCGATGAAGCCGGCGACGAACGCGGTGGCCGGCCGCTCGTAGATCTCCCTCGGCCCGCCGAGCTGCTCGACCAGCCCGTCGTTCATGACGGCGATCCGGTCGCTCATGGTGAGCGCCTCGTTCTGGTCATGGGTGACGTACACGAAGGTGATGCCGACCTCGCGCTGGATCCGCTTGAGCTCGATCTGCATGGCCTGGCGCAGCTTGAGGTCGAGCGCGCCGAGCGGCTCGTCGAGCAGGAGCGCACGCGGCCGGTTGACCAGGGCGCGGGCCAGCGCGACCCGTTGCTGCTGGCCGCCCGACATCTCGCGCGGCCGGCGCTTCTCCCTGCCGGTCAGGTCGACGATCTCCAGCATCTCGCCGACCCGCCGCCTGATCTCCTCCTGCGGCGTGCGCCGCTGCTTGAGGCCGAACGCCACGTTGTCCCACACGTTCATGTGCGGGAACAGCGCGTACGACTGGAAGACCATGTTGACGTCACGCTTGTTCGGCGGGACGTTCGTGACGTCGTGGCCGTGCAGCCTGACCACGCCGCTCGACGGCTCCTCGAAGCCGGCGATCATCCGCATGGTCGTGGTCTTGCCGCACCCGGACGGGCCGAGCAGGGAGAAGAACT
This sequence comes from Nonomuraea sp. NPDC050383, assembly GCF_044459125.1. Lineage (NCBI taxonomy): Bacteria > Bacillati > Actinomycetota > Actinomycetes > Streptosporangiales > Streptosporangiaceae > Nonomuraea > Nonomuraea sp. NPDC050383. The sequence goes on from NZ_JBITIP010000029.1 coordinate 36,037, forward strand.
CCCCTTCGGCGATGCCGAGCGTGACACCCTTCACCGCCTGAACGACCTCGCCGTGCGAGAGGTACTCCTTGACGACGCCGTCGAGTTCGATCGCGTTCAGCTCGGCCATGTTCCGGATCTGTCCTTGTCGCGCTTATTCGCCGATGTAGTGCATGACGTGCTTGACCCTCGTGTAGTCATGCAGACCGAACACCGAGAGGTCCTTGCCGTAGCCGGAGTGCTTGAAGCCGCCGTGCGGCATCTCCGACACGAACGGGATGTGCGTGTTGACCCACACCACGCCGAAGTCGAGACGGTTCGACATGCGCATGGCGCGGCCGTGGTCGGAGGTCCACACCGAGCCGCTCAGGCCGTACCTCACGCCGTTGGCCTTGGCCAGCGCGTCGGCCTCGTCGGTGAACGTCTGGACGGTGATGACGGGCCCGAAGACCTCGTTCTGCACCATCTCGTCGTCCTGCCGCAGCCCGTCGACGATCGTGGGGGCGAAGAAGTAGCCCTTGTCGCCGACGCGGTGGCCGCCGGTCAGCACCTTGGCGTGCGCCGGGACCCGCTCGACGAAGCCCTGCACCTTGGCGAGCTGGTCGGCGTTGTTGAGCGGGCCGTACAGGGCGTCCGCGTCGGACAGGTCGCCCGTGACGGTGCCGGCCGCGGCCTCGGCGAGCGCGGCCACGAACTCGTCGTGGACGCTCTCCTGGACCAGCACGCGGCAGGCCGCGGTGCAGTCCTGGCCCGCGTTGTAGAGGCCGGCGGTCGCGATGTCCGAGGCGGCCTTGCGCAGGTCCTTGACGTCGTCGAAGACCACGACGGGCGCCTTGCCGCCGAGCTCCAGGTGGACGCGCTTGAGGTCGTCGGCCGCGCTCCTGGCCACCGACATGCCCGCGCCGACCGAGCCGGTGATGGCGACCATCGCGGCCGTCGGGTGGCCGACGACCAGCGCGCCGGTCTCCCGGTCGCCGGTGACGACGTTGAAGACGCCGGCGGGCAGCACGTCGCCGAGGATCTCGGCCAGCTTGAGGGTGGAGGCCGGGGTGGTGTCGGACGGCTTGAGCACGACCGTGTTGCCGGCGGCCAGCGCGGGGGCGATCTTCCAGACGGCCATCATCATGGGGTAGTTCCACGGCGTGACCTGACCGACCACGCCGATGGGCTCGTGCCGGATGACGCTGGTGTGGTCGGCGAGGAACTCACCGGCGGTCGGCCCCTCCAGCGTGCGCGCCGCGCCCGCGAAGAACCGGAAGTGGTCAGCGGCGACCGGGGTCTCGTCCTCGGCCATGCGGGCGCGCGGCTTGCCGGTGTCACGGCACTCGGCCTCGTTGATCTCGTCGGCCCGCGCGTCGATCGCGTCGGCGACCTTGAGCAGCAGGTTCGCCCGCTCGCCCGGGGTGGTCCGGCCCCATGACTCGAAAGCGGCAGCCGCGGCGGCGTAGGCAGCGTCGACGTCCTCGGCTCCGGAGATCGGGGCCTGGACGTAGGCCTCGCCGGTGCACGGGTCGATGATGTCGGAGAATCGGCCGCTCTTGGCGTCCACGAACTCACCGTTGATGAAGTTCTGCAGACGGGTGGTCAAGGTGATGACCTCCTGGTGAGGTGGCTGAGATGCCGCGACTCTTACAGAGTGGTTGCATCCGGGACAAGGGATTTCGTGGCGAAGATACCAAATTGCTACGAATTCGCTTGACAGGGCGTCGAGAACTGACAACATGTCGCACCAGGACGGCAATGGAACGGGAACGCGCCCGTAACGCGCGCCGCTAGGAGGACTCGCTCGCGATGACGACCCCGCCACGCGCACGCCGCGGCAGTGACACGGCGCCCGGACAGTTCACGCTCGACGACCTGTCCAAGCGGATCATCGAGCAGCTCCAGATCGACGGGCGCATGCCGTACGCGGCGATCGGCAAGGCCGTGGGCCTGTCGGAGGCGGCCGTCCGCCAGCGGGTGCAGCGCCTCCAGGACTCGGGGGTCATGCAGATCGTCGCGGTGACCGACCCGCTGACCCTGGGGTTCCCGCGCCAGGCCATGATCGGCGTGAACATCGAGGGCGACCTGGAGTCGGTCGCCGACGAGCTGGCGGCCATCGACGAGATCGACTATGTCGTCCTCACGGCGGGCTCCTTCGACGTGATCGTCGAGGTCGTGTGCGAAGGCGACGGCCACCTTCTCGACATTCTCAGTAAAATTCGGGCAATTCCTGCGGTTCGCGCCACGGAGTCGTTCGTCTATCTGAAACTTCGGAAGCAGACGTACTCATGGGGCACCCGCTGACCTTTTGTCACAGAGGTCCCAGACGCGCCACCGCTCTCACCGGTGCGCCGTCGGCCGCGGGCAGTCGCAGCGGCATGAGCCAGACCTCCACCGCCCTGCCCTCCGCCTGAGCCGCCAGCACGCGGTCGAGCCCGGTCAGGTTCTCCGCGATTACGGCGTGGGCGCCGCACAGCACCCGGTGCGCCGGGAAGTCCTCCGCGGGCGTCGGGTCGACGCTCAGCGCGTCCACCCCGACGGTCCTGACGCCCCGCTCCACCAGCAGCCGCGCCGCCTCCTCCGTCAGGTACGGGTGCGCCGCGTAGGCGCCGGTGCCCCAGTGGACCGACCAGCCCGTCGCCACCAGCACGATCGGCGGGACCCCGCCGGCCGGCACCGCGCCGAACGCCGCCGGCCCGATGGCCGCGCGCGGCTCCAGTCCCCGGGCGTCCACCACGACAGCCGGGCCGGCGAACCGCTCCAGCGGCAGCTCGTCCAGCGCCGGCAGCGCGTCGTCGATGTGGAAGGGGGCGTCCACATGGGTGCCCGACTGGGAGCCCAGGTGCAGCGCCAGCACATTCACGCCGTCACGCGCGGCCGTGAGCGCCGGGCCGACCGTCACCTCGGGGTCACCGGGGTAGACCGGCATCCCGGTGACGATCGGCACCGACAGATCCACGAGTTCAGCGGTCATGGCGCCATCGTCACACGGGCCGCTCGGCCGCCGCGCCGACGATCGGGGGACCGGGCGTGTCCGCCACCCGCACCAGGCGCGGCTCCTTCACATTCAGTCGCCGAGCTGGATGGTGGCGATCTCCCAGGGCCGGAGGGGGAGGCGCACGGTGCCGTCCGTGACCGGGAGCGGGTCGCCCGGGCGGCCGCGGAGGTCGGCGTGGCGGGCGCGGGTGAAGGAGCCCTCCACCACGGCCTCCGTCGGCTCCGGGGAGAGGGCGACGATCCGCAGCTCCCTCCAGTCGTCGCGGAGCCGCAGGGAGGTCATCACCACGCCGTCGCCCGTGACCGACAGGCCGGGGGCGGCCGGGGGCAGCGCGAGCGACGGGTCACCCGTGCCGGGCACCGGGAGCAGGTCGTGGCGGAAGGTCTCCGCCGCCGGCGGCACCGCCTCCCAGCCTCCCTCCGCCCCGCCGTTCTCGTACGGCATGAGCGCCAGCGTGACGGAGCGCAGCCCGCGCGACTGGGCGGCGGGCGTCGGGAGCTGGGGACCGGCGGGCTCGGGGCGCAGGGCGTGGCGGTTGCGCGACAGGTAGCCGATGGAGCGGAGCAGGGTCAGGGCCAGCTCCGTGCCCTCGCCCTGTCCCGCGCCGCCCCAGGCGGAGCCGTCCACGAGCTCGTACTCCGTGACGTGCTCCAGCAGCGCCGCCACTCCCCCGGCGGCCACCCACGACGAGGCCGGGAAGGTGGGCAGCGGCTCCTCGCCGCAGCCGCCCTCGGCGGTCAGGCCGCGGGTGACGACCGCGAACTGGCCCTCGGCGTGCGAGGCCGTCGCCGGCGCGGGCAGCGGCACGTGCAGCCTGACCCGGTGGTCGTCGCAGCGGTTGTCGAATGCCACCCGCAGGCGGACGAACGGCTCGCCGGTCCGGAGCTCGACGCGGGTGTCCACGACGATCTCCTCGGTGGCGCCGGTCCGAGCGGGCGCGGGCAGCTCGGGCGTGCCCTCGATGCCGGCTCCCGCCGCGGGCCACCGGTACGTACGGCGCACGTCCAGGGCGGCGACCAGCGGGCCGGAGCAGACCGTGACGACCTCGACGGTCTCGGGGGCGGAGACGATCCGGTCCTGGGCGGGAGGCGCGTGGTTGTAGCTGTCGCCGACGTCGCCGCCGTCCACGACGCGGGCCGCGCCGGTGAGCGTGACGCCGCCGGCGGAGGTCAGCGTCAGGGTTCCGTCCTCGGCCACCTCGACGCGGAGGAGCCCGTTGTCGAGCGCCCCGTCCTCGATCCGGACGCCGTCCGGCGCCTCGTGGGTCTGCGGGGTCACGGCGGAGCCGTTGGAGCCGGCCCGGACGGCGACCGGCGGCTCCGGGCGGAGGCTCGTGTGGCCGAGCGGCGGGACCTCCACCAGGGCGGCCACCTTGCGGCGGGGCTCGGCGACGATGCGGACCCGCGTCACTCCCTCGACCGCGTCCCGGACCTCGGCCACGTTGAAGGCGGTGCGCGGCTCCCGCGCCACCTCGAAGGTGAGCACCCCGTCCTCGACCGACCAGCCCGTGATGTGCTGGCCGTACAGCTCGGTCCCGTGGACGAACGTCAGCGCCGTGGCCGGGTCCATCTCCTCGTCGAGCAGCAGCGTGGGGGCGTACTCCAGCGGCTGGACGGGCACGGGGGCGCCCGTGGCGTCCACCAGCGGGTCGTGCCCGGCCATGTCCACGTGGACGACGCCGCGCCGGGTGGCGGGCGTGGGGTTGACGACGAGCACCCCGCCGGAGGGGACCGTGGCGGCCAGCTTGGCGGTCACCATGTCGCGGACGGCGTGCCCGAGGTGCTCGGCCTCGGCGATGCGCGCGGCGACCTGCTGGGCGGTCTCGTCCACGCCGCAGCCGGTGACGGAGTCGTGGCCGCTGGCGTCGACGAGCCGCCACCACGCCATGTCGAGGAACCGGCCGGGCCACGCGTCGCCCCAGAGGGCGGCCAGCGGCTCGGCGTAGCGCTCGACCATGCGCTCGGCGCGGCTCATGGCCTGCTTGACGTGGGCGCGGACGGAGATGACGCCGGGCAGGATGTTGGCGCGGGCGTGGGAGCGCAGCTCCCCCTCGACGCGCGGCAGGCCCTCGACGGACCCGCCGTCGCCGTACGCCGTGACGTAGCCGGACAGGGTGTCCATGCGGGCCCCGATCGCGGTCACCATGCCGGGCAGCCCGCGTACGGGCGCCGAGTGGTCGGTGCCGTACATCGCGAGCAGCGCGCCCTCGGGCCCGTGCCACTCGCGCATGCGGCGGGTGAACACGGCCGCCCGCTCGGCCAGCCGCTCCGGGTCCTCGAACAGGTGGGCGCCGTTGCCGTAGCCGCCGATGGGCAGGTACTGGGTGCGCACCGCGGTGCCGTCGGGAGCCGTCCAGGCGAACGCGTCGGACACCACGGACGACGGCACCCCCCGGTAGACGCAGGCGTACAGGAGCCCGGCCTTCCGCAAGATCTGCGGCATCTGCGCGGTGTGGCCGAACATGTCCGGCAGGTAGCCCACGGGCATGGCGCCGCCGAGCTTGTCGGCCCGGTCCATGCCGAGCTCCAGGTTCCGGATGATGTTCTCGCCGGAGCACAGGAACTCGTCGAGCAGGATCTGCCACGGCCCGACGGCGAGCCGCCCCGACTCGACCAGCGCCGCCACGCGGTCGCGCTGCTCGGGCCGGACCTCCAGGTAGTCGTCCACGCAGGCGAGCTGCCCGTCGAGGGTGAAGTGGTAGGCGGGCTCGCGCTCCATGGTGTCGAGCACCTCGTCCAGCAGGGCCACGAGCCGCAGCCGGAAGCGCTGGAACGGCTCGTACCACTCGCGGTCCCAGTGCGTGTGCGGGACCACCACGATGTCGTCCGAGCCGGTCACGCTGCTTCCCCTCCGATCGGCAGTCCGTGCTGTACGGCGTAGCGGGCGGCGATCCGCTGGGCCGTGACGATGTCCTCCAGGGCGCCGGCCGCGCCGGTGAGCGGCGGCTCGCCCTCGGTGACGTAGGCGTGGAAGGCGGCGAGCTGCGTCTCGAACGCCTCGGTCACCTCCCGCCACTCGGTGCGTCCCTCACCGCCGGGATCGGCGCCCGGCGTGACGACGGTGAGCGTGGTGGGCGCGTTGACCAGGTACGGGGCGGGAAAGGCCAGCTCCAGGGTGCCCCGGTCGTGGTGGATGGCGACCGTCTCCCGGTAGGCGGGGTAGTCCTCCAGGTAGTGCCAGCGGATGGAGAACCGTCCGGCGGCCGGGAGCGTGCCGGCGATCTCCACGGAGCCGGGGGCGGGGCCCCAGGTCTCGACGTGGGAGATCTCGGCCGGGGAGCCGGTGAACCTGCGCAGCAGCGACAGGTCGTGGCAGACGGAGCCGAGGGCCACGCCGTACAGGGCGCGGACGGACTCGGGGGCCTGCTCGCCGAGGGCGCGGGAGACGAGGGCGTCCTCCTCGGCGCGCAGCGAGGCGAGCAGCGCGGGGTCCAGGTCGCCGGCCCGGGTCAGGCTCGCGAAGGCGAGCTGCGACCCGGCGCTCGGGTGCAGCACGGTCACCTCGACGGACCGGACGGCCTCGGGGCCGCCCAGCTCGGCCAGCAGCCGCTCGGCCCGCCGCACGGCGGGGTCGTACTGCTTCATGTAGCCGACCATGAGCCGCCCCTCGGGCAGCGCGGCCACCTCCGCCCGGGTCAGCGCCAGGGGCTTCTCGCACAGCACGGCGTGACCGGCGGCCAGCGCCTGCCGTACCGGCTCGCCGTGGGAGCCCGAGGCGAGCATGACCACGGCCTCGAACCCGCCGCCGGCGAGCATGTCCTCCAGGGACGTGTAGCGGCCGGGGGCGCCCAGGCGGTCGCCGACGGCACCCGCGAGCGTGGGCGACAGGTCGCACACGGCGGTCACCTCGAACAGGTCGCGGCGCCTCGACAGCAGCGGCGCGTAGACCGCCTGCGTGACGGCTCCGCATCCGACCAGCGCGATCTTCAGAGTCACAGTCCCAGCTCTCTCAGCTTCTCCCGGTTGGCTGCCTGGTCGGCGATGTTGCGCTCGACCGTGCGGCGGCCGGGCAGGGTGTCCTGCTCGATGATCACCCAGCCCTGGTACCCGATGTCGTCCAGCGCCCGGACCACTCCGGGCAGGTCCAGCTCGCCCTCGCCGAGCTGGGCGAACCCGCCGCGGCCCATCAGCTCGCGCAGGTCCGCGCCGTCGGCGATCGCCTGGGCGAGGATCTCGGTGTCGCCGTCCTTGATGTGGACGTGCCCGACGCGGCCCGCCCAGTCGCGCAGCGCCGTCACCGGGTCGCCACCGGCGAGCAGCAGGTGGCCGGTGTCGAGGCAGAGCGGCACGTCGGTCAGCTCCAGCAGCCGCTCCACGTCCTCGGGGGTCTCGACGTACGTGCCGAGATGGTGGTGGAAGACGGGCTCGAGGCCGCGGTCGCGGCAGCGCTGGACCGCCTCCTGGACGCGGGCGGCGTACGCGGGCCACTCGGAGGCGGGCAGCCCTGGAGCGTTCCCGCCGGGGCGGGCGAAGCGCTCGGGCGAGCCGGAGCAGGCCAGCGTCGGCCGGGGCGCGAGGTGCGCCGGGGCGGGTGGCGCGGCGGCGAACACGTCGAGCGTGGCGTCGAGCGTGACCAGGCTGCGCCGGAACGCCTCCGCGTCGTGGTAGGCCAGGTCGGCCCAGCCGCCGGCGAGCAGCAGCCCGCCGAGCCGGTCGGCGATGTCCCCGGCGGTGCCGAGGTAGCCGAGCGGGCCCAGGTCGATGCCCTCGTAGCCGGCGTCGGACAGCGCGCGCACCATCTCGCCGGCGCTCAGCGGCGGCGCCTCGGTGGCCAGCTCGAACACCCCGAAGCTCACGGGGGCGTTGGCGACGCTGATCATTCGCGTGTTCATGGCTGCTCGTTCACTCGCATAGCGCGATCACCTCGTTCTCGTAGGTTTCCAGCCGGTGCCGGCCCTCGCCGGCGGGCACCAGGGTCCGGGCGCCGCGGATGACCTGCCGGGCGCCGCCGGGGCGGACCAGGACGAGGCCGTCGGCGTCCAGGGCGAGCAGTTCGTCGCCGAGCCGGAGCAGCAGCGGCTCCCCCGGCCCCGCCGAGATCGCGGTGCGGCCGGCGGCCACGGCGCCGAACGCGGCGGCCGGGTCCTCGGCCAGCACCCACGTGGTGGGCGAGCCGGGCAGGCCGTCGTCGCCCGGCCGGTGGAAGTCGCTGGCCCCGATCGCCACCAGGTCGTCGCGCCAGGCGTCGGCCCAGGCCAGGGGCGCTCCCCAGCGGCGGTCCCACCAGCCGGAGTGCCACACCTCGGCCACGTGCGGCCGCTCGGCGAGGGGCTGCAGCCAGGCGCAGTCGCCGCCGAGCGGATGGTTGATCGACATGAGGCCGCCGTGGTCGCGGGCGTGCCGGGCCCAGGAGTCGGCGGGCCGGCGGAAGTCGACCCAGCCGACGTCGCCGAACACGTTGGCGTGGCCGCGGTCGGTGGTGACCTCCTGGCCGGGCAGCAGGGCGATGCCCCGGTCGGCCGAGGTCAGCTCGGGGTGGTGGCTGACCGTGTTGTGGTCGGTGACGGCCAGGAAGTCGAGTCCCCGGCCGCGGGCCAGCGCGGCCAGCTCGCCGACGGTCAGCGAGCCGTCGCTGTGGACGGTGTGCGAGTGGAAGTCTCCGGCGTACCAGCGCAGGCCGTCCACGGCGGGGATGTCGCGGCGCGGCGGGCGTTCGGCGACGGGCGGCTCGGCCGTGACCGGGGCGGGCGGCGCCGTGTCCGCGACGGTGATCTCCAGCGTGTAGTCCAGGCCCTCGGGAGGGACGCGGTGCAGCCGCAGCCACACCTGCCACGGGCCGGGCTCCAGGGGGCCGGGCAGGTAGCCGGGCGTCGCCCAGTCCTCCGTGATCGTGTACGTGTCCCGGGCGCCGCCCGACCAGCCGCGGAAGCCTCGCGGGCTCCCGCCGCCGAGGTCGAGCACGCCCCGGGACCGGTCGTAGGACAGCGCCACGGTCACCGCCGTGGCCCCGGCCGGGACCTCGAACGGCACTTCCCGGAGCATGCTCTCCAGCCGGTCGTCGAGGGTCCAGTGCCCCCGGATCACGCTCATCCCACCAGCTCCCCGTCGCGGTAGACCAGCGCCCGGTCGCGGCGCGGCACGGCGAAGCCCTCGTCGCCGACGGCCGGCTCGCTGCCCTCGGGCACGACGGCCTGCACGGTGACGTCGTTGACGTCGAGGGTCACCAGGTGGGAGGCGCCGAGGTTCTCCACGATCACCACCTTCCCGGCCAGCGAGCCCTCCGACGAGCCGTCCGCGGGCTTGGTTGCGTAGGCGTTGTACTCGGGCCGTACGCCGTAGACGACCTTCTCGCCGTCGGTCAGCAGCCCGGCGGCCGAGGTGGGCACGGGCACGGTACGGCCGGCCACCTCCAGCGTGTCACCGCGGACGACGGCGTCGAGCAGGTTCATGGGGGTGGAGCCGATGAAGGACGCGACGAACGTGTTGGCGGGCCGCTGGAACACCTCGGCCGGGGTGCCGATCTGCCGGATCACGCCGGCCTCCATCACGGCCATCCGGTCGGCCATGGCCAGCGCCTCGGCCTGGTCGTGGGTGACGAAGACGGTGGTGACGCCCAGCTCGCGCTGGAGCTTCTTCAGGAACGTGCGGGCCTCCAGGCGCAGCCGGGCGTCCAGGTTGGACAGCGGCTCGTCGAACAGGAACGCCTGCGCCTGGGTCGCCATGACGCGGGCCAGCGCGACCCGCTGCTGCTGGCCGCCGGAGAGCTGGCCGGGCCGCCGGTCCATCAGGTGCTCCAGGCCGAGCCGGGCCGCGACCTCGCCGGCCCTGCGGTGGCGCTCGGCCTTGGGGACCTTCTTGATGCGCAGCGGGTAGGCGACGTTGTCGGTGACGTCCATGTGCGGGAACAGCGCGTAGTCCTGGAAGACCATGGCGATGTCCCGGGCGCCCGGCTGCACCGAGGTCACGTCGCGCTCGCCGATGACGACCGAGCCGCCGGTGGCGGTCTCCAGCCCGGCGATCGTGCGCAGCAGGGTGGTCTTGCCGCACCCGGAGGGGCCGAGCAGCGCGAAGAACTCGCCGTCGGGGATGACCAGGTCCAGCGAGTCGAGCGCCTTGACGCCCCCGGGGTAGACCTTGGTCAGCCCTCGCAGTTCGATTGCCGCCATTACCGCTTGATCCCTCCGTGGAAGCGGAAGCCGTACTTCTTGCTGACGAACAGGTACATGAGCACCACGGGCACCGAGTAGAGCAGTCCGAACGTGGACAGCAGCCGCAGGTTCGCCTGGCCGCCCTCGGTGTAGAGCGTGTACATGATGACCGCCGCCGGCTGCTTCTCCACGTCGCTGAGCAGCAGGTACGGCATGAGGAAGTTGCCCCAGACGTTGGCCACGGCCCACACCGCGATCGTCGCCAGGCCGGGCCGTACCAGGGGGACGACCACATGCGCGACGATCTGCAGCGGCGAGGCGCCGAAGACCCGCGCCGACTCCTCGTACGACTTCGGCGTGGAGTCCATGAAGTCCTTGAGCATGAAGATCGCCGCGGGCAGCAGGCCGCCGGTCAGGATGAGGATCAGCCCGAACTGCGAGTCGATGAGGCCGAGCTCGACCGCGAGCTGGAACAGCGGCACCATCGCGGCCGTGCCCGTGATGATCGACGAGAGCAGCAGCAGCGCGTAGAGCAGCGCGTCCCGGCCGGGCAGGCGCACGCGGCTGAGCGCGTAGGCGGCCAGCGCCGACAGCAGGACCACGAGCAGGGCCGTGCCGACGGACAGCAGCAGCGAGTTGTACAGCGACGGCAGCGCGTAGGGGTGATCCAGGATGGCCTGGAAGTTGTCGAAGGTGAAGTCCGGCAGGCGGACCTCGTAGGTGGGGTCGCTGGTCAGCGGCGCCGACGCCAGCCACAGCAGGGGGATGGTGAAGAAGGCGAGCAGCACCGCGGTCAGCGTGTAGAAGCCGATCCGGCCCAGCACGAAGCGCGTCATTTCTTGCTCCTGAGCAGGCGCAGGTAGAACACCGCCACGACCAGGTTGATCAGCAGGATGGCCGTGGAGACCGCGGCGCCGTAGCCGAGCTGGCCGCCCTGCAGGGCGACCTTGTAGACGTGGACGGCCAGCACCTCGCTCTTCCCCTCGGGGCCACCCGCGGTGATCATGAACGGGGTGAAGTCGTTGAACGTCCAGAGGCTGATCAGCAGCAGGTTGGTGAGGATGTGCCCCTTGATGTGGGGGAAGACCACGTCCCTGAGCTGCTGCCAGCCGGAGGCTCCGGCCAGGCGGGCGCTCTCCAGGTGCGAGGGCGGCACGTTCCCGAGGGCCGCGCCGTACAGCATCATCGAGAACGCGGTGCCGCGCCAGGTGTTGAAGATGACGATGGACAGCATCGGGTGTTCGAGCAGCCAGGCGTAGTCGCCGGTGGCGAGCAGCGCGTTCAGCGTGCCGCCGTCGGCGTCGAGCAGGGCCACCCACAGGAACGACACGACGGCGCTCGGCAGGATCCAGGCCAGGATGACCAGACCCTCGACGATCCGCCTGAGCGGCCCGCGCCTGTCGCGCAGCAGCCAGGCGATCGTGAACCCGAGCCCCACCTGGCCGATCACCGCCGAGCCGAGCACGAACTGGACGGTCAGCCAGGTCGAGTTCCAGAACGACGGGTTGCCGATCGCCGACAGGAAGTTGTCGAGCCCGACCACCTTCGGGTCGGCGGCGGCGACGCCGGTCAGCCGGTAGTCGGTCAGCCCGAGATAGAGCACCCACAGCGCGGGGAAGACGAGGAAGACCGCGATGAGCAGCAGTGCGGGGGCCACGAAGGCGCCCGCACGCCACCGGCCCAGGCCCGCCGCGTCGACGCTGTAGCGGCGGGCCGTGGAGTCCGTGGCTTCGCCGGCGAGGTCAGGAGGAGACGTTACCTGCGCCACCGACGATTCCTTCGAGCTTCTTCTGGTACTCGGCGGCCGCCTCGTCCGGCGTCTTGCCGCTGACCACCGCCGAGGTGGCCTCCTGGAGCGCCACCGACACCTGCGGGTAGACGGCGACCGGCGGCCGGTAGGCCGTGAGCGGCAGCACCTTCTCCGAGATGAACGTCAGCAGCGGCTCGCCGGCCAGGATCTCCTTGTTGACGTCCGTGCGCGGGGTGATGCGCACGTTGCCGTCCTTGGTCTCCTCCTTCAGCGCCTCGGGCGAGAGCGTGAAGGCCAGCAGCTCGAAGGCCTCCTTCGGGTGCTTGCTGTTCGGGTTGACCGTGCGCAGCGCGCCGCCGGACATGCTGACGAAGTCCTGGCCGCGGATGCCCTTGCCGGGCTCCATGGCGGGGATGAGGGCGTAGCCGACGCTCTGGTCGCGGTCGGCCATCTTGGCGACGCCGTCCTTGGGGTTGACGACGCCGCGCCAGAAGTAGTCGCCCTCCAGCAGGATGCCGATCTTGCCCTGGGCGAACTGCTGGAACGACTTGTCCCGGCCCTTGGCCTCCTGCTGGAGCCGGGGGTCGCCGAGGCCGCTGCCGCCGTAGATCTTCTGGTAGAGGCCGAGGACGTCCTTGACCGGCTGCGAGGCGCCGGCCCACTTGCCGTCCTTCTGGACCTCGCCGCCCGCCCCGGCCAGCAGCGGCAGCACGCCCTGCATGGTGGTGGCCTCGCCCATCGCGGTGCCGGCGTTGACCTGGATCGGCACGGGCACGCCGGCCGCCTTCAGCTTGGCGCCCGCGTCGAGGACCTCCTGCCAGCTCTTCGGCTGCCAGTCGGCCGGCAGGCCGGCCTTCTGGAAGAGCGGCTTGCTGAAGTAGAGCACGCGGCCGTCGGTGCCGACGGGCAGCGCGTACTTCTTGCCGTTGAAGGTGGCCAGGCCCTGCACGGACTCGGGGATCTGGGCCCAGCCGTCCCAGCTCTCCGCCTCGGGCCCGACCAGCTCGGCCAGCGGCTTGATGTAGCCGGCCTCGGCGAACTCGCCGGCCCAGATGCCGTCGATGTCGATCACGTCGGCGCCCTTGCCGGACTTCAGATCGAGGGAGAGCTTGGTCTTGTACTGCTCGTCGTCGACACCGCTGGGGACGAACTTGACCTTGACGTCCTTGCCCTTGGCCTTCTGGGCCTCCTCGAACTTGGGAACCACCCAGTTGGCGACGAAGTCCGCCGCCTTCGCGTTCTTGCCGCCGGCGATGGCGTTCTGCGCGATCGTCAGCTCTATCGTGCCGCCGTCACCGTCACCGGACGACCCGCCGCACGCGGTCAGCGCCAGACCGGACGCGGCCAGAACCGCGACCACGCTCACCGATCTTCTCCGCAATCCCATCGATACCCTCCGACTCATCCGTAACGGAGCCCACGCCAATATGTCATGACATCTAGATGACGTAAAGGTTTGGCTATATTTCAGGGATGTGTCGACAGTACTCCGGGGCCCGGCCCGCTGACCGGTGAAGACGGCCCGGGTTCGGATGATCCGGTGGTGGCACCTACCCAGCAGGGATTCGGACTGGCAGAATGCACGACTGAACGGACATCGGTATGTCAGGACAATAGATCATACTAGGGAGTGGGACTCTCACTGGAGGTGCGTTGTTCGACCTGATCACGATCGGCCGCTGCGGCGTCGACGTCTACCCCCTGCAAACAGGCGTGGGCTTGGACCGCGTCGAGACCTTCGGCAAGTTCCTGGGCGGCAGTCCGACGAACGTCGCCGTGGCGGCGGCCCGGCACGGCCTGCGCCCCGCGGTGATCACCGCCACGGGAGCCGACCCCTTCGGCGCGTACGTACGGCGGGCGATCCGCGACTTCGGCGTGGACGACACGTTCGTGGCCACGGTCGAGGGTTCGCCCACGCCCGTCACGTTCTGCGAGATCTTCCCGCCCGATGACTTCCCGATCTACTTCTACCGGGGCGAGCATCCACCCGACCTCCAGGTCGGCGCGGACTCGCTGGACCTGGACGCGATCCGCGCGGCCACGGTGTTCTGGTTCACCGCCACCGGCCTGAGCCAGGAGCCGAGCCGCTCGGCCCACGCCGCGGCGCTGGCCGCCCGCGGCTCCGGGTGGACCGTGTTCGACCTCGACTACCGGCCCGTGCTGTGGGAGTCGCCCGAGGCGGCCCAGAGGGGCGTGCGCGAGATGCTGCCCCACGCGAACGTGGCCGTCGGCAACCTCGACGAGGTCGAGAACGCGGTCGGCACACGCGACCCCGAGGCCGCGGCGCAGGCGTTGCTCGACGCCGGGATGCGGGTCGCCGTGGTGAAGATGGGACCCGAAGGCGTCCTGGCCCGCTCCGCGGACGAGCGGGCCGTGGTGGAGCCGGTCAAGGTCGAGGTGGTCAACGGCATCGGCGCCGGGGACGCCTTCGGCGGAGCCCTGTGCCTCGGGCTGATCCGGGGCTGGCCACTGGAGCGTACCGTCCGCTTCGCCAACGCGGCCGGCGCCTACGTGGCCGCCCGCCTGGCCTGCGCCGACGCCATGCCGACCACGGACGAGGTGCTTGCCCTCCTATGAGTGACGTGATCCTGCCCACCGACGCCGTGTCGAACGGCTCCCCTGCCACCACCGACTCCCGCTACGAGCAGCTCACCCGCATCCGCTCCACCCGGCCCGGCGAGATCGCGCGGGCCGCGGCACGGCGACGCCGGCGCGGGCTGCCCGCCGAGGACGAGCGGCTGCTCGTCATCGCCGCCGACCACCCGGCCCGCGGCTCGCTGTCCGTACGCGACCGGCCGCTCGCCATGGCCAGCCGCACGGACCTGCTGGACCGGCTGTGCACGGCCCTGGCCAGGCCCGGCGTGGACGGCATCCTCGCCTCCCCCGACGTGCTGGAGGACCTGCTCCTGCTGGGAGCCCTGGAAGGCAAGCTGGCCTTCGGCTCGATGAACCGGGGCGGCCTCCAGGGATCGGTGTTCGAGGCCGACGACCGGTTCACCGGCTACGACGCCGCCTCCATCGACGCCATGCGGCTCGACGGCGGCAAGATGCTGTGCCGCATCGACCCCGACGACCACGCGACCGTGTCCACGCTGGAGTCGTGCGCCCACGCCATCACCGACCTGGCCCGGCGGCAGCTCGTCGCCATGGTCGAGCCGTTCTGGTCGAGGCGCTCCGACGGCGGGCGGCTGCGCAACGACCTGTCGCCCGACGCGGTCATCCGGTCGATCAGCGTCGCCCAGGCGCTCGGCGTCACCTCCGCCTACACCTGGCTGAAGATCCCCGCGGTGGCGGAGATGGAGCGGGTCATGGCGGCCACCACGCTTCCCGCGCTGCTGCTCGGCGGCGACCCGCCCGACATGGACGCCGCCTACGCCGACTGGGGGCGCGCGCTGCGCCTGCCCGGCGTGCGCGGCCTCGTGATCGGCCGCGCCCTGCTCTACCCTCCGGACGACGACGTCGCCACGGCCGTGGACGGTGCGGCCGCGCTGATTCGAGAGGTTGGCTGATGACATACCTTCCGTACGGCAAGGCCGCCGGCGGGCCCTGGTCGGTGGAGATCACCCCGGACGTGGCCGGCTGGACGTACTCAGGGCTGCGGGTGGTCGAGCTGGGGGACGAGCCGGTGTCGTTCGCCACGGGCGGGGAGGAGATGATCGTCCTGCCGCTGGCGGGCTCCTGCACCGTGCGGTGCGCCCCCTCGGGCTCGGCCGAGGCCGTGTGGCGACTGGAAGGGCGCGAGTCGGTCTTCCACGGCCCCTCGGACTTCGCCTACCTGCCGATCTCCTCGGAGGTGACGCTGGAGGGACGGGGCCGGATCGCGCTGCCCTCCGCCCGCGCCGGCCGCGCGCTGGAGCCACGGTACGTGCCCGCCTCGCGGGTGCCGGTGGAGCTGCGCGGCGCCGGCCAGGCCAGCCGCCAGGTCAACAACTTCTGCGCGCCCGGCGTCTTCGACTGCGACAAGCTGGTGGCCGTCGAGGTGCTCACCCCGGGCGGCAACTGGTCGTCCTATCCCCCGCACAAGCACGACACGCCGGGCGAGGGCGAGGCCGTGCTGGAGGAGGTGTACTACTTCGAGGTGGCCGGCGAGGGCCAGGGCTACCAGCGGGTCTACTCCTCCGAGCGGGGCCGCGTCGACACCCTCGCCGAGGTGTCCTCCGGTGACGTGGTGCTCGTGCCCTACGGCTACCACGGCCCGTCGATGGCGGCGCCCGGCTACGACATGTACTACCTGAACGTACTGGCCGGACCGGCCGAGGAGCGGACCATGGCCTTCTGCGACGACCCACGGCACGCCTGGATCCGCGCCACCTGGCAGGACCAGGCCATCGACCCGCGCCTGCCGTTCGGGGGCGGGCGATGACGCGCCTGACCGTCGCCCAGGCGGTCGTCCGCTTCCTGGCCGCCCAGTGGACCGAGCGCGACGGCGCCGAGCACCGGCTGTTCGGCGGCTGCCTCGGCATCTTCGGCCACGGCAACGTCGCCGGGCTCGGCCAGGCCCTGGCCACGTCGGAGGAGGACCTGCCCTACCGGCTCAGCCGCAACGAGCAGGCGATGGTCCACACGGCCGCCGCCTACGCCCGGGCCGCCAACCGCCTGTCCACGCTGGCCTGCACCACCTCCATCGGCCCCGGCGCGACCAACATGATCACGGGCGCGGCGGGCGCCACCATCAACCGGCTGCCCGTGCTGCTGCTGCCCGGCGACGTGTTCTCCACCCGCGTGGCCAACCCGGTGCTCCAGGAGCTGGAGGACCCGCGCTCGTACGACGTGTCGGTCAACGACTGCTTCCGGCCCGTGTCCCGCTTCTGGGACCGCGTCAACCGGCCCGAGCAGCTGCCCTCGGCGCTGCTCGCGGCCACGCGGGTGCTCACCGACCCGGCCGAGACCGGCGCGGTGACGCTCGCGCTGCCGCAGGACGTCCAGGCGGAGGCGTACGACTGGCCGGACGAGCTGTTCGAGCGGCGCGTCTGGCACATCCCGAGGCAGCGGCCGGAGCGGGCCGCCGTGGCCAGGGCCGCCGAGCTGGTCAGGTCGGCCGCCCGGCCGGTCATCATCGCCGGCGGCGGCGTCCTCTACAGCGAGGCCGCCGAGCGGCTGCGCGAGTTCGCCGAGGCCCACGGCATCCCGGTGGCCGAGACGCAGGCAGGCAAGGGCGCCCTGCCGCACGGTCATCCGCTGGCGCTGGGCGCGGTCGGCGCGACCGGCACGACGGCCGCCAACACGCTGGCTCGCGAGGCCGACCTGGTCATCGGCGTCGGCACCCGCTACAGCGACTTCACCACGGCCTCCCGCTCCCTGTTCGGGGCCGGCACGCGGTTCGTGAACCTCAACGTCACCGCCTTCGACGCGGCCAAGCTGTCCGGGCTGCAGCTCGTGGGCGACGCCCGCGAGGGCCTGGCCGACCTCGGCGAGGCGCTGGCCGGCTGGGACACCGGCGCCGCGTACCGCGAGCGGGCCGCCGCGCTGATCCGCGCCTGGGACGCCGTGGTGGACGCCACGTACGGGCCGGAGCGCTCCGGGCAGGACGGATCGCCGCTGCCGCAGGGCGCCGTGCTCGGCGCGGTCAACGCCGCCGCCGGCGACGACGGGGTGGTGGTGTGCGCGGCCGGCTCCATGCCGGGCGACCTGCACAAGCTCTGGCGGCCCAGCGGCCCGGGCTCCTACCACGTCGAGTACGGCTACTCCTGCATGGGCTACGAGATCGCCGGCGGCCTCGGGGTCAAGCTGGCGGCGCCCGAGCGGGAGGTGTTCGTCCTGGTCGGCGACGGCTCCTACCTCATGATGGCCCAGGAGCTCGTCACGGCCGTGGCCGAGGGGATCAAGCTGGTCGTGGTCCTGGTCGACAACTCCGGCTTCGCCTCGATCGGCGCCCTGTCGGAGAGCGTCGGCGCCGAACGGCTCGGCACGTCGTACGCCTACCGGGGCGCCGGCCGCTACGACGGCGGGCCGCTGCCGGTGGACCTGGCCGCCAACGCCGCCAGCCTGGGCGCCACCGTCCTGCGCCCCGACTCGGTGGAAGGGCTGCGCGAGGCGCTGCGGGAGGCGCGGGCGGCCACGGCCACCACGGTCGTGTACGTCCGCACCGACCCGCTCAGCCAGTCGCCCTCGTCGGAGGCGTGGTGGGACGTGCCGGTGGCGGAGGTCACCACGACGGCCGCAGGCGAGCAGGCGCGGCAGGCGTACGAGTCGGGCAAGAAGGAGCAGCGGCAGCACCTGGCGCCCCTGGAGTGAGTGGTTGCCCGGAGAGATCCGGGGAACGCCTCTGACGAGCACGACGTCGGGAGGCGGGGATGGCCGGGAGCCGGGCATGAGGGTGTGGCGCGCGCTGGGCTGGATCGCGCTCATCGCGGTGGGGCTCTACCTCTTCTCCGTCCTGCGCACCGTGGCCCTCTCGATCATCGTCGGCCTCCTCCTGACCGCGCTGCTGCACCCGCCGGCCGAGTGGCTGCGGCGGCGCGGCCTGAACCGCGCGCTGGCCACCACGGTGGTCTTCCTCGGCGGCTTCCTGCTCGCCGGGGCGTTCGTGGCGCTCGTCGTGCCGCCCACCGTGGCCAGCGTCGCGGAGCTGCACGACAGCGTGGGCAAGGCCGTCAACGACCTGAACGGCCTGGCCTCCCGGTTCGGGCTCAACGGCGGGTCCCTGGCCGCGCAGGCCAGGGACTACCTGTCCACGCAGGGGCGGCAGATCGCCAGCGGGGCGCTCACGGGCGTGCGGACGGCCGGGGAGATCGTCGTCGGCGCCGTGGTGGCCGTCGTCCTGGCCATCTACTTCATCCACGGCGGCGACCACCTGTGGCGGTGGCTGGTCGAGCTGCTGCCCGTCCCGGCCCGCCCGCGCGCCGAGCGGACCGGAGAGCTGATCTACGGCATCGTCGGCCGCTACATCCGGGGCGTCGCCCTGGTGGGGCTGGTGGACGGGTTCTTCATCGGGCTCGCGCTGTGGATCCTGGGTGTGCCCATCGCGCTGCCGCTCGCGGTGCTGACGTTCGTCGGGGCGTTCCTGCCGGTGGTGGGGGCGTTCGTGGCGGGGCTGCTGGCCGCGGTGGTCGCGTTCGTGGCCAAGGGCTGGCTGGTGGCGCTGATCGTCGTCGCGGTGACCGTGCTCGTGCAGCAGCTGGAAGGGCACGTGCTGGCGCCGCAGATCTACGGCCGGGCGCTCGACCTGCCGGCCCCGGTCATCCTGATCGCCATCGCGGTGGGCAGCCTGGTCGGCGGGATCACCGGCGCGTTCCTCGCCGCGCCGGTCGCGTCGGTGATCGTGGCCCTGCTGCACGACCGCGGCCACGACGCCGCGCACGAGCCGCCCCCGGCTCTGCCCCCCGCTCCGGCTCCCGCTCCGGCCCCCGCCCGGCCGGCCGAACCGGCCGGAGACGCCGGAGACGCCTGAGACGCCTGAGACGGGCCATGATGGTCACCATGCGATGGGTGACGTTCGACTGCTTCGGCACGCTGGTGGACTGGCGGCACGGCATCACGACCAGCGCCGAGCTGGTCGCGCCCGGACACGGCGGGCGGCTGCTCGACGCGTACGGCCCGCACGAGCGCGCGGTCCAGCAGGAGTCCCCGCGCCTGCGCTACCGCGAGGTGCTGGCCGAGGCGCTGCGCCGCGCCTGCGCCGAGGAGGGTGTCGCGCTGCGGCCCGACGACGCCGGGGTCCTGGCCGCCACGCTCCCCTACTGGCCCGTCTTCCCCGACGTCGGCGCCGAGCTGGCCCGGCTGCGGGAGGCCGGCTGGCGGATCGCGCTGCTGACCAACTGCGACCGCGACCTGATCGCCGCGACCCGGCGGCGGCTGCCCGTGCCGTTCGACGCGGTCGTGACCTCCGAGGACGCCGGCGCCTACAAGCCGGACCTCGCGCCCTTCACCGTGTTCAGGGACTCGTTCGACCCCGAGCGGTGGGTGCACGTGGCGCAGAGCTACGTCCACGACATGGTGCCGGCGCACCGGCTGGGGTTGCGCCGCGTGTGGATCAACCGGCAGGGTGAGCGGCCCGCCGACCCGTCGGTGCCGCAGGACGTCCTGCCGGACCTGCGCGGCCTGGTCACCCTGCTCTGACCGGCCTCAGGGCTGCCCGCGCTGCTCCAGCACGTCGGAGATGCCCGCCAGGAAGGCGTCCACGTCCGAGATGAGGTAACCCGACCTCAGCAGCACGGTCGAGAACTTCGCCTCCCGCACCTCCTTGGCCGTCACCGGGTACTCGGTGGTGCCGCGCAGCGTGGCCACGATCCGGTCGAGGAACGCGTCCACCTCGTCCTCGTTGTAGCCGGTGCCCATCCGGCCCGGCCGGAACGCCACCCGCTCCACCCGCGCCGCCTGGGTCTCGAACCACTCCTCGCGCAGCATCTCCCCGGTCGGCTCCGCCAGGGCAGCCAGCCTGACGGGGCTCCTGGCCTGTGTCTCCAGCGCCACGACGAACGCCTCCAGGGCGAAGTCCACGGCCGTCTCGTGGTAGCCGCCGCGTCTGGGGCGGAACGTGGCCCGGCGGACGTCGTCGGCGGTCACGGGCTCCGCCTCACCCGCTCCCCGGCCCAGCGCCGACTCGATGCGCCCGATGAGGGCGTCGACCTCGGCCGGGTCATATCCGGAACGCATGCCCATGACGCGCGGAAAGCGGTTCAAGCCCACTCCTCCCGGAAGCTGCTGAGGGGTATCGATCTCTATTGTGGGGTTCTTTATCCCGATGATGCGAGCCGCCTTATACCGTTACAGCACCATGTGGCTCGCTCAGGTCTCATTCCGCTACCGAAGACACGACCGTTACGTCATCGAGGCCGCCGAGGCCCGCCTCGCTCCCGGTGACGTGGTGGAGCTCGCCGGCTCGAACGGCGCGGGCAAGTCCACGCTGCTGCGCCTGCTGGCCGGTCTCACCCGGCCCACCTCCGGGACCGTCACCGGACGCCCCGGCGTCGTCGGGTACGTCCCCGACCGCTTCCCGGCCGGTCAGCCGTTCACCGTGGCCGGCTACCTGGGTCACCTGGCGCGCGTGCGCGGCGGCGCCCGCTGGGAGCCCTGGGCCGAGCGCCTCGGCCTGGACCGGTTCGCGGGGGTGCGGCTGGGCGAGCTGTCGAAGGGCACGGCGCACAAGGTCGGCCTGGTGCAGGCGCTCATGGCCGAGCCTGGGCTGCTCGTGCTGGACGAGCCGTTCGCGGGCCTGGACCGGGACACCCGCGACGCGCTGCCGGGCATCGTCACGGAGGTGGCCGCGCGGGGCGGCGTCGTCGTGGCGAGCGACCACCAGGGCGGGCTGCGCGCGCTGGCCGGGCTGCGCCTCTGGTCGTTACGCGACGGCCGCTTGAGCGAGCACGCCGGCCCACCGCCCGTGCCCTCCGCCGATGCCGCTTCCTGGAACGGGGACGAGGAGAGGACGGTGACCGTCGAGGTGAGCGTGCCGGCCCGCGACCTGGAGGCGTTCCTCCGCCGGGCCCGCGACGACGGCTACCGGGCCCGCGCCCTCACCGGTGAGGAGGCCCCGTGATCGCCCTGGTGGTCTTCCGCCTCGCCGCCTACGTGCGCTCCCACCGCGTTCACCAGGCCCTGCTGCCCATCATCATCACGCTCTCGATCGTCTACGCCAGCCGCGCGCCGCGCGGCTCCGAGGCGGCCGCGCTGACGGACGGGGCCGTGCTCATCATCCCGTTCCTGGCCTGGGCGGCGCGGAGCCTGCTGGACACCGAGCCCGACGAGCAGCGCGCCATCTCGGCGACCGCCGTGGGCGGGCGCGGGCGCGAGACGGCCGCCGGGCTGCTGGCGGCCCTGGTCGCGTGCGGCGCGTTCGCGACGCTGGCCCTGGGGTGCGGGCTGGCGCTCGGCCTTTCCGCCGCTCCTCCGCCAGGGGTCTCCGTCGCCGGCGTGGTGGTCCACGCCCTCGCCGCCCTGACCGGGGTCGCGCTCGGCGCTCTCACCAGCCGGGCCGTCGTGCCGTCACCGGCGTTCTCGATCATGGGACTCGTGGGCGGGTTCCTGGTGATGCTCGTGCTCAGCGTCTCTCCGGCGTACTGGCTGACGGTGCCCGTGGCGGCCTGGATGAAGGCGGCGGCGGCGGATCGGCTGGTGGCCGAGCTGCCGGGGCTGAGTGCCATCTCACTGGCGTGGTGCCTCGTGGGGCTGGGCGTGTACGGGTACCTGCGGCGCACGCGGCCTTGAGGGACCCCGGCCGGGGCGCCCCTGGGCTGAGGCGCCTCGGGTCCATCCGGTGACGCGGACGTCTGGGACGGGTGAGTCAGGCGTCCGCGGCGGCGAGCTGGCCGCAGGCGCCGTCGATCTCGCGCCCGCGCGTGTCGCGGACCGTCACCGGCACCCCGTGGAACTGCAGCCGGCGCACGAACGCCCGCTCGTCCTCCGGGCGCGAGGCCGTCCACTTGGAGCCCGGCGTCGGGTTGAGCGGGATCAGGTTGACGTGCACCAGCTTGTTGCGCACCAGCTTGCCGAGCAGGTCGGCCCGCCACTCCTGGTCGTTGATGTCCTTGATCAGCGCGTACTCGATCGACACCCGCCGCTTCGTCCTGGCCGCGTACGCCCACGCCGCGTCGAGCACCTCGGCGACCTTCCACCGGGTGTTGATCGGCACCAGTGTGTCGCGCAGCTCGTCGTCCGGGGCGTGCAGCGACAGCGCGAGCGTCACCGGCAGCCCCTCCTCGGCCAGCTTGCCGATCGCCGGCACCAGGCCGACCGTGGACACCGTGACCCCGCGCGCCGCGATGCCGAGCCCGTGCGGCGCCGGCTCCACCATGCGGCGCACCGCGCCGATCACCTGCTTGTAGTTGGCCAGCGGCTCGCCCATGCCCATGAAGACCACGTTGCTGACCCGGCCGGGCCCGCCCGGCACCTCGCCGGCCGCCAGCGCCCGAGCGCCCGACACGACCTGCTCGACGATCTCGGCGGTCGACATGTTGCGGGTCAGCCCGGCCTGGCCGGTGGCGCAGAACGGGCAGTTCATGCCGCAGCCGGCCTGTGACGACACGCACATCGTGACCCGGTCGGGGTAGCGCATGAGGACCGACTCCACCAGCGCCCCGTCGAACAGCCGCCACAGCGTCTTGCGCGTGGTGCCGGCGTCGGTCGTCAGCTCCTTGACCGGGGTGAGCAGCGACGGCAGCAGCGACGACAGCTTCTCGCGCGAGGCCGCCGGCAGGTCCGTCATCGCGTCCACGTCGGCGGTGAGCCGCTCGAAGTAGTGGCGCGACAGCTGGTCGGCGCGGAACGCCTTCTCCCCCAGCTCGGTCACCGCCGCCCGCCGGTCGGCCATGGACAGGTCGGCCAGGTGCCGGGCGGGCTTGGCCCTGCGCGGCGCGACGAACGTGAGCTGACCTGGCTGCTGGGACACGGGACTGCCTTCTGCTAGAGGGGGTTACCGACCAGGGTAATGAACGCTCGGCGCGAAGGCGTCATTCCGGGGGTCATCTGTTCTGACGCGGTGCGCCGAGGGGAGCTCCCGGTCGCGGTACCGCTCGCACAGGGGCACTCCGCCGATCTACAGTCGTCTCGTATGACGATTTTCCGGTCGGCGTCTGGCGAGGGGCGGGCCGAGGTCGTCCTCACCGCCGTCAACCCGTACGGCAGCCGCGAGCTCGTGGTCGAGCGCGACGAGGACGCCTCGGTGGCCTACCTGCGCGCGCCCGGCGGCGCCGTGCACGGCGCGGTGTGGCTGGCCAACCACCGCGCCGCCCCACCGGTCATGGACCTGGCCCGCGTCAACTCCGGCCGGCCGCCGCTGATGCCGAGCCCCGGCACGACGCACCCTGCCGGGCGCGGGCCGCTCGGCAGGCTGGCCGTCCTGTGGTTCGAGGAGGGGGACGGCGTGGCCCTCTACGAGGACGACGACCTGCTGGCCGTCATCCCGGGCTGGGCCGACATGAGCAGGGGCATGCCCGGCTACGCGCGCGACGCCGTGGGCGAGTCGCCGTTCGCGTGGGCGCTGTCGGAGGCGCTGGAGGGTCTGGCGCCGCGCATCTCCAACGCCCGCTCCTACTGGCTGTGGCGCCACGCGGAGGGGTCTTGGCCGTCGTTCCAGCAGTTCGCGATGAGCCACCTCGACGCGGTTCTGGGCCGGGCCGGGCGCTACTGGGAGGCGAGCGGCGACCGGCTGCCGACCGTCGTCATCACCGAGCGCCCGCCGCGCGAAGGTCGGCCGTTCAGCGTGCTGTCCACGGTCGGCATGAGCTGCCAGCGCATGCCCACGGTCGAGCAGTGGATCGACCAGCCCGGCGCGTACGCCCGGATCGAGCTGGCCGTGGCCACCCGCGACGACCCCCGCGAGGCGGCGCTGCTGCTCGTCTGGCTGGCGCAGTACCCCTGGCACTCGGTCACCTGGCTCGGCCACGGGCACACCGCCAAGTGGTACCACGAGCCGGCCACGTTCCCGCTGGGACCGCAGTACGCGGGAGTGCTCATGCTCGCCGATCCCCCCGACATGCCCGCCTTGTCGGGATTCACGTTCGGGGGTGAGGCGGTGCGCTGGCTCTGGCTCACGCCCATCACGGCCGAGGAGCTAGAAGAACACCGTCATTAGCAGCCACACCGGCACCAGCGTGGTCACCAGCGAGTCGAGCCGGTCCATGAGGCCGCCGTGGCCCGGCAGGATGGTGCCGAGGTCCTTGATGCCGAGATCCCGCTTGATCATCGACTCGATCAGGTCGCCCACGGTCGCCAGCAGCGCGGCCAGCGCGCCGATCAGCGCTCCCTGCCAGAGCCGCCCGTCGAAGAGCCAGGTCACCAGCCACGCCCCGACGACCGTGCAGGCCACCACCGACCCGGCCAGGCCCTCCCAGGTCTTCTTCGGGCTGATGACGGTCAGCTGGTGCTTGCCGAACAGCACACCCGCGATGTAGCCGCCGATGTCGCTGGCCACGGTGACCGCGATGAACACGATCACCCGGTCGCGGCCGTCGCCCGGCGCCAGCAGCAGCGCCACGAAGCCCGCCAGCAGCGGCGGGTAGACGAGCAGGAAGGTGGAGCCCGTGGCGTCACGGACGTACCCCGCGGTGCGCCCGCCCGCGCCCTCGCCGTCCCCGCCCGTGAACATGCGCCAGATCAGCAGGACGAACACCGACACCACGAACACGCCGAGCAGCCAGACCGGCCCGCCCCAGTACGCCCCGGCCTGCATGGCGGCCATCGAGACCAGCACCGGCACGACGGGCACCCGGATGCCGCGGGACGCGAACGCCTGCGTCATCTCGACCACGCCGACACCCACGGCCGCCACGACCACGACCAGGAAGAGCTCCTTGACCGTGTAGAGGGAGGCGATGACGAGCGCGCCCAGCCCCACGCCCACCGCGATCGCGGCGGGCAGGTTACGTCCCGTACGGCCGCCGCCGCTCGGGCTGCCGCCAGCCGTACGTTCTTCCACAGAGACTCTCCATAAGCCACGGCCCCCGCCATCGGGCGAGGGCCGTGCGGCGGGCGCCGCTCAGACCTCGAGCAGCTCGGCTTCCTTGTGCTTGAGCAGCTCGTCGATCTTCGCGACGTGCTTCTGCGTCACGTCGTCGAGCTCCTTCTCGGCGCGCCGGATCTCGTCCTCGCCCGCCTCGCCATCCTTGATCATCTTGTCAAGGGTCTCCTTGGCGGAGCGGCGGATGTTGCGCACCGACACCTTGGCGTGCTCGCCCTTGTTACGCGCCACCTTGATGTACTCCTTGCGGCGCTCCTCCGACAGCTCGGGGAACGACACACGGATCAGCTGGCCGTCGTTGCTCGGGTTGACGCCGAGGTCGGAGTCGCGGATCGCCTTCTCGATCGCGGCCATCGAGCCCTTGTCGTAGGGCTGGATGATGACCATGCGGGCCTCGGGCACGTGGAACGAGGCCAGCTGCTGGATCGGGGTGGGCGAGCCGTAGTACTCGGCACTGATCTTGTTGAACATCGAAGGGGTGACACGGCCCGTGCGGATGGCCGCGAAGTCCTCCTTCGCGACCGACACGGCCTTGTCCATCTTCTCCTCGGCTTCGAGGAGGGTTTCGTCGATCACAGCGGCTCCCTGTCTTCTGGCTGGCGGATCGGGCTCGCTCACTTGCCTGCGGGACTCACCAGCGTGCCGATTTTCTCACCGCGGACCGCTCGCAGGATGTTGCCCTCACCCATGAGATCGAAGACCACGATCGGGAGGTCGTTGTCCTTGCACAGGCTGATCGCGGTCGCGTCCATGACCTGCAGGTCCCGGATCAGCACCTCGCCGTAGTCGAGGTGGTCGAACCGCACCGCGTCCGGGTTCTTGCGCGGGTCGGAGTCGTAGACGCCGTCGACCTGGGTGCCCTTGAGCAGCGCCTCGGCGCCGATCTCCAGGGCACGCTGCGACGCGGCGGTGTCGGTGGAGAAGAACGGCGAGCCGAGCCCCGCCCCGAAGATCACCACGCGGCCCTTCTCCAGGTGCCTGATCGCCCGGCGCGGCAGGAACGGCTCGGCCACCTGCTGCATGGTGATGGCCGTCTGCACCCGCGTCTCCACGCCGCGCCGTTCCAGGAAGTCCTGCAACGCCAGGCAGTTGATGACCGTGCCCAGCATGCCCATGTAGTCGGCGCGGGCCCGGTCGATGCCCTGCTCCGACAGGGCGGCCCCGCGGAACATGTTGCCACCGCCGACCACGACCGCGACCTGCACGCCCTCACGGACGGCCTCGGCGATCGAGTCGGCCAGGTGGTCGACCACGAGCGGGTCGATCCCCAGCGGGTCACCGCCGGCGAACGCCTCACCCGACAGCTTCAGCATCACTCGTTTCCAGCGCAGCGGACTCTGCGGCGAACCCGGACGCGAGGAAGCCGCCGGCGTGGCTGGCTCCTGATTGTCCTGCACGGCGGCGGCCTCCTTCTTAGAAGTTTCGGTGAGCTGAGGGTTCGCTCAAGCCTAAGCCTGACCGACCTTGAAGCGGACGAACGAGAGCACCTCGGCACCGTTCTCCTCGGCGTACTTCGCCACGCTCTTCTTGTTGTCCTTGACGAACGCCTGCTGGAGCAGCGTGAAGTCCTTGTACCAGCCGTTGACGCGACCCTCGACGATCTTGCCGATGGCGGCCTCGGGCTTGCCCTCCTCGCGGGTCATCTCCTCGAAGAGCTTGCGCTCCTTCTCGACGACCTCGGCGGGCACGGAGGCGGGGCTCAGGTACTGCGGGGCCATCGCCGCGGCGTGCTGGGCGATGTCCTTGGCGACCTCGGCGTTCGGCTTGTCGAGCTGCACGAGCACGCCGACGGCCGGCGGCAGGGCCGGGTCGGTGCGGTGCATGTAGGCGCCGATGTAGCCGCCCTCCAGCACCGCGAAGCGGCGGACCTCGATCTTCTCGCCCAGCGCGGCGTTGGCCACGTCCAGGTGCTCCTTGACGGTCTTGCCGTCGAAGGAGGACTCGAGCAGGGAGGCCACGTCGGCCGGCTTGGTGGCCAGCACGTGGTTGACGACCTGGGCGGCCAGCTCCTGGAAGCGCTCGCCCTTGGCGACGAAGTCGGTCTCGCAGTTGAGCTCGAGCAGCGCGGCGGCGGAGTCGCCGTCCTGCTTGAGGGCGACCAGGCCGTTGGAGGCGGTGCGCGCCTCGCGCTTGCCGACGTCCTTGGCGCCCTTCAGGCGCAGCAGCTCGATGGCGCGGTCGAAGTCGCCCTCGGACTCCTCCAGCGCCTTCTTGCAGTCCATCATGCCGGCAGCGGTGATCTCGCGAAGCCGCTTGACGTCGGCCATGTTCACGGAAGCCATTGCTTTTTCCTCGTGGGATTTCGTCGTGGATCGGATGGGCGCCGGATCCGGCACCCACCCTGGGGTGGAACGGCCGGCGCGTGCCGTGCGGAAGCTTGGCCTTGCTCGGTGTGTAACCCGAGCCGGTGGGCGCTAACCCGGGCGGCGGGCCCGGTTTGGCGTCCTTGTGCTGCTGGCCTCAGGCGCTCTCTCCCGGCACGTCGCCCGGAGGCGCTTCCTGGGAGAGGGTGTCCCCGGCGGTGCGGCGGCGGTGCGCCGGCACTGCCTCGGGGAGGCTCGCATCTCACCGAGGCGATGTCCGGAAACCTCGCCCCTCACCGAAGCGACGTCCCGAACCTCGCCCCTCACCGAAGCGACGTCCCGAACCTCGCCCCTCACCGAAGCGACGTCCCGAACCTCGCCCCTCACCGAAGCGACGTCCTGAAACCTCGTCCCGACCGGAGCGACGTCCGAAGAGACGCCCAGCCGGAGCGGCGGCGTCCGGCGGTGCGATGCCGGCCGGAGTGGCGTCCGGCGGCTCGGCCCGGCCGCCTCGATCGGTTCGCCCGTCGAGGTGCCCTGGCCGAGCTGCTGCCGCTTCGTTGACGCGGGGGGCGTGAATCTCCCCCCGCGTCGCCTTCGCTCCGACGAACACGCGCTCACCGGCGACGCCGCCTGCGGCCCTCATCCCGTCCGCCCCGTAGAGACGGCCGGGCTGGGAGCCAGGCGACTCGGTCGGTCAGGCCTGCGGCTGCTCGGTGCCGGCCTCGGGCGCGTCGGCCTCGGGCGCGTCAGCCTCGGTCGCGGCGGCCTCAGGCGCGGCGGCCTCAGCCTCAGGAGCGGCCTCAGCCTCGGGCGCGGCCTCAGCCGGGGCGGCGGCCTCGGCGGGAGCGGCCTCGGCCTCAGGAGCTGCCTCGGTCGCGGCGGCCTCGCCGGTGCCCTGCTCGATGAGCTCGCGCTCCCACTCGGCCAGCGGCTCGGCGGCGGCGGGCTTCTCGTCACCACGGGCGGCGCCCGAGCGGGCCATCAGACCGGCGGCGACACCGTCGGCGACGACGCGGGTCAGCAGGCCGACGGCGCGGATCGCGTCGTCGTTGCCGGGGATCGGGTAGTCGACCTCGTCGGGGTCGCAGTTGGTGTCGAGGATCGCGACGACAGGGATGCCAAGCTTCTTGGCCTCGCTGATCGCGATGTGCTCCTTCTTGGTGTCGACGATCCACACCGCGCTGGGCACGCGGCCCATGTCACGGATGCCGCCGAGCGTGCGCTCGAGCTTGTCCTTCTCACGCCGGCGCATGAGGAGCTCCTTCTTGGTGAGCCCCGAGGCGGCGACGTTGTCGAAGTCGAGCTCCTCGAGCTCCTTCAGGCGCTGAAGCCTCTTGTGCACGGTGGAGAAGTTGGTGAGCATGCCACCCAGCCAGCGCTGGTTGACGTACGGCATGCCGACGCGGGCGGCCTGCTCGGAGATGGCCTCCTGAGCCTGCTTCTTGGTGCCGATGAACAGGATCGTGCCGCCGTGGGCGACCGTCTCCTTGACGAAGTCGTAGGCACGGTCGATGAACGACAGCGACTTCTGCAGGTCGATGATGTAGATGCCGTTGCGCTCGGTGAAGATGAAGCGCTTCATCTTCGGGTTCCACCGGCGAGTCTGGTGTCCGAAGTGAACGCCGCTCTCGAGCAGCTGTCGCATGGTGACGACGGGGGCCATCTGCTGGTCCTCCAGGTCAGGGCGCCCGGCAGGCGGGCGCGATTCTCGGTTGTGACGCGGCGGCCAACGGCCACCGCCCTGATGCCCCGAATCACGCCAGCCGGGCCAGGCCCGGACCGATGGTGTGATCCGTGACGGGGCATGCGAAGTCGGCCTGTGGTGACAGGCCACCAGAAAGTCTACCTTGCATGCCGCCCCCGCCTGACCGCCTGCGGTCAACCGGTCGCCTCACCCGGCGTCGTGGTCCTCCGTGGGGAGACCCGGCACCGGCCTCCGCACATGCGGAAACAGGTTGAACTGCGCCTCCGCGACCCGGGCCCCCGGCGGCGCCGCCTCGGGCGGCCGGTGGCGGGCGACGTACGGCCGCAGCAGCTTCTCGATCTCCTGCGCGAGCCGGGCGAGCTCCGCGGCGTCGACGCGGAGAATGGTGCGCGCGAAGGTGGTGGCGTCACGCCACTCCGGCGGCTCCTGGTCGTGGTTGGCCAGAGCCCGCCGCGCCTCCTCGTCCGCCTCCTTGCGCAACGCCTCGATCAGCAGGTCCTTGGCCTCACGCACCTCCGGCCGGTCGTCGGGCAGCCGGCCGATGGCGAAGGACTTGTCCACCGCCTTCCACAGGCGCTCCCTCCCGTCCCCCCGGGGCGGCGCGTCCTCCACGAATCCGTACTTGGCCAGCATGCGCAGGTGATAGCTGGCCGCGCTGGGCGTGATGCCCGCCCCCTCGGCGACGTCGGTGGCCGTGACGCTGCCTCCGGCGCCGAGCCGGTTGAGGATCGCCAGCCGTGCCGGATGCGCCAGAGCCCGCATCGCCCTGGGATCGCTGAGGCTCTCCATCTCCCGCGTCATGGGCACAAGGTACCCGGATCTGATGTGAAGCATTGCCTTCAGAACTATGAAGCGTTACTTTCACATAATATGAAGCCTTCCCTTCACACTTCCTCCGCTGTGACGCCGCTCCGGAGGCAGCGCGACTACCGCTTACTGTGGGGCGCCCGGACCGTCTCGGTCACCGGCTCGGAAGTGTCCAAGCTGGCGATCCCCCTCACCGCCGTCACGCTTCTCACGGCGTCTCCCACCGAGATGGGCCTGCTCACGGCCGCCGCCTCGGTCCCCGCCCTGGTGTTCGGCCTCCAGACGGGCGCGATCGCGGATCGGCTCACCCGGCACCGCCCGGTCATGATCGCCTGCGAGCTGGTGGCGGGCCTGGCGGCGGCGACCGTTCCGGTGGCGTGGCTGCTGGGAACGCTGAACGTGATCTGGCTGATCGCCGTCGCACTCGTCGTCGGCACCGCGTCGGTGCTGTTCCGAGCCGTGAACTTCCCGCACCTGGCCGTCATCGTCTCCCCGGACCAGCGCACCGAGGCGATGGCGGGCCTGCAGGCGTCCTACTCCGTCGCCTCGGTCGCCGGCCCCGGCCTCGCGGGGCTGCTCGTCCAGCTCGTCACGGCCCCGCTCGCCGTACTGGCCGAGGCCCTGTCGTTCCTGACGTCAGCCGTGCTGCTGCGCTCCATCCGCACCCCGGACCGTCACGAGCCGGCCCCGTCACGGGGCATGTGGCGTGACGTGACCGAGGGACTCCGCGTCAGCGCCACCCACCCCGTGCTCCGTGCCCTGCTCGGGGCGGGGATCACGATCAACTTCTTCGCGATGACGTACATGGCCGTCCACATGCTCTACATGGTCAACACCCTGGGCATCCCCCAGGGCCTCATCGGGGCCCTCATCGCCTTCAGTGGTCTCGGCGGCCTGCTCGGCGCCTGGGTCACGACCCGCTTGGCCGGCCGTTACGGCGCGAACCGCGTCCTGCTCGTGTCTGTGCTGTTCTTCCCGGCGGAGGTCCTCATCGTCGGCCTGCTGAGCGGTCCGCTCTGGTGGAAACTGGCGGTGCTCGCCGTATCGGGAACGGTCACGGGCGGCATCGTGGTGGCTTTCTCCACCTGTATGGGCGCCATCATGCTCGACGAGGCCACGCCCGAGCTGAGGGGCCGCGTCAACGCCACGACGACGTTCGCGGTGCAGGGCGTCATGGCGCTGGGCGGGCTGGCGGGCGGCCTCCTGGCGGAGTGGGTGGGCCTCCGCGCCGTCATCCTCATCTCGGCCGCGGGCATCGCCCTCAGCACGCTGTGGATCTGGGCCTCCCCTCTGCGCCCGAGCCGTCGCGGCGCCCCCCACGGATCACGTGACGCCACCTCGTCGACGGCTCGCCTGGACGGGCCTGCTGTGTGACCGCCCGGGCCGGCGGTGAAGGTCCGCCCGGCTGCAGGCGCCCACTCCGCAGTGGTTCCGGTGGCGGCGCCACCACCATGCGACTGGCCCGCATGCGCGACTGGCCCGTATGCCGCGCATCTCCCCGGCGGCGGCCGGCCGATCAGCTCTCCGGCCACAGAGCTCAACCCGGGCGAGGGCGCAGCGGTGTTCTCAGCCCCGCGCCTGTGCATAACCCACAGCCATCCACAGAACCACGTTCACCAGCCCGAACCGTGCCGTGCCCCCGCCAAACTGCCGGGCATGCCGACACCTCCTCCCTCACACACCTCGCACCACACCGCCTCCAAGAGCGCACACCACAGGGGACCCACTACGGCCGCCGCCGCTGCCGCCCCCCACCGCAGAACTGACGCACATCCCCAGCAGCGCAATGTCCGGCCAGCCCGCGAACGCCCCCTTCGCCCCCTTCGCCCCCTTCGCCCAGTCGGCCCCGTCGGCCTCCTCCGCCCCATGAACCGACTCGAGACCCGGAGCACCGACCCTCCACGCCGATCAGGTGCCACGCCCATCCCCCGAAGCGACCACCCCCTGTGGCAGTACGAGATCTCGCGCGCCTCCGGAGCACCGGAGCACGAAGAGCCGCTCCACGACACGACCGGGCCTGCCCATGCTGACTTCGCTCCTGCGGAGGCCCGAATCCGCGGCATACCGACCCACCTGCTCGGGATATCCGGCAGGGCCATGACCTCCGGCCGGATGGCCATGACCCTGGTGCTGCTCCTCGTCCTCGTCCTCGTCCCGCTCCTCCCGGCGTCGCCCGCGGCAGCCGCTCCTGCCGTCTGGCGCTGGCCCCTGGACGGTCGCCCGCGGATCGTGCGTCACTTCGCCCCGCCCCTCGAACGCTGGCTGGCCGGCCACCGCGGCATCGACCTCGCCGCTCCACCCGCGACCCCGGTCCTGGCCGCCGGCGCCGGCACCGTCCGTTACGCCGGCCGTCTCGCAGGCCGAGGCGTCGTGTCCGTCGAGCATCCCGGCGGCCTGCGCACGACCTACCTCCCCGTCACTCCCTCGGTACGGCGTGGCGAACACGTCTCCGCAGGGGATCCGCTCGGCGTATTGGAGGCTTCGGCGGAAAGCCATTGCGCAGAATCCTGCCTGCACTGGGGCCTCCTCCGGCCGCCCCGCTACCTGGACCCCCTGCTCGTTCTGGGACAGGCTCGCATTCGACTGCTCCCGTTCTGGGATCCCGCAGCACCGGAGGTGAACGTACGGTTCCCGCCCGACGCTCCCTCCGGAGCACGCCCGGAGACTCTCGACAGGGGAGGAGAAGACACGCACGACGGATTGCCCATGAGCCCGGCTTTCGCCACGCCCCGTGCGACGCCGCCGCCCACCACCACCGCTGGGCCGATCTGGCCGCACGACACGACTCACACCGAACCAAGCGACCCGGCCGCCCTGCAAGCCCTCACCACCACACCGAGGGCCAACCGGGAAAGCAGTTCCCCAACGAGAGCCCGCGCTGCCGCCATCTCTCAGCCCCTCATCACCCTGGCGCATCGGGAGCAGAGACGCCCAACAACCACCAAGAACCACAAGCACACGGACACCCCCACCGAGGCGCACACCGCCACCCATGCCGTCACTGATCCAGTCGCCTCCACCGCCACCGACGCAGAGCCTGACACCGGCACCGCCGTCGCTGAGACCGCCGCTGAGACCGCCGCCGAGGTCATTCGGCGCGCCGACGAGGTCCGGGAGAGCGCAGAGGACCTGGAGAGCGCGGAGGACTCGGAGAGCGCTGAGGTCGCCGACGGTGGGCGAGCCGGCGGCGCCGTGGCCGGCTCGTCCCCGTTCGTTCCCAGGCATCCCCGCCTGCCCTTCACCGCACTGGACAACCCGATGCCGTGCACATCACCACAGAACACACCTCAAACGCCGAGTTCGGCCTCCACCGTGTGGTCTCTACGCTTCCCGCACGGTCCCGCCGCAGCCCCCGCGGCGGCCGCCCTGGGCACGGCCATGTTCCTCGCCGGCATCCTCCTGGTCGTACTGCTGCGTCATCGCAAACCAAGCCGCCAAAGGAAGCCACGGCAGAGACCGGCACGAGGCATTCACCGAAAGCCTCAACGCGCGTGAACGAACAGCACCGCACGAAGGTGAGGCAACATCCCGCTCACCAGCAACGCAGTGAGTGACCCCATGACAGCGAAATGGTCTGGCCGGCCATCGACGCCCCTCCCATGCACTGTCCCCAACATCCGCTCCGCAACCCGCACGCCGCGCACCCCGTAGCGCAGCCTTCGGGCGGCTGCCGGCGGCCTCTTGTACCTCTTTCCACCACTTGCCGCAACGCTGCCCCAGGGAGTATCCGAGCCCGCCGATCGAAGCTGCTTGACGAGGACAACGTTTTCGTAATTGGTAACGGTCCACCGCCGTATGCCGATCGGCGCGCACCCGCGTCGGTGGTACCAAACCACAAGGTCGCCCGCTTCTGCGGAGGTGTCCATGACGGCGTGCGCAGAGCCTCGGGCGGCAACCCTCGATCCGGCCAGTGCCAGCAGACCGTTCCAGCTCTTCCACGGAGTCGCTCCTATGGAATCGCCGCATCCGGACCTGCCCCCGTGACCCGGGCCCGGGCCTGGGCCTGGGCCTGGGCCTGGGCCTGGGCCTGGGCCTGGGCCTGGGCCTGGGCCTGGGCCTGGGCCTGGGCCTGGGCCTGGGCCTGGGCCTGGGCCA
>NZ_JBITIP010000029.1:70240-84163 GCF_044459125.1 Nonomuraea sp. NPDC050383
TGCGGCGAGGCTGGTGGCTGCGTGGCGGGATCGGAAGATGCATGCCGCACTGCGACATCGCGTTTCTCCCAGGCGGCTGCCCACCACTGGCCTTCGTCAGACGTCGGAAGCCCAGCATCGGGCAGCTTCCAGCATCCAGCTGATCGAATACCCACGCCGCACCACCACCGACGCCACCTGTCCGGAACCCACCCACCCCGAGCGATGAGGCGGTGAAGCGATCGACGGAGATCCCACATCCTGTGACGACACGACGTCGGCGATGACGCTCGCCCCGAATTAGGCGCGTGGGTGGGCCTGACGGTAGGCGGCGCGCAAGCGGTCGATGGAGACATGGGTGTAGATCTGCGTGGTGTTGAGTGACGCGTGGCCGAGCAGTTCCTGGACACTGCGGAGGTCGGCGCCTCCTTCCAGCAGGTGGGTGGCGGCACTGTGTCGAAGGCCGTGGGGGCTCAGGTCGGGCGTGCCCTCCAACATTCTCAGCCGTCCGTGTACGGCTCTGCGGACTGTGCCGGGGTCGATGCGGCCGCCTCGGATTCCCAGGAAGAGCGCCGCCCCCGAGTGGGTGCGGATCCACAGCGGCCGACCGTGTACGCACCAGCGATCCAGGGCCCGCAGGGCGGGGCCACCGAAGGGTACCGACCGCTCCTTGCGACCTTTGCCGAGCACCCGGATGACATTGCGATCGCGGTCCACGTCGTCCACGTCCAGCGCGCACAGTTCGCTCACCCGTACACCCGTCGCGTACAGCAGCTCCAGGATCGCCTGGTCCCGGAGTTCTTTGGGGTCGTCGGTCGTCGGCAGGTCCAGAGCGGTCCGTGCTTGGCTCTGGTCGAGTACCGCGGGGAGGGTACGAGGCGCCTTGGCGCTGCCGAGCAGCAGACCCGGGTCATCCGGCAGCCAGCCTCGGCGGTGACAGTAAGCGGTGAACGTACGGGCGCACGCGGTACGCCGCGCGAGAGTCGCCCGCGCCTTTCCCTCGGCGTGCTGGCCGGCCAGCCATTCCCGCAGCGTGGCGATGTCCAGACAGTCGAGCCGGCCGTCGAGGTGCGCCATCAAGGAAGCGACATCCGACAGATAGGCCCTGACCGTGTGCGGCGAAAGGTCTCGTTCGAAGCGCAGGTACCTGTCGAATTCGGCGACGACTTCGTCGAGGTTCGCTTCCTGACTCACTTCATCCCCATGGTCAGCATCGGACGCATCGGCAGCAATTGCACCCATCATCGCGCCTCGTGCCCGATCCGGGCCAATACTCACCGACCCGGCGACCCAGCTGAGACAGCGCTCGACTCGTCGCCCCCAGGGTGGCTCAATCCTGGTGGGCCGATCCTGGCGGAGACCAACCCTGGCGGGGACCCGATCCTGGCGGGAGACCAACACAGGCGAAGACCCGATTCTGGGGGAAGACCAACACGGGCGAGGAACCGGTCCTGACGTACGGCTCGATCCCGGCTGGCCCCAACGCTCACCGAGCCCGACCCTCCGAGCCTGAATCCCTGGCTCAGCCCGACCCTGCGGACCTGCATCCTGGCGGATGGCTCGGAGTTGTGTCAGCGGGAGTGGGCTACGAGTTTGGCCTGTTGGCAGCCGTGGCGTTGTGAAATGAAGACGGCCATCGCGTGATCCTTCGAAGGGCAAAGTGAAGATCGAAGGAGACGGCGATGGCCGCGGACACCAGTGTGGCGCCTGAGCGATGGCTGGCCAGGCAGATCGAGACCGGGGACCCCCACTTGTTGCGATCCAAGGTGAAGCCCATTGGGGGCGTTGAGGTCGGCCGAGATCGAAAGCCTGTGCGGGGCCGCGCGTGGTGGGCGCAGCAACGAGCTCACCAAACAGCCGCAACAGATACAGGGCCCGGAAGTGGACACCCGCACCTCCACGATGGCGTCCTCAATCTGAACACTGCGCCAGGGCTCCTACGCGTCAGTGCTCAACCTGCGGGCAGGCTCGCCTCACACGAGTAGCTCAACCCTCGCGAACGGTTCGACCTTCCCGGGCAACCCCACTTTCGCGCGGAGGGGCGCCCCTTGAGGTTGGTTCGACATTCGGGGGCGGATCGACACGCACGGCCAGTTCGACGCTCGTGGGTGGCTCGACGCTCGATGCCGGTGCGACGCTCGACATCGGTGCGACGCTCGACGCCGGAACGACGCTCGACATCGGAACGACGCTCGACATCGGAACGACGCTCGACGCCGGAACGACGCTCGACATCGGAACGACGCTCGACGCCGGAACGACGCTCGACGCCGGAACGACACTCGACGCCGGAACGACACTCGCGATCGGTACGACACTCGACGGTGGTTCGATGAAAGTGTCTGCGCCTGTGGAATCGGCCGGGTCGGGGAGAGTGGTGTCCGCTTTGCGGTACGAGGCGGAGGCTCGGCGGAGGCGCCAGCCCTTCTCCACGCGTTCGATGTAGCCTGCTGCGGCCAGGCCGCCGAGAGCGCTGAGGGTCGCATCCAGCGAAACGCCCGCTGACAGGGCAATGCTGGCCGGGCCGGTGCCGCCCCTGGACGGGACGGCGTCCAGGACCTTTCGGGTGACCTCGCTCAAGGCGTCTCTCGGAACAGCCGGGCCGCGCGCACAGGGAGCGAGGTCGCCTCCGATCGTGCCCACCAGCTCGATCACCTCCTCGGGCGTCGTGACGCAGGTCGCCTTGCGTTCGCGCAGGAGGTGGTGGCATCCGGCGGACAGCGCGGACGTGACCGGGCCCGGCACGGCGGCGAGGTGGCGGTTCAGCCCGAGGGCATGGGTGGCCGTGTTGAGGGCGCCGCTTCGGAGCGCCGCCTCCACGACCACGGTGCCGCGTGAAAGCGCGGCGATCAGCCGGTTGCGGATCAGGAAGCGGGCACGCGTGGGGTGTACGCCGGGCGGGCACTCGCTGACGATCACCCCTTGGTCACGGACGGCCGCGAACAGCTCGTGGTGGCCGCGAGGGTACGAGATGTCGACACCGCAGGCCAGGACGACGACCGTCGGGGCGTCCGAGGCGAGTGCCCCCCGGTGGGCCGCGCCGTCCACGCCGTAGGCGCCTCCGGAGACCACGGTCCAGCCGTCCTCTCCCAGTCCGAGCCCGAACTCGGCTGCCACGTGCATCCCATACGGCGTCGCCGCCCGGGCGCCGACGATCGCCACGGAGCGCAGGCAGGAGAACCGCAGATCCACCGTGCCGTGCAGCCACAGACCCAGTGGCCTGGCGGCGCCGAGCTGGTCGAGTTGGGTGGGCCATTCCGGGCTCCCGGGCACGATCAGCCGCGCTCCGAGCCGCTCGCCCGCCACCAGGTCGGCCTCCGCCGCCGTCGCCGAATCCGCCGCGGCCAGGCGGGCATGCCAGGTGCTCAGCCGTTGATCGAGTTTGGCCGGGGGATGATGCTGTGCCTCCTGCGCCGCGAACTCCGGAGGTATCGTCCGCTCGCGGATGGCACGGACGGCCGCTGGTGCGCCGGAGTGGGCCACAAGGCGGCCCATCATCGTGTCTCCGGCGTCGGCGACACGCATGAGTGCGGCCCTCGCCTCGAGTTCGGCACTGTTCATGATCGTGGTGTGACCTTGCCTGCGCTGGTGGAACGGGGAATCACCTGCGCCGATGGGATGAGGAAATGGGTCGAATGTTCTAGGGGGAGCCGCTGGTGGTCCTCTGCCGTTCCCATGCCGATGGTGTCGGTGATGGTGTGGATGTCGGTCTCAGCATGAGGAGGGGACGCTGGTGTCATGAGTTCAACCCCATCCACAGGGCCAGGGCGGTGCCGGTTTCGTCGGGGCCTGGTTGGGGTTTGCCGGCGAGGTCGGCGAGGGTCCAGGCGACTCTGACGACGCGGTCGAGCCCGCGGGCGCTGAGTGCGCCGGAGTCGAGGCAGGACGCGACCTGCTTCATCGCCTCGTCATTGGGCCGATAGTCGGCGTGCAGGGCGGCGGACGGGATCTCGGCGTTCGTACGCCACGGAGTG
The DNA here is from genome assembly GCF_044459125.1 of Nonomuraea sp. NPDC050383. NCBI lineage: Bacteria > Bacillati > Actinomycetota > Actinomycetes > Streptosporangiales > Streptosporangiaceae > Nonomuraea > Nonomuraea sp. NPDC050383. The sequence continues at coordinate 74,194 of NZ_JBITIP010000029.1, forward strand.
CCGGACAGGCGTTCCGCCGCCCGTTGCCGGGCGCCGAGGACGCGGGCCGCCACAGTCGCGCTCGACTCGACGAACTGACGGTCTGCCATCAACTCGCGCCGGGAGGAACGAGCCACGGTGACCTTCATGTCGATGCGGTCGATGAGGGGGCCCGAGAGCCGGCCGAGGTAGCGACGCTTGATCGTGGGGGTGCAGGTGCAGCTGTCGGCTTTGTCCTGCGGTTGGGCGCACGGGCAGGGGTTGGCGGCCATGACCAGGATGAACCTCGCCGGGAACGTCACCGACCCGGCTGACCGCGACACCGTCACCTGACCCGACTCCAGGGGCTGGCGGAGTGCGTCGAGCACATGGCGCGGGAACTCCGGAGCCTCGTCCATGAACAGCACTCCCCGATGGGCCAGGGAGACGGCGCCCGGTCGCACGATGGTGCTGCCTCCGCCCACGATGGCGGCGGAGGTGGCCGTGTGGTGCGGGCTCACGAGCGGCGGTCTGTTGACCATGGGGCTGTTGGACGGCAGGACGCCGGCTACGGAGTGGATGGCCGTCACCTCCAGCGCGTGGTCGAGCTCCAGATCCGGCAGAAGGGTGGGCAGGCGCTCAGCCAGCAGCGTCTTGCCGGTGCCGGGCGGACCGAGCATCCAGAGATTGTGACCACCGGCCGCACAGACCTCCAGGGCCCGGCGCGCGACAGGCTGGCCGACCACGTCCGACAGGTCGACGGCCGGGGAGACCGTGGGCCGTACCGGGTCCGTGAGATCGAACGGGAGGGGCTCCGGCGGTGGGTCTCCCTTGCGCAGCCACTCCACGAGCTGTCGTAGGTCGGACACGGGCATGATCTTCACGTCGGGGACCAGGGCGGCCTCCGCCGCGTTGGCCGAGGGGATCACGACAGTGACCTCGCCATGCTTGGCGGCGCCCAGAACGGACGGCAGCACGCCGCGTACGGGCCTGAGCCGCCCATCGAGGCCGAGCTCCCCCAGGAAGAACGGCTCGGCGATGCGCTCGGCCGGTATCACACCCGCGGCGCCGAGGATGGCGACGGCGATGGCGAGGTCGAACTGGCTGCCTCGCTTCGGAAGGCTGGCCGGGAACAGGCTCACCGTGATGCGCGCGTCGGGCCAGGGGTAACGGCTGTTGACCATGGCCGAACGGACCCGCTCCCGGGCCTCGAACAGCGCCGTGTCGGGCAAGCCGATGAGGTGGATGCCGGCCAGACCGTTGCCGACGTCTGCCTCCACCTCGACGCTGCGGCCGGACACGCCGACCAGCGCCACGCTGCGGGTGCGTGCCACGGCCATCTAGACCGCCCCCCGGACATGGAGAAGGGAGTAGTCGCCCGCGAAGCGCTCCAGCGCGATCACATCGACCCGCACGGTCTCGAATCTGCGCGGCTGGCTCGTCAGCCATTGGGCCGCGAGCATTCTGAGCCGGCTCAGCTTGGCCGGTCGTACGGACTCCAGGGCGGTGCCGTGGGAGCGGCCCGATCGGGTCTTGACCTCGACCACGACCAGGGTGGGGCCGTCTTCGGCGATGATGTCGATCTCGCCGTGACGACATCGCCAGTTGCGGTCGATGATGGTGAGTCCCTCGGATGTGAGGTAGTCGGCGGCGAGTTGCTCGCCGTGTCTTCCGAGCTCGTTCTTCGTGGCCATGTGGCAGCACCTCCGGGCACCGACTTTCGCGGATGGGAGGTGGCGGGGTGGGGGCCGAACGGGGTTCTGGGGATGGAGGGCAGACGGGGGATGACGGCTGTGGACAAGGGGCCGGGGGTGGCGGACGCTGGCGAGCGGCGGAGCTGGGGGAATCCCCCTGAAATGAGCCAAGGGGAATCCCCCTGAATGAGCCTCCGGTCGCGAGTGAGCACGTGAATGAGCGGCCGGTGTTGGTCGGCGTGGACGCGAGCGGCCGTGAGCGAGCGGCCCGTGAGGCGAGCGGGCCGCCGGGGCGGCCGAGCGTGCGGCGAACGGGCCGCCGGGGCGGGCGAGCGTGCGGCGAGCGGCCGGTGTTGGTCGGCGTGGACGCGCGCGGCCGTGAGCCAGCGGCCGGTGTTGGTCGGCGTGGGAGCGAGCGGCCGTGAGCGAGCGGGCCGCCGGGGCGGGCGAGCGTAGGGCGAGCAGGCCCGTGCGGGCGAGCGGCGCAATACATAGACGAAAGGGGCGCCACATGTACGAAAGGGGCGCCCCAACCCAGGGACGCCCCGCGTGATCACCCGGCGGCCGCGCCCGCACCGCCACCCAGGCAGCGGCAGGTGCGGGCGCAGGGCCCGGTGCAGGTCAGCCGGAGGAGAAGCCCTCCTTGGGCATTTCCAGGTCGGCCTTGGCGAGTTCCTCCACGTTGACGTCCTTGAACGTGACGACGCGGACGTTCTTCACGAACCGCGCCGGCCGGTACATGTCCCACACCCACGCGTCCTGCATCTTCACGTCGAAGAAGACATCCCCGTTCTCCGCGGTGCGGACGTCGAGGTCGACCGAGTTGGTCAGGTAGAAGCGCCGCTCCGTTTCCACGACGTAGGTGAACAGCCCGACGACATCGCGGTATTCGCGGTAAAGCTGCAGCTCCATCTCGGTTTCGTACTTTTCGAGATCTTCTGCGCTCATCGCGGTCCTCCTGTCGTACCGGTCCCCCGGTGTGTCCGGTCAGGCAACCCCGGCCCCCCATTCATTCTCGCCCATCTCCCTGGCCACCGTGACGAACGAGTAACGGTGGTGCGGACATGGGCCATGCGTCTCCAGAGCCCTGCGGTGGCCGGGCGTCACATACCCCTTGTGGTCGGCGAACCCGTACACCGGGAACTCGCCGTCCAGCTCCACCATCATCCGGTCCCTGGTCACCTTGGCCACGATCGACGCGGCCGCCACGCAGGCGGCCACCTGGTCCCCCTTCCACACGGCCAGCGACGGCGCCGGCAGCCCGGGAACCGGGAAGCCGTCGGTCAGGATGTACTCCGGGTCACAGGTCAACCGCGCGACGGCGCGTCGCATTCCGGATATGTTGCTCCGGTGCAGCCCGCGCGCGTCGATCTCGGTAGGCGGGATGACGACGACGCCCACGTGGGCGGACCGTACGATCTGCTCGTACAACCGCTCTCGTACGGCCGGCGACAGCAGCTTGGAGTCGCCCAGCCCGTCGATCTGTTTGCGCAGGACGACCGCGGCGACGACCAGCGGTCCGGCGCAGGCTCCTCGACCTGCCTCGTCGACTCCCGCGATCGGGGTCAGGCCGCGGCGCGCGAGCGCCCTTTCGTAGGCGTACAGTCCGGAGTCGCGCCGGACGACGCTGGGCCGGGGGCGGAACGCAACTGTCATGACAAGAGGCAGCGTACGCCCCAATGGCCGCGAACCGCGAGCGGAACCCCGGCCCTACTTGACGTTGCCGAAGGTGTCGGGCTTGGTGAAGATCAGCCCGCGCGACAGCGGCCAGTAGCGGACGACCGCCGTGCCGATGACCGCGTCCTCGGAGATGAACCCGCCTCCGGGCTCCTCCACATGGGCGCGCGAGTCGCGTGAGTTGCTGCGGTGGTCGCCCATCAGCCAGAGCTTGCCCTGCGGCACCGTGTACTTGAACGATTCACCGGAGGGGTTGTCACCCGGGTAGAGGTAGGACGACTCCTCCAGGGGCGTGCCGTTGACCGTGACGCGCCCCTTGGAATCGCAGCAGGCCACCTTGTCGCCGCCGACGCCGATGACCCGCTTGATGGTGTCCTCGTTGCCGTCCGCGTCCCAGCCCTTGAAGACGACGATGTCGCCCCGCTCGGGCTTGCCGGCGAGCTTGTTGACGAAGACCCGGTCGTTGATCTCCAGGGTGTTCTCCATCGAGCCGGACGGGATGTAGAACGACCCGATCACGAACTGCTGGAGCACCAGCGCGATGCCCACGCCGAGGATGAGCAGCAGGACGGTCTCGCGGAGGCCGCCGCCCTTCTTCTTCGGCTTGTCGCGCCCGGCCTCCGACTTCTTGATGCCGACCATCAACGTCTCCAGGGGAGCTCGGCGCCGTCGTCGGCGCGGCGCGGACGACGAAGCCGCAAAGCGCCGGGCAGCCGTCGCCGGCGGATCAGGAACAGGGGTGTGGCCAGCGCGAACCCGGCGAGCAGCGGAGTCGAGTCGCCCAGCGCCTGCAGGGCCGGCTGGGCGAAGGTGGCGGGGATGTCGAGCGTGGTGGCGCGGGGGAACGGCCAGACGATGACGAACGCCCGTCCGATGACCTGGCCGACGGGGATGGAGCCGCCCCCGGGGTCGCCCGTGTGCCACCGCGAGTCCAGCGAGACGGACCGGTGGTCGCCCATCACCCACAGGCGCCCCTTGGGCACCGTGATGTCGAACGGTTCGTTGGAGGGCTTGACCCCCGGGTACAGGTAGGAGCCCTCGTCGATCGCGACGCCGTTGACCGTGATCCGGCCCTTGTCGTCGCAGCACTTGACGTGGTCGCCGCCCACGCCGATGACCCGCTTGATGTAGTCCTTCTCGCCGGGCACCACGCCGAAGGCGGTGCCGACCCAGCGGAAGAAGGCGGCGATCGGGTTGGAGGGCTCCTCCATCTCGAACTCGCCGTCCCAGGAGTCGACGCCGGAGAAGACCACGACGTCGCCGCGCTCGATGTCGCGCGTGTGGTAGACGAGCTTGTTGACCAGGACCCGGTCGTTCTTGAGGAGAGTGTTCTCCATCGACTCGGACGGGATGTAGAAGGCCTGGATCACGAAGGTCTTGATGATCAGGGCCAGCACCAGCGCCACGACGACCAGGACAGGCAGTTCTTTCCAGAACGACCCTTTTTTGTCCTTTTTATCGCCTTTTGCTGGCTTCTGTGTCTCTTCCGCGACCACGTCCACCTCGTCCTCGACAGGGCGGCGCGACGCGCCGTGCTCCTGGCTCTCACTACTCATCGCTGACGAGCCTAGATGATGCGCCGGCTCGACAGGCCTCGACCGACGTTACACCCGGGCCCGAGTCGCTCCGCATAAGGAAACGCCCCGGTAAAGCCGAATGGCCCGCGAAGAACGCGGGCCATTCGGCTGAAGCTGGACTTACTTGGCGGGGGTCGCGTCACGCTTCTCGCGGATGCGGGCGGCCTTGCCGCGAAGGTCACGCATGTAGTAGAGCTTCGCACGGCGGACGTCGCCGCGGGTCACGAGCACGATCTTCTCGATGACCGGGCTGTGCACCGGGAAGGTGCGCTCGACGCCGACGCTGTAGCTGACCTTGCGGACCGTGAAGGTCTCGCGGGCGCCGCTGCCCTGGCGGCGCAGGACGAAGCCCTTGAAGACCTGGATACGGGAGCGGTTGCCTTCGACGACGCGCACGTGCACCTCGAGCGTGTCACCGGGACGGAAGTCCGGCACGTCGCTGCGCAGGGTCGTCTTCTCGAGCTCCTGGATCTTCGTGTGCATGAGAGATGTCCTCAAAGTCTCGCGAGCACGCGGAGGTCCACCCGGCCTGAGCTCGCGGCGGACACGCTTGCTGATGTGATCGACGCCCAGGAGTCTCTCCCGGGCATGGCAGACCAACCACGTGATGGTTGGCAACGCTTCAGTGTGCCATATCTTCCGGCCCGACGCGAAACGCCAGGTCATCGAGCAGCTTGCGGTCGTGCTTGTCGAGCGTCGCGGGGTCGATCGCCGCCGCCAGCTCGGGCCGGTTGGCGACGGTACGGCGCAGCGCCTGGTCGCGGCGCCACCGGGCCACCTTCCCGTGGTGCCCCGACAGGAGGACGTCCGGGACCTCGTGGCCGCGCCACACCGGCGGCTTGGTGTAGACGGGGCCTTCCAGCAGGTTGCGCATGGCGCCCGGGGCGAAGGAGTCGTCCACGGCCGAGTGGGCGTTGCCGAGCACGCCCGGCAGGAGCCGGCCGACCGCCTCGACCATGACCAGCACCGCCACCTCGCCGCCGGCCAGCACGTAGTCGCCGATGCTCAGCTCGTCGACGCGCATCCTGGCGCCGTACTCGTGCATGACCCGCGAGTCGATGCCCTCGTAGCGGCCGCACGCGAACAGCAGCCACGGCTCCGCCGCGAGCTCCTGCGCGATCTCCTGGGAGAACGGCCGGCCGCTGGGCGTCGGCACGATCATCCGCGGCGTCCCGTGGGAGGCCGCGCCGTCGCCGACGACCGCGTCGATGGCCTCACCCCACACCTCGGGCTTCATGACCATGCCGGGTCCGCCGCCGTACGGGGTGTCGTCGACGGTCCTGTGCACGTCGTGCGCCCAGTCGCGCAGCTGGTGGACCCGCACGTCCAGGGTGCCGCGCTCGCGCGCCTTGCCGATGAGCGAGACGTCGAGCGGGGAGAAGTACTCGGGGAAGATCGAGATGATGTCGAGCCGCATGCCCGGAGGCGTACGCCCGTCGTGCGGATCCGTGGTCATGACAACAGCCCCTCGGGGGGATCGATCACGAGCCTCCCGCCACGCACGTCCACCTCGGGCACGAGCGCGCGCACGAACGGGACGAGCGCGTCGTCCTGGCCCGGCCGGGCGATGACGAGCAGGTCCTGGCCGTGGTGGAGGACGTCGGTCACCTCACCGACCGGCTCCCCCGCGGCCGTCACCACGGCGAGACCGATCAGCTCGTGGTCGTGGAACTCGTCGGGGTCGTCGGACGGCTCCACCTCGGCCGAGTCGATGACCAGCATGGTGCCGCGCAGCCCCTCGGCCGCGTCGCGGTCCTCCACCCCAGCGAAGCTGATCAGCAGTCCGTCCTTGTGCCAGCGGCGGCCCTCGATGACGAGCGGCCCTCTGGCGGGCGGGTCGGTGGCGATCGCCGCGCCGACGGCGAAGCGCAGCTCGGGATCGTCGGTGCGCACCTCCACGGTCACGTCACCACGAATGCCGTGCGGGCGGCCTATCCGGCCGACGACGAGCTGCACGAGTACCTGCCTTCTCTCACGCGAGCGCCCCCATCGGAACGAGACCGATGAGGGCGCGAATTCCTGACGCTAACGGACTGCTTCGTCCAGGTCGAGCAGATCGACCCGTACGTACTTCCCGTCGGCCAGGGCGTTCACCACGGTGCGCAGCGCCTTGGCGGTGCGCCCGCCGCGACCGATGACCTTGCCCAGGTCCTCGGGGTGCACCCGGACCTCCAGGACGCGCCCGCTGCGGATGCGGCGTGCGCGGACCCGGACATCGTCGGGATGTTCGACGATGCCCTTCACGAGGTGCTCGAGAGCCTCCTCGAGCACGTCAGGCCTCGCCCTCGGTCTGGGTCTCGGCGGCGGCCTCGGCGTCGTCCTTCTTCTTGGCCTTCTTCGGCGTGGTGGCGGCCGTGCCGGTGTCGCCACCGGACAGGGTCTCCTTGGCCGCGGCCTCGTAGAGCGCGTGGCGGTCGGGCGCCGGCTCGGCGACCTTCAGCGGCGCAGGGGCGGGCTCGCCCTTGAACTTCTGCCAGTCACCGGTGAGCTTGAGCAGCTTCAGCACCGGCTCGGTCGGCTGCGCGCCGACACCCAGCCAGTAGGCCGCCCGCTCGGCGTCGATCTCGATGCGCGAGGGGTTCTGCTTCGGGTGGTACAGGCCGATCTCCTCGATCGCCCGGCCGTCACGCTTGGTGCGGCTGTCGGCGACGACGATACGGTACTGAGCGTTGCGGATCATGCCGAGCCGCTTGAGCTTGATCTTGACTGCCACGGGTGTGGTCTCTCCTGCTTTAGAGCGCGGGTGAGCGACGCCTCGCCGAGTGGGGCACGACAGGACGCTCGCTCCAGGGACAGGCGTGGCCGCCGGGAGGTGAGAGGGCACCCGACTGGTCACGATGTTCCAACATGCCATTCTGCCAGATCCAAGACACTGCCAGCGACACGACGCGCACGTCCCGGCCACGCTCGCCTTGCGAGGGGCCTCCCTCGACCGGCGGCATGGAGAAACCTGCGGGCGCCCTTCGGGTGGCCCCGGCGACCCGGACGGGAGCGAACGCCGGACGCGAGGACGAGCCGCATCGGCGGACGGGCGGCGGGAGCCGGGCGGCGGGAGCGAGGATCCGCGGCGGATCCCCCGGCACCGCGGGTCCGGGGTCGCACGTGACCGGCCGTCCGCGCGCATGCGGGCGCCGCTCCCCCGAGGCGATCCGGGGAGCGGCGCGGAGGCGCTACTTCTGGCGGGGCAGGTTGAGCTTGGTGGGGTCGAAGCCCGGCGGGAGCTCCATCCCGGGCGGCAGCTTGCCGCCGAGGTTGCCCAGCAGGCCGCCCGGCTTGGGCGCGGCGGCCGGACCGTCGGTGTCGGCGGCCTGGGCCTTGCCCAGCGCGGCCTTGCGCGGGTCGCCGCTGACCCGGCGGCCCTTCTTGGCCTTCTTCTGCCCCTTGGCGACCTTGCCCCGGCCGCCCGGCATGCCGGGGATGCCCATGCCGCCGGCCACCCGCTTCATCATCTTCTGGGCCTCGAAGAAGCGGGTGACGAGGTTGCTGACGGCGGTGACCGTGACGCCGGAGCCGGCGGCGATGCGGGCGCGCCGCGAGCCGTTGATCATCTTCGGGTCCTGGCGCTCGGCCGGGGTCATCGAGCGGATGATGGCGGCGATGCGGTCGAGGTCGCGGTCGTCGATGGCGTTGAGCTGGTCACGCATCTGCCCCATGCCGGGCATCATGCCGAGCAGGTTCTTGATGGGGCCCATCTTCTGGACCATCATCATCTGCTCGAGGAAGTCGTCGAGGGTGAAGTTCTCGCCCGAGGTGAGCTTGCCCGCCATCTTGGCGGCCTGGTCCTCGTCGAACGTCTTCTGCGCCTGCTCGATCAGGGTGAGGATGTCACCCATGTCGAGGATGCGGGACGCCATCCGGTCAGGGTGGAAGGCGTCGAAGTCCTCGAGCTTCTCACCGGTGGAGGCGAACATGATCGGCCGGCCGGTGATGTGCCGGACCGAGAGGGCGGCGCCGCCGCGGGCGTCGCCGTCGAGCTTGGTGAGGACGACTCCGTCGAAGCCGACGCCCTCCATGAACGCCTGGGCGGTGGTGACCGCGTCCTGGCCGATCATGGCGTCGACCACGAACAGGACCTCGTCGGGCGAGACCGCGTCGCGGATGTCGGCGGCCTGCTTCATCATCTCCTGGTCGATGCCCAGGCGACCGGCGGTGTCGATGATGACGATGTCGTACTGCTGCCGCCGGGCCTCGTCGATGGAGCGGCGGGCCACCTCGATGGGGTCGCCGACGCCGTTGCCCGGCTCGGGCGCGTAGACGGCGACCTGCGCGCGCTCGCCCATGACCTGGAGCTGCTGGACGGCGTTGGGCCGCTGGAGGTCGGCGGCGACCAGCATGGGCACGTGGCCCTGCTCGCGCAGCCAGCGGGCGAGCTTGCCCGCCAGCGTGGTCTTTCCGGCGCCCTGGAGGCCGGCGAGCATGATGACCGTCGGCGGCGTCTTGGCGTAGCGGAGCCTGCGGGTCTCCCCGCCGAGGATCTCGATCAGCTCGTCATTGACGATCTTGACGACCTGCTGCGCCGGGTTGAGCGCCTGGGAGACCTCGACGCCGCGGGCGCGCTCCTTGACCTGGGCGACGAATGCCTTGACCACCGGCAGCGCGACATCGGCCTCGAGCAGCGCGATGCGGATCTCGCGGGTGGTGGCGTCGATGTCGGCGTCAGACAGCCGACCCTTGGATCGGAGGGAGGAGAAGACCGATGTCAGCCGGTCGGAAAGCGTCTCGAACACGTGGTTGGCCAGTCCTCGAAGCGAATGTAGGTCTGAACTCAGCCTAGCCGCTCCGTCAGCCGCTCCAGCCTGGCACGGCCATCCGTACCGTGAGCGCGTGTTCGACGAGGTTGATCAGCGCGCTCTTGACCGAGTCCTTGGAGCGCGCGTCCAGACGCACCAGCGGGATGTGCGGCGCCAGCGTCAGCGCATCCCGCACCTCCGCATCGGCATGCCCGTACTGACCGTCCCAGCCGTTGATGCCGACGATGAACGGGAGCTGGGCCTCCTCGAAGTAGTCGATCGCCGGGAAACTGTCGGCCAACCGGCGGGTGTCCACCAACACCACCGCCCCGAT
>NZ_JBITIP010000030.1:0-70747 GCF_044459125.1 Nonomuraea sp. NPDC050383
GTCGGGGTGGCGGGATTTGAACCCACGACCTCTTCGTCCCGAACGAAGGCAAACGCCCAGTTCAGAACCACTGGGCGATGCTTTCACCTGGGAAAACGCTTCGACGGTCTTCGACGGTCTTCGTCGGCATTCACCGCTCATGACGCACGGCTGACGCATGGAAACGATCATGTTGAGCGTAGTTACAGACAGTCACGTAATGCGGCGGGGCGGCTAGGCCGTCCCGCCGTCGTCATGACGGCCGGCGGAACTGGCGCACCTCCGCGTCCGGACGCTCGTCCTTCTGCTGCTCGAAACGGACCGCGCTGTGCAGAGCAACGATCAGCGACTCGCGGACGAACGGCGACAGGCCGTCCATCTCCCAGATCTGGCGCTCGTACGGATCGCTGTACGGATTGGTGTCGGGTTCCGGCTCGGGCTGGGGTGCGTTCTCCAGCTCCTCGGAAGGGCGGATGGGGAGCTCGTCGCGCTCGGCCGAGCCGGCGAGCACCAGCATCTCGCCGACGTTGTAGCCGAGCGGCTTCCCGATCCGACGTAGGACGTCGATCTCGACACCTTGGCCCTTGTTGAGGACCCGGTTGATGATCGAGACGTGCACGTCCGCCTCGCGCGCAAATTGCGACTGCCCGCCCTTGGCGAGGTCGTAGCCGCGTCGCGTCAGCTCCCGGCGCAGCCATGCGCCTAGCTGACCTGCTGTTTTGCCCACGAGCAATGATGATATCGCGCTGATCACTTTGAGCAACATGGCCCCCGAGGGCACCGAACCCTGACTGCCCAGGTTTACCCACGTGAAAGCCCTGATTTGGAGCGCAAAGAATCTTGTCGCATCTATTGCTTTGCGCCTAAGAGAAAGCTAGATTCCAGGCACAGCTTCTCTCCAAAGCGAAAGTTCGCGCTTCAACTAGGAGGACCCATGGCGCAACCCGTCAAGATGCGCCTCGACGAGTTCGAAGACCGGGCCGCCAAGCTCGGACTGAAGACCCAGACCGCCCAGGCCCGCGCCATCGGCGTGCACGTCTCCATCCACAACCGCGTCCTCACCGGCGTCACCCGCGAGCTGAGCGGCCCCTACGTCATCGGCCTGCTCCGCGTGTTCGGCTCCGAGGAGCTCCGCAAGGAGATCGACGCCCTGTTCCACAACGACCTCGACGAGCAGCAGGTCGCCTCATGACCCGCACGCAGGCAGCGGCCGAGCAGTTCACCCTGCTGTTCACCATCCCCGAGGCCGCCAAGCAGCTCCGCCTTGGCCCCGTCACCGTCTACGCGCTCATCACCGACGGTGATCTTGAGGCGATCGACGTGGCCCGGCCCGGCAGCACGCGAACCCACCTGCGGGTGCCGCTGTCCGCCATCCAGAAGTACATCGCCACCCGGCCCCGCGTGCACAAACCCACCCCATGAAAGCCGCGAGGCCCGACCGCTGTCACCGGCCGAGCCCCGCCGATCGCATCCCTACTCGAGCGAAGGACGAGATCGTGACCATTCTCGCAGACCACACCGACACCAGCACCACCGTGTTGTCGAGCACCGACATCCTCGACGCCGCCGACGCCCTCCACCGGCTCAACGGCCACCGCGTCACCCACATCAACCCGCGCGACCGGCAGGCGCTCACGCTGCTGACATACCTGGACGAGCTGCCGCCGTACCTCCGCAACGCGCTCGCGAAGTTCGTCACCGGCGAGGCGACCTGGCTGCCGAGCCTCGCCGCCCGGCTGATCCAGCGGCACCTGCCGGCCGTCTCCGACCAGGACTGGTGGGAGTGGCGATCGCAGCGGCAGGCCGAGCCCGCCCCGGCCGACCAGATCATCGCGGCGCTCGCCGGCCACTCCGCCTCCCGCTCCGGCGAGTTCGGCAGCGGCATCCTCGACGGCGCCCTGCAGACCGCCATCCGCGTCGGCCGCCCGAGCCTGCCCCTCCACGAGGTGCCCGCGACCGCGGCCCGGCTCGTTGCCGGCGCGATGCTCGACCTCGACGCCGACGGCCTCACCCCGCCCGCCCAGGGCAACCCGGTGCAGCGGGCGCTGCGCATCATCGCCGCCGAGGCCGCCCGCCGCTCCGACAGCACCGCCGACGCCCTCCGCTGGGCGATGCGGACGCTCGCCGCCGAGATGGCGCACAGCTCGCCGACGCCCATCCCCGACGAGACGCAGCACGACGCCTACCGGCACGTGGAGGACCTCGTGGAGCAGGCGCGCTGCGAGCAGCAGATGGCCGACTACGACGAGGCCCCCGTGGCGGTGACCCGATGAAGGTTCGCGACCTGCACGACGACGACGTCGTCACCAAGGACGACTGGGCCGACGGCCGGCCGGTCCGGGTCACGAAGGTCGGCGACCGCGGTGTCCGCTTCCAGGACGTGACCGCGCACGGCCGGGCCCGCCAGGTGGATGTGGACCCGGACGCCGAGGTCACCGTCAAGGCCCGCAAGTGGGGTGGCCGCTGATGTGGATCGTCCGGCTCACTGAGCAGCGCGTCCCCTTCGGGCCGTTCACCGACGAGCAGGAGGCTCAGCGCTTCGCCGACTTCCTGACCGCCGAGGTGGAGCGGCTCTGGTCTCCGCTCGCCCAGCTCCTCTCGTGGCGCGACCACGCGAAGGGCGGCGAGTGATGGCGAAGCCGAAGCCCGCGCTGCCGTGGCTGCCGCCCGGCACCCCCTCCACCTCGATCTGCCCGAACGGCCACATCAACCCGGCCACCAACACCGCCTGCTGGAAGGGCTGCCCGTGAGCACCTTCACCCCCGAATTCGACGGGCTGCCGTCCGAGGACGAGATCTCCGGCTACCTCGCCAGCCTCGCCGACCCGCACGAGCACCCGTACGACGCCTTCCCCGCCCAGGCCCGGCCCCGGCCGACCTGGCGGGGCGGGCCCCCGCTCAGCCACGCCGACGAGCGCGCCTACCGCGACGAACAGGACGACCAGTGACCAACGACCGCATGCACTCGGTCTGCATGACCTGCGGCAGCGCCGAACCGGTCAACAAGGACGGCCGCATCCGCAAGCACAAGACCAACGGCCAGCCCTGCCCCGGCAGCGGCATCCCGATCGGCACCGCCCGCATCCCCAAGCCGGCCCGGGGCTGGTACACCGACCCGACCACCGGCGCCAAGCTCCGCCGCGTCACCACCATCCTGGCGAAGGGCGTCCCCAAGCCGGCGCTGCCGTTCTGGTCCGCGAACCTCGTCGCCGAGACGGCCATGGATAACCTGCCCATGCTGGTCCGCGCCTCCCGCCGCCCCGCCGACACCCAAGAGGCGTACGACTGGCTCCGCCGGGCGCACACCCGCAAGAAGGACGAGCGCGCCAACGTCGGCAGCGCCGTGCACCGCATCATCGAGGCGCACGTGCTCGACGAGCCCCTGCCGAGGGAACTCCTCGACGACCCGGAGATGCGCCCTTACCTGGACAACTTCCTCCGGTTCGTCGACGAGTACGAGGTCACCTTCGAGGCATCCGAGATGGTCGTCGGCAGCTACGAGCACGGCTACGCCGGCACCCTCGACTACATCCTCCGATCGCCGCACATCCACGGCGGCCGGGCCTGCCTCGGTGACACGAAGACCGGCGGCGAACTGGACGTCCACCTCTCAGATGGAACGGTCAAGGGCGTCTACCCCGAGGCCGGGATGCAGATGTCCGCGTACCGGCACGCCGAGGTGTGCTGGTTGCGCGACGGCACCCGCCTGCCCATGCCGGAGACCCACGACGAGGGTGTCGTCCTGCACCTGCGGCCCGAGGACTACCGCGTCTACCCGGTCAAGTGCGGGCCGGCGGTGTTCGCGAAGTTCCTGCACGCGATCCAGGTGGCCGAGTGGTCCACCGAGTTGGCCGCGACCGTCGTCGGCGCCGCTCTCCCTGTTCCCGCCCGTCAGGCCCTGGAGGTGGCCTAGCCCATGCCCATCATCGAACTTCAGCGCCGGATGCGGCAGCTCGGCGAGATCCGCATCGGCCGCGTCATCGACACCGGCAAGATCAGCCAGAAGACCGGCAAGCCGATCCTCCGGCCGGAGAAGCTCAACCGCTTCCGCCTCACCTCCGCGAGCAAGCCGCTGTTGGAAGAGGTCGCCGCACTGTACGGCGGAACCGTCCAGGCGTGGACCCCTGCGAACGGCGGGCCCGCCGAGTGGGAGGTGTTCACCGACGCCGACCGGCTGCCCGTCCTCGTCCCGCCGCGCGAACCGGTCACCCAGTGGTACGAGCAGTACAAGGGGTCCAAGTGTGTGCGCCGCTGCGACGGCGTCACCGAGCAGAAGTCCGACCAGGCGTGCCTGTGCGACCCCGACAAGCGGGTCTGCCAGATCACCACCCGGCTGAACGTGATGCTGCGCGACGTGCCGGGCCTGGGCGTGTGGCTGCTCACCAGCCACGGTTTTTACGCGGCCGTCGAGCTGCCGGAGGTGGCCCAGTTCCTCGCCTCGACGCGCGGCTACGTGGATGCGTGGCTGGCGATGGAGGAGAAGCAGGTCGTCCGCGAGACCGGCGAGGTGGCCCGCTTCATGGTGCCGAAGCTGGACGTGGCCGTTACGCCCGCGCAGCTCTTGGCCGGCGAGGGCACGAGCACCGGATCCGCGATCGCCGCCGCTGACCGGCGGGCGGTCGAGGGGAACGAGCAGGCGGCCATCGAAGCGCCGCGCCCGGCCGGCGGGGAGCCGACGGCGGAGGATTTCCTCGTCCGTGCCCGGGCGGCGACCACGTTCGCCCAGTTCAAGGTGATCTGGGATGAGGCTGGCGCGGCGGGCATCTCGCCGACCCCGGCGGAGTCGGAGGAGATGACGGCGATCGGCAAGCGGCTGAAGGCCGCCGAGCCCACGCCGCAGCCCTCCCCGGCGCCGTCCGCCGACGCCGACGCGGTGTGGCAGCAGATCGTCGCCGCCTGGCCCGGCACCACTTCGGAGCTCAATGTTGCCTTCGCGCAGACCATGGGCGGGCTGGCCCCGGAATCCGCCACTTCGGCGGACCTGTCCACGTTCCTGGCCAAGCTGCGCGCGGGCGAGCTGACCGAGTCGGTGAGCGCCTGATGGGCTGGCATTTGGGGCGCATGGCTCCGTTCGATCTGGAGACCACCTCCCCGAACCCGGAAGAGGCCCGGATCGTCGAGGCGTACCACGGCTACGTCGGCGGCGGCAGCGACCCGGTCGACCGGCCGCCGCTCCTGGTGGACCCGGGCGTCGAGGTGCCGGCCGAGGCGACCGCGATCCACGGCTACACCACCGAGCACCTGCGCGAGCACGGGATGCCGGCGGAGGAAGCCATCCCGCGCATCGCGGGCGCGGTCATCGCAGCGTGGAACGAGGGCATCCCGCTGGTCGCCCACAATGCCCGCTTTGACCTCACGGTCCTCGACCGCGAGCTGGTCCGGTACGGCCAGCCTCCGCTGATTAAGTGGGCGGCCGGCGAGTACGGCCCGGTCATCGACACCCTCGTCCTGTCCAAGCGGCTGGACCGGTGGCGCCGCCGGGTCAGCCCCGACCAGGGCGCCCACGCCCTCAAGACGTGCGCCCAGGTGTTCGGCATCCCGTGGCGGGACGAGGACGCGCACGGCGCCCGCTACGACGCGCTCATCGCCGCCCGCATCGCCTGGCGGATGGGCGCCATCGCCCACATGCCGGCCGAGCAGCGGCCGCGCATCCAGTCGGGCCGGCAGGACGAGCGGCACCTGTTCGACGAGCTCGCCACGGACCTGCCGACCCTGTTCGCGTCGCAGCGGCGGTGGGCGGCGGAGCAGGCGGCGAGCTACCAGGAGTGGCTGCGCTCCCCGAAGGCGGGCGAGAAGCGCAACGCGGACGCGGTGATCTCGGGGGCGTGGCCGGTCGAGCCCGCCTCTGCGCAGGAGACCCAGCAGACAGCACAGGGGGCGGTCGCATGACCAGCAGGCAGACGACCTCGACGGCGACGCTCGGTTGGCCGAAGGCCGGCGACATCGCCGGCAGCGGCAAGACCGTAGCCGTACCGATCGACTTCGGCGGCGGCGAAACCATCGTGGTCACGGACCCGGCGTGGGCCCGCCAGCTCGCCAACGCCGCCATCGCCGCGGCCAGCGTGCTGGAGTCCGTCCTCGGTATCGACCTGCTCGACCTGGCCTCGGCCGGCGACGCGGTCGAGCCCGGCGAGGCGAGCGAACGGGACATGGCTGCGTCGTGACCGTGCACGTCCTGCACGGGCTGTCTTTCCTGGCCGGGCTGGTCGGCGGCATCTGGTGCCGTCCGGCCGCCCGCGCCGCAGCTCACACTTTGGTCGCCTTCCTGAAGCGGCGCGCGCGTCTCGCCCGCCGCACCCTGGCCGCCCTCTCCCGGGCCGCCCACCTCCGGCCTCACCGGCCCCGCCACGCAATCCCAAGGACACACCCATGACCGACATCACGATCATCGGGCTCGATCTCAACACCAGCGCCGTCCTGCAGCGCGCCGCCCAGCACATCGACGAGTGGGGGCACATCAAGGGCGACTTCGTCAACCACGAGGACGGCGGGTACTGCGCCGCCGGCGCCATCGCCAACGCCTCCGGCATCGAAGCCGACGACTGGCACGAGCAGAACAGCGCCCCGTGCTTCGAAGGCGAGGACCTGGACGAGCACGCCCGTTGGCTCGCCGGACGCGCCGCATCCCTCGCCGCGCTGCGCGCCTTCTCCGCCCACCTCTTCCCGAACTCCAGGCCGGAGGACATGACCCGCGAGGCGCTGATCGTGAAGATCGGCGACTGGAACGACGCCGACGATCGCACCGCCGAGCAGGTCATCGAGGAGATGCGCGCCGCCGCCCAGGAGGCGACGCCGTGACCCCGCAGACGCTGTGCATCCTCGCCATCGCCGCCGCAGCCATCGTCATCGGCCGTCACACCCCGGCATCGCGGGCCCGCCGCGAGCGCAACCGCGCCGAGCGGGTTGCCGCCGCCCGCCGCCGAACCGAACGGCTCGGCATGGTCGGCCACCTCGCCGTCCACGACAACGAGGCACTGTTCCTGCGGTTCCTCGCCGACCACCCCGAGCTCCGCAGCATCCGGAAGGGGGCGTGATGCACGACCTCACCGCCCACGAGGCGCTCCTGCGCGACGCACTCCACGCCGAAGTCGACGACCTCGAACCTTGCGACTGCCTCCCCCAGATCCTGGCCGCCGCCCGACGGGGCGCCCCCTGGCTCCTCGCCCTCCTCGCCGGCATCGGCATCGCCCTCATCGCCGCCGGCATCCTCCTCGCCACCCAGCAGCACGGCGAGCCCACCCCGACCGCCACCACCCGCCTGCTGGAGGCGTAGATGACCACCAACACCCCCGCCACGCTTACCACCCGCCAGGAGCTGGCCCCCGCCGCCGCGCGTCTGCGCTGCGACCACCGCTTCCCCGTCCAGCCGCCCCACGGCAGCCTCTCCTACCCGGGCCCGTGCCAGCACTGCGGCGTGCCGCACGCGGCGTCCAGCCCCGTCGCGGACCAGCTGCGCGAGCCCTTGGCCGCCTGGCTGGAGAAGGCCGCCAAGAGCTTCGACGACGAGACGTACGAGGACGCCATCGAGTGCCCCTCCTGCGGTGACGGCTGTCACGAGGACCACGGCACGATGCGGGTCCACTCGTTCTGTGGGAGAACGATCGGCGCCGACGCCGAGCGCTGCGCCTGCTTCGATGAGGCGCTGGCCGTGGCCCGCGCCGTCAACGGCGGCGCGTCATGACCCACACCACGACGTCCGGGGCCCCCACCATCGGGGGTGGGGCCCCGGCCACCCAGCCCCCGGCCAGCACACCCCTCCCCGCGCTGGCCGGGCTCGACCCCTACACCCGCGCCTGGACCTACTGGGCCGCCGCCGTCATCGCCACCTTCACCGCGATCGAGACGGCCGCCCTCATGCGGGCACCCAGCCGCGGCACCCTCACCGCCCAACTCCGCCGCAAGCGGGCGCTCAGCGCCGCCGGCATCGCCCTCTTCGCGGCGTGGGCCGTCCACCACATCGGATGGCAGGGGCGCGAATCATGAGCCGCTCGAAAGCGATCGGGACATCCGCGGAGACCGCCGTCGTCCGCGCCCTCCGCACCCACGGCTACCCGCACGCCGAACGCCGCGCCCTCGCCGGCGTCCACGACCTCGGCGACATCACCGGCACCCCCGGCGTGTGCTGGGAGGTGAAAGGCGGCGACGCCGCCCGCACCGCCAGCGACAACCAGATCGCCGACTGGATGGCCGAGACCGAGAAGGAACGCGCCAACGCGAGCGCCGACATCGGCGTGCTCGTCATCCAGCGCAAGGGCGTCGGCGCCGCGAACGCACACCGCTGGTGGGCGTACACCACCAGCGCGGTCCTCGCTCAGCTCATGGAGCCGTCGGTCGCCCTGTACGACGAGGCGCCGATCGTGCCCGTGCGGATGCTCCTCGCCGACCTCACCCAGGTGCTCCGGTGGGCCGGCTACGGCGAACCGCTGCCCGAGCAGCTGGAGGTGCCGGCATGACCACCATCACGCTGCCCCTCCACCAGCGGCTCCGCCACCTCCGCCAAGACAACGACCTCGACCAGCAGCAGCTCGCCCCCGCCGCTGGCGTCTCCACCAGCGCCCTCCGACGCTGGGAACTCGGCCACGCCAGCCCGTACATCGGCCACGCCACTGCCGTCGCCCGGGCGCTCCACCACGAGATCGTCATCACCCGGCACGGCGTCGTCATCGCCACCCTCGCCGAGACGCTGTCCGACTCGGCAGGGTTCCGACACCGCCAGCACGCCACCCGCGCCGACCTAGCCGCCCTCCTTTACATCAGCCACCTCAGCGTCGGCATCACCGAACGCAAGGCCGCCGCTGGCCGGCAGCTCACGGTGGCGACGCTGGAGCGGTATTTCGAAGCGCTCGGCTATCAGATCGGCCTCGCCCCCGCCGAGGCGGTGGCACCGTGCTGACCCTCATGGACTGGTTCTGCGGAGCTGGCGGCAGCAGCCAGGGCGCCCACGCCGTACCCGGCGTCGAAGTCACCCGCGCCGCCAACCACTGGGCCCGGGCGATCGAGAGTCACAGCATCAACTTCCCCACCGTCGACCACTACCTCGGCGACATCCGCGAAGCGCCCGTCGACCGCTGGCCCGTCTGCGACATCTTCTGGGCCTCCCCCGAATGCCCGCAATGGTCCAACGCCCGCGGCAAGCGCCGCGACTTCGCCACCTCCATGCAGGACTCCCTGTTCGGCGACGAGCGCGACGAGGAAGTCGAGCGGTCCCGCGCGCTCATGGAAGAAGTCCCCATGTACCTGCGCGGAGTCCAGCAGCGCGGAGGGCTCGTCCTGGCCGGCGTCGTCGAGAACGTCGTCGACGTCCGCGCCTGGGATCAATGGGACCGCTGGATCGGCGAGATCCGCGCCCTCGGCTACCGCACCCGGGTCATCGCCATGAACAGCATGCACGCGCCCGCCGCACGCACCCCGCGCGCCCCGCAGTCCCGCGACCGGCTGTATGTCGCCTACTGGCACCGGACGCTCGGCCGCGACCCCGACTGGGACAAATGGCTGCGCCCCGCAGCCTGGTGCCCGGGCTGCGACGAGTGGGTGGCCGCCATGCAGGTGTTCAAGCAGCCAGGCGCCGACATGGGCCGCTACCGCCAGCAGTACGTCTACCGGTGTCCTCGCTCGGCCTGCCGCAACGCCGTGGTGGAGCCGTCCGTGCTGCCCGCGCTGCACGCCATCGACTGGACGATCCCCGGCCAGCGGATCGGCGACCGCTCCAAGCCGCTCGCTGACAAGACGCTGGCCCGGATCCGGGCCGGGCTGGAGAAGTACGCCCGGCCGATCGCCGCGACCAAGGTCCTGGCGTGCCCGCCGCTCATGGTGCCGGCGGGCGGCACCTGGCGGGACGACGCAGTCCCGGTGACCGAGCCGATGCCGACCAGGACGACCCGCGAGAACGACGGCGTCGCGATCGTGCCGCCGCTGCTCGTCCCCGTCGAGGGGCGGGACGGCAAGGAGGCCAGCCCGGCCGACGCGCCGCTGCGCACCCAGACTGCCCGCAACGAAACCGGGCTGGCGTGGCTGCCGTTCGTCGCCGAGCTCCGCGGCGGCGGCAGCGACGCCCGGTCGGTCAGCGAGGCGCTGGCCACCGTGACCGCGTCCGGCAACCATCACGGGCTGTGCGTGCCGCCCGGCTTCGTGATGCGCAACAACACGCCGCGCGGCGGTGCCGGACACCTATGCACGCCGTTCGACGAACCGCTGCGGGCCCTCACCACGGCCGGCCACCAGTCGGTCGTCACCTGGGAATCGCTGCTCGTGCCGTACTACGGCAAGGGCAACGCCCGCCCCGCGGGCGAACCGATCGGCACCCTGTCCACCCGCGACCGGTACGCCGTCGTCAACGGCCTCGCCGACCTCGACCTCGACGACGTGCTGTTCCGGATGCTGGAGCCTCACGAGATCGGCCGCGCCATGGCCTTCGGCCAGGACTACGTGGTGCTCGGCAACAAGCGGGAGAAGGTCCGCCAGTACGGCAACGCCGTCACCCCGCCCGTCGCCGAAATCATCGTGTCCGCGCTGGTCGAGGCCATCACCGGCGAGCAGCTGGAGCGCGCGTCATGAGCAGCCAGCCGATCCTGATCATCTGCCTCGACTGCGAGAAGCCCGGCCGCCACAACGGCCGCGGCCTGTGCATGACCTGCTACGCCCGCCACCACGACGCCGGCACCCTCCACCACTGGCCGTCCGTCAAAGGCGACCGCGCCTGGCAGCAGAACTACCGGCTCCCCGAGCCGACGCCCGAACCGCAGCCCGCCCGAACCAACAACGGCGCATGGACACAACGGGCCGCCTGCCGCAACGAGGACCCTGAACTCTGGTTTCCGGTCTCCACCAGCGACGACGACCCGCAGGTGCGGAAGGCGAAAGCCATCTGCCGCGGCTGCCCCGCCCTCGCCGCCTGCCACACCTGGGTGACCTTCCACCCCCAGAAGTACGGCATCTGGGCCGCCACCACCCCGCAGCAGCGCCGCCACATCGCGCTCCGCATCCCCGAAGGGACCTCAGCATGACCGCCACCACCGCAGCCAGCAGCATCACCGACTGGATCCGCCCCTGGTACGTCGGCGCCGTCCTCACCCACCCCCAACTCGGCGGCCACATCGAAGGCCACATCTACCCCGACTGCGAGCGCCTCCTCCGCATCGAGTCGCAGCCCCGCGAAGGGTCCGGCTGGCTCGACCCCCACACCGGCTACGTGTGCGCGTCCTGCACCGACCGCAGAACCTCATCGCTCCGGCCAGCCACCCCGCGCCTATCCGGAGCGACCGCCACGTCAAACGTCACCGTGGAGTCCGCAGCATGAAGCTCACCATCGACCCCAAGCTGCTCGCCGACACCGTCGCCTGGGCCGCCCGCGCCCTCCCCACCCGGCCCCCCATCCCCGTCCTCGCCGGCCTCATGCTCGCAGCCCACGACGACCAGCTCGACGTCTCCGCCTTCGACTACGACATGTCGATGCGGGCCACCATCCCCGCCGACGTCGCCGAACCCGGCCTCATCGTGCTGCCCGGGCGGGTTCTGACCGAGATCGCCAAAGCGCTGCCCACCACCTCGTACGTCGAGATCACCGCCGACAACCGGGAAGCGGGCATCAGGTGCGGGCGCTCCGACTACACCCTCCCCACCCTCCCCGCCGACGACTACCCCACCCTCCCCGAACCGCCCGACCCCGTCGGCAGCATCAACGCCGACCAGCTCGCCGCCGCCGTCGCACAAGTCGCCGCCGCCGCAGGCAAGGACGACACCCTGCCCATGCTCACCGGCGTCCGCATCGACGCCGACGGCGGCCAGCTCACCCTCGCCGCCACCGACCGGTACCGAATCGCCGTCCGCGACCTCACCTGGGCACCCAACGGCGCCCCGTTCGGCCACCTCATCCCCGCCCGGCACCTGCACGACATCACCAAGGGGCTCGGCCACGGCGACGTCCAGATCGGCGTCGGCGACGGGCTCGCCGCCTTCACCACCGGCAGCAGGCACACCACCGTCCGGCTGCTCGACGACCAGTTCATCGACTACCGCAAGCGGATCAGCTACGAGCCAGCCATCACCGCCACCGTGGACGCCGCCACCCTCGCCGCCGCCATCAAAAGGGTCGGCCTCGTCGCGGACCGCACCACCGCCATCCGCCTCGCATTCGACCGCGAGCAGGTGCTCGTCCGCGCCGGCGGCGCCGACATCGGCCGCGGCAGCGAAACCGTCGAATGCGCGCTGACCGGCGACCCCATCGAGATCGCCTTCCAGTCGCAGTACCTGCTCGACGCCCTCGGCGCCATCGACGGGACCGCCCACATCGGCATGGACGGGGCGAGGAAGCCCGCCCTGTTCCGGTCCGGCGACGACTCCTACCGGTGCCTCGTCATGAGCCTCCGGGTCAGCTAATGGCCGCGGTCATCATCCGCGGCGACGCCCGCGCACTCCCCCTCCCCGACGCCAGCGTCGACCTCATCATCACCTCGCCGCCCTACTGGGCGCTGCGCGACTACCGCGACGGCGAGACGAGCCTTGAGGGACAGATCGGCAACGAGCCCACCCCGTGGGGCTACCTCGGCGCGCTGTGGGAGGCCACCGCCGAGTGGGTGCGCGTTCTCAAGCCGTCCGGATCGCTGTTCGTCGTCCTGGGCGACAAGTGGGCCAACCGGACCCGCGGGGCGTGGAGAGGCTCCAGCGACGGCTACACGGGTCGCGGAGACAGTCCCCGCTACGTCCGGCCGAAGGACCTGCCGGAGAAGTCGCTGATCGGTTTGCCGTGGCGGTACGCGATCGGCTGCATCGACCAGCTCGGGCTGATCCTCCGCTCGGAGATCGTGTGGTCGAAGCCGTCGCCGATGCCGGAGTCAGTGACCGACCGGGCCCGGCGCAGCCACGAGCAGGTGTTCCACTTCACGCTGCGGCAGCGCTACTTCTCGGCGACCGACGCCATCCGGGAGCCGCACAAAGCGCCGCGGCGGACCGCCGGCGTGACCGCGTTCGGTGCCCGGGACCGGAACATCGCTCGGACCGCGACGGGCGACTACGTCGGGCCGAACCCGCTGGGCGCGATCCCGGGCAGCGTGTGGGAGATCGCGACCCAGCCGCTCCTAGCGCCCGAGGAGCTGACGATCGGCCACGACGCCGCCTACCCGCCGGCGCTGGTCCGGCGGATCGTCCTCGGCTGGTCGCCGGAGGGCGGAACGGTGCTCGACCCGTTCGGCGGCAGCGGCACCACAGCGCTCGTCGCCTCCACGCTCGGCCGCCGCGGCGTCACCGTCGACCGGTCGGCAGGCTACTGCCGGCTCGCCCAGTGGCGCACCACCGATCCGGGAGAGCGGGCTCGCGCACTCGGGCTCCCCAGGCCCAAGCCCGTCCCTGAGGCGCAACAGCCGCTCCTCGACGACGAGGTGCTCCCATGAAGCCGTGCACCCGCTGGGACGCCGCCGCAGGCCAGCACTGCGGCGGCACCCCCACACGCCTCTACATCACCGGGCCGCGCTGCGCCTCCTGCACGCCAGCCGCCCTCGCCGGACAGCCCGAGCCGGGCCAAGGCGCGCACTGCGCCCCAAACCGGCTGTACTGCCCGCCCACCAGCCGATGCACCACCTGCACCGCACAACTCGGCGAGGCGACCGCATGACGCTCACCCTCCAGGACGTGCTCGCCCGCGGGCTCACCACGCGAACCCTCACCCGCTGGATCGCCCAAGGCCACCTCCGGCCCCGGCTCGGCGGCCACGGCAAGGCGCGCCACTGGCCCCAGCACGAGCTGCAGATCGCCGACCTGATGCTGCGCCTCACCGACGGCGGACTTACCACCGGAGTCGCCGCCCTCATCGCCCGAACCCACATCGCCGGCGACAGGCTCCCGCTCATCAAACTCGCCCCCGGCCTGGTGCTCGCCATCGACACCGACCTGCTCACCGAAGCAGGCACACGGTGACAGCGGACCGCCATGCCATGGGTCAGCACGTGCGCCACCTGCCGGCGGCCGGCCACCCGCATCATCACCGGCCGCCGACCCGGCCGCACCCTCTACAGCGCCCTGTCCTGCGACACCTGCGCCCCCAAGCACCGCGCAAAAGCCGCAGACGCCGGGCCCGTCACCGAAGAACAGCTCGAGACCGAGCAGGACCCGCTGTTCTGAGCCCCACCCCATGGCCACCCGTCCGAGCACCACAAGCACCGCATCCAGGGGGACCGGTTGACCTCCCAGCAGGACCCGCCACAAGCCGACCTCGACGAGGCACGGCGCTGGCTCACAACGCTCCACGGCGGCGCCCCCGGCCTCATCAACATCGTGTCGACCGGCAACTGGACCGGCCAGAGCTACACCACCGACGACGCCGGCATCGACGCCGCCATCAACTACATCGCCCGCCTCGACAAGCAGAAGCGGCCCGGCATCTACGCCCGCGCCACCACACTCACCGCCGCCCCGAAGCCCGGCAGCCGCGGACTCGCCGCCGACTCGCTGTCCTTCCCCGGCTTCTGGGCCGACATCGACATCGCCGGCCCCGGCCACAAACACGAGGCCTGCGGCGACGACTGCCGAAAGCAGCACACCCATGCCAAGCTGCCGCTGCCCCCCACCCCCGACGACGGCCAGCGCATCCTCGACGCCGCCGGGCTACCCGAACCCACCATGTGGATCCAGTCCGGCGGCGGCTGGTACCCGTGGCACCTGCTCGACCAGCCGGTCACCCTCACCCCTGCCAACCGCGACGACATCGCCACCCTGTCTGCCCGCTGGCAGATCGTCATCGAAGCCGGCGCCCACCGGCTCGGCTGGCACTACGGCCGCGGCGTCGGCGACCTCGCCCGCGTCCTCCGCATCCCCGGCACCATCAACCGCAAAGCCAACCAGGAGCGGCGCTGCCGGGTCGTCGAAGCGTCCGGCGCCACCTACAGCCTCGACGAGCTGGCCACCCTGCTCTACTCGATCGACCTGCCCGACCCCGAACCCGCCAAGCACCAGACGCCGCCCGCGCGCCCCCGCCCCACCCACATCGCGCCCGGCACCATCGGCCCCTACGACGCGCTCGGCGAAGTCTGCGAATGGCGGGACCTGCTCGAACCGTACGGCTTCCGCTACATCCGCTCCGAACGCGACGGCGCCGAACTGTGGAAGTACTCCGGGTCGTCCACCGAATCCGAGTACTCGCTGCGCGCCTGGCCGCACGTCCTCGTCAACTTCTCCGAGACCGCGCCGCTCCCCGTCGGCGCCGGCCACCGGCTCACCCACGGCAAAGTGTTCGCCCACTGGCACCACGGCGACGACCACAGCGCCGCAGGCAAAGACGTGGTGCTCGCCGCCGCCGGCCACCCCGACGCCAGCCCGGCCGCCCGCGCGCTACGCCCCGCCATCCTCGACCACATCCGGCAGCGGTGCGGCGTCCGGCCGTGGACCCCGAACACGCCGCCGCCCGCCAACGACACGCCCTGGCCCGACCAGCCCTCCGACGAGCAGGAAACCCCCGCCGCGGAGCGCCCGGCCGCTGACGCCGACCGGGTCAGCGGCGACGTGCGCCGGGCCATGGCCGCGGCCGACGAACAGCATCTGTGGGAAGGCGTCTTCCCTCAACTCGACCACGTCCACGACAGCCAGTGGTCCCTCCCCGGCAGCGACACCGCCCCCGCCGTCCTGCCCACCTTCCCGCTGCACACCTTGCCTGGCGACACCGGCAAATTCGTCGACGCCGTCGCCACCTACACCCAGACCCCGCCCGAGATCGCCGCATTCGCCACCATCGGCGCGCTCTCCGCAGTCGTCGGAAGCCACGCCACCGTCACAGGGCAGTGGACCGAAGAAACCCTGGCCCTGTACCTGTCCACCATCGCCGACTCCGGAGACGGCAAAACCCGCGCCTTCAAGGCGGTCAACGCCCCCATCTACCGCCTCGAAACCACGCTGCGCTCCGCGTGGGACCGGGCGTACAAGGACCAAGCCGACGCCCTCGCCATAGCCGAGACAGCCCGCGAAGACCTCATCAAGAAGGTCGCCACCGCCAACGGACCGAACCGCAACAAGCTGCTCGCCGACCTGGACAGCGTCAAAGAGACGATCAAAGAACTCACCGGCCCGCCCCGGCCGCAGCTCCTCGCCGGCGACATCCTGCCCGAGGCGCTCGCCAAGCTGATGCACAAGGTCGGCGGGCACATCGCGATCGTGTCCGCCGAAGGCACCTTCCTCGGCAACATCTGCGGGCGCTACAACAACGGCCGACCGAACCTCGAGTTCGTGCTCGTCTCCTGGGACGCCAGCGAGCCGTGGCGGCCCGAACGGATCTCCCGCGACGCCTTCGAGCTGGACCGGCCATCCCTGACACTGTCGCTGTCTGTCCAGCCCGTCGTCATCGAAGAAGCGGTTGCGTCCAAGGCGGTCACCGACAAGGGGCTGCTCAACCGGTTCCTCCTCGCCCGGCCCGAATCGCTGGTCGGAGACCGCGACATGAAGCCGCCGGCCGTGCCCGCCCACCTGGCGCAGGCATGGGACGAATGCGTCCGCCGCGCCTTCTACGCCGTGTGCCCGGAAGGGCGCATGTTCGACGACGACGGCAACCCGCTCCCGCCCGTCCCCATGCAGGTGGGCGAAGAGGGGGAGGCGCTGATGCTCGACTGGCGCACCCGGCACGAGAAGAGGCTCGACCCGAACTCCGGTGACCTGAACCGCATCAAGGGGTGGATGTCGCGGGCGCCCGGCAACGCCTACCGGCTCGCCGCGCTGCTCCACCTCGCCGCCGGCCACAGCCCGCGCACCGTGATCGGGCCTGAGCCGATGGCTGACGCGCTCACCATCATCGACTACTGCGTCCCCCACGCCATCGGCATCCTCGCCTCCGACGATGGCTCCACGCCGGCCGCCGGGAAGCCCGCCTGGGTGCAGGCCGCGTGTGGCCACATCTTGGCGTGGATCCGGAAGAAGGGCATGAGCGAGTTCACCGCGAGCCACGTCACGCAGGGACTCAAGGGGCGTTCGTGGGTGAAGGAGCACGGCGCGCCCGGAGTGCGAGGCGTCCTGTTGGCGCTGGCCGCTGACGGCTGGCTGGCGACGGTGGCCCGGTGCGACGCGGCGGGGCGGCGGCTGTCTGACCCGCTGTTCGTGTCCCATCCGGAGTTGGTCGGGGGGCGGCGGTGAAGGTTCACGCTCCGCGGCGGAGTTCTGACGGCGTACCGGTGTCTGCGGGAGACGTTCAGGACGTTTGGGATGTGCTTAGGATGCGCATCCTAGACGTCTCTGAGCCGGTTGAGCTGCGGAAACGCCGACGGTTAGGACGTCTAGGACATCTAGGACGCGGTGCGCCTCTGAATCTGAGGGTCCGCGCCGCCATGCATCCGCTGACGATTACGCAGAGCGATGTTCTAAGCGTGGTGCTGAACGTCCTAGATGACCGGCCGAACATCCTAAACGTCGAGGCTGCGAACGGTGCTAAGCACGTCGCCCCCAAAATACACCTTCAAGATCATTATTACTGTCTGTATATATTCCTGGGCTATTGCCACACACAGAGACACCACCCCGCCCCCTCCACACCTCACGGCATCCCAGACGTCCTAAACGTCCTAAGCGCCTACCCGCAGTCACCAAAACACGGCGGCACACCATGACCACACTCCTCCAAGACCCCCTCTTCGACGACGAACCCGCCACGCCCAAGCCGACCCCCAAGCCCGCACACACCTACGCCCACCCCCGAGCACCCCGACGCAACCCCGACTTCCGCGCCGAATTCTGCACCCCCATCTGCATCACCTGCGGCAACCCCGAACACCCCGACGGGCGCCAACACTGCTGGCCCACCTGCTCCACCCTCTGCCAGCACGTCGCCCAACCCCACCGCACCGACGTGTGCCTCACCACCACCCGGGCCGCCGCGCAGATCGTCACCAGCCCGTACAGCGGACACACCATCGCCATCGTCCGCGAATGCCCCCACTGCGGACGAGCCCACGCCCACGCACCCACCCCCGGCACACACCACCGCATCAGCGGCTGCCGCCGGCCCTACATCCTCCACATCCCCGAGGTGACCTCTTGAGCAACGACGACCTGATGAGGCAGGCCGGCGCCGTCCACTGTGAGACGCACAGCCGCTGGGAGTGCTCGAAGAAGTCGAAGCGCCGGCCCGGCGACCGCTGCCACGCGTCGGCGATCCGCGGCACGAACGCATGCCGAACGCACGCCGGCGTGTCCACCGCGGTGGCGAAGGCGCGCGGCGAGGCCCTGTCGGCGTGGCGTGCGGTGCCGGGCCGCCAGGACGTCAGCCCGGCCGAAGCTGTGATGGCGATGCTGCAGATGTCGTGGGCGCGGGTGCACATCTACGCCGGGCTGCTCGAGCAGCAGTTGGCGGAGGCGGATCCGACGCGGGGCACCGGGTACGGCGAGGGGCTCGTCGGCCACACGTTCAGCGCGTCGCCGTCGGTCGGCGTGTACGAGTCGGGCGAGGCTGTCCGCGGGCTCGCTCAGCTTGAGGCGGCCGAGCGGGACCGGTGCGTCCGGTACGCGAAGACGGCGCACGACATGGGGATCGCCGACCGGGAGATCCGCTTGGCCGAGGCTCAGGGCGCGCTGCTGGCTGGGGCCATCTCGCGCATCTTGGACGGGCTGGAGTTGTCCGCGGCGCAGCGGGCGCTGGTGCCGACCATCGTGCCCGGCGTGCTGCTCGAAGTCGCCGGAGGTGCGTCATGAGCGTCGGAGGGTTCGAGCCCATCGCCGTTTACGACGTTCGCGACCGCTGGTGGATGGACGAGCCCACTGCTCACGATCGGCTGCTCACCTGGCTGCGCTCGTACGAGGTGGACCCCACCTACACGCGGCGCTTCGAGGTCTACCTCATCGACTGCCCGTCGCTGCGCGTCTACGACCTCGCCCTGGACGAGCACGGCCAGCCGTACCGGGACGGGCCGGGGATGGCGCTGCGTGAGCCGTACGACGTGCTGCTGCGGGACTTGCCGCCGGAATGTCCGGGCCGGCCGAGCCCCCGCCCGCCTGGCGCCCTCCGACTCCTGCACCGGCGCGCGGCTGAGAGCGATTCTCCCGACCCCCACGCTCCGTAGCCCGCGCCCGCCCCGAAAACCCGCCCACGACCACTACAGCGCCGCACAGATGCATCCTGAGCGATGCTGTGGAGCACAGCACAGCCCGATCGTCCGCGCATCATCGAGAAGAGGACCAGTGACCGACCACGACACCGTCGAGACCTTCGACGGCAGCCACATCACCCGCATCCCCCACGGGTGGCCGACCGCCGACCACACCCTCATCGCCACCGCCGAGCTCGACGACCTCCGCCAGCGCATCACCCTGGCCCGCGACCGCCACCCCTCGCCGGACGAGCTCGCCAAGCAGAACGCCCAGTCCGGCCGGTACTGCCCGACCTGCATCACCCTCGCCCCCTGCGACACCCGGCAGATCCTCGACGGCAAGGAGCCCGACCATGCCTGACACCCCCCAGACCCGCGCGCCGTACCGGATCCTGGTCACCGGCTCCCGCTCGTGGACTGACTGGAGCACCGTCTGGACCGCCCTCGAAGACGCCATCGAGCAGGCACACCAGCAGGGCCACCGCGAATACGTGATCGTCCACGGCGGAGCGCAGGGCGCCGACCGCATCGCCGCCGACTTCTGCGAAGACCAGGCCGGCTGGTACGACAACGCCGACCAGACGCTCGCCGTCGAGCACCACCCCGCCGACTGGGCCACCTGCGCCCCCACCTGCCGCCCCGGCCACCGCCGCGCCCGCCGCGACGGCACCACCTACTGCCCGACAGCCGGGCTGCGCCGGGACGCCGCGATGGTGGCCCTGGGCGCGAACGTGTGCATCGCGTTCATCGACCCATGCACGAAACCGGGCTGCCGGAAGATCAAGCCGCACGGCTCCCATGGCGCATCCCACACCGCCGATCTCGCGGAGAACGCCGGCATCCTTGTCCGCCGTCTTGAGGAGAAGGTTCATGCCTGAGCCAGCCGCGACGCTCTGTACCGGCACGGTCACCGTCTCCTGGGCCGACCTCGACCTCGTCATGAACCACGCCGGCAACCCGCAGCGCATCGCCGAGTACCCGGCCGCCTGCCAGCGCATCCGCGACGCCCTCGCCCGGGAGCAGCCGTGAACCACGCCTATGTCGCCACCGTCGGCACGGGCCCGGACGGGCCTGGCTGGCAGCTCATGGGCCACGTCGCCGACGATGGGCTCGTCATCATCGACGACCTCCCCCATGCCGACCTCATCCGATGGCCGGTCCGCATATCGCTGACCCTCACCTCATCCGCATCCCGGCTCACCTGGTGGCGGTGGCAGCTCACCACCGGCAGGCCCGGCCCCGGAGCGTCGCGGGTGAAGCGCGAGTACCGGAGGCGGCGCCGATGAACCGCACCGCCCGGATCGCGGTGCACCTGACCATCCTCGGCCTCATCGCCGACCTGGCCTACGTCCTGGCCCACGCCGCCGTGTTCTTCCTCCTCGACGGCATGTGGCTGGAGAGCGTCGCCTACCTTGCGGTCGGCAGCACCACGATTGCCTGGATCTCCACCACCGGAGCGAGCCGCACCCGCGCTCTGCTCTCCGAGGACAGCCACACCAGCACCGATCAGGGGGAGTAAGCATGCCGATCAACCCGAACGCCTGCCCCGGCGTGTGCAACCGCGCCGCGCGCGCCGCCTGGACTTCCTACGACCAGGCGCTCGCCGACCACGCCGAGGCCATGACCGCGTGGCTCGCCACCCCCGGCGACGACCGCGGCCAGCGCCCCGAGCCGCCCGAGCAGCCCACCATCCCCGTGCCGCTCGGCGACCCTGTCTGGGACCACCGCTGCGCCCGCCTCATCCGCGCCGCCCTCGCCGAAATCGACGACACCGCGGCACTCCTCGCCGCCAGCATCGACGGCCACCGCGGCAGCGCGCCCGCCGGCCCCAACGGTGTCGCCGCCCCGTCGCACCTCTCCATCGTGAACACCCTCGACGAGCTGTACGGGGCGCTCAGCATGGTGGAGGGCCAGTGGCGGGAGTACCGCCGCTACCCCGACCGGCCGCGCCGGGCCCGCGGCACCCACGCCCGCACCCTCACGGTGGGCTGGCTGCTGGGCGAGCTCGACGACATCCTGCTCCACCCCGGGAGCGTCGATTTCGGGCTCGGCGTGTTGGGCTGGCAGGCCAGGCTTCGGAAGATGACCAAGTCGGATCCGGTCTCGACGATGTCGCCGATCCGGTGCCCCCGCTGTAGCGAACGGCAGGTGCGGCGCAAGGACGATGGCTACTACGAGTGCGCCTGTGGCAGGCTGCTGAACCAGTCGGAGCACGATGCCGAGTACGCGCGGCAGGCGGACGAGCACGAGCAGCAGGAGGTCGGAGCGTCATGAGCACACCACAGTTCGGCAGCCTGGAGTGGCAGCAGCAAGTCCGCAACGGGCTCGAGCGCGCCTCACGCCAGCTCAACGAAGCGCTCGAGCAGACGGGCCGCATCCTCGCCGCCCAGGGCGCGATGGGGTGGGCGTTGCGCGGCGACCTCGAAGCCACCCGCACAGCGCTCTACGGCATGAGCCCGGATCGGCTGCGTGAGATGTCCGCCGCCGCGGCCATGCTGGCGGCCCTGGCCGACGAGGAACTGAGCGCCAGGTGAGCGACATCGAGAATCTCCTGACCGCCGTCGAGCGCATCGACTGGGCGAGGGTCGAGCACACGAGCGACGAGGAGCATTACGGCGACTGGCTCTGGATCGACGGCAAAGTGCAGTTGGCGAGCGGCCTCGACGAGCAGGCCGTCGTCGAGTTCATGCAGCACGCCCCCGCCGAATTGCGGCGGCTCATCGCCAGGGACACGACCGTAACGAGTGGACTCGACTGGATCCAGCAGCGCCTCGGCAACCTACAAAGGCTCGCCGATTCTGTGGAAGCCATGATTCGGGCGCCGCACGATACCCGCGGGCCGGCGGGTTCTGCGATGTGGAGGCTGACGCTCGAATGCGGTCACTTCCGCCTCGACGGCCCGTGGGACGTCGACGAGCCGCAGCGCCACATGATCGGCGACATGACGTTCTACGAGGTGTGCCCCAGGCGGGCCAGCGCCGAGGGCGAGGTGATGCTCGTCCGGCAGATCGTCAACGTGGAGCGTGTGCCCATCGACCAGTACCGCGGGCCGGACGCGCGCGCGGACGCCGAGCGCAGGGAAGGACTGGGGCTCCAATAGAGATCGTTTTCGCTACATGAGAATGTCTGTTATCAGGTAGCGAACCGGCGTAGCCTTGTGTCACGCGGATCCCCCCTTCGAAAGAAGACCACCAGTGATCCATGACGCACTCGCCCCCCTCGCCGACACGCCCACCCCGTTACGCGGCCGCCCACCCGCCCGAGACGACCAGACCCTCGTCGACCTCATGCACGCCGCCGGGCTGTCCCCGCTCGCCGTCGCCTCCACCGCGGCATGGCTCGACGGCGAGAAACGGGCCAGCCCCCGCACCCGCCAGTACTACGTGACCGACCTCGGCTGGTGGCTCACCTACCTCCACGCCCGCAGGCTCGACCCCGCCGACGTCCACCCGCTCGAAGCCGACCGGTACGCGGCAGCCATACGCGCGGCTGGGCTCGCCGACTCCACCCGCGCGCGCCGCCTCGCCGCCGTCTCCTCCTGGTACCGCTACCTCGTCCGCGCCGGAGCCGCCCAACGCAACCCGCTGCTCGACATGGAGCGGCCCGCCGTCGAGGACGTGTCCAAGACCCGCAGCCTGTCCAAGGACGAGCTCGACCGGATGCTCGCCCACGCCCGCCAGTACGAGACCGCCCGCACCTACGCGCTGCTGTGCCTGCTCGTCGTCACCGCCTGCAGGGTCGGGGGGGTCGTCGCCGTCGAGACGGGGGCGCTCGGCTACGACAAGGGGAACCGGGTCATCGACCTGCCGGTCAAGGGCCGCGGCGGGACGAAGACGAAGCGGTTCATCGTCCCGCCGTACGCGTCCGTCGCCCTCGACGCCTACCTGGCGGAGCGCGGCCCGGCGCCGGGCCCGCTGTTCAGCACCGCGACTGGCCGGCCGATCGACCAGCCGTACGTGTACCGGCTCGTCCGCCGCATCGCCAAGGCCGCGGGCGTCCCCCAGTGGGACGGCCTGTCACCCCACTCGGTGCGGCACTCGATCGCCACCTACCTGCTGGAGAAGTACCCGCTGCACGTCGTGCAGGATCTGCTCGGCCACGCTGACCCGCGCACCACGCGCCGCTACGACCGGGCCCGCGGCCTGCTCGACCGGTCGCCGGCGTACGCGCTCGGCGCCGAGTTCGCCCAGGGCGAGGCCCGCCATCTTGGTAAGGAGACTTCATGAACGAAGTTCCGGTGAACGCCGCTCGTGTCGGCTACCTGTGCGCCTCGCCGGCCTCGCCGATCCGCGACATCTATCGGGCCGACCTCGTTGCGGCAGGGTGCATACGCGTATACGAAGACACCCCTGGCCCAGAGCGCCCCGAGTTCGACCGGGCGCTGAATTGGCTACGTAGTGGTGATGAACTGCTGGTCTGGCGGGTCAACCAATTGCCCAGCGCATGGGACCAGCGCTACAGCGGGCTTCTCAACGATCTCAAAGCCAGGAGTGTGGTACTGGTGAGCCTTCTGGACGGGTTGAGCACTGTCAGGCCCAACGGTGACCTGTGCGTCAACCTCGCCTGGGCTCAGGCAGACCAGGAGCGAGCGGTGTTCGAGCGGCTGATACAGGCTGGCCACTCAGCCGAGCATGCTGTGCAGCTCCTGATGGGTCATCTGTACGCCTCAGAGTCCGACTCTGAGCCATCGACGCCGGATTCCATCGAGCGGATCGCTGCGGTCAGGGCCGGCACGATGAAGGTGGGCGTCGATGGCTGACCGCGACCCCATGGCCGAAGCCGCCGCGCTCGCCGAAACGCTGCGCTCCACCATCGCTGACCTCGACGCCCACATCGAACGGCGCGCCCGAGAGATCGCCGAGCGCCGCCCCCCAACCGTGTCCGACGCCATGCTGGAAGCAATGGGGAAGATTGAGGCCGCCGGCGAAACGATGCGGCAGCACATGCTGGAGAAGGTTCCCGAGGGAGAGGGGCAGGACTTTCTCGCGGCGATGCCGCCGATCAAGTGGAAGTGGACCGCAGCCCAACTGTTGATGGACATCTGCGACGAGGAGCGCAGGCAGCACGAGAAGCGAGAGGGTGGCAGCGGTGCAACCGGGTGACGTGATCCGAATGACCTGGGATAATGGATCTCATGACGGATATCGACACGCTCGCCTGCGACGTGCACCCTGTCGCTGACGGCGTGCTCGTCATCCCGCTGCTGCTGCCCATCGCCATCCCCGAGTCCGCCTTGGGATTGAGCGTCCGGGAATGGCTCGGCTTGCCCGCCTGACCAGCGGCATGTAACACTACGCGCAGACGGAACACGAATGCCCTCACGCACCTCGCGGAGGGCATTCCGCATTCTCAGGGGGTGCGCCTTGAACCCCGAACCCGTCACCGCCGTCACCGCCGCCCGCCGCCTGAAGCGGCAGCCGGTCACCATTCGACAGTGGGCGCGCCGCTACCAGGCCGCCCAACTCGGCAAGGACGGCCGGCAGGTGTTCTACGACTTCCGGGACCTGGCCACGATCGACGCCTGCATCTACCGCGGCGAGCCAGTCCCCGAGACGCCGCAGGCCCGTGCCGAGCTGCGCGACCGGTACCGGGCCGCCGCCTAGACCTTGAACCGTTCGATCCTCGCAAGGTGCTCGTCGTCGGCGGGTTTGATGAGCCACCAGCCGACCGGCGGCACCTGGTGCAGCAGCACCTGCTCGTGGTCGGGCAGCCCGAACTGGGAGCCGTCGAGGTCGACGAGGTAGGCGTGCAACTCGATGCGCGGTCGCATCGGCCGGCCGTGCTCGTCGCGGTCGCCGGGCAGCACCTTGGGGGCGATGTAGCGGGCGTGGACGTGGGCGACGCTCCAGCGGTGGATCGGGTCACCGTGCGGTGCCACCCAGCCGCCCGGCTCGGCGGGGTTGTGCGGCCAGTTGTGCAGGTCAACCCGACTCGACTCCATTCAGCCATTCTCGTACATCCGTTCGACCGATCGCCACGGAGGTCACCCATGCCGCTCCCCGACCTCGGGCAGGCCACCACCCACTGGCTGATCGACCGGTGGGACGCCGACCAGACAGCGTGGGTGCAGCGCGCGAGCGGCATCCACACGCCCGACGCCGCCGTGTTCCGGCAGTTCGGCGTCCAGCCGTACAACTCCAGCGACCACCTCGGCAACGCCGTTCTCAGCGCCGGCTGGCTGCGCATCCTCACCCTGGCCATCGGCGGCGGCGGGCAGGCATGGGACGCCACCCACTCGCGGATCGGCGTCGGCGACGGCGCCACCGCGGTCACCACCGCCGACACCACGCTCACCGGCTCCACCAACAAGTACTTCAAGCTGGTGTCCGGTGCGCCGACGGTGGGTGTCGGAGCTGGGCCGCCCACCAGGACCCTCACGTTCGCGGCCACGTTCGGCGGCGCGGTCGCCAACTTCGTGTGGGCCAAGTTCGGCATCGACCAGGGGACAGCGGACGGAACCACCGAAACGGCGACCCTGCTCAACGCCGCCGTGTCCGCTCAGGGAACCAAAGCCGCAGGTCAGACCTGGTCGGCAACGGCCGTCGTCAGTTTCACGTAGATCATGGCGACCGTACGGCTCTACCTCGCCCCCGAAGAAGCCGCGTTCGCCAGCACCGCGTTCCCCCAGTACCAGCGGAACGCGGGCACCAACTTCCCCGTCACCGGCCTCGCCTTCGACGGCGCCGGAACCACCGCCGAGCGCGCCTACTGGAAGTTCGAGCCCGCCGCCTACGGCTCCGGCAGCATCACCTGCGACATCATCTTCTACAACGACGCCTCCACCGCAGGAGCCTGCGTGTGGGAGGCCGCGCTCGCCGCGATCACCCCCGAGACCGACACCCAGGACGTCGAAAACAAGAGCTTCGCGACCGCGCAGCAGGTGACGAAGGCTCACCCCGGCACCACCGCGCAGCGCCTCCAGCGGGCCACGATCACGATCTCCAACCTCGACAGCATCGCGGCCGGGGACGAAGCGTGGCTGCGCATCTCCCGACTGCCCAACGACGGCGCCGACACCTCGACGGCGGACGTGATCCTCACCAGCGTGCGGCTCAGCTACTCCGACACGTAGGAGGACGCCGTGGCGGTCCGCTTCGACAACTCCGGCGAGGAGTATGCCCGCTCACTCAGCCTCGGCTCCGTAACGAACTGGACGGTCACCTGCTGGGCCAAGCTGATGGTGGACCGGGCGGCCACCTCCGTCATCTGGATGATCGATGACGGCAGCGGCGGCAACTATCTGCGCCTGACCGGGTGGAACGGCTCAGCGCTCGCATACCAGACGACCGCCAGTAGCTGGTTCGGCCTGGCCGGACAGACCCTGGTGGTCGGCGAGTGGACCTTCATCGGCCTGTCGTCCACCGCCAACCCCGGCGTGGCCCGGGTCCGGGTCCGCACCGCAGGGTCCACCACGTGGATCGGCGGCACGCCGCCACAGAACAACGTGACGATCACCGCGGGCACGCTGCGGATCGCCGCTGGGCAGGCGGCCGGCGAGTGGCTCAACGGCTCCGTAGCCGGGCTCAAGGTGTGGGATCAAGCCCTCTCGATGGACGAGCTGGAGCTGGAGTCCTGGACCTACCAGCCCCAACGCACAGCCGGGCTGCGCGCCTGGTATCCGCTGCTCCGTCCTGACGGCACCGACTACAGCGGCGCCGGACAGACCTTGTCGGGCGGCGCAGGAGCAGCACTGGACGACGGGCCTCCGCTCTCGTGGAGCTCCGTGCGGCGCCGCATCGTCCTCCCGGCAGCGGCCCCGCCTCCGTCCGGGCCGACCTTCCGGTCCGCGTCCCAGGTGGCCTCCGGCACCAACAGCTCGTTCAACTGCCCGAAACCCGCAGGCGTCGCGCAAGGCGACATCCTGGTGGCCTTCCACGCCGCCGACACGGGAAGCCTCGCCGAGATGGCCACCCCGACCGGCGGCAGCGCCTGGCAACTGCTGACGTCGCGGGCCCGGGACGACGGCACAGGATCGGGCAGCAAGGTCTGGTGGAAGGTAGCTGGCGCCGCCGAGCCGGCCACCTACGGGTTCACGCAGACCGGCAACGCCGACGGGTCAGTTTCGATCATCGCGGTGCAGGACGGTTCGACCGACACGCCCGTGGTGGCGCAGACGGGCGGCACCAGCTCAGGCACGACGAAGACGACACCTTCGACCACAGCCGGCGCCGGCGACTTCGAGATCCGCTGCGTCGCTCTCCACTCACCCGGCGGCACGGTGACTTTCACCTCGCCGGCCGGGTTCACCGAACGCACCGACATCCAGTCGGCCGCGTACGGGCTCACCACCACTGCGACGCGGACGCTCGCCAGCGGCGGCGCGACTGGCACCGCCGACTTCACCGCCAGCACGTCGGTCGGCGAGTGGCACGGCTTCACGGTCAACATCGGCTCGATGGTGACACTGAAGTCGCTGGCCGACAGCGCGACCGGCAGCGAGGCCGTGGACGTCTCCGTAGACGCCCCCATCGCAGACAGCGCCACGGCAGCCGAGACGCTGACGGTCGCCGCCAGCGTCGACTTCGCCGATACCGCGGCCGCCGCCGATGACCTCTCCGTCACCGTCACCGTCGGCTTCTCTGACACGGCCACGGCCGACGACGCGGCTCTTGTCGGCTTCCCAGTCGACCTCGCCGACGCGGCGAGCGCCGACGACACGTGGACGATCTTGCCGACGCCGGTCTTCGATGAGCAGGCCGCCGCCGGCGAGTCG
The DNA here is from genome assembly GCF_044459125.1 of Nonomuraea sp. NPDC050383. Lineage (NCBI taxonomy): Bacteria > Bacillati > Actinomycetota > Actinomycetes > Streptosporangiales > Streptosporangiaceae > Nonomuraea > Nonomuraea sp. NPDC050383. The sequence goes on from NZ_JBITIP010000030.1 coordinate 27,741, forward strand.
CTCACCGTCGCCGCGACTGCCGCCTTCACCGACAGCGCCACCGCGACCGACGACCTGGCCGTCATCCAAACCCACAACAAGGACCTCGCCGACAGCGCCACCGCCACCGAGTCGCTGACTGTGGTCACCTACCAGGACATCGACGTCGTCGCAGGCGCGCCTCGCCGCGGCTGGACGTCGCAGCCATTCGACCGCGGCTGGTCGGCCGGCGACGCCAGCCGCGGCTGGTCAGCCGGCCCACCCACCACCTGAGCTGCTGGGAGGTGGCCGGTGACAGCGATGCAGATCCCGAGCTTGTCCACCGAGTACGTCAAGGTGCCCATCGCCGGCCCGGCCACGCTCACCTCCCTCCCCGTGGAGATGGCGGTCGTCCCGCAAGACCAGGACCCTGCGGGTGGCGACTGGGAGACGGCCGACTGGATCGGCACCAGCGCCGCGCTCCTCATCGGCCCGGCAAGCCCGTTCGGCGCCCTGGCGAAGGGCCTCACGTACGGCATCTGGGTCAAGATCACGTCCACGCCCGAGGTGCCTGTCCTCGGCCCTTACCCGCTGCACATCACCTGAAGGGACCGCGATGGCAGTCCGCATCAACACCGCCGCCCGCAACGCGTCCGCGAACGCCATCGCCGCGCTCGTCGACGGCGGCAGCGGGGCCGGCAAGCTGCGCATCTACTCCGGCAGCCAGCCCGCCACCCCGGCCACCGCCCCGACCGGCACGCTGCTCGCCGAATTCACGTTGAGCGACCCGGCGTTCGCCGCGGCCGTCGCCGGCGCCGTCGGGCTCGACACCACCCCCGCCCTGACCGTCACCGGTCTGGCCAACGGTGCCGCCGGATGGTTCCGCCTCGTCGACTCCGCCGAAGCCGCAGGCACAGGGCTCGGCGTCCTGGACGGCAGCGTCTCGGCGACCGGAGGAGGAGGCGACCTGACCATGAACACGACCACGATCTCGACCGGCGTCAACGTGACGATCAACGCCGGCACTGTGACGATGCCGTCAGGCTGATAGGAGTCCTGCCATGTCGCTGTACCTGACGGTGGAGGTCCGGCACGATCCGGTCCACATGACCAGCCCGCCGTACAAGATGCTGATGAACTGGTGCTCTACCAACAGCATCCCGCTCGTCACCGGCTGGATGATGTACGTCCACAACGAGCCGCAGGTCCGCGCCGTGCTGACGGTTATCGACCTCGACGAGCAGGGCGAGTGGGTCCGCGACGGCGACGGCGTGCCCGTCACGCACGAGGTCACCTACATGTGCGCCAGCCTGCCGCCGCTGCAGGGCTTCGTGTCGCGCGGCAGCTCCACGCTCGTGTAGCTGATGGCGACCAGGCACAACAGCTGCATCAACCCGTGCCTGAGCAACGACGCGGCCGGGTGGGGCGGCGAAGCGACACCGACACGCCAGCCGGTGACCGGCTTCGACCGCCCCTTCGCAGCCGAATACACCAGCGGCACGTTCCTCCGCACCTCCGCAGGGGCGGCGGCGCCGGGCTTGGACTACACGCTCAGCGTGTACGTCCGCCCGGCCAACGGCTTCTCGGCCGGCGGCAGCATCTACATCGAGTGGCGTGACGCCGCCGACGCCGTCATCTCCTACAGCAACGGCTCATACACGCTGACCAGCGGCACCGTGTCCCGGGCCAGCCTCACCGGCGCCGCCCCCGCCGGCACCGCCACCGCCCAGCTCGTGCTGGACGGCGTGAACTACTCCGTCACGACGCTGCACGCCACCATGGTCTTGGTCGAGCAGAGGGCGACGCTCGGCGACTACTTCGACGGCGACACCAGCCCTGGCGGCTCCTGGGACGGCATCCCCGGCAGCAGCGCGTCCACGCTCTCCGACACCATCACCGCCGTTCTCGACGCCCAACTCCCGCCGCTCGCTGCCTCGTTCACCAGCGAGGTGACCGTCGAAGGCAACCTCGACGGTGTCTTGCCTCCGCTCGCCGCGGCGGCCACAGCCACGGTCGACGTGGCTGGCCAGGTCGACGCCAGCCTGCCGCCGCTGACCGCCGCCCTGTCGGGCGTCATCGAGGTCGAGGGCAGCATCGCCGCCGCGCTGCCCGCCGTGACCGCGTCGCTGACCTGCCAGGTGTCCGACCCGCCGCAGGCCGTGCTCGCCGCGGTCCTGCCTGCGGTCACTGTCAGCATCACCGGCACTTCGGAAGCGGTCGATCCCGTCCTGCCGCCCATCCGTGTCGGCCTGCCTCGCCTGACCTGGCCGTCCGGGCGTGCGCGGCTCGGCTGGCCCGTCGGCACGCCCCGCCTGGGAGGTGACTAGCCGGATGGCGTACATGCCCGCGACCTCCCGCGAGGAACTCCGCGTCGACTGGAATGCGGACTTCTCCGCGTGGCCGGTCCAGCTGGCCGTGGTGCTGGAGTCGGCGGGCGAGCCGGCCGACTCCGACTATCGTCCGGCGGCGTGGGACGGCACGGACGCCGTGCTCGTCATCGGCGAGGGCAGCGACCTGGAGTTGGAGCCGGGCGCCTACGTGGTGTGGACGCGCATCACCACGAGCACGCAGCGGCCGGTCCGCCGGTCCGGCCTCCTCACGGTCGGCACGCCATGACCTCCAGCGGCTGGGCGCGCGTCCAGCTCGGTCTCGCCGTCACGTGGATGCTGCTGATCGCACCGACGCTGATCTGGTGGCGCGACAGCGTCCTGTGGGTGGCGCTCATGTCGCTGTGGGCCAACATCGCCGCGCACCTGGCAGCCTGGCAGGCGGCCCGCACCGAGCGGAAGCTCGACGCGGGCGGTGCTAAGTGACTGTGCTGTCGCCGTGGGAGGTGGCGGCCCGCCACTTCCAGCCGCGCCCCCGACGCTGGGCCACACCCGGCCGGCTGGCCGCCGCCCTCGACCCCACCACCGTCCAGACGCCGGCGCTCGACGTCATCGACGAGCACCTGGTCGCGCTCGCCGACCGCGACATCGACCGGCTCATGGTGTTCATGCCGCCGCAGGAGGGAAAGAGCGTCCGGGTCTCGCACCGGTTCGTGGAGTGGCTGCTCACCAACGATCCTGACCTGCGCGTCGCCATCGTCTCCTACGCCGACGAGATGGCCCGCCGCTGGGGCTCCGACATCAAACTCGACGCCCACTCCTTCGACGGCACCGACGGCACCATCGACCTTGGGCTGCGGCTCCGCGCCGACTCCCGGGCGGCCGGCCGCTGGCAGATCGATGGACGCAAGGGCGGCGTCTACTGCGTCGGCGTCGCCGGAGCACTCACCGGCAAGCCGGTCGACGTGATGGTCATCGACGACCCGATCAAAGACCTGGAGCAGGCGCAGAGTGCCGTCTACCGGGAGCGGGCGTGGCGGTTCTGGCAGGCCGTCGCCGTCCCCCGGCTCGGGCCCGGCTCCCGGGTCGTGCTGGTGCAAACCCGCTGGCACGAGAACGACCTGGCCGGCCGGCTGCTGGAGCAGGACCCTGACCGGTGGACGGTCGTGTCCATCCCCGCGGTTGCCGAGTCCGACGACGACCCGCTCGGCCGGGCGCCCGGGCAGGCGATGCGGTCGGCGCGCGGCAACCGCGACTGGGCGCGCATCCGGTCCGATGTCGGCGAGTATGTGTGGGCCGCGCTCTACCAGCAGCGGCCCGCCCCTGCCGACGGCGGACTCTTCAAGAGGTCCGGGCTGCGGCACTGGACGAAGGGCGCCGACCAGCGGATCCTGCTGGGCGAACGCGTCATCGACCTGCGGGACTGCTGGCGGTTCCTGACCGTCGACCTCGCCGCGAGCACCAAGACGTCGGCGGACTACACGGCCGCCGCTGTGTGGGCGATCGGCGTCGACGGCGACCTGGTCATGCTCGACGGCATCCGGGAGCGCATGGACCCGGCCGGGCACTGGCCGGCCGTCCGCGCGCTGCGGGAGCGCTGGTCGGCGGATGTCGTGTTCGTCGAGTCCCGCATGTTCGGCACCACCCTCGTCTACGAGGCGGGCCGGGCCGGCGTGCCGGTGCAGGAGCTGCACGCCGACACCGACAAGATCACGAGGGCGTTGCCGGCGACCGCCAGGGCCGACTCCGGACGGCTGTGGTTCCCACCCGAGGACCGGTTCCCCACCTGGGGCGACTGGCGTGACGAGCTGATGGCCTTCCCGAACGCCGCTCACGACGACTGCGTGGACGTGGTCGCCTACGCCGCCAGAGTCGCAGGGGCGCACTGGCTGCCGATGGAGACGGCCGCCGTGGTGGACGCCCGCCGCGGCGGCTCGCTGGTGGACGACGTGATCGGGCAGGCGTACTCGGCGGCGACCGGCGGCGGATCAGACCTGGATTTGATGTCGATCAACTACTGAACGGGGATGACGTGGCGATTCTGCCGGTCACGCTGACCGTGGGCGATGCAGCCTACGACGTCGGCACCATCGAGGCGCTCGCCCCGGACGACACGCAGCGGGGCAAGCTAGCGCCCTTCTTGCAGGCACTGGCCGACACCCTCAACGACGGGTACACCCTCCGCCGAAAGATGCGGCCATCCGGTGAACCCGCCGAGATCGCTGACCTCCCCGTTGAGGTGCGCCAGCTCGTACACGCCGTGGACTCGTTGCGGGACCAATGGGCCGAGGCCAGCGACGCCCGACGCCAGGAGCTCTGGCAGACCGTGCATAGGGCCAACGACGCCGTGTGGAGCCGAACAGACCAGGGGTGATCAGCATGGCCAGCCCCACCCTGCCCGTCGTACTCCAGGTTGGCACCACCCCGGCCGCCCAGATCGGCACCGTGGAAATCCCCATCGTCACGGGCCCCGCCAGCAAGGACCCCTCAGGCCACTGGCAGGTCGAAGTCCAGGTCGACCAGGACGAGCTCTGGCGGCGCATCGCCAGCCTGCTGCGCGACGCCGCCGACCTGATCGAGAAGGGGGCAACTGATGGCTAGCGCCCCGACCCGAGACATCGGCCACCTCGACTCCAACTACGGCGTGTGGTACGGCGACCTGCTCGAACAGATCCCCGACCTGACGTGGCCGCTGTCCGCCCGCACCTACTCCCTGATGCGCACCGACCCGCAGCTCACCGCTGTCCTGTCGGCGTACACGCTGCCGATCCGCCGCGCCACCTGGGCCGTCGACCCGGCCGGCTGCCGACCCGAGGTGGTCCAGCTCGTCGCCGACGACTTGGGCCTGCCGATCCTCGGGGTGGATCCCGAGCCTGGTCCGGCGCGCAGGCGCGGTGTGCGCTGGACCGACCACCTCCGCCTCGCCCTCCTGTCGCTGACCTTCGGGTTCATGCCGTTCGAGAGGCGATACGCGATCGTCGGCGGGCAGGCGCGGCTGGTGAACCTCGGCGAGCGGATGCCGCACACCATCGGCCAACTCCAGCTCGCCGCCGACGAAACCGTGCAGTCGATCACGCAGAACCTCGCCGCGGTGCGCCCGATCCCGGCGAACCGCCTGGTCTGGTACGTGCATGACCGCGAGGCGGCCAACTGGACCGGCCGCAGCCTGCTCAGGCCCGCGTACGGCGCTTGGCTGCTCAAGCACGAGGTGTGGCGCGTCCACGCCACCAGCGTCCGCCGGTTCGGCATGGGCGTGCCTTCCGTGTCCGCCCCTCCCGGGGCCATCCCCGCCCAGATCGCCGAGGCCCAGCGGCTCGCAGCCGCGATGCGGGTCGGCGACCGGGCCGGGGTCGGCCTGCCGGACGGTTTCCGGCTCGCGATCACCGGCATGACCGGCAGCGTGCCGGACGCGCTCGGCTTCATCCGCTACCTCGACCAGCAGATGTCGAGGTCGGCGCTGGCCGGGCTGATGGATCTCGGCGACACCAGCAACGGATCGCGCGCCCTGGGCGACAGCTTCCTCGACCTGTTCCTGCTCAGCCTCCAGAGCATCGCCGACGACATCGCCGACACCGCCACGGTCGGCCAGACGGGGATGCCCGGCATCGTCACCGACCTCGTCGACCTGAACTGGGGGCCCGACGAGCCCGCCCCGCGGATCGTCGTCTCCGACGTCGGCTCCCGGCAGGAGGTCACCGCGCAAGCGCTCGACCTGCTGCTCAAGTCCGGCGCCCTCTCACCCGACCCGGCGCTGGAAGCGTACGTGCGGGAAGCGTGGAGGCTCCCCGAACGCGCCCAAGCTGCGCCCCCGCCCACGCCAGCCATCGCCCCGCCCGCCCCGCCCGCCCCGCCGCAGACGCCACCCGAGCCGCTACAGGCCCGCGCCGGCCGCCCCGAGCGGATGCGGGCCGCCGCCGGCCCGGACGATCTCGCCGACGTGCAGGAGGCGTGGCAGAACGCCCTCGACACCGTGCTCGAAGCGTGGCCGTCGATCGCCGAGGACTGGCGCAACCAGCTCGCCGAGCAGATCACCGCAGCGGTCGACGCCGGCGACGTGCAAGCGCTCACCCAGCTCACCATCGACAGCACAGGAGCGGCCGAACTGCTGGCCGTCGCCATGCTGGAGCTCGCCGAGACGAGCGCCGAGCAGATGGCGGCCGAAGCCGCCGCCCAAGGCGTCAGCGTCGAGCAACCCCCCATCGACGACGGCCACCTGGAGGCGGTCGCAGTCGCGGTAGCCGCGCTGCTGGCCGCCGGTCTGGCCGGGGCCGCCGCCGCGGCGGCGCTTCGGCTGGCCGTCCCCGGCGCTGCCGGCGCGGCGGTCGCCGTCGAGGTGGCGGCGATTCTCGCCGCGCTCTCTCTGCGCACCGTGCGCGACCAGGTGGGTGGCGCGCTGAGCGGCGCCCAGTCGGCCGGACGGTTCGTCGTCCTGCGGGAAGCGCCCACCGCCCGGTACATGGCCAGCGAGGTGCTGGACCGGTCGACGTGCGCGAACTGCCGGGCGATCGACGGCACCACCTTCGACGACCTCGACGCCGCCGAGGCCGCCTACGGCAACGGCGCCTACGTGAAGTGCCTGGGCGGGATCCGCTGCCGCGGCCAGGTCATCGCCATCTGGGACAGGAGGTAGGCCGCCGTGGACATCGACGTGCCCCGCGCGTCCGCCCTCGTCAGCATCCCCGGTGTGGAGCTGGCCCAGGCCGGCACGTGGCGGCTCTCCTCGGGCGAGGCGACCATCACCCGCGACGACCTCACCGCCGCCATCGCCGCGCTCGACTGCCCCGCCGTCCGCAACCCGGTGCTCAAGCTGGGCCACGTGGACCCGCGGTTCGACGGCGAGCCGGCGGTCGGCTGGGTGTCCGGGCTGCGCGCCGCCGACGACGGCAACACCGTGGTGGGCGACTACCGCGGCCTGCCCGCCTGGCTCGCCGACGTGCTGGCCAGCGCCTACCCCGACCGGAGCATCGAGGCGACCAGGGGATTCCGATGCCAGATCGGCCACACCCACCAGATGGTCATCACCGCCGTCGCGCTGCTCGGCGTGGCCGCGCCCGGCATCGGAACGCTCGACAGCCTGCAAGACGTCGCCGCCCTCTACGACGTCGCCGCCTCCCACGGCAGCGAGGCGACGCCGGTCACCTACACGATCAAAGGAGGAGGGCCTATGCCCCCGCCCACGCCAGAGCTGGCGGCCGGCGTGTCCAGCGAGGACGTCCGGCGCCGCTACTACGAACGCGCCGGCTACTCCGACTGGATCTGCGAAATCCAGCTCGACCCGCTGCAGCTCATCGTCATGGACGACAGCAGCGGCAGTTACTACCGGGTTCCGATCGCCATGGCCGGCGACGACGTCGAGTTCGGCGAGCGGGTCGCCGTGAAGGTCGAGTACGTCGACAGGCCAGACAAGATGGCCGCCGGCACGCTGGTGTTCGCGTCCCGCGAGGAGTCGATCCCGCAGGACCTGCGCCCCCCCGACACCGGCGACGACCCGCCCGACAGCCGAGTGCAGACGGCCGGCATGGACGCCGCACCCACCCCGGAGCCGCCCGAGCAGGACGGCCCGCAACCAGAGACTCCCGTCACCGACTCCCCGGTCGGCGGGCCAACCAAGGAGGACACTGTGCAGTTCAGTGACGAGCAGCTCGCGGACCTGCGAGCCAAGCTCGGCCTCCCCGCCGACGCTGACCTCGACCCGGCCGCTCTGCTGGCCGGCGTCGAGAAGCTCGCCGCCACTGGCGGTGACGGCTCGCCGGGGAAGACGCCGAAGAACGCGCCGGGCACCGTGACGGTGGACCGGCAGGTGTGGGACGACCTGCAGACCCGACTCAACAGGCTGGAGCAGGTGCGCGCCTCCCAGCAGCGCAACGAGCGGGAGCGGATGGTCGACGACGCGATCCGCGCCGGCAAGTTCGCGCCGAGCAGGCGCGACCACTGGCTGCGCGTCGCCGAGGCCGACCCGGAGGGCACCGCCCAGCTGCTGGCCGGCCTCACCGCGGGCACCGTCCCGGTCTCCGACCTGGGCCTGCCCGGCGGCGACGGCTTCGACGTGGACGCCGAGTTCGCCGACCTGTTCCCGCCCGCGCCGAAGGGGGCCTAGGTCATGACCGACTACACGCCGATCTTCTCTCGCGGGCTGCTGCCGTTCACCGCCACCACGTCGGCGACCGTGACGGGCGGCCAGTTCGTCAGCGTCTCGGGCAACGGCACCGTCGCCCCGGCCGCCGCCGACGCCGTCAACGTGGTCGGTGTCGCCGCCCACGACGCCGCCTCGGGCACCCCGCTCACCGTGCACCCGCTCGTCGGTGTCGTGCACGAGATGGTCGCCGGGACCGGCGGCATCACCGCCGGGCAGACCGTCAAGGTGGGCGCCGCCGCGAACGCGGTGCTGCCGATCGGCGCCGGCACCTACGACCTGCGGGTCGGTATCGCTCTCACCACGGCCGCGCAGACGGCGAAGGTCCAGGTCCTGGGCCGATAGGGCCTCCAGGCGAAGCAGAAAAGCCCCTGCCGTCGGCGGGGGTTTTCGCATGTAAGGAGACAGGTAAATGCCTGGAAGCTACCCGGCCGCGCCTCCCACCCTGAGCGGGGATCTGGAGACGATCAGCCGGTTTCTCAACAGCCCCACCTCTCTGCAGCGGCGCCTGCGCACGTTCCGCGACCTGCGGTTCGTCAGCGACCGGCTGCTCACCCAGCGGTTCCGCACCTCGGGCGGTGCGGTGCTGTACGAGATGGCGGAGCCTTTCGTGACCGACCGGGCTGTGACCGCGGTCGGCCCCGGCAGCGAGTACCCGGGCGCGAACGTGCCGACCGGCACGGCCGCCATCGCCTCGGTCAGCAAGTGGGGCCAGAAGGTTCCGATCACCGACGAGGAGATCACCCGCAACGTGTACGGCGGCGCCGCCGTCGACCGGGTGCTGCGCAAGGTGGTCAACTCGATCATCAAGCAGGTCGACAGCGTGACGATGTCGGCCATCGCCAGCGCGGTGACGGACACGTTCGACGTCACCTCGGGCGGCGGCGCCGCCTGGACCGCCGCCACCCCGACGATCCTGCGCGACATCCTCGAAGCCAAGGCCGTCGTCGTCAGCAAGAACCTCGGCTACATGCCCGACACTCTCGCCCTCAACGACACCGCCTACGCGATCGTCATGTCCGACGAGAAGATCACTAACGCGCTGCGTCGGGAGACGCTCGACAGCCCCGTCTACACGGGCGAGGTCGAGGTCATCGCCGGGCTGCGCATCGTCGTCTCCCCGGCCATCACCACCCCGCTCGTGCTCGACAGCACGCAGCTGGGCGGCATGGCCGACGAGATGGCGTCAGCGCCCGGCTACGCCACCAGCGACCTGGCCGTCCAGGTCAAGAGCATCCGGGTGGACACCGCCGACAAGTGGGACCTGCAGGGCCGCCGCCTGACGGTGCCGATCGTCCAGGAGCCCGGCGCGGCCGTCGAGCTCACCAACACCGGCGTCTAAGGAGGCTGGTGGTGGATCGCTATCAGGTGGTGGCGCCGTACGTGACGGTGCCCACCATGACGCAGCGCGGCCAGCAGGTCGTCGGCCTGCTCAAGGATGCGTTCGTGCCCGACGACGCTTCGCAGGAGTGGCTGGATCGGCACCTACGCAAGCGGATGATCGCGAAGGTGGCCGGCTTCGACACTCCCGCACCGGCGCCTGCCCCGGAACCTGCTCCTGCTCCTGTGGTCAAGGAGTCGGAGAAGCGGGAGGAGTCCAAGGACGACAGTCCGACGGCGCCGCCCGAGTCCGGGCCCGGCTCCGGCAAGCAGGCGTGGGTCGACTACGCCGTCGCCCGCGGCATGGACCGCGACGAGGCCAACGGCATGAGCCGTGACGACCTCATCGCCGCCCTGCGCGAGGACTGACCGGTGGCCGACTACACCCCGCTGCAGACGGCCAACATCCTGCCCATCACCTCCACCGCGAGCACGTCCATCACGGGCGGCCAGCTGGTGGAGGTGTCCGGGTCAGGATCGGTCGCCCCCGCTACGGCGGACAGCCAGCGCGTGGTCGGTGTCGCAGCCCACGACGCGGCCAACGGGGCGCGCGTCACCGTCCACCCGCTGGCGGGGGGTGTGCACGAGCTGGTGGCCGGGTCGGGCGGGGTCACGGCCGGGCAGCCGGTCAAGGCCGGCGCGTCCGCCGTCGAGGTGCTGCCGCTGTCCGGGGGTGCGCTTGGCGCGCAGGCCGGGATCGCACTCACCACGGCGGCGGCCGGCGGCAAGGTGCAGGTGCTCGGCACGGCGGCAGGGTCTTCGGGCCCGCTGTTCGCGTCCGCAAGCCTCAACTTCCCGGCCGTCGCCGCCGCGGGCCAGCAGGAACTGACCATCACCGTCACCGGTGCCGCGGTCGGCGACGCCGTCGTGCTCGCCCCGCCTGCCGCCCCGGATGCCGGTCTGGTGTGGGCGGGCCGGGTTTCGGCGGCGAACACGGTCACCGTCCGGGTGGCCAACATCACGGCGGCACCGATCGACCCGGCCGCGGCAACCTGGGGCGCCCAGGTCATCAAGCGGACCTGACGAGACGTGGCCCGGCCGGCGGTCTTCCCCGTGGCCGCCCGCCGGGCCACCCCCACACTGAAGGGAGGTCGCCGTGGCCGAGACGTGGCAGCCGAGCCTGGAGCAGGTGGCCGACCACATCCCCACCCGCACACGATCCGCCGCCGCGGCGCCCGGCGACGACAGCATGCTCGGCACGTTCAACGGCTCGACGACGCCGACTGACGAGCAGGCCACACGGCAGATCGTCGCCGCGGTGGCCGAGGTGCTTGCCGCGGTCGGCGGCACCATTCCCGCCCTCCCGGCCCACCTAGCGGCGCTCGCCTCCGAGGCAGCAGCGCTACGGGCAGCGGCCGACATCGAGCTCGCGTATCCGGACCGGCAGGCTGACGTCAGCGTGTACGAGCAGCTCGACAGGCGCGCCATCGCCGCCCTGCAACGCCTGATTGACGGCGTGAACGACGCCGGCTCCGGCCCCGAAGGCGCCCTGATGCCCGTCTGGGCGATGCCCGACCCGGCCTGGTACGGCGACTACCCCCTGTAGGAGGCGACCGTGGCCGACATGACCTGGGTGTGGAACGAGCCCGAACTGTACCGGCTGCTCAAGTCCTACGAGGGGCCCGTCGGCCGGCACATGGACATCCTCGGAGAGAGGGTGAAGCGCGGAGCGCAACGCCGCGCTCCTGTCTCCGCGAACGGATCCGACGGGCGTCCACCCGGCTACCTCAAGTCCAAGATTCGGTGGGACCGTGGACGCGACCCTATCGGCCAGTACCGCGACATCTCCAGCCCCGCCCGCTCGATCCACGGTGAGCCCGTCGGGTTGTTCATGGAGGTTGGAACCCGTCCTCACGTGATCCGGCCGCGCAACCCGAACGGCTGGCTGCGGTGGATCGGCGGCGACGGCAAAGTCCGATTCGCGAAGAAGGTCAACCACCCCGGCACCCGGCCCTACCCTCACCTGCGGCCCGCCCTCGAAGACCTGCGAGGCGCATGATGGCCGGCTACGTCGCCGCGGTCACCATCGTCCGTACCTGGCTCAACAGCCTGACCAGCACGCTCGTCGGCCCGGGCCGGCCGATCCCGCTCGGCGCGCTCCGCGCCCACCCGCGCTCGCCCGGCCACGGCGCCTACCTACTACTGACCCGCATCGGCCGCGCCGGCGACCTGGTCGCCGAGGACCTCATCGACAGCCCCCGCATCTCCGCGTCGATCTACGCAGGCACCGACGAGGCCGCCGAGCTGGCGGCGGTCGCCTACGCCAACACCCTCGCCGCCCTCTCTGGAACGCCCGCGGTGATGGGCGACCGGCGGTGCCTGGCCGCCGACGACGTCGTGGGGCCGCTGCTCGTCGACAACCACGACAGCGAGCGCGAGCAGTGGCAGTACCTGGTCGACGCGTCCTTCTTCATCTACTGATCCCGCCCTGACCTGGAGGTTCTCGATGGCGGCTCTACCCCTGCAGGTGATGCAACCGGGAGGCGCGGCGATCACGCTCGCTGCGGCGTCCGGCGGCGGCGACACATGCCCGGCCGGCGACGAGATCTTCCTGGAGGTCCTCAACGGCAACGCTGCGGCGCGCACGGTCGTCATGGCGACGCCGGGCACCGTGAGCGGGCTGGCCATCGCCGACCGGTCGGTGACCATCCCCGCCGGTGAGCGGTGGCACATCCCGGTCCCGCGGATGTTCGCGAGGGCGGACGGCCGGTGCGATCTGACGTACACACCGGACGCCGCGTCGGTGACCATCGGCTGCTTCAAGTACGCGTCATGATGGCCAGCCGCCGCGACGGGAAGTCGCCCACCACCGACCCGGCTCCTGCCGCGCCGCCGTACTACATCGCCATCGCGCCGCTGTTCATCGGAGGCCAGTTCGGCAGGGCGTTCAACCTCGGCGACCAGGTGCCGCCCGAGCACGTCGAGCGGTACGGCTGGCAGGCCAAGGTCCGCCTCCCCGACGGCTACGAGGCCGCCGACCAGCCCCCAAGCGAGCCTGAGACCGAGACCGGCCAGGCCACCAGCAAGGAAGGTGAAGCCTGATGGCTCGTGGAAACCCGAACGCGATCGCGCTCGGCCCCGGCAAGCTGTACATCGCCGTGCTCGGCACCCCTGAGCCTGCCGACCTGACCACCTCGTGGGAGAGCGTGTCGCCGAACTGGGTGCCGCTCGGCTACACCGACGAAGGCTCGTCGTTCGCCTACTCGGTGGACTCCGAGAACGTCGAGGTCGCCGAGGAGCTCGACCCCGTCGCTGTCGCGCTCACCAGCCGCGAGGGCACCGTCTCCTTCGCCTTGGCCGAGATGACGGCGAAGAACCTGCAGCGCGCCCTCAACGGCGGCAGCATCGTCGCCGGAACTGGGATCGTCACCTTCGAGCCGCCGGATCTTGGTGAGGAGGTCAGGGTGATGCTCGGCTTCGAGAGCGAGGATGGCGAGGAGCGGTGGGTGTACCGCAAGGCGCTGCAGACGGGCGGCCTGGAGATCAACCGGCGCAAGGGTGCGGAGAAGGCCGTCATTCCGTGCGAGTTCAAGCTGGAGAAGCCTGCGGCGGCCAAGCTGTTCAAGGTCCTCATGGATGAGGCGAGGGCGGCCTGATGCGCTCCTACAACAGCAAGGGCCGCAAGACTGATCGCGTCCGCCCCAAATTCGAGCTCGACGGCGAGGTCTTCGAGGGCGAGGGCACCGTCTCGCTCATGGACCTCAGCGAGTTCGCCAGGCTGGCCGCCGAGGGGTTCGACGACGGCAGCCCGGAGGGCGTAGGCATCCTGGCCGACATCTACCGCAGCCTGCTCGGCCCGGCCGAGTACGCCCGTTTCCGCCGTCACTGCCGCGAGCACGACGTGGACGGCGGCCTCCTGGTGGAGATCATCGCGGGCACCATGGCGGAGGCGAGCGAGGACGCCGGCCGCCCTACGGGGCGGCCCTCGGACTCGCCCGATGGGCCGCCGGAAGGTGGGGGTACTGCTCGGGTCGTTTCCTTGCAGCGGGGCACCGTCGAGGAGAAGCCAGCGGAGGAGGCGACCGCGGAGCCGGAGACCCGGCGAGTGGTCTCCTACGGCTAGAAGATCTCCCGCTCCGCGACCAACTCGATTTCGTCCACGCGCTGTGGATCGAGTGGCGTGAGCAGACCATCCAGAGCACCGCGCTGCTCGCCCTCGCGGGCATCGCCGACAAGGTCGAACGCGACGCCCATCAGGCGTTCGACGAGACGTTCTCGCCGCCGCCCCCACCGGCGCCGCGCCGCCCGCGCACGCCGGAGGAGCGCGAGGCGCGCAGGCTCCTGATCGCCCGCTTCGCCGCCGCCGGATAGCCACAGCACAAGACAACCGGCGGGGGGTGCATGATGCCCGGTACCCCGCTGGCGGAGGCATTCGTACGCGTACGAGCCCTCACCGACAAGTTCAAGGACGACGTCCAGAAGGGCTTCGAGGGCGTCGGCGACGACTTCGGCAAGCAGTTCACCCGCGATGCGTCCGCACGCCTGAAGGCCGAGCGGGGCGTCTTCGAGGCCGAAGGCGAGCAGATCGGCGGCGCCTCCGGGTCGGCGGCTGGCCGGGAGTTCGCCGACCGGATGAGGGAAAACGGCGTCAAGTTCGGCGACGACGCCAGCCCCTTCGTGGCCATCGGCAAGAAGCTGGGCGCCGAGGTCGGCGACGCCGCCGGCCGCGAGTTCGCCAAGGCCATGGGCAAGGAGGCGTCTGCAGGCTTCTCGCAGGCGCTCGACCCGATCAAGCGATTCCAGCTCCAGCTCGCGCAAGCGGAGCTGGCGGCGCGACGCATGGGCCTGGCGGCGAAGGAAGCTGCCGAGCGGGCCGAGGCCGCGAGCAAGAAGGCGGCTGAGGCGGCCGAGCAGGTCACCAAGGGGGAACTCGGCAAGGAGGAAGCGACCCGTCTGGCTGCTCTGGCTGCGCGCGAGCAGGAGAAGGCGGAGATCGCGGCGACGACCGCGGCGCTGGCGAAGGCGAAGGTGTCTGAGCGGGCGGCGCAGGTGTCGCAGGCGTACGCGAAGGCGCAGGCTGACGCGAGCCGGGAGACGGACAAGCTCAGCGCCGCTGTCCGGTCCCGGCTCAACCCGGATCTTGACCGGTCCGGCTCGGTGATGAGCGGCCTGCTCGGCATCTCGAAGAGTCTGGGCGGGGCGTTCGCCAGCGCCGCGTCTTCGTTGTCTCTGGTGGGGGCTGGGGCCGCTGGTGTGGCCGGGCTGGGGGCTGCGGCGGCGTCAGCGACCGGGTTCGTGGTGACGCTCGCGGCCGAGCTGGCGCCGCTGGGCGGGCTGCTCGCGGCGCTGCCCGGCGTCGCCTTGTCCGGGGCGGCGGCGTTCACGACGTGGAAGCTGGCCACCGGCGGGCTCGGCGAGGCCATGGGCGCCGCCCTGTCGGGCGATGTCAAGAAGCTGGATGCGGCGCTCGGGCAGCTCAGCGACAGCGGCCGGGCGTTCATCGGCGAGTTCCAGCAGACCATCCCGCTACTGAAGGGCTTCAAGGCCGCCGCGCAGGACGCCTTCCTGTCCCCGATCAGCGGCCGCCTCGCCGAGTGGGCGACGGCCGTAGCGGCGCTCAAGCCTGCCGTCGCCGGGCTGGCCGGCGAGTTCGGCGGCATGGTCCGCACGGTCCTCGACTTCGCGACCGCATCGCAGTCGATCGCCCAGCTCGGCACGGTGCTGGGCGACACCCGCACCCTGCTCGGCGGCATCCGCGAGGCGTTGCAGCCGCTCCTGACAGGCTTCCTCGACCTGGGCGCGGTCGGCACGTCGTGGCTGGCCGGCATGTCGGGCGGACTCACGGACGTGCTGACGAAGTTCGGCCAGTGGATGTCCCGCATCGCGGAGTCGGGTCAGGCGTGGGCGTGGATGGACGCGGGCCTGGTCGTGCTCAAGCAGCTCGGCACCCTGTCCAAGGACCTCGTCGGCATCCTCTCCGGGATCTTCCAGGCGGCGCGGGAGGGCGGCACGAGCGCGCTGGGCGTGCTGGGCCAGCTCGTCTCGACGTTCAATCAGTGGGTCAATTCGGCTGGCGGCCAGCAGGTTCTCGTCACCGTCTTTCAGGCGCTCGACAAGGTCGGCCGTGCCCTGACCCCGGTGATCAACTCGCTGGGCGGGGCGATCGCGGCTATCGCCCCGGAGGCGGCCAAGGTGGCGACCGCTCTCGGCCCGGTGCTGGCCAAGGCGGTCGAAGTGCTCGGCAAGGGCATCGCTGCCATGGGCCCTGGGCTGGTCGCGATGGTGGAGGGGTTCGGCCGCATGGTCTCCGCGATCGGCCCGCTGGAGCCGCTCGGCCGGGCGCTCGGCGACGTGTTCGCCGCCCTCGGTGGCGCGCTGGCGCTGGTGGTGCCCGAAATCGGGAAGATCGCGTTGGCGCTGGCCCCCGCGCTGACAGCTGCTTTGAAGGCACTGGGGCCCGCGCTGGCAGCTCTCGGCCCTGGGCTGGTGGCGGTGGCGCAGTACTTGGCCAAGGCGTTCGCCGACCCCGCCATCGCGGCCGGGCTGCTCGCGCTGGGCAAGGGCATCGCCGACGTGCTGATCGCCGCCGCCCCCCTGCTGCCGGTGATCGCTCAACTGGCGGGCATCCTGGGCCAGGTCCTCGGCGGCGCCCTGACGAATCTCGGCGTGCTGCTGGGGCCGATCATCGCGGCGCTCGGCTCCGCGTTGGAGCCAGCTCTGCGGGCCGTCTCAGGCGCGCTGGGCATGCTGATTCCGCTGATGGAGCCGATCTACAAGGCGTTCGGCGACATCGGCGCCGCGTTGATCACGCAGCTGCTGCCGCCGTTGCTGAACCTCATTCCGGTGATCATCAATTCGGTGATTCCAGCGTTCGCGCAGGTCGCCATGCAGATGCAGCCGTTGATTCCGCTGCTGGCCGACATCGCGGTCAAGTTGATCGAGATGCTGCCGGCCGTGCTGCCGGTGATACCGCAGCTGACGGAGCTGGCTCTAGCGATCACGAGGGTGGGCCTGGTGGTGGCCGAACTGGTGGTCGCCGTCGCGCCGGCCGTCGAGCGGATCATCGGCGTTTTCCAGCACCTGTATGACACGCTGGTCGGCCACTCCATCATCCCCGATCTGATCAACGGGATGACGAAGTGGTTCCGCGACGGAGTCCAGTGGATCAAGGACGCCGTGTCGTGGTTCGGCCAACTGCCCGGCCTGATCGGAGGCTGGATGGGGTCCGTCCTCACCCAGGTCACCTCGGCCTGGAACAACATCCGGTCGACGATCTCGGAGCGGATCGACAACATCCGGCAGACGATCTCCAACACGCTGAACAGCATCAGCGGCAACTGGCAGCAGGCGTGGGACGGCGCCCGCAACTACGTCTCCGGCGCCTGGAACAACATCCGCAACGCCGTCGGCAGCGGCATCAGCTCCGTGCTCGGCACGGTCTCCGCGCTGCCGGGCCAGATCCAGGGGGCGCTCGGCGATCTCGGCGGACTGCTGTACAACTCCGGCCGGTCGATCATGCAGGGGCTGATCAACGGCCTGTACAGCATGTGGCAGGCCGCCTACAACTCCGCCAGCGAGATTCTCAACCACATCCGCAACCTCTTCCCGAGCAGCCCTGCCAAGGAAGGCCCCTTCAGCGGGAAGGGCTGGACGCTTCACTCCGGCCGGTCGATGATGACCGGCCTGGCCGACGGCATCGCGGGCCAGCAGGCAGCGGTCACGGGCGCGCTCGACGGCGTGCTCTCGGCCGGGGCCGCGACGCTGGGTGCAGGGTTGCAGGTGCCGTTGGCGGCGATGGCAGGACCGACGAGTGCGCCGGACTTCGCGGGCCCGTTCGGTGGTCCGGTTGGCGCGTCGCCGGTGGCTGCGGCTGGGGCCCGGGTGGTCAACGTGGAGAACCTGATCGTGCAGGGCGTGCTTGATCCCAGCAGCCCGGTGAGCTACAGGCGGATGGTGGAGCGGCTGCGCGAGGCGATCCGTGAGCTGGAGCAGGAGGAGTACGCCAATGGCTGATCTCCAGCTCGGCCGCCTAGTGCTGCGGGAGACGATGACGCTCACCGAGAGCGCCTACCAGGGGTGGAGCCTGCACATCAACGGCGTCGAGGTCTGCCCGATGATCACACGCGATGAGGTGTGGGACCGCTTCGATGGTGTCCTCGGCGGCCAGGGCGGGCTGGTGCAGGCGATCTGGGAGGAGAAGTCCGAGCGCAACGGCTACTACACCATCTCCAGCGCGTCGGGCGAGGTGAAGGACCGCAAGCGGCAGGGCATCACCGAGATCGCCTGGAAGATTTCGCTGCAGCGGCACGGCCCCGACACCGACGTCGACCTGGAGAGCCGGCTCAGCGGCGCGGTGCGGGCGAACGACTTCTCGCTGACCGGCGAAAGGTGGAGCGCGCCGAGCGTCGGCCACTACGCCTACTACACCGGGCCGACGGCCCCGTCGGTGATGACGCGGGCCAGCACGGACGGGCTGATCACCGTGTATCGCGGCGTGCCGGCCGGGGTGAGCCCGCGGTGGGGCTGCCGGGTGGAGGACTACCTTCGCGGCCGGGTGAGGGTTCTCAACGCGGGGACGGAGCGGGTGGGGACGGCGCACCCGCTGGACGAGGACGGCTGGGAGCTGGCCAACGGGCTCGTCCGCGTCCGGCCCTTGGCTGGCGGCGGGAGCCTGGAGGTCGCCTCCTTCACCGGCGGCGCGTGGCGGCCCAAGAGCTGGTGGATCGACATCGGCGGCACGCAGATCACGAGCTGGGACTCGGCATCGGTGCTGCGCAACGACCTGGAGAGCTGCATCGTACGGCTCGCCGTACGCCGCTCGCCGGTCGGCCGCGCCTACCTCGACCTCACCCTGCGGCGCGGCTCCCGGATCGTGGAGGGGTATCTGCAGCGCGGCGACTCGGGCACCATGTCGGTCTACCTCGCCAGCGCGGAGACCTGCACGGACGCCACCTCGTACGTGGTGCGCTCCACCGACGACGGCAACGGGAACCGGGTCATCGCCGGCAGCGCTCGCAACTTCGACCCGCACGCGAGCGGGGGGCTGACGAAGACCAGTTCGACGGCGATGGACTTCTTCCTCGGCGCGGTGGTCGGCGGCAGCAGCGCGGTGTCCGGAGACCAGGCCACCCACCTCAGAGATCAATACATCGGCGCGCTCCCCGAAGTCGTCGCGGCCGTAAGGAGGTGACGAGTGCCGGTCAACGAGAAGCTCATGGAGCTCGGGTCCTGGCAGCTCACCCTCGTCGAGGAAACCCCCAAGACGATCCTCGACCAGCTCGCCTACTTCGGGCACGTCGCGTTCATAGCCGGCCGCGTGGAGCCCGCACAGTACGGCGACCGGCTCCTCACCATGGCCCGGTATGTGGGCGTCTTCACCGGCAAGGACGTCGACCACATCCGCAAGACCATCGACGGCCAAGGGATGGCCCTGTGGTTGAGCGACAACGACGACAAGGGCGACCTGCTCGAAACCCCCGTCCAGATCAGCGGGGCCACGTTCGCCAACGCCATCCGGGCGATCCTCGGCACGGGCACCGCAGTCGTCGAAGGCACCCTGTACAGCGGGGTCCCGGGCATCTACACCGGCCGGCACGTCTACCAGTCGCGGCGCAAGGCGATCAACTTCATCTGCACCACGATGGGCGCCGAGTGGAAGGTCACCGGGGACGGCAAGCTCGACGCCGGCCCCGCGACGAGCCTGTACAGCGCGACACCGGACACGGTGATCGTCCGACGGCGCCCTAATCGCCACACGGACGGCGACGACCTGACCATGCACGGGCTGCGCGGCGACATGGGCGTCGCCAGCGACGTGGACGACTGGACGTCCCGGCTCGTGCTCCTGGCCGAGGGCCAAGGTGACGCGATCGCGACGGCCGCGGCCAACAACCCGGCCAACCCGTACAAGGACCTGCGCGGCCAGGCGGTCAACCGCGTGCGGGTGATCTCGGAGTCGACCACTGCGCCGGGGAACGCGGCGGCTCGGGCCAGCTACCAGTTGTCTCAGTTCCTCACTCCTCGCAGCGCGATGCGGCTGACGACGGACGACTATGACGTCGAGGGTGCATTCGCGGTCGGCGACTGGGCTTACGTGTACGCCCCGGACGAGGGGCTGGTGGACCCGGCCAACGAGGTCACGTTCAGGGGGGAGCGGATCAACCCGGTCAAACTGCGGATGGTGGGTGCGAGCTGGCCGATCCGCGAGGGGATGACGGTCGCGTACCGGGACTTGAATGGCGGCTGGCTGGATCTGACCCCGTACGTGGATTGGGAGGGCGGGGAGACGACGGTGACCGTCGGCGACCTGCTCCGGGCGTTGTCGTCGGGTGGGCTGGAGCCGGTCGGGGATCGGCCGGTCCCCGACTCGACGATCCCTGGCGCGGTGTCGTGGGATCTGCCGTTCCTGTCCGGCGTCTACCTGGACGCTCTCGGCAACACCCGCGCGAAGATGCTGGTGAAGTGGGATTTGCCGCTCAACGTGGACGGCAGCACCGTCCTCGACGGCGACCACTACGAGATCCAGTCGGGCGTCTCCCCGGCCAGCGACTGGCACACGTCGTACGCGGCGTGGGGCGACCTGCAGGCCATGGTCCTCGACCTGTCGCCCGGCGTCGTGTACGACTTCAGGATCCGCGCGGTCGATTCCTCCGGCAATCAGGGCGCCTGGTCGGCGATCGAGACGGCCGTCGCGAACCCGGACACCATCCCACCGTCGACGCCGGCCGCGCCGACGGTGGCGGCGTCGCTGATCGCCATCCAGATCACGCACCAGCTCGGCAAAGCCTCGGGCGGGACCTTCAACCTCGAACTCGACGTCGACCACCTCGAAGTGCACGTCGGCGCCACGTCGGGCTTCACGCCGGACAGCACGACGCTGCGCGGCAAGGTCGCCGCGAACGCGGGCATGATGCAGGCTCAGATCGCCGCCGTCGGCACGGTGCCGGAGTCGAACACGACGCTGCGGCAGGTCAAGGTCATCGCCGTCGATCAGGCCGGCAACCGCTCGGCTCCCTCGGCCGCCGCGTCCGTGACCGCCCAGCTGATCGACAACGCACACATCACCTCGCTGGCCGTGGACAAGGTGACCGCGGGGACCATCGGCGCGAACTGGATCCTCGGCGCCAACATCGGCACCGCCGCATCCGGGCAGCGCGTCGAGCTGAACGCGAGCGGCCTGCACGGCTTCAACAGCGGCGGCGCCGAGCTGGTGACGCTGTCCAACACGGGCTCGTTCACGCTACGGTCAGCCGCGTCTGGATCGCGCGTGCAACTTGACACCACCGGGCTGAAGGTGTTCAGCGGGTCCGTCGAGGTCGTGTCGCTGCTGGCGACCGGCTCGTTCACCCTGCGGTCGGCCGCAAGCGGTGCGCGGGCCGAGCTGGACACGTCCGGCTTGCGGATCATCAACGGCGGCGGCACGACGACTGTCGATCTCAACGCCACAACCGGCTCGTTCCTTCTACGCTCATCGACGACCGGCAGCCGGATCGTGATCGACCAGACCGGGTTGGAGCTCTACAACTCCGGCGGCGAGAAGGTCGTGGACCTCAACTCGGCGGACGGGTCGGCGCTTTTCGTCGGCACGCTCAGCTCCAGCGTGTCGTCTCAGAAGCGGATGGTCATCAACCCCGGCGGGCAGGAGAGCGAAATCCGCTTCTACGAAGAGTACGACCTGGGCGAGTACCACTACATCACTCAGAATATTGGCGGCACACACATTTTCGAGATCGGCTCGGCGTACCAGTCGGCGAACAAGATTCGTTTCCGCATGGAGTCTCAAGCCGGGTTCGACATTTTGAAGCAAAACTCGCTCGGCGATCGAACTGGCGGCTTCATCTCCAGTTACGGCGAGATGGACATCGGATACCAGGACGGCGCAGAGATCCGGATGAAGGCCGACGACTGGATCGACTTCTTCGGAAAGATGGGTAGCCCGTCGTTCGGCGACCAGATGTTCATGCGGGGAGAGGCGGAGTTCCCTGCGGGCACGACGGGCAGCATCGGGTACGGCTTCACGTTCACTGGCGGACTGCCTGTGCTG
The DNA here is from genome assembly GCF_044459125.1 of Nonomuraea sp. NPDC050383. Taxonomy (NCBI): domain Bacteria; kingdom Bacillati; phylum Actinomycetota; class Actinomycetes; order Streptosporangiales; family Streptosporangiaceae; genus Nonomuraea; species Nonomuraea sp. NPDC050383. The sequence continues at coordinate 49,522 of NZ_JBITIP010000030.1, forward strand.
ACGACCACCATGTTCAACTCGGCCGGCCCGCATGGTGTCTGTGTGAGCTCACGAAGCGATGGCGGGTTCGGTTTCTCCACTACTGGCGGCGCGCCGGGCGTTACGTACCGGGTTATGTTCTGGGTTTGGAAGCAATGATCACACGCGAGATTGTTGATGCGTACATGCATATTGGTGACGACGACACCGAATGGTGGATGATCGCCACAGCTAATCCTGACGGCAGCCACCACGTCTACGCGTTGCCCGCATGCACTTTCGAGAACCTCGCCGCCGAGTACGGATTCGACGCCGACGACATCGACCATTTGCTTAAGGTGGCGATGCTGCAGCTCCACATCCCGCACCTGCTGCCCAAGGAGAATGCCGCCAAGGACCCGGCCGCCGCCAAGGGGCTGGTGCATCAGGGCAAGCCGGTGACCCTGGGGAACGCGGCCACCACCGCGCAGGCGCGTGAGGCGCACCTGGAGCGGATCGCGTGGGTGGAACAGAACGCCGTCAGGGTGGTTGACCCAGTGCCAGGGCGGAAGCGGACGTCACCGGCGGGAAACGCGCTCGCTGCCGACACCGTCGAGGTGGAGCCGCACGAGCGGCTGCGCGCCCTCAAGCAGACCTACAAGCCGGACCCGCGCCGCATCGAACGCACTCGCCGGCATCTTGCCGCCAAGCTCAGGAGGGACATGTAGATGGGCATCAGCGTGGATCTCAACGCCATCGCCGCACGCCAGCGTCAGCGTCTCGCCGACGCGCTGTACGAGCTGGACGCCGTCAGCGTCGCCTTGGAGGACGTCACGGCCGAACGTGACGAGGCGCGCGCCGAGGTGGAACGGCTGCGCGCCGCGCCCGACGCCTAGTACCGGGGCGGGTACGGCGGCTGATGCTGCTGCTGGACAGGGACCGTCCGCTTCACCTTCCAGCCGATGAACGTGACCGGGATCGCGACGAGCAGCCAGAGCCCGATCGTCAATATGGCCAGCCACCAATGCAGGAACACCCACAGGCAGCCGTGCACGATCGCCGTGATGGGGTTGAAGCCCCGCTCCCGCACGGTCACCATCTGCACCGGCCCGTACTGCGGGCCCGGCACCGGCAGGTGCGGCTGGCTGTACGGCTGCGGCTGGTACGGCTGCCCCCCGTACTGAGGCCCTGACTGGCCGTACGGGTCGTTCGGCTGCTGCGGATAGCCCACGTTGATCTCCAATGGCCGGGCATGTGAGACGCCTCCAGCATCCCCCGGGTTTACCCGCACCGCATGTCCGGATCCGGACACCTGATCGTGCCGCCCGTCTGCTGAGGGTGCGGGGCGGGCGGCACCCACCTTCCCTGGCCCGGCGAGGAGTGACGTGACTGATGCGCCATCCCCTGGCGAACTCTCCCGCCGAATCGACGGGGTGACCGCCATGTACGCCCAGCTCGTCACCCGAACCGAGTACACCGCCGAGCAGCGTCTGGTCGAACGCCGGTTCGCCGAGGTCGAGAAGGACGTCGCCGACTTGCAGCGGGTGCTCGCCGAGGACATGCGGGCGATGAAAACCAGCATCGAGGCGGCGGCGGAGAAGCGGGGCAGCAACATGCGGCAGGCCGTCTACGCGGGCGTTCTGCCGGCGGTGCTCGTCCTACTGGGCATCGTGGTGCAGATCTGGATCGCCTTGCGGGGGGCGTGATGGGGCAGCATGTGCGCCGGCTCGGGCGTAACTGGGTGCTGTTCGCCGCCGGGGCGACCCTGTCGGTGCTGGCTGTGGTCGTGTCGTTCCAGATCCACTCGTTCGGGGAGCGGCTCCGCCAGGCGGAAGACGACCGGGCCGTGCTGTCCGATCAGGTGGAGCGTCTCGGCGGGGTGCCGCTCGTGTCCCCTTCCGCGTCCCCGGGGCCGCGTGGCCAGCGCGGGCAGACCGGGGCGACAGGGACACCCGGCGTGTCCGGGCGCCCAGGCAAGGACGGGACCGATGGCACGGCGGGCCCTACGGGGCCGCCTGGCCCGACCGGTCCGCAGGGTAGTCCTGGGCCTCGCGGCGAGCCTGGCGAGACCGTGACGGGCCCTCCAGGCGCGCAGGGCGATCCCGGTGAAGACGGCCAGGACGGCCGGGACGGCGCCCAAGGCCCGAAGGGCGACACCGGCGAGCCGGGACCGCGCGGGGACCCCGGGCCGCCGCCGGCGGGCTGGAGCTTCACCTACCTCGGCGTCACCTACCAGTGCGAGCCGGCCTCGCCCGGATCCACCACCTACACCTGCAAGCCGGGAGGCTGACATGAAGATCGTGACCCGCGCCGGCTGGAAGGCCCGCACCCCCGAGAACGTCCTCACCGTGCCCTGGTCGGTCCGGACTGAGTTCTTCGTCCACCACACCGACGGGCCCCGCGACCAGAGCATCAAGTCCATCCAGGACTTCCACATGGGCCCGCAACGCGGCTGGTCCGACGTGGGCTACAACTTCCTCGTCCGCGACGACGGCACCATCTACGAGGGCCGCGGCTGGCTCGTCGTCGGCGCGCACTGCCCCGACCACAACCGGACCGGCATCTCGGCCGCGTACATCGGCGACAACAACCCCACCGACGCGGCGAGGCGGTCCATCCGCTGGCTGTACGACGAGGCGTGCCGGCGAGCTGGCCGAAAGCTGCGCAAGCTGGGCCACGGCGACTGCTACCCGACCGAGTGCCCGGGCCCGAAGCTGCAGGCGTGGGTCGACGCGGGTATGCCGGTCGCCGCGGCGGAGAAGGCGCCGAAGGTCGTGGTCAAGGACGGGATCCCGCAGTGGCCAGGCCGGACGCTGAAGGTGGGAGAGCCGATGCAGCGCGGCGACGACGTCAAGATGTGGCAGGCGAAGCTGGCGAAGCGCGGCTGGGCGATCGACGTGGACGGCTGGTACGGGCCGGCGTCGCGGACGGTGTGCCGGGGTTTCCAGAAGGCGACCGGGCTGCCCGCGACGGGCGTGGTGGACAGGGCGACGTGGGAGATGACGTGGTCGTGGCGGCCACCTGAGAAGTGATCGACGACCTGGCCCGGCTGTACCTCCAACGACAGCACGGGTCTCCCACCTGCGGCGATGACGCCCGGGTTCCAGATTTCCGCCCCCGCGCGAGGGGCGGCGCATCCCCTGAGGAGGGGCCCATGCAGGTCAAGATTTTCGGGCACGAGCCCGCCGTCATCCTGTACGTGATCAACGCGGCGGTCGCGTTCCTGGTCACCATCCCCGCGGTAGGCCTCACCGAGGAGTCGTCCGGCTGGGTGATGACCATCGCGTCCGGCGTGGTCGCCCTCATCGTCGCTGTCCTGACCCGGCCGTGGGTCGTCTCCGCGCTGACTGGCGCGCTGTCCACCGTCCTGGCCGGGCTCGCGAGCTTCGGGCTGCCGTTGACGGAGCAGCAGTCGGGCGCGTTCGTGCTGCTCGTCTCGGCGGTGCTGGGTCTGCTGCTGCGGGCGAACGTGTCGCCGGCGCCCGCCACGTCGTCGTATCCGCCGGGCATTCACGCCTGAGCTTGCCTAGGCCGTGCCCACCGGCCCAGGTATGAGAAAGCCCCCGCCACCCCGTTCGCGGGTGCGGCTACGCTGTGGCACCCGCGCGAGCGGCATAGCGGCGGGTTGGCCATCGTGCTGGCCTGACTCCGGGCGCGTCCCGGACAAGGAGCTCGGCTCCGCACGGCGAACGGCCCCGCACCTCTACGGAGGTGCGGGGCCGTTTTCGCGCTGTCCGGTCGCGGGTGGGTTCGAGCGCACCACCTCAGAGGAGGTCGCACACCTCATCGTGGCGGTGGGTCTCCGGATCACCGGACTCGACGTGGTCATAACAGGTGACGCCGGACACCTGCTGGCCGGAGGCGTTCCACCACTCGCCGCCCTTCTGCGCGGGGGACCGGCGACCGCAGCACACGCAGTGCTCCACGGCCGGACCAGGGCAGGTCATCATGGTCTGGCTGGGCATTGCCGTCTCCTCTGTGCTCAGCGGTGCTGTCTGCTACGCGAGGGCCTTTTCCAGGAGACGGCGGACCGTGGCGGCCCGCTTCTCGCCCGGGAGCGCGGCTGCGTCCACCCGGGTTTGCAGGTCCTCGCCGAGGCGGATGTTGATCGGCTCGCCGATCTTCGGCCGGCCCGGACCGGACTCCTCTTCCAGCTCGCCGAAGTGCTTCTCCACGACGTCGTCGTGCTCGCACGTCAGCAGCCACTGGCGGGCCCGGTCGGAGCTGATGAACTCGTGGGTGGTCTCCCGGCCCTGCCACTGCGACCAGTGCTTTAGGACCCATCGCCCCGACGTGGTCCGGTAGAGGGCCTCGTGCTCGAACTGTCCGCCGGCCACGAGGCTGACGTGGTTGTTGCCGTCCCAGCGGGTTGCCTCCTCGAACCGTTCGGCCTTCTCGGGGTCGAACCAGCCCTCCAGGATCCGGCCGTCGTACTCATCGAATCGGTAGACGTTCGTGCGTGCCATGAGCGATGTCCTCTCAGATGGTGATGGTGATGACCCAGTGGCCCTGGTCGTTCTTGGTGGCCTGGACCTTGCCTTGGGCGGCCCACCGCTGGACGGTGCGGACGGAGACGCCGAGAACGGCGGCGGCCTCGCGGGTGGTGGCTTCCGTCCCCTCGGGCTCGGGGAGCAGGGCGTCGATCTCGGCGATGCGGGCGAGGAGCTGCTCGCGCTCGGCCAGGAGCGCGTCCACGTCCACGTTGCTGGTCTCGCCGACGATCTCGTAGCTGTCCTCGCGCTCCAGGCTCAGAGTGGCGCGGGGGATGTCGCGGACCTCTACGATGACGTCGGTGCCGGCGTCGATGTTCGGGTAGCGCATGCTGCCGCCGCTGCTGGCCAGCTTGCCTTCGATGAGGACGACGTTGGCGGCGAGGCGGACTGCGTCATCGCGTCCGGGGCGGTGGGCGATGCGCTGGCCGGCGAACTTGGCGAAGTTGTCGTACTTGCTGCCCTCGTGGTCGGCGAGGCGGACCCGGACGGTGACCAGGTCGCCGCTCTCGACGGGGTTGCCGTCCGTGCCGTACACCTGGCGGCACAGGTCGCGAACGCGCTGCTCGTCGCGGGCGTCGAACGTCCACGCCTTGGCGTAGCCGTCCCACTTGCCGCCGATGGTCTTGGCCTTGGTGACGAAATCGGCGTCGTAGGGGGAGATGACGCTGGTCTTGCCGTTCTCGGTGGTGACGGTGACGCTCATCGCCCGACTCCTTAGCGGTGATTTCCGATACCGTTAATGTAGTGGAGCATGAAGCAATAAGCAATACCGTTTATTAGATAGATGGGGCCCGCCACTCCGTAGGGAGCAGCGGGCCGTTTCGTGCTGTAGATGACCGTGGAGCGGGTAGCGACCCTTTCGGACGATGCGGAGCACCTGGCGGGGGCCGTGGCCGCGGTCGAGCACGATCGGCTCGACCTCGATGCCGTCAGGGCCGTACCACCTGCTCACGCCGGAATGCTACGCCGAAACGGACACAAAATCCCACACCGGACACGCTGCGGATGGGGTGCCGCTCGTAGCCGCCGGCCCGGCGCGCGCAGTCCACGCCGGGAGCCTGGGCACTACCAGAGGTAGTGCAGATACACCTGGAATGCGGGCAGCATGAGGCGCATGTCCTTCAGCTCGCCGTTAAGCAGATCGACCACGGCTTCGAGGATCTTCATGCCGTCCGGGCCGGTGACCTGCACGGAGCGGCGCGAGTGCCGCACGCCGCCCTCGTAGATCCAATACCAGCCGTCCCCATTTTGGACGAGGCGGTATGTGCCCGTCCTGGGCACCCACCACCCCGAGCTCGGGCTCACGGCCGGTCTCCCGCCGTGAACGGGATCTCGCGCGGCATGTCCCTGGCGTAGACGGCCAGAATCCGCAGCATCGCCCCCTTGGCCACGACATCCTGCCGATCGTTGCCGGTGGCGGTGTCGCCGCTCCCCTTGTGACGCAGCCGGTAGCTGCCGTCGCCATCCTCGGTGACGTCGCATTCCGGGATCTCCGGGACTGCCGCAGAGGGCTTGTCGTCAGCGGCTGCGCTCGTAGAATCGGCCATATCGCACCTCCGATGTGCGATCTCGGGCCCGCAGGCGGTAGCACGCCAGGCGGGCCCTTTCACGTTCAAGGCCGTTTGATCGTATGACGCGGTATGACGCGGTGTACAGCGGCAGGCCGCTACCTGGATATATGTGCAGCTCAGGGCCGCTCTAGCGTGGTCGTATGGCTGGTGAAGTGGAGGTCCCGGAGTGGGATCCGGACGCGACGCGGGTCGTCTACGTGTACGAGGCGCTCGCCGACCACATCGCGCTCCGGATCGAGGCCGGCCACTGGAAGCCGGGCAATCCGCTGCCGGGTGAGCGCGCCTTGTCGGAGGAGTACGGGGTCGCGCTCGGCACGATCCGGCGCGGCCTGGATGTGCTGCGCGAGCGCGGGCTGGTGGTGACGTTGAAGTCCAAGGGGACGCTCGTGAAGCCGCAGGAGTCGCCGAGCGGGCAGGAATGAGTGAGCCCCGGCCGTCGAGGAGACGGTCGGGGCTCTCGTACGTGTGAGCTCTGCAGCTCTCGCAGCGTCTTACCTGGTCACGCTTCTCCTCGGGCGGTCGTGAGCTGAAGGACGGGCTTGGCGATGTCGCGGTGCTCAACGTGAACGTGCGCGCCTGCCTCGCGCAGCTCGGCGGCGATCTCTTCGGCGACCGCGACGGATCGGTGCCGGCCGCCGACGCAGCCCGTGGCGATGCTCACCGGCAGGCCGGCCACGAGCAGCCCGCAGGTGAGGGCGGCGGTGTGGTCGATCAGCGTGCGGGCGCCGGGGGTGTCGAGGACGTGCTGCCGGACCTGCTCGTTGAGGCCGGTCAGGTAGCGCAGCGCCGGGTCGTGGTGCGGGTTGCGCAGGTTGTGCCGCAGGTCGAGGGTGATGTGCGCGGTCGGTGCGGGGGCGTGGCCGTACCCGAACGAGCTGATGGTGACGTTCATCGGCTGGCTCCTGCCGTGGCGGGCGTGCGCGGCACGTACTCGTTGTTGAGGTCGGCGGCGTAGACGGTGCGGCGGCAGTGCGCGCACCGGTAGACGATCGGCCCCTCGTCGAGAGGGCTGGCGCAGCGCGGGCAGTTGGGCGTCATCACGCACGCTCCTCACTGATCAGCGCGAACGCCGGCGCGTCGTAGTCGCCGTACATCTCCTGGATCTCGCCGATCCGTTCCTGCAGCTCCTGCTCGGTGATGGCGTGGCACTCGGCGAGCACGTCGACGATCTCCTGCATCGCGGCGAGCGCATCTATCGAGGGGGAGCCGAGGTAGGTGCGTGCCGCCGAGATGAGGATCTCGACGAGCAGCCGCTGGTGCTCCTCCCCTTCGACGGTCCGCACCACGACGGAGACTCCCTGGGTGCGCAGGTGGTCGAGCAGCTCGGACCGGATGAGTCGCGGGCCGGCGGATGGGGGGCTGGTGTTGATGGTGGTTGGCGTCATGATGGGGTTGCCCTTTCTGATCTGGATGGATGAGCAGGGGTGTGCGGGCGCGCCCGCCGCGGGACTTCTTGGCGGATGACCGCGGTGGTGCGCGCCCGTTCCGTTGTCAGTCGTCGGCGAGGTTCGCCCGGTAGCCGTCAGCGATGTGGGCGAGTGCTTCCTTCACGGTGTTCCCGCATGTGGCTGCGATCGCCGCAGCGGCACGCATGTCCGTCTTGTCGAACGGCCAGGTGTTGTTGTCGCTCATGTTCGGCGTCCTTCCGGTTGGTGGATGTTCATCCGTACGGCGCGCCCGTACGGAGTGGGGTGAGCCTGTACGGGCATGGCCGTACAGGTCAGCGGACAGCCCTTAGTACGGGCCGCGCGTCGCCCGTACGGGACGCCTCCTCGGCACCCGTACGGGTGGCGTCCGGAGCCTCCGTACGGGGCTCGTCCGCGACGTCCGTACGGGAGCCCGTACGGACGTCTTGCGCCGCATCCGTACGGGCTGGCGTACGGGTCTCGGAGGCGGCCTGCATGCGGGGCGTTTCGGCCGCACCTCGGGCGTCCTCGCGGGCATCCTTAACGACCTTCTCGCACCAGGAGCGGCCGTAGCCGGTGCGCGCCATCAACGCCTCGTAGTCAGGCTTCCAGTCATCCCCCGTCGTCGCGATGTCGCTGGCCAGCTCGGCAACCAGAGCGTCACGGTCGACGGTCGCGGGCGGCGTCTTGACCAACGTCTTGGGGGGCTTCGGGGCCGTAGTCGCGGTCTTGGCCGCTGCGGCGCGGGCAGGCTTAGGGGCGACCGGGCGGGCGGGTTCGGTCCGGTCCTCATCTCCCGTACGGGGCTTCTGTGCGGGCTCCTCGGCGCCCGTACGGCGGGCCCGTACGAGGCTGCTGTCGTCCGTACGAGGAGGCTCCGTACGGGGCCCGTACGGGGGCGGCGTACGGATGGTCTCCGGCGTCCGTACGGGCTCGGGCAGCGCCGGGCGTACGGGCTCCGGAGCGGGGGTCCGTACGGGTTCGGCGACCACCGTCGTACGGGTCTCCGGAGCGCTCTGCGTACGGACGGACGCGGGCTCCGTACGGCGGGTCTTGCGCCGGCCGAGGGCCTCGCTGATCGCCTCAATCAGGATGATCAACAGGTGGAGGCTGAGCGCCAACGCCACCGCGGGAATCGCGGAGACGGCGCCCTGCTGCCACCCATCCAGGTCCACCGCAGCCCCCTTGGACTGGGTGGCGTGCAGGGCGTTGCACGCGATCGAGATGATCACGCCCGTCAAGACGACGAACCAGGCGTAGCCCGTCTTCTTCTCCAGCATCTTCAACACGAGGGCGGCCATCGTGCCCACCGTCATCGCGCCATCCACACTGACCGGCATCAGCCAAGACAGACCCCGGTCGATGTGGGCGGCTTCCGACACGGCGGTGATGGCGTCGAAGGACAGGACGAACGCCCCCACCACGACCGCGATCAGCGCAAACACCGCCACGGCGATCATCGTGACGAGCTTGCCGTCGAGCTTCGGCGTCTCGCTGTGGTCCAGGCTGTTCACGGGTATCTCCTCGATGGGATATGCAGGCTGAGCTGGGGTTACGCGGGGACGTCGCCGCTGATGAACCGGCCTCGGTAGGGGAGCTTTCGGCCGGAACGGATGTGGCTGTAGGCGGCGGCGTAGGTGTCGCCGAGCTCGTCCGGGGCGGCCATCAGCCGGTTCGTGGCGTACTCGACGCGGCGCAGGGCGGCGTACAGGATCTCCAGGGCCGCCTGCAGGGCGACGACGTAGTCGGTGGGCGTGTGCTCGTCGACCAGCGCCAGCCGCTCCTCGCAGTCGGCGATCATGCTTCTGATCTGCGACGCTTGGGCGGACAGCTCGGCTTCGAGGTCGACGAGCGCGTTGATGAAGTCGATGTCGTTGCGCCACGGCCCGGTCGCCGTGCAGGCGGTCATGCCGAGGGTGACGGCGGCGGCGATGACGCTGCGGTAGCTTGCCGCGGCCAGGCCGGTCGCGGCGCACCTGCCGACCATGCTTGTGGCGGTGTGGGCGTGGTCGGTGGTGTCGGCCAGGGCGACTGCTGCGTTCAGGATGGACATAACTCCTCGATTCCGTAACTCTCCGTAGGTTCGATCAAGCTTTAGAGGGGCGTTGAAGGCGATCGGCTCATCGACGCATCGACTCATCTCCCGGCCCCTATATGGGGGCTCTCAGGGCCGCATGAGCCGATCCCAGATGAGCCGATGAGCCGATCCGAGACGGTCACGCACTGTGCTCGCCCGCTCGGAGGTGCCAGCGGGTCGCCGGCCCCTGTCCACGCGGCTCAATGACGCCCTCGGCGCGCAACTGGTTCAAGAACCGCACCGTCTGCGCGTCGCTGTAGCCGATCTCCGCAGCGACATCCCGCTTGGCCGCAGCCCCATCGCCGAGCAGCGCGAGAACCCGGGAGCGCACCTCCGCCGGCACGGGCGATGCCGCCGTCTGCTCGACCTGGTTGAACATCTCCCAGCGCGCGCGCGAGTGCTCGCGTACCTGCGCGGCCTCCGCCGCCTCCAACGACGGCACCAACCGGAGGGACGCCCTGATGCCCTCCCGCTCGGCCGCCCGGTCATCGGGCGTGGACGGCAGGTCAGGCTGACTCTGCTCGGCCGGCTCCTCCGCCGCGCCGCTCGCCCCGTCATCCTGCAGCGCGGCGAACAGCTTGCCCAGCTTCGGGTCTGCCAGGACATCCCACTCCAGCGGCGACGCCTCCCGTCCCTCGGCGATCCGCGAGACGTCGTCCAGGTCCTTCAGCTTGAAGGTGCGGCCCTTGCTGTTGTTGCCGCTGACGTCGGCGATGCAGACAACGCCCGGCTTGCCCTCGCCGTACTTCGTCATGTCAGGCAGTTCCAGGCCGAGCTCGCCGGCGGCGAGCGCCATCTCGTTGCGCCGGGACACCTTGAGGAACACGAACCTGTCGAGGTTGGCGCGGATGTTGCCGCCGCCCAGCCACTGCGCGCTGCCGCGCTGGCCGACCAGGATGACGCCGACCGACTCCGACCGGCCCTTGCTGGTGATCGTGGTCAAGGCGGCCTGCGCCCGCTGGGCCAGAGCGTCGCCGCCGGTCACCAGCGCGTCGACCTCGTCCACGACGACGATGACCGCAGGATGGCCTGGGTGGGGCTGGAAAACGGCGTCGGTGTTGTGCGCGGCGCGGTGCGAGATCAGCGCCGCAGCGAACTCGAGAATCTTGACGGCCTTGGCCCGCTCCTGCGGCCCGCACGCTGCCGCGCCCAGCGCGCCGGAGTCGCGCCAGCGGCGCATGTCCTTGGCCTTGGACACGTCGATGCCGAACACCAAGGCGTTGTCGGCCGCGGTCAGCCGCTCCAACACGTTGTTGAGCAGCACCGTCTTGCCGCCACCCTTGATGGCGACGACCATGATGTGCGCTGCGCCGTCCTCGTCCCACACAACTAGCTCCAGCGGCCGGCCGGTCTCCGGGTCCTGGCCGACGATCGGCGGCTGGCGCACATCGGCGACGTCCGGGAGCGAGATTTCCGGGTTGGGGTCGAGGAGCGGGTGGGGGATGACGTCGGCCCACGGGTCCTTGAGCCGTAGCGAGATCCACAGTTGGCCGGCGACGCGGCCTTCCTTCACCTGGACGCGGCCGGTGGAGATGCCGAAGTCCTCGGCGACCCGCTCGGCGAAGGAGCGGGTGACGAATGCGCTGGCGCGCTTGCCGGTGCCGCGCGTGTCCAGCAGCGCCTGCTCGCCGAGCCGGGTTGGCTCCGCGCTCACTACGCGCGCCCCGTCGATGCCCCAGCCGGCGAAGTACGCCTCCCAGTCGATGCGCGGCACCTCGGGCGTCACCACCTCGACGGGGCGCGGCTTGAGGCCGACCCGGTGCAGGGCGTAGCCGACGCCGAACGCTCCCAGGTACATCCAGGTGGCCAGCCCGGACGGGCCCGCAGCGACGCCGGCTTCGGCGGCGGCGGCTAGCCAGGTGCCGGAGGCTGCGGTGGCGGCGGTCGCGCCGACGATGCGTGTGCCCTTCAGCCGGTTCATGGCGGTGGCGTAGGTCGCGATCGACCCGGCGATGGTGACCATGCCGATCCCCCACCACGGCAGGTGGGTGGCGTGGGCCAGCGCACCGGCCCCATACAGGGCGGCGCCGCCCAGGAACGGTGCCCGCTCGGCTGGGGCTGCCCGGAACCACGCGTAGGTGGCGCGGGCGGCGGCTTTGAGGTTGCTGGGGGGCGGCGGCTCGTCGCTGTTCTGGGGGGCCTCGACCGCGTGGTGGCTGTGCGGCGGGGCGGGGCACCGCTCGGCGGTCGATCGGCTCACGGCCAGGTCCCTTTCAGACGATGGGATTCATAGGGCGGCTGGCCCCGGCCGGCGGTAGGCCGGGGCCCGGGGGCTGTTAGACGGCCTCGCCGGTCATCCAGCGGCCGTTGTAGGGCAGGACCACGCCGTTGGCGACGGCCTTCATGACCTCCTCGTAGGTGGTGACGAACCGCTGGTGCGCGGCGGTCATGGCCCGGGTCAGCTCCATGACGTGCTCGGCGAACTCGCCCAAGCCCTGCACGGAGTTGGGGTCGAGGCCGAGGCTGTTGAGGCAGTCTTCGTGGAGCTGCTCGTACGCCTCGGCGTAGCCGCAGATGCCGGCCACCTCGCCGGTCATGAAGTTGATGAGCTCGGCGTCGGACTCGGGGTGGAAGTTCGCGACCCGCTGCGCCAGCTGCTGCCAGTCGGCGGGCGCGTACGCGGACACGTCGCTGCTGGCCTGCTCCGTGCTGTTGGGCGCGGCGGGGGCGATGGTGGTTGCGGTCATGTCGGTGTCCTCCTCGGTTGGCTGCGCGCCGTTGCGACGCGCAGGGTCGGTGGTGGTCTGGTCCGGGGCCGCCTCGTCGGGGGGCGGGTCGTTGGGGGCGCGGTAGAACGTGATGCGGAAGCCGCACCCGCAGGTGACGGTGCGATCGAACTGCGCGCTGGGGATGACGGCCTTCACCCGGGTCCCGCAGCGGGGACAATCGGTGCTCCCCAAGAGGTCTGGGTCTCCGTCGGCAGGTTCGTCGGTGACCGGCTGAACGGCGACGGACTGAGCGGCTTCCTTGCGCTTCTGCCACGCCGTGATGGAGTCCCACGCTCGGGCTCTGCGGGCCGCCGGAGAGTCATCGGCGGTCGGGGCGCCACCGCTGCCCTCAGACTTCGGGATGCGCTGCCACAGGCGGGGCGCCCGCTCAGAGCGTTCCTCCCAGCGGCGGGTCGCCGCATCGGTGACGGACCGCGCCGCCCGCACGGCAGCCTCGCCGGTCTTGGCCTTCACCTTCTCCACCACCGGCGCCGCCTTCTCAGCGACCTTGCCCTGCGCCTTCCGGGTCAGCGCCCCCGCCGCTCGGCCAGCGAGCTCGCCCAGCCCGGGAAGGACGCGCATGGCTTCGACCTTGGGCGCGCCCGAGGCGTTCCAGCCGCGCACCGCCCACGACGGCCTCGCCTTGTCGGCCTCGGTCCGGTTGGAGTGCCGGGCAATCGCGGCGATGGCGAAGATGACGACAGACGCGGCGATGAACAGCTCAACCATCTGCTCCACCTCCCTCCCCGCGGACGGGCGGCGCCTGCAGCTCGCGGAGGGAGATGACGGCGGTGACGCCGACGGCCACCATCAGCGCGCCGCCGAGCAGGGCGAGCACCGGGAGGCCGAACAGGTACCGGGCCGCCAGGATGACGATCAGGCTGATCAGGACGTCCATCGTGCTGGGCCGGTTGTGCCACATGCGGCGAGCGACCTGGCCAGGCAACGGGCGGGGGCGGCTCATCACATCGCCCCGCTGATGGTCGACCAGCCGGCGGCACTGATCTGGCGGACCCACGCCAGCGACCCGCCGGCGGTGGCGTACAGAATCGGGAAGAACGCGATCATGCCGTAGGTGGAGGGTCGGAGCCCGTGGCCGTCGAACACGTCGATCGCAACCGCGACGCCGAGCAGGACGACCAGGCCGACCACGATGTGACCAGAGGTGACCTGGCCGATGCTGAAGTCGAGCCCCTTGAGCCAGTCGCCGATGAACGTGGCCGCGAGTCCGGTCCCGCCGAGGAACATCAGCGCGCAGATGACCCTGTTCAGGACGGCGGACGGGATGCGGCTGAGCTTGCCGCGCTTCTTGTGGATGAGGATTCCGAGCGCCAGGCACAGCAGCCCGAACGCGATGGCAGGCGTGTCACCCATGGTCAGGAACCTCCAGTGATGATCAGGGCGGTGATGAACAGCCAGGCGAGGTGCCACGACTGGTCGAGGGCGTACGCGCCGGTCCCGGTCGGGGCGGACTCGGGCATGCCGAGCCGGTAGAAGTCGCCCTTGCCGATCCGCTCGGCGAGAGCGGCGAGGGTGTGTCGGCGGTCGGCCCAGTAGTGGCTGACGGCGGCGAGGGCGAGTCCGACTGCGGCGGCGATGCCGGAGGGGACCCAGCCGGTGGCCAGCCACAGCAGCGCGAGGGCGACCAGCTTGGTGAGGGTCAGCGTGATGACGTGGTCGAGGCACGCGAGCCGCCCGGCCCGGCCGGGCGCGCCCTTGGCCATGGCCTGGCGGTGGGTTTGCGCCCAGTGGTCGCCGACCTGGTGGCCGACGTACAGGGCGACGAAGGTCGCGGAGAACATCATCAGGCTGATCTGCGCGTCGGGGGCGATCACGACGACACCTCGCTCCAGGTGTGCTGGGGGTTCCGGCCGGTGACGGTGACTGCGGTGCGGGAGAGGTCGTCGCGGGAGACGATGTAGCCCATCTGCTGCAGCGTCTGCCGGAGGAGCCCGGCCGGGTATGCCTGGTGGGTGTCCTTGACGTGGATGATGGCGCCGCCGCGGGCGTGGGTGACGGTCACCTGGGGCGTGTAGCCGGCGAGCGCGGTGGCGTCCATCGCGGCCTGGGCGACGGTCTTGATGTCGTTGACGTCGTCGGCGGTGATGGCGATCGGCTGGGCGGCTCGGCTGGTCCAGCCGAGGCCGGGAATGGGGCGGCTCATCGGACGTCGCCCTCCACGATGGCGGCCTGCTGGCGCTGGCTGCGGCGGCGCCACTGCCACCAGCGCGGCCGGTCCATCACGTCGATGACGTCGCACGCGGCGGAGTCGAACGTCTCGCCGTGCTCGCGGATCGCGTCGCCGATCCCGTCCAGCCCGTCGCTGACCGTCTTCTCGATCGAGGTCGTCATGCCGGAGAGGGCGGCCTCGATGCGGGCGTTGGACCGCTCGTTGGCGCCGGCCAGGTACTGCACCGCGGTGGCGATCTGGGCGAGTTCGGCGCGGCAGGCGGCGGCCTGGCGGACTTCGTGGCGCAGCGCGGCCAGCTGGTCGGTGATTGCCAGCAGCGTGTGCGCGGTGGCGGCCTGGGCCGCGTACATCGCGGTCGCGGCGTCCTGCTTGTCCAGGGTCCGGTGGTTGTCCTGGTAGTGCTCGGAGAAGTGGCGCCCGTCGGCCGCGTAGGCCAACAGCGCCCTGGCCTGCTCGGCCGCCGTGGTGGTGGGCGTGCTCATTACGCGATCACCGCCGGGTGGACCGAGTAGTGCAGCACCACGCCGTCGCGCATGTCCTCGGGGATGACCGCCTGAAGCATGTACGCGAGGAAGTCCAGGTGGCGGGTGCCAGCGGGGACGGTCATCTCGTGGCTGCTGGACTTCACGTCCCCGGACCCGTTCTGCATGGTGAGAACCACCAGCAGGCGCCGGGTCGGGGTGGAGCTGGTGGTCGTCGGTGTGGGCGACTTGGTGGCGGTGTTCTGGCTCATCAGTCGGACTCCTGGTTCTCGTCGTCGTTGTCGGGTGGGGTCATGGCGGCGATGGCGTCCTGCCAGGTGTTGATCGTGGCGAGGGCCTCGGTGAGCCGGTCGTTCACGTCTTGCGGTCTCGCCGCAGGCGGGGGTTGCGGGAGAGCGTCTCGGCCCGGTTGGCCTCGGCGTGCGATCCCTCTACGTTGCCGCGCAGCAGCGCCGCGAAGGAGCGGACCCATGCGCCGGCCACACGCTGGAGACCTTCGTCGGTGTAGGCGGGCGGGACGTCGTCGTCAGTCCACTCGGTCATCGGGTCACCGTCCCGGCCCGTCCGGTGGCGACCTTGGCGAGGATCGCCAGCGCGATCTCCTCGGCGTCGTCGAGGGTGTACGGGTCGTCGGCGAGGTAGATGTGGATGACCGTCCCGAAGTCGGGGTTGGCCATGAGGCCGATGCCGGGCTGGGTGCCGTAGTGGAGGGGGCCGGGGATGGGGGTGTCGGCGGCGGCGCAGATGTTCTCGCTGTGGTCGTGCCGGTCGCACCAGGGGGTGGAGGCGGGGCAGTGGCGGCGCTGCTGCGGGACCAGGACCAGGGTCGACGTGTGTGACATGATGGCGGTAGTTCCTTTCGCTCGGTCGGGCGGATACGAGGGGCGGCCCCAGGTCTTGGCGGATAGGGGGCCGCCTTTCGCGTTTTCGGGGGACGGCATCAGACCGCGACCTCCGCGTCCTCGCGGGGAAGCCAGGACGCGGCGTACTCCTCGAAGTCGAGCGACACACCTCGCGCCGCCAGGGCCTTGAATCCCTCGACGAACGCGCGCAAGATCTTGCGGTTGCGCCCGAACTTGGCGCCCGGCAGCTCCCCCTTGCGGAGGCCCGAGTACAGGTACTCCTTCGAGAGGCCGAGTTCTTCCGCCGCGTCTGCAACGGCCATGAACAGTTGGCTCCGGGGCGTGCGCGGCGCGGCCTCCACGGTCTCCGTTGACTGGACGGTCTCGACTGTCTCCATACACCCCATGCTGAGCTATGTGCATATGGTCAGTCAAGGCCAACCGGAGACGGTGAGTGGATTGCTACCAGGACGGTGTGTTCAACTGGTGGCACCATGTTGTGCCAAGTGCAGTAGGAGCATCGGTGACCGACCCGACCGGCCGCACGCTCTACCTCCAGATCGTCGACGACCTCCGGTCACAGATCGCATCCGGAGAACTACGGGTAGGCGACCCCATCCCCTCCACCACCGCGCTCCAGAAGCAGTACGGCCACTCCATCACCGTGGTCCGCAAAGCCGTCGAAGTCCTCCGCAACGAGGGCCTCGTCTTCGGCCAGCCCGGCAAAGCCGTGTACGTCCAAGCCACCCCCGCAAGCGTCGAGGCCGAACGCGTCAGCGTCGAAGACCTCGCCCAGCAGGTGGCCGACCTCCGGACACAGGTCATGGAACTCCGCGGCACCGTCGAGCAGCTCTACACGCGACTCGGCCACCCGTACCCCAACGACGACGCCGGCCAGCCCGCGCGCCACCGCAAGACCGGAACGTGACCCCCTAAGAGACGAGAGCGCCGCCGATGGTCGAACGCAGCAAGGTCGTCGATCTACGCACGCGAACCACCTACCGGCCGGACTGCGCCAACCTCGCGCGCAACCGGCTCCTCCTCGCCCGCAAGGGGCTGGGCCTGTCGTACGGCGAGTTCGCCGACCTGATCACCCCCATGGTCGGCTGGCCCGTCTCCCCAGACGCCGTCGAGGCGTGGGAGACCAGCCTGGTGCCACCTGGCGACGTGCTCATCGCCGTCAGCACGGTGACCCCCGCCGCCAGCGACCGGCTCGGGGTGCGCTCTCACAAGTTCATCGCCGCCTACATCGGTGAGGCCATGGCCGCCCGTCTCGCAGAGCAGGCTGCACCGGCCGGACAGGACCACCACGCTCTCCCCGTCGAACTGCCGGCGGGGACCTGCCGTCTGCACGTGTGGCCCTACGGCGTCGCGATCCTTCACCTCGTCGAGGACCTCGACCTGCCGAACATCGCCCACCTGGCCGTGTGGCGCTACCAGTCCTACGAGCACAACCTCGACTGGGCCACCACCTACCTGCGCAGGCTCACTGGCGACGACACCTCGGCCGCCTCGTACGTGCTCAGCCTCTACTGGGTCCACGGCCCCACCTGGGTCGGGCAGATGCTCGACACCGCCGCGCGCATCATCTGCTCGCCGCGCGTCCTCATCGACCGCGACCAGCCTGGCGGAGACGCCTGCCTGGCCGCCGCCGAGCAGGCCGAACGCGAGTTACTCGCCGGAGGCTTCCACCAGCAGGAGATGCGCTCGTTCGGAGTGGCCGGCGTGTCCGTCGGCTACGCCTCCTGGTCTGGCGTCGCCTACCATCCGCTCGACCCCGCGCGCTGCCTCGCCGAGGACGAGCTCGTCGACTGCGAGCTGACGGCGCAAGCGATCTGGGCCTACTGCGAGCACATCAACGGCCAGGTCGAGCAGGGCCACGACCCACATGTCAGCGAGGAGTACGGGTGGCGGTTCCTGCGCGCGGCCCGCTCGAGGCTGACCAACCCTCGGCCGCGCGAGACGGGGCAGCACCGGTTGATGCGTGACGCGATCGTGGAGACGAGCGGCATCGCGGGTCATCTTGATCAGGCAATCGAGGCACTTCGAGAGGCAGGCAGGCAGTGAGCGGATACAGCGACGGCACATCGGTGCTCGTGGTGGTGGACGTCCAGAATGCTTTCGTCCGGGCCGAGTCGGCCCATGTCGTCCCGGTCATCGTGGACCTGGTCGACCGCTGGCAGGGCGACGTGCTGTTCACCCGTTACATCAACTACCCGGGCAGCCCGTTCGAGCGGCTCGTCCGCTGGTCGGCGTGCATGACCTCGCCAGAGATTGACATCGTAGATGAGCTCCAGCCGTACACGGCCCGCGCCCACGTGATCGACAAGAGGGGGTACGGCCTGTTCGCCGACCCCGCAGGCGCCGCGCTCGTGGCCGAGCGGGGCTGGTGCGACATCTACGTGTGCGGCATCGCCACCGAGTCGTGCGTGCTGGCGACCGCGCTCGGCGCATTCGAGGCGGACCTGACGCCGTGGCTGATCGAGGACGCGTCGGCGTCGCATGCCGGCCGTGATGTGCATGAGGCGGGGGTGCTCGTCACCCGGCGGTTCATCGGCCAAGACCAGATCATTTCGGTGGCGGATGTTCCTGCGGGTCTGGTGTCGCCGCCGCGTCTGCGGTGTGACGTGTGACCGCACACACGAGCTCTCGGCCTGCCGCTGACCGACCGTAAGAATCATCCTTTTGGAACGTCACAGTAAGTCCCCGCAGGTGGTGGGCCTGTGATCGCTAACAATCACGAAACTCCACCAAAAAGCCGTACCAACCTGCACAAATGGACATGTTACGTTGTGATAACGGTCCCCGCCGTACGTTGCCGAATGCGCCCCATGAGCGTCAAATGCCCTATTGAGGCCATAACCGAAACCGCGTGCGTGGGGCCGCAGCAACCCCAGGGGGTGGTAGAAATCGCCAACAACGGAGTCGGCGAACGACCGAGCAAGCACGCCGCGGCCTCGGGGGAGGGCCGCGACGCAGTACAGCACCTGACCGACGAGCAACTCCTCGACCCGAGGTTCATGCGAGGCGTCATCACCAAGATGGCCACCGAACTCGACACCGCCCACAAGCTCATCGGCAGGCTGTTCGATGCGCTCGACGCCGCACAAGCCAACCACGCGCCACCCGAGGTGCGGCACGCCCTGGCCCGGCGCGGACGGCGCGTCCACTTCGTCACCGAATTCGTCAACGGCCACGAGGTCACCGTCGGGGTCCTGCCAACCGGCCGCGACGACCCCGCCGACGCCGACCGGCGATGGCAGCGACTCCGCGAGCAGTACAGCGGAGGACAGGACCAGTGAGCGGGTTACCCGACTGGGAGCTCCGCGAGGCTCCCGACCCCCCATTCGACATCGTCGCCCACTGGGAAGGCGACAAACTGATCATCACGGTCGCTGCCAGCCTGCAAGGGCTCGCCCGCGAAGACGCCATCGACGGGCTGCTCCGCCGCCACCGGCGCCGCACCTGGAAGGCCGTCTGGCCCATCCCTGCGCTGATCGGGGCGTGGGAGTGGACGAACCGCAAGGTGCGGGCGCACGAGCGGGTCGCCTCCGCAGCGGCAGGCACAGCGGCCACCGTCATCGTCGGCGCCGCCGCCCTCACCGTCACCGGAGCTCTCGACAGCGACGAACGACGAACCCCGTACGCTGGCCCGCCGCCCACCATCATCACCATGACCGTGCATCCCACCCGCAGCGAGCTGTCCTCTACCGCCCGGCCGGCCACGCCCCGGCCGACCCGGCGGCAAGCTCCCCCGCCGGACGTCGTCGAGACGCGGCGCCCGGCGGGCACACCGCCGCCCGCCGTGGCCCGCAGCCGGAGAGCCGCAGCCGAGCCCACCCGGCGGCCCCGCCGTTCGGCGCCGGCCAGCGCGCGGCCGACCCGGGACCGGCCTGAGCCGTTGGCTTCGGCCACCGTGCGGCAGCCGCGCCGGGAGCGGGAGACGGCCATCGCGGTGACCGCCCCGCCCAGCCGCACCGAGCGGCCTACAGTGGACGCGCGCCCAGCCACGACAGCACCAGCACCCCAGCCCGGGCCCACCGTGGCCGCGGCAGGGTGCGGCGGCATCATCCACGCCCGCGTGGACCCGCTGCTGGACGTGTGCGTCCGCCTCCGATAGCGACACCCTGGAGCAACCCGCATGGCGTACATCCGCCGCCTGCCGAGCGGCCTATGGCAGGCCACCGTCCGCATGCCGAACGGCCAGCGCACCACCAAGAGCAACAGGCTCAAATCCGTGGTCGAGAAGTGGGCCAAGGCCACCGAAGCCAAATTCGATCAGGGCGACATCCGCGACCCGAAAGCCGGCCAGATCAAGGTCGCCGACTGGTACGCCCGCTACGCGGCCGCCCGCGTCATCGAAGCCCCAACCCGGGCCAAGAACGACTCGCTGTGGCGCACCCACTGCAAGGACCGGTGGGGCGACTGGCCCATGCAGGCCGTCCAGCGGGTCGACGCCCAGGCGTGGGTCGGCGACCTGCAGGAGACGCGCCGCGCCCGCCACCGCGGCCGGCCCGCCGCATCCTTCGACGACCCCGACGAAATCCCGACCCTGTCGGCGGCCACGATCCACGACATCGTGCACCTGATGACCAGCATGTACAAGGCGGCCATCAAGCAGGACCCGCCGATCGTGCTCACCAACCCGTTCCTCGACCTGGAGCTGCCGAAGCGTGGCGCCACCCAGGTCGAGTTCTACGAGCACGCCGAGGCCGATGCCCTGTACGCGGCCATGGAGCGCCTGCACGGCCCGAAGTGGCGGACCCTGGCCGAGCTCGGCATGGACGTCGGGCTGCGGCCAGGAGAGATTTACGGGCTGCACGGGCACCGCGTGGACTGGATCCGCGGACTGCTGTCGGTGGTGGACGTGTCCACCCGGCAGGGGCTGCGCGAGTACCCCAAGAGCATGAAGTCGAACAGGACGGCGCCGGTGCCGCCGCGGACGTTGGAGGGGATGAGCCGGCTGATGCAGGGCCGGCCGCGGACCGCGTTGGTGTTCACCGCGCCGGAGGGCGGGCCGGTGGACGACGGCGACTTCCGCAACCGGATCTGGTACCCGGCGGTGGATGCGGCCCGGCTGTGCGGCAACCGCTCGCCGGGGGAGGCCCGCGACGGCGAGGTGTTCGTCGAGGGGGAGTGCGGGGCTGTGTGCGTCAGCCCGACGCATGGGATCCGCCGCTTCTCGCCGAGGATCATGCGGCACACCGCGGCGTCGTGGCTGGTTCAGGACGGGGTGCCGCTGTACGACGTGCAGGCGCTGCTGGGCCACGAGTCGTTTGAGACCACGCAGCGTTACGCGCATCTGGCTCCGGACGCCCACGACAAGGTCGTCCAGTCGTGGAAGCGGCGTGCGTCCGCGAACCCTGGTTGACGCTCGTGACGCATCAGTGACGCACGATCATGAAAAAGGCCCTTCCCGGATCTCCCCGGAAAGGGCCTTTCACCTGCGGGTCGGGGTGGCGGGATTTGAACCCACGACCTCTTCGTCCCGAACGAAG
>NZ_JBITIP010000031.1:0-63753 GCF_044459125.1 Nonomuraea sp. NPDC050383
GAGAGTAGGTCACCGCCGGACAATCTTTTGATGGGGGTCCATGCGGGTCTGGCATTCGTGCCGGGCCTGTGTGGGCCCCTTTCGCATGCCCGGAGACCGAATGAGGGCGTGCTTTGTTTTTACCTGGCCCTAGGACGTGCTCTTTTTCTTGCCCGGCCCTCAGGAGAGGGCAACGGGTGGCTGCGGGGCCGGAACTACTTGTTCGGCGTCAATCGGTCAATCGCCGGGCGCTTGACCGCGCACGGCGACGGGTGGCGACCCACTTCAATTCCCGGCCTCTTCGGCCGTGTACGTGCTCCGCGAAGGTACGTCCGGCGCTGCGGTGGCGACTTCCATGGACACGCCGATGACCCCACGCCCACATCGCGCCGCCGTTCGTGCATCGCATTGCTGGTCTTGCAAGCGCCATTGGGATCCCGCCCTCAAGCAGGCACCCTTCGTGCTCCCCTGACTGACCCCGGTAGGGCAACGACTGCCCTCGTGCCGGCCGGGAGAACGACTGCCCTCGTACCGAGTGCCCGGCGAGTGACGTACCTCCGGGGCCATATGCGCGGGCAAGCCCTCCTGGACCATATGCGCGGGCAAGCCCTCCTGGACCATATGCGCGGGCAAGCCCTCCTGGACCATATGCGCGGGCAAGCGGTCGAGGTGGGACGCACGCACCTCTGGCCCTCCCTCGTGCGCGGGCGGTGGAAAGGGTTGGTGTGGTCAGGGTTCCGGGGCGGTGTGTGGCCGGGGCGGGTGGTGGGGTCAGTAGGGTTGAGGGGTGGACTACCGTGCTGTTGAACGCGCGATCATGGAGCGAGGCGTCGAGTGGGACTTCGAGCCGACGCTCGACCGCATCGCCGCCCTGCTCGACCTCCTCGGCTCGCCCCAGCGGGCGTACCCGGTCATTCACATAGCGGGCACCAACGGCAAGACCAGTACCGCCCGTCTGACCGAGGCGTTGCTCCGGGAGCGCAATCTCCGCGTCGGCCGGTTCACCAGCCCGCACCTGGTGTCCATGCGCGAACGCATCACTGTCGACGGCGAGCCGTTGAGCGAGGAGCGGTTCGCGGAGGTCTATGAGGAGATCATTCCGTACGTCGAGCTGACCGACACGCAGGGCCGGCGCATCCAGTTCTTCGAGCTGCTCACCGCCATGGCGTTCGCGGCCTTCGCCGACACCCCGGTCGACGTCGCGGTGATCGAGGCCGGCATGGGCGGCTCCTGGGACGCGACGAACGTGGCCGACGGCACCGTCGCCGTCATCACGCCCATCTCCCTCGACCACACCGACCGGCTGGGCCCCGACATCCCGAGCATCGCCGGTGAGAAGGCCGGCATCCTCAAGCCAGGCGCCACCGCCGTTCTCGCCCAGCAGGACCTGGAGGCGGCCGAGGTGCTGATGCGGCGGGCCGCCGAGGTGGGCGCGGTCGTGGCGCGTGAGGGACTGGAGTTCGGGGTGCTGGCGCGCGAGGTGGCCATCGGCGGCCAGCTCCTGACGCTGCGCGGCCTCAAGGGAACCTACGACGAGGTGTACCTGCCGCTCTACGGCGCCCACCAGGCGAGCAACGCGGTCACCGCGCTCGCCGCCGTCGAGGCGCTGACCGGCGGCGACGACCCGCTGGACGTGGAGCTCGTGCGGCAGGCGTTCACGCAGGCATCGTCGCCGGGGCGGCTGGAGGTGCTCCGGCGCAATCCGACGGTGGTGGTCGACGCCGCCCACAATCCCGGAGGCATGCAGGCCACGATCGAGGCGGTGCACGAGGCGTTCGACTTCGCCAAGGTCGTCGGCGTCGTCTCCGTCATGCGGGACAAGGACGTCGACGGACTGCTGGAGCTCCTGGAGCCGGTGCTGGAGGAGATCATCGTCACCCGCAACTCCTCGCCCCGGTCGATGCCGGCCGAGGAGCTTGCACGGCTCGCCGAGCCGATCTTCGGGCCGGACCGCGTCCACCTCGTGGAGCGTCTCGACGACGCCATCGACAGGGGCATCGGCATGGCCGACGCCGAGGGTGAGTTCAGCGGCACGGGTGTGCTCATCGTCGGGTCCGTGGTGACCGCCGGCGACGCCCGGCTGCTGCTGAAGGCGGACGGCGCGTGATGGCCGGCGGCGGGAAGGGCCTGCTGGGGTTCGAGGTCACCCCGGGCATGCGCAGGCTCGGGGCGAGCGTGCTGGGCATGGAGGCGATCGTCGCGGCGCTGGTCACCCCGGTCGCGATCAGCGTGAACGGCGTGCGGCCCGCGCTGGCCGTCACGGCCGGCATCGGGCTCGCCGTGCTGTGCGTGGTGGCGGCCGGCCTGCTCAAGAAGCCGATCGGCTACGTGCTCGGCAGCGTCGTGCAGGTGATCGCCATCGCGACGGGGTTCCTGGTCCCGACCATGTTCTTCCTCGGAGCGATCTTCCTCGCGCTGTGGATCACGGCGATATTCGTAGCTCGCCGTGTCGAAGGCGTGACTTCCCGCTAAAGTCGGCGAACATGGCCGTCCCCCCGATTCAGCGGTCCCCGAACCAACCGGCCACGGGACCCGACCCCGGCGCCACGTACCCGTGGTTCCTCGACACCGTGCTGGCGCTGCTCATCGTGGCCGCGCTGCCCCTGGCGATCGTCGCCATCCCCAACACCGTCTCCGTGGTCGGCGACCTGCTGCCCCCGGGGTTCGACCGGCTCGGGCTCATGCGCGCGCACGGCCTGGCCCTGCCGGCGATGATGCTGACCGTCCCGCTCGCCGCCGTGGCGCTGGGCAGGGTGAAGGTCGCCTACGTCCTGATCGCCGGCCTCGCGCTGCTGGCCGTGGCCGACGCGACAGGCGGGTACGCGGGCTCCACGTTCCTCGTCGGTGTGCTGCGCGTCGTCCACGGCGTGGGCGCCGGTCTGCTCCTCCCGGCCACGCTGGTGGCCGCCTGGGAGCGTCCGGCGGTGCTGCGCGCCGTCTGGTCGGGAGTGCTGGCCCTCAGCCTGCTCAGTGCCCAGGCACTCGCCCTGTGGCCGCTCGACGGGGTGAGCGACTGGAAGGTGACGCTCCAGCCGTACCCCATGCTGACCGGCATCGCGCTGGTGCTGGCCGCCGCCTACCTGGTGCTGTGGCTGCAGTACGGCCGGCGGCCGGCGCCGCGGCCCGAGCCCAGGGAGCGCAGCCGGCTGCTGCTGGCGACCATGCCGGCCGCGGGCATCGCCGTCGTGGCCATCAGCACCGCGAGCGAGGACTGGCGTCCCAACATCGTGATCCTGGTCGCCGTGCTCGCCGTGGGCGCGCTTCTCGCGCTCGCGTCCATCGGCACCCCCCGGGCGCGTTCGCTCGCGTACGTGATGGTCGCCGTCGGCGCCGTGGTGCTGCCGAGCATCGCGCAGGTGACGTACGTCGAGATGGGCGGGCTGGGCGGTCCGGGGCTGAAGGGGCTGTGGGCGCCGTTCGCCGTGGCGGGCGCGCTCGCGGTGGCCGGCGCGGTGCTCGTCCGGCTGTTCGTCCGCGACGACGCGACGTGGCCGGAGCCGCTCGGGCTGCTGGCGATGGTGGTCGGCCTGTGCTCGGTGCGCGTGGTGGTGCCCGCCGCGGACGGGAGGGTGCTGGTCGTGCCCTTCACGCTGCTGGCGGTGGGTGCGGCCGTGGCCCTGACGGCGTCGCTGCGGCGGGCCGGGGTCGGGGCCGCGCTGTTCGGGCTGGCGCTGTGCTTTCCCGGCGTGCTGGCGGGCTACCTGCTGGGCAGCGGCGTGCAGATGGCGATGCTGCGCGGGGTGAGCTCGCCGCAGCAGCTCGTGGACCGGTTCGTGGGGGCGCTGCACATGTGGGCGCTGATCGGCGGGTTCCTGGTGGTGGCCGTCATCGTGCTGGCCGCGCTGCTGTCGCGGCGTGGGCCTGGCCCCGATGGGGCGGGGGACGGCGATCCGGACGGGCCGTCCGGCTCCGGACAGGTGACCGAGGCGGGCCGGCCGGCCGGCTCGGAGGATCTTTCCGGCCCGGAGCGGCTGACCGAGCCGGAGCGGCTGACCGAGTCGGAGCGACTGGCCGATGCCGATGTGGCCGGTGGTTCGTCGGGCGATGGGCATCGGTCCGATGCGGCTGACGGCTTCTCGCGGGACGGCGGCTTGGAGGTCGCTGGGGACGGCTCCGTTAACGGTGGCGTCGAGGTGGCTGGGGACGGCTCCGTTAACGGTGGCGTCGAGGTGGCTGGAGACGGCTCCGGAAACGGTGGCTTCGCGGTCGCGGGGAACGGCTCCGGCGACGGCGCTCGGCGGGCCGGTGCGGCGGCTGACGCCGCCTCTGCGACCGTCCCGTCGGGTGAGGACGTGCCGGGTGACGGGACGGCCGGCGGCGGGGCCAGGAACGGCTCCGGCGGGCTCGGGAAGGGGTCCCTGGGCGCGTTCGAGGCGTCACCGGACGTGAGCGGCACGGACGGCGCGGAACCGCGTGACGGCGCTCTGAGGGGCGCGGCGCGGGAGCGCGGCACGTCCGGGAAGACCTCCGGCGGGCCCCTGCGGGACGGGACTGACGAGGAGGATGCTCCGACCGGGGCGGTTCCCCGGGTACCCGCCTCCTCCATGCCCAACGGGGCGTCCGCGTGGAAGGGCGGCGTTCCGGCGCAGACACCCGCGCCGGGGCCCGCCGACGAGGCGGCATCCTCCGGCGCGCGGCGCGGGTCGCGTGGTGCCGGGGGCGGCGCGGGGAGACGCCGCGGTACCGGCGCCGGTGAGGACGCCGGCTCCGCCGGGACCGAGCAGCGTCCGGCGGTCCCGCCGCCGACCGCCTCCCCGGAGGACGGCTCCCAGGCGTGAGGGCGTGGGACGCCTCCCGCCTTTCGACGGCCGGGTGCCCGTCCCGCCGCGTCCTGACGGTCTGTCGGTGCGCGCGCCGCGGCGTCGTCTGACGTGCGTGGTGTGTTCTCCGGTCGTGTGACGTGCGTGGTGTGTCCTCCTGTCGTGTGACGTGTCGCCGAGCGGGTGCCACCTGCGGTTGTGTCGGGCGTGGGTGCCGTGTGCGCCAGGTGGCGGGTGCCGAAGCGCAGGTCTTCCTGCACGACGTGAACATGTGCGGGAGCGGGTGCCACCCGGTCGCGGGACGCGGGGGCGTGAGTGCCGCTCCGACATGTGGCGCGTGCGGATGAGGGGCGTGGTTCGAGTCGCGGTGAGCCCCGTCAGGGCGTGCGGCGTGGGCGTGGGGTCCGAGGACGGTAAGCTGAGCCGCAGCTACAGCGACGCGAGGTCGTGCGTGCCGCGGAGCGTTCCCGGCGGAGTCATCCCGGCGTCCGTAGCCGCATCCGCGACCCCCAGACCCTGTTCAAAGGAGAACCTCAAGTGTCCGAGCGCACTCTTGTCCTGATCAAGCCCGACGGGGTGAAGCGCGGCCTCATCGGTGACGTGATCGCCCGCGTGGAGCGCAAGGGCCTCAAGGTCGTCGCGATGGACCTGCGCATTCTCGACGTCGAGACCGCCAAGGCGCACTATGCCGAGCACTCCGAGCGGCCGTTCTTCGGCGAGCTGGTCGAGTTCATCACCTCCGGCCCGCTCGTCGCCCTCGTGCTGGAGGGCCCCCGCGCGGTCGAGGCGTTCCGCGCCCTGGCCGGGCTCACCGACCCGGTGAAGTCGGCCCCCGGCACGATCCGCGGCGACCACGCCCTGGAGATCGGCGAGAACGTCGTCCACGGCTCCGACTCGCCCGAGTCCGCCGCCCGGGAGATCAAGATCTTCTTCCCGGACCGCTTCTAAGGAGCGCCGGAGGGCTTGCCGCCCTCCTCGGTAGACCCGTCAGAACCCGTGAGTGCCCGCCGGCCCCCGTGCCGGGCGGGCATTTCGCGTTCTTGGCGCCCTTGCGGTGCACTCTGCACTTCTAGCGGAATTCCGGGCAAAAGGGGTTTGGCGGAGAGGCGGCAGGTTTTTTGTGGGGCGGCTGGGCTCGTTGCGACCGGGCTTGGGTACGTCACGTTACGATTCGAATTCACTCTGTAGCGATTGGCGTACGATATTACGGAAGGCTCCGTTCCATGGGCAGCAAGCTCGCGTTCCTCGGCCGTGACATGGCGGTCGACCTGGGCACCGCCAACACGCTGGTGTACGTCCGCGGCCGGGGCATCGTGCTGAACGAGCCGTCGGTCGTCGCCATCAACACCACCACCGGCAAGATCATGGCGGTGGGCGTCGAGGCCAAACGGATGATCGGCCGCACACCCGGCCACATCGTGGCGGTCCGGCCGCTCAAGGACGGTGTGATCGCCGATTTCGAGGTGACGGAGCGGATGCTGCGCTACTTCATCCAGCGCGTCCACCGGCGGCACCACTTCGCCAAGCCACGGGTGATCATCGCGGTGCCGAGTGGCATCACGAGCGTGGAGCAGCGGGCGGTGAAGGAGGCCGGCTACCAGGCGGGTGTGCGCAAGGTCTACATCGTCGAGGAGCCGATGGCCGCGGCCATCGGCGCGGGGCTGCCGGTGCACGAGCCGACCGGCAACATGGTCGTCGACATCGGCGGCGGCACCACCGAGGTGGCGATCATCTCGATGGGCGGCGTGGTGACCAGCCAGTCGATCAGGATCGGCGGTGACGAGCTCGACCAGGCGGTGATCACTTTCGCGAAGAAGGAGTACTCGCTCATGCTGGGCGAACGCACCGCCGAAGAGATCAAGATAGCGATCGGGTCGGCCTGGGCCGACGGCGACGACGCCCACGCCGAGATCCGCGGCCGCGACCTGGTGACGGGCCTGCCCAAGACGGTCGTGGTGTCGTCCGAGGAGATCCGCAAGGCCATCGAGGAGCCGATCAGCTCCATCGTCGACGCGATCAAGACCACGCTCGACAGGTGCCCGCCCGAGTTGTCCGGCGACCTGATGGACCACGGCATCGTCCTGACCGGCGGCGGAGCGCTGCTCAAAGGCATGACCGAACGGATCAAGGTGGAGACCGGCATGCCGATCCACCTGGTGGACAACCCGCTGGACTCGGTGGCCCTCGGGTCCGGCCGCTGCGTGGAGGACTTCGAGGCGCTCCAGCAGGTGCTCCTGCCGGAATCGCGCGGCTGACCGCCATGAGGGACATCCGCCGTGGCCGGATCATCCTCGGCGTCCTCGTGGCCGTGTCGCTGCTGGGTGCGACTGTGGACCAGCGCACCGGCGCCGAGTCGCCGTTCGTGCCGGTGCGCCAGGCGGGGGCGGGGGTGTTCGGCGCGATCGAGCGGGCCGCCGGCTTCGTGACACGGCCGGTGACCGGTTTCATCCACTCGCTCGCGACCGCCCCCGGCGCGCAGGACGAGGTCAGGCGGCTGAAGGCGGAGAACGCGCGGCTGCGTGCCGGCCTGGTCGCGAACTCGCTCGACGCGGCGCGCTCCGCCCAGCTCAAGCGCATGCTGGGCACCGTCTCCCGCGGCGGCTACGACGTCCTGCCGGCCAATGTGATCGCCCGGCGCGGGAACCCCGGCTTCGAGGAGGCCGTCGAGCTCGACGTCGGCGCCGAGGACGGCGTACGTCCAGAGATGACCGTGATGAACGCCGACGGTCTCGTCGGCCGGATCGTGCTGACCGGGCCCCGCACCTCCACGGTGGTCCTCATCAGCGACCGGGGCTCGGCCACGGGAGCGCGGCTGGAGGGCGGCCAGGAGATCGGGGTGGTCCACGGGGTGGGGCAGAACGGACGCCTCGTGCAGTTCCGGCTGCTCGACTCGACCGCGCCGATGGCGCCCGGCGGGCGCATCGTCAGCTTCGGGTCCCAGCGTGGCGCGCCGTACGTCGCGGGCGTGCCGATCGGGGTGATCGAGCGGGTGGAGGCGACGCCGGGCGAGCTGACGCGGGTCGCGTTCGCGCGGCCGTACGCGGACCTGACGGCGCTCGACGTGGTCGGCGTGGTGCTGCGGGCCCCCCGGCGCGATCCGCGGGACGCGGTCCTGCCGCCGAAGGAGGGGGCCGGACCGCCGAAGCAGGTGGCCGTCCCGCCCAAGGTAGGGGCCGTCCCGCCGACGGCAGGGGCCGTCCCGCCGAAGGAGGAGAAGGAGAGAACGCGATGACGCCTCTACTGCTCGTGCCGCTCGTCGTGCTGGCGCAGGTCGTCCTGGTCAACCGGGTGCCACTGCCGGGAGGAGGCGCGCCCGACCTGGTGCTGCTGGTGGTGACCTGGCTGGCGATGACGCGCGGTCCCGCGACGGGCGCGCTGCTCGGGTTCTGCGCCGGGCTGCTGGTGGACATCATGCCGCCGGCGGCTCACCTGATGGGGCAGTACGCGCTGGCCCTGGCGGTCGTCGGCTATGTCGCGGGACGCGGCGTCGGCAGCCCCGTGGCCACGATCGTCGCGTGCGTGCTGCTGGGGCCGTCGCTGGCCGTGGCCCTCGGGCTGCTCATCTCCGATCCGCGGGTGACCTTCACGACCCTGGTCGAGCAGGTGCCGCTCACGATCGCCTACACGATGATCCTCTCGCCCGTCGTCCTCTGGGCCACCAGCCGTGGCCGGGAGCCGGGGTACGCCACATGACCCGGATGCGTGCCCGGCTGTTCCTGCTGCACGTGCTCGTCCTGACCCTGCTGGTGGTGCTGGCCGTACGGCTGTGGCAGGTGCAGGTGGTCCGCGGGCAGGAGTTCGTGACCAGGGCGACCGAGACGAGGACGCGCACGGTGATCGAGCCCGCGGTGCGCGGGCAGATCCTCGACTCCTCCGGCCGGCCGCTGGTGCGCAACCAGACGGCGCTGGTGGTGTCGGTCGACCGGACCGCGCTCACGCGCACGCCCGACGGCGGCGCGTCGGTGCTGCGCAGGCTGAGCGCGGTGCTCGGCACGCCGGTCAAGAAGCTCAAGGAACGGATCCGGCCGTGCGGGCCCGGTGTGTCCCAGCCGTGCTGGACGGGCTCGCCGTACCAGCCGGTGCCCGTCGCGCAGAAGGCCGACACGCGGCAGGCGCTGCAGATCGTCGAACGCCAGGAGGACTTCCCGGGCGTCACCGCCGAGATCCAGTCGGTACGGCAGTACCCCGGCGGTGAGGCCGGCGCCCAGATGCTCGGCTACCTGCAGCCGGTCACCGAGGCGGAGTTGGAGAAGCGCTCGGGGCTCAAGGCCGCCTACTCCGGCGTCGACCTGACCGGGCGCGACGGGCTGGAGGAGGTCTACGACGAGGCGCTGCGCGGCAAGCCGGGACTGCGCCGGGTGCAGGTGGACCGGATGGGCAAGGCCATCGGCGTCGAGCAGCAGGTGCGACCGGTCAGCGGCGACAACATCGTCACCAGCATCGACGCCCGCGTGCAGGCCGTCGCCGAGCGGGCCCTGGCCAGGGCCATGCACAACGCTCCGAAGGCCGACGGGGGCGCGGCCGTCGTGCTCGACGCGCGTACGGCGCGGGTGCTGGCGCTGGCCAGCGCGCCCGGCTACGACCCGGCGGTGTGGGCGGGCGGCATCTCGGCGAGCGGCTACCAGCGGCTGCTGTCGGAAAAGTCAGGCAAACCGCTGGTGTCACGGGCCATCAACGGGCAGTTCGCGCCCGGCTCGACGTTCAAGGTGTCGTCGGTCACCGCGATGCTGCGGTCCGGCTACCCGCTGAACGGAACCTACGACTGCCCCGGGTCGTACATGGTGGGCGGCCGGCCGTTCAACAACTTCCACGGCATCGGCCTCGGCACGATGAACCTGCACACCGCGCTGGTCAAGTCGTGCGACACGATCTTCTACCGGGCGGCGTACGAGCAGTATCTGCGTGACGGTGGGCGCGACCCCAAGAAGAACCCGAAAGAGGTGTTCGCCAACACCGCCAGGGCCTTCGGCTTCGGCCGGCGGACCGGCATCGACCTGCCCGGTGAGTCGTCCGGCCGCATCCCCGACCGCAGGTGGAAGAAGGAGCTGTGGACGCAGACCAGCGGCACCACCTGTAAGCGGGCGCAGACCGGCTACCCGGAGGTGGCCGACCGGGCGCGGGCCGACTTCCTCAAGCGGCTGGCGTACGAGAACTGCGCCGAGGGCTTCCTGCTGCGGCCCGGCGACTCGGCCAACTTCGCGATCGGCCAGGGCGACGTGCTGGTGACGCCGCTCCAGCTGGCCCGCGCGTACGCGGCGCTGGTCCACGACGGCAAGCTGCGCAGCCCGCGCATCGGGTGGGCGCGGGTGCGGCCCGACGGCACGCTGGTCGAGAAGTACGACGTTCCGGTGGTGGGGAAGCTGCCGCTCAGCGAGAAGGAGCGGCTCTACATCAAGGGCGCGCTCAGCGACGTGCCCTCCGACGGCACCGCGGCCGGGGCGTTCGCGGGCTTCCCGATGGACAAGGTACGCATCGGTGGCAAGACCGGCACCGCGGAGGTGTGGGGCAAGGAGGACACCTCGTGGTTCGCGTCGTTCGCTCCGACGAACGATCCGCGGTTCGTGGTGGTGGCGATGGTGTCGCAGGGCGGGATGGGGGCGCAGACGGCGGCGCCCATCGCGCGGGAGATCTACGAGGGCATCTACGGGCTCAAGGGGCCGGCGGCGCTGCCGGGCGGCAAGCCGGCGAGCAGGCTGCCGAAGTTCGCGCCCGACGGGACGGTGGCGCGGTGAGGGCCCCGTAGACGGGGGCCCGGCGGCCAGTGATGACGACACAGTGGTGACGACACAGTGACGAGGACACAGTGAGGGTGGCGGCGGGGTGACGGCGGAGCGGGTGCTGAGGAACGGCCGGCGCGGTTACGGACGGCGGATCGTGGGCGCGCAGTCGTCGCTGTGGCGGCTCGACGGCCTGCTGCTGGTCGCGGTCGTCGCGCTGTGCGTCATCGGCACGCTGCTGGTGTGGTCGTCCACCCGTACGTGGGCGCCCGGCTCGACCGGCCTGGTCAAGAAGCACATGCTGAACCTCGGCATCGGGCTGGTGCTGTGCGCCATGACGACCGCGATCGACCATCGGGCCATGCGCGCCTACGCGCCGATGGTGTACCTCGTCAGCCTGGTGGGACTCGGGCTGGTGATCTCGCCGCTCGGGGCGACGATCAACGGGTCGCATTCGTGGATCCTGCTGGGCGGCGGGTTCGCAGTGCAGCCGTCGGAGTTCGCCAAGCTGGGGCTGCTGCTGATCCTGGCGATGCTCCTGGCGCAGCCGGCGGAGGGCTCCGACCGGCCGCGCCTGTTCGACGTCGTGCTGGCGCTGTCGGTGGCGGCGCTGACGCTGGGGATGGTGATGCTCCAGCCGGACCTCGGCACGGCGCTGGTGCTGGCCGTGATCACCGCCGCGGCGCTGGTCATCGGCGGCGTGCGCAAGCGGTGGATCGTGCTGCTGTCGCTCGTGGCCGCGACCGCGGTGTTCCTGGTGTTCCGGCTGCAGTTGCTGGAGCCGTACCAGATCGCGCGTTTCACCGCGTTCCTGGACCCGGGCGTCGACCCGCGCGGCGTCGGCTACAACAGCACGCAGTCGCTCATCGCGATCGGGTCGGGGCAGGTGTTCGGCAAGGGGTGGCTGCACGGCGGGCAGACCACCGGCCGGTTCGTGCCGGAGCAGCACACCGACTTCGTCTTCACGGTGGCGGGGGAGGAGTTCGGCTTCCTCGGGTCGGTGGCCATCGTGGCGCTGCTGGGCGTGGTGCTGCTGCGCGGGCTGCGGATCGCCCGGCAGTGCGACGACCGGTTCGGGTCGCTGGCGGCGGGCATGATCGTGTGCTGGTTCGCGTTCCAGACGTTCGTCAACATCGGGATGACCATCGGGATTATGCCGATCACGGGGCTGCCGCTGCCGTTCGTGTCGTATGGCGGCACGGCCACCTTCGCCAACCTCATCGCGGTCGGGTTGCTCCAGTCGATCAGGATCCGCGAGCAGACGTACAACTGACGCCGGGGCTTGGCCGCTCCCGCGCGCCGCTACCCTGGTCGTATGCCTGTCGAGTCGATTTTCCACCGTCTGGAAGCGCTGCTGCCCAAGGTGCAGAAGCCCATCCAGTACGTCGGGGGTGAGCTCAACTCGACCGTGAAGGACTGGGACGACGCCGACGTGCGCTGGGCGCTGATGTACCCGGACGCCTATGAGGTCGGCCTGCCCAACCAGGGCGTCGCGATCCTCTACGAGATCCTCAATGAGCTGCCCGCGACCCTCGCCGAGCGCACCTACGCCGTCTGGCCCGACCTCGAGGCGCTCATGCGCGCCGAGGGCGTGCCCCAGTTCACCGTCGACGCCCACCGCCCGGTGCGCGCCTTCGACGTGCTCGGCGTGTCGTTCTCCACCGAGCTCGGCTACACCAACATGCTCACCGCGCTCGACCTGGCCGGCATCCCGATGCTCGCCGTCGACCGCGGCGACGACGACCCGATCGTGCTCGCGGGCGGCCACGCCGCGTTCAACCCCGAGCCGATCGCCGGCTTCCTCGACGCGGCCGTGCTCGGCGACGGCGAGCAGATCGCCATCGCCGTCAGCGAGGTCATCCGCGAGTGGAAGGCCGAGGGGCGGCCCGGGGGGCGCGACGAGCTGCTGATGCGCCTGGCCGAGTCGGGCGGCGTCTACGTGCCCAAGTTCTACGACGTCGACTACCACCCCGACGGGCGCATCAAGCGGGTCGCGCCCAACCGGCCCGGCGTCCCGTGGCGCGTCCACAAGCACACGGTCATGGACCTCGACGAGTGGCCGTACCCGAAGAAGCCGCTGGTGCCGCTCGCCGAGACGGTCCACGAGCGGTTCAGCGTGGAGATCTTCCGCGGCTGCACGCGAGGTTGCCGCTTCTGCCAGGCCGGCATGATCACGCGGCCGGTGCGCGAGCGGTCGATCACCACGATCGGCGCCATGGTGGACAACGGGATCAAGGAGTCCGGCTTCAACGAGGTCGGTCTGCTGTCGCTGTCCTCGGCCGACCACTCCGAGATCGGCGACGTCGCCAAGGGGCTGGCCGACCGGTACGAGGGGACCAACACCTCGCTGTCACTGCCCTCCACCCGGGTCGACGCGTTCAACATCGACCTGGCCAACGAGTTCTCCCGCAACGGGCGGCGCTCCGGGCTGACCTTCGCTCCCGAGGGCGGGTCCGAGCGCATGCGCAAGGTGATCAACAAGATGGTCACCGAGGAGGACCTGATCCGCACCGTCACCACCGCCTACTCGCAGGGCTGGCGGCAGGTGAAGCTGTACTTCATGTGCGGGCTGCCGACCGAGACCGACGAGGACGTGCTCGGCATCGCCGACCTGGCCAAGAAGGTCATCAAGGCCGGCCGGGAGATCACCGGGTCGCGCGACATCCGCTGCACCGTGTCCATCGGCGGGTTCGTGCCCAAGCCGCACACGCCGTTCCAGTGGGCCGGCCAGGCCGACCACGAGACGGTCGACCGGCGGCTCAAGGCGCTGCGCGACTCGCTGCGCGGCGACAAGGAGTACGGCAGGGCCATCGGCTACCGCTACCACGACGGCAAGCCGTCCATCGTCGAGGGTCTGCTCTCGCGCGGTGACCGGCGGGTCGGCGCGGTCATCCGCGCCGTCTGGGAGGACGGCGGGCGCTTCGACGGGTGGAGCGAGCACTTCTCCTACGAGCGGTGGAGGGCCGCGGCCGAGCGGGCCGGGGTCGACGTCGACTGGTACACCGTGCGCGAGCGCGAGGAGAACGAGGTCCTGCCGTGGGATCACCTCGACGCCGGGCTCGACCGCGAGTGGCTCTGGCAGGACTGGCAGGAGGCCGTCTCCGGGGGCGAGGTCGAGGACTGCCGGTGGACGCCGTGCTACGACTGCGGCGTCTGTCCGACCATGGGCACCGAGATCCAGGTCGGTCCCACGGGCCGCAAGCTCCTTCCGCTCACGGTGGTCTGAGACAGCTCCAGGGCAGGTCCGCGGCACGGAGACCCGCCCGGGATTCTTTCCGGGGCGGGATTCCGGAGGGGACTGTCCCGAGGGGCGAGACCGGGTGTTCCCGGGCGGGTCCGGCGGGCGGCCGAGGTGCGTGCGAGCGGCCGGAAACCTGTTCCGGTGGCCGTTCCGGCACAGCCGAGCGCACCGTTCCGGCGCGCTCGGTGCGCGGTCCGTGCCTCGCCGTACATGATCCTGAGCCGATCAGGCGTCAAGGCGGCTTATCCTGAACGAAGGAACTCTGACACGGGAAGGACGACAAAGCTCTGAAACCTGTTCCCGACGGGCCCCCGCCCGCGCCCACGGCGCAGCGCCTGCGTGTGCGCTACGCCAAGCGCGGCCGCCTGCGCTTCACCAGTCACCGCGACATCTCGCGGGCCGTCGAAAGGGCGGTCCGCCGTGCCGGGATTCCGGTGGCCTACAGCGCGGGCTTCTCGCCCCACCCGAAGATCTCCTACGCGGGCGCGGCACCGACCGGTGTCGCCAGCGAGGCCGAGTACCTCGAGATCGGCGTCACCACGCCGTGCGAGCCCGAGCGGGTCCGCGACGACCTCGACGGCTCGCTGCCGCCCGGGCTCGACGTGCTTGAGGTCGTCGAGGCGGGCCCGGGAGGGCTGGCCGAGCGCCTGGAGGCCTCCGAGTGGGAGGTGCGGATGCCCGGTGCGGATCCCGATCTCGCCGGGGTCGCGGTGGAGAAGTTCCTCTCCGCCGAGGCCGTGGAGGTCGAGCGCCTCACCAAGAAGGGCCCTCGCCGCTTCGACGCCCGTGAGGCCGTGCTGAGGCTGGCGATGTCCGAGGGATCCGAGGGGACAGGCAGAACCGCAGCTCAGGTGCCCGGACAGTCGTGTGTCATACTGCGCATGGTTGTTCGGCACATGACGCCTGCCGTTCGACCCGACGATGTGCTCGCAGGGCTGCGCCTTGTGGCCGACTTCGCGCCGCCGGTCCCCCCCGAGGTGACCAGGCTGGCGCAGGGGCCGCTGGACGTCGGCACCGGTGCGCTTGCCGACCCGTTCGACCTTGACCGCGAGACCACGCGCGGCGGCGAAGCGGGACCGACAGGTGAGCACGTCGCCGGTTAAGGGAGTGTCCCGCATGGGTGGGGCACGACCGCTGACAGGACTTGGCGCTCATGCCCCTTGGCGGGGGCGCGGGCGCACAACGAAACACGAGAGCTCCTGCGCGGCGCGGCGACGCGCCCGGGAGCTGACGGGAGAGCGCCCGCATGCTCGAGAACGAGCCCAAGACCGGGGTCACGGGCCCCGACGGCGAGACAACTGAACAGCCACGCACGACCACGCGACGCCGGGTCGCGAGCCGGCCCGCCGGGCCGCCGCCCGAGGTTCCCGACGAGCCCGCTCCGGTGACCGTCTCCGCGGCCGAGGCCGCGGCACGGGGTCCGGAGGGCGCCGCCGCGGAACAGGCCGGCCAGGAGGCCGCGCCGGGGACTGCCCAGGAGGCAGGGGGAAGCCCGGCCGAGGCCGCGGTCGCCGATGCCGTCGCGGGTGGCGCCTCCGGTGGCTCCGACGACGTCGCCGCGGACGCGGGCGCCGCAGAGGCCGAGAAGCCCAAGCGGACCAGGACCCGTTCGACGGCCACCGCCTCGCGCCGCCGCACCGGCAGGAAGGCCGAGGACGCCGAGCCGGCCACCACGGGAGCGTCGCCGGCCGGTGACGCCGCCGAGGCGGCCCTGACGCACGCCGGCGCCCCGGAGACGGGTGCGCCCGCGGCGCAGGACGCCGAACGGGCCGCGCTGGACACCGCCGACCGTGTTCTCGCGGCGGAGGCGGGCCAGGACGCCGCCGAGAGCGGCGACACGACGCCGCGCGGCGCGGGTGGCACGCAGGACACCGTCGATGACGCCGCCGAGGCCGCCCCGACGCGCCGCCGCCGTACCCGCAAGAAGGCGGAGCCGGAGGCCGCGGCCGAGGAGACGGCCGCCGCCGGCGCCTCGGGCACCGGCGACGAGAGCGGTGCGACCGGCGCGGAGACCGCCGCCACGACCCGCGGCCGGAGCACCCGCAGGCAGAGCGCCGCCACCCGGAGCGCCGCCACCCAGAGCGCCGACGACGAGGACGAGGGCGACGTCGAGGACATTTTCGACGTGCTGCCTGAGGACGAGCCGCTCGACGACGAGCCCGCCGGCGAGGACCTCGACGAGGACGGCGACCGGCCCAGCCTGCTCGCCGACCCGTTCGGGTTCTCCGGGCGCCGCTCCGACCAGCCGGGCGCCTCGTTCCAGCGCCCCTCCGCGATCTTCGCGCCGCTGTTCCAGGCGCCCGACCCGAGCCAGGCCGTACGTCCGGAGCCCGCGCGCCCCGAGCCGGCGCGTGCCGAGACCCAGCGGCCCGAGCCCGAGCCGGCCGCCGACGAGGACGAGGCCGCCGAGGCGGTCATCGACGACGTCGACTCCTCCGACGACTCCGACCAGGAGGAGGAAGAGGGCGGCAGCCGCCGCCGGCGCCGCCGCAGGGGCGGCCGGGGCCGCGGCAAGGCCCGCGAGCGCGACGACGCCGACTCCGACGACTCGGACGAGTCCGACGACGACGGCGAGGACGACCAGCCCGAGGAGCAGCAGGAGGAGGACAGCTCCGGCTCGCGCCGCCGGCGCCGCCGCCGCAGGCGCGGCTCCGACGACGGGGGCGCCGAGCCGGCCGGCGACGACCCGCCCAACACGGTCGTCCGCATCCGCGCACCCCGCTCGGGTCGCGCCGCCCTGGTGGACACCTCCGCCGACGGCGTGCAGAGCGTGCGCGGGTCGACCCGGCTGGAGGCCAAGAAGCAGCGCCGCCGCGAGGGCCGCGAGCTGGGCCGCCGCCGTCCGCCGATCATCACCGAGTCGGAGTTCCTGGCCCGTCGCGAGGCGGTCGACCGGATGATGGTGGTGCGCCGCCAGGGCGACCGCACGCAGATCGCGGTGCTGGAGGACGGCGTCCTCGTCGAGCACTACGTCAACCGTGAGGCCAGCCAGTCGTACGTCGGCAACGTCTACCTCGGCAAGGTGCAGAACGTCCTGCCGTCGATGGAGGCGGCGTTCGTCGACATCGGCAAGGGCCGCAACGCCGTCCTGTACGCCGGAGAGGTGAACTTCGACACCGCCGGACTGGAGGGCCAGCCCAAGCGGATCGAGGTGGCGCTGAAGTCCGGCCAGTCGGTGCTGGTGCAGGTCACCAAGGACCCGATCGGCCACAAGGGCGCCCGCCTGACCTCGCAGATCAGCCTGCCCGGCCGCTACCTGGTCTACGTGCCCGACGGCTCGATGACCGGCATCAGCCGCAAGCTGCCCGACAAGGAGCGCACCCGGCTCAAGAGCATCCTGAAGAAGGTCATGCCGGAGAACGCGGGCGTGATCGTGCGCACCGCGGCCGAGGGCGCCTCCGAGGACGAGCTGGCCCGCGACGTCGCCCGCCTGTCGGCGCAGTGGGAGAACATCCAGAAGAAGGCCAAGTCGGCGAGCCCGCCCGAGCTGCTGTCGGCCGAGCCGGACCTGACCGTGCGCGTGGTGCGCGACGTCTTCAACGAGGACTTCAGCTCGCTCGTCGTACAGGGCGAGGGGGCGTGGGAGACGGTCGAGGAGTACGTCAAGTACGTCGCCCCGCACCTGGAGGAGCGGCTGTCGCGCTGGGACGGCGACCAGGGTGACGTGTTCGAGTCGTACCGGATCGACGAGCAGCTGTCCAAGGCGATGGAGCGCAAGGTGTGGCTGCCCAGCGGCGGCTCGCTGGTGATCGACCGCACCGAGGCGATGACCGTCGTCGACGTCAACACCGGCAAGTTCACCGGTCAGGGCGGCAACCTCGAGGAGACCGTCACCCGCAACAACCTGGAGGCGGCCGAGGAGATCGTCCGCCAGCTCAGGCTCCGCGACATCGGCGGCATCATCGTCATCGACTTCATCGACATGGTGCTGGAGTCCAACCGTGACCTGGTGCTGCGGCGCATGCTGGAGTGCCTGGCCCGCGACCGGACCAAGCACCAGGTGGCCGAGGTCACCTCGCTCGGCCTGGTGCAGATGACGCGCAAGCGGGTCGGTCAGGGGCTGCTGGAGGCGTTCTCGACGCCGTGCGAGTGCTGCAACGGGCGTGGGCTCATCGTCTCCACGGAGCCGGTGGAGTCCAAGCCGGAGCCGCGCGGCACGCAGGGCAAGATGGCCGTCGAGAAGGCTGTGGCGGACAAGCTGGGCGACAGGGGCCATGGCGACAAGAGCCATGGTGACAAGAGCGGGGACAAGGTTTCCGCGGCCAAGGACTCCTCCGGCCGTGATACCGTGACCGGTGCGCTTGATGACGTCCCTGCTGAGGATGACCAAGCGGGCCAGTCTTCCGGCAGGGGGCGGCGACGCTCCCGCCGAGCCAAGTCCGCCGAGTAGCCCCCTGAGTGGCTGCTCGAAGGACTGCCCGACGATCCGTCCGGTTCGCCTAGGGCACCGTTAATCCGGTACCCTTGTGGATCGGTGCGTCAGGTGACGTGCCCTGTTGGCGCGCCCACTCGGTTCGTTGGTTCCAGACAAATGCGGGTGCAGGCGCAGCACTCGGCAGTCAACGGCCGCCCCGTCCGGGACGGCCGTGGATCGCAACAGTAGACAGTAGAAGGGTTCCGCGGTGTACGCGATCGTTCGTTGCGGCGGCAGGCAGCAGAAGGTCTCCGTCGGTGACGTCCTCGAGGTGGACAAGGTCGCCGGCGAGGTCGGCTCTTCGATTTCGCTGCCGACGGTGCTCGTCGTCAACGACGGCGATGTGACCACGGAGGCGGGCAAGTTCACGGTCGCCGCCGAGATTCTCGGCGAGACCAAGGGTCCGAAGATCCGCATTCTCAAGTACAAGAACAAGACCGGTTACAAGAAGCGCCAGGGTCACCGCCAGCGGTACACCCAGGTGAAGATCACCGGTATCGACCAGGCCTGATCGGGAGTTTGAGAGATGGCACACAAGAAGGGCGCGTCGTCCACCCGGAACGGCCGTGACTCCAACGCTCAGCGCCTGGGCGTCAAGCGCTTCGGCGGCCAGCTGGTCAACGCGGGCGAGATCATCGTCCGTCAGCGTGGCACCCACTTCCACCCCGGCGACAACGTCGGCCGTGGTGGCGACGACACGCTGTTCGCGCTGACCGCGGGTCACGTGCAGTTCGGCGTCAAGCGTGGCCGCAAGGCCGTGAGCATCGTCCCGGTCGCGGAGTAATCCGCAGCCGAACGGCGTTACCAAGGGGTGGATCGGTTCGTCGATCCGCCCCTTCGTGTTGTCCGGCCCATCCGTGCGTGCCGCGTCCCCCGGGCCGGCCCCGGCGAGGGCCGAGCGCGGGACGAGCGCGGACGAGCACGTGATGAGCGCGGGACGAGCACGCAAGACAAGAGAGAACCCCCGGACGGGGGCGTGAGGAGAGGCGGACATGCCGGACTTCGTGGACCAAGTGGTCCTGCACGTCAGGGCTGGTGACGGAGGGAACGGCTGCGCCTCCATCCACCGGGAGAAGTTCAAGCCGCTCGGCGGCCCCGACGGGGGCAACGGCGGCCGGGGCGGTGACGTGATCCTGGAGGTGGACCCCAACACCTCGACCCTGCTCGACTACCACCACCGCCCGCACCGCAAGGCCGACAACGGCAAGCAGGGGCAGGGCTCCAACCGTGACGGCGCCAACGGCGGCGACGTCGTCCTGCCGGTGCCCAACGGCACCGTCGTCAAGAACGCCGACACGGGCGAGGTGCTGGTGGACCTCGTCGGTTCGGGCACCCGGTACGTGATCGCGCACGGCGGCCACGGCGGCCTCGGCAACGCCGCGCTGGCCAGCACGAAGCGCAAGGCCCCGGGGTTCGCGCTGCTCGGTGAGCCGGGCGACGGGCTGGACGTCATGCTGGAGCTCAAGAGCGTCGCCGACGTCGCGCTGGTCGGCTTCCCCAGCGCCGGCAAGTCGTCGCTGATCGCGGCGCTGAGCGCGGCCCGGCCGAAGATCGCCGACTACCCGTTCACCACGCTGGTGCCCAACCTCGGCGTCGTCACCACCGGCGAGACCGTCTTCACGGTCGCCGACGTGCCCGGGCTGATCCCGGGCGCCTCGCAGGGCAAGGGCCTCGGCCACGAGTTCCTGCGCCACGTCGAGCGGTGCGACATGCTGGTCCACGTCATCGACTGCGCCACGATGGAGCCCGGCCGCGACCCCGTCACCGACTACGAGGTGATCGAGGCGGAGCTGGAGGCGTACGGCAAGCTGGAGGACCGCCCGCGCATGGTGGTGCTCAACAAGGCCGACGTGCCCGACGCCCAGGAGCTGGCCGAGCTGGTCAAGCCGGACTTCGAGGCGCGCGGGCTCCAGGTGTTCACGGTGTCGGCCGCCACCCACGCCGGGCTGCGCGAGCTGACGTTCGCGATGGGCGAGTGGGTCGCCGCCGCCCGTGCCAACCGCCCGGTCGAGGAGCCCACCCGCCTGGTGATCAGGCCGCGGCAGCTCGGCGAGACCGGGTTCGCGGTCCGCAAGGTCAACGACAACCTGTTCCAGGTCACGGGTGAGAAGCCCGAGCGCTGGATCCGGCAGACCGACTTCAGCAACGACGAGGCCGTCGGCTACCTGGCCGACCGGCTGGAGCGGCTCGGCGTCGAGGAGCAGCTGGTCAAGGCCGGCGCGACCGCCGGCGCCGAGGTGGTCATCGGCCCCATGGAGGGCGGCTACGTCTTCGACTGGCAGCCCACGCTGCACGCCGAGTCCGTCCGCACGGGCCCTCGCGGCACCGACAGCAGGCTGGGCTAGGAAACCTCTCCCTGCGGGCGGAGCAGCGGCTGGGCCGCGTCCCGCGCGGCCCCGCTCCCCGCTGACCCCGCCGCCCGGCCCCGCCGCCGGGCTCGCGGGAGACGCGCGGATCGGGGCCGCCGGCCTCGGATAGGCTTCCAGATGTGCGCGAACGGATCAGCTCAGCGTCGAAGGTCGTCGTCAAGGTCGGCTCCTCCTCGCTGACCACCCCGCAGGGAACGATCGACGTGGACCGGGTCGACGCGCTGGTCGACGTCCTCGCCGCGCGCCGCCGTACGGGCACGCAGCTCGTGCTGGTCTCCTCGGGGGCGATCGCGGCGGGCCTCGGCCCGCTCGGACTGTCCGCGCGCCCGCGCGACCTGGCCACGCAGCAGGCCGCCGCCTCCGTCGGCCAGGGCGTGCTCGTCGCCCGCTACACCTCCTCCTTCGCCCGATACGGCCTGCGCGTCGGCCAGGTGCTGCTGACGGCCGACGACATGATGCGCCGCGCCCACCACGCCAACGCCCAGCGCACCCTCAACCGGCTGCTGGAGCTCGGCATCGTGCCGATCGTCAACGAGAACGACACCGTCGCCACCGACGAGATCCGCTTCGGCGACAACGACCGGCTGGCGGCGCTGGTCACCCACCTCGTCCACGCCGACGCGCTGGTGCTGCTGTCCGACGTGGACGCCCTCTACGACGGCCCGCCGAGCCGCAGCGGCGCCAAGCGGCTGGCCGAGGTGCGCGGCCCGGAGGACCTGGCCGGCGTCGAGCTGGGCAGGAACGGCGCGGCCGTCGGCACCGGCGGCATGGTGACCAAGGTGCAGGCGGCGCGCATCGCCACCGGCGCGGGCGTGCCGGTCGTGCTGACGGCCGCCGCGCACGCCGCGCAGGCCCTGGCCGGCGCCGACGTCGGCACCTACTTCCACCCGGGCGGCCGGCACCCCGGCACCCGGCTGCTCTGGCTGGCGCACGCCACGACCGGCCGGGGGCGGCTGCACCTCGACGACGGCGCGGTCGAGGCCATCGTGGCGCGCCGCAAGTCGCTGCTGCCGGCGGGCGTCACCTCCGTGGAGGGCGAGTTCGCCGCGGGCGACCCGGTCGACCTGTGCGCGCCGCGCGGCGCGGTGGTGGCGCGCGGGCTGGTCAACTTCGACGCCGGCGAGATCCCGGGCCTGCTGGGCCGCTCCACGCGCGAGCTGGCCAGCGAGCTGGGTCCGGAATATGAACGCGAGCTGATCCACCGCGACGACATCGTCATACTGGAGTCCCACAACTGACTGCCCCCGCGCCCGGCCGCACCGCGGCTGGTGAGGGACGAGGGCCGGGTGGGGGGCGTCGGGAGCCGGCGCCTCTCAAGCGGCACGACAACGAGGAGCACGTGATGTCCGAGGAGTTCCTGAAGGTCGCCCGCGCGGCACGAGAGGCCGCCGCCGAGCTGGCCCCGCTGCCGCGGGCGCCGAAGGACCGGGCGTTGCGCGCCGTCGCCGACGCCCTGGTGGCCCACGCGGCGGAGATCATCGAGGCCAACGCCGAGGACGTCGAGCAGGCCCGCGCGCAGGGCACGGCCGAGGCGATGATCGACCGGCTGCGGCTCGACGAGAGCCGGATCCGGTCCGTGGCCGAGGCGGTGCGGCAGGTGGCCGACCTGCCCGACCCGGTGGGCGAGGTCGTGCGCGGCTCCACGCTGCCCAACGGGCTGGAGCTGCGGCAGCTCAGGGTGCCCCTCGGCGTCATCGGCATCATCTACGAGGGCCGCCCCAACGTGACCGTCGACGCGGCGGCGCTCTGCCTCAAGAGCGGGAACGCGGTGCTGCTGCGCGGCTCCTCCAGCGCCTACTCCTCCAACACCGCGCTGGTGCGGGTCATGCAGGAGGCGCTCGCGGACACCGAGGTGCCGGCCGGGGCCGTGCAGCTCGTGCCGGGGCTCACCCGCGACTCGGTCAAGGAGCTGATGCGGGCGCGCGGCCTGGTCGACGTGCTCATCCCGCGTGGCGGCGCCTCACTGATCAACTCGGTGGTCGAGGAGTCCACGGTGCCGGTGATCGAGACCGGCGTGGGCAACTGCCACGTGTACGTGGACGCCGACGCCGACCTCGACCTGGCCGTGGAGATCCTGGTCAACGCCAAGGCCCAGCGGCCGTCGGTGTGCAACGCGGCCGAGACGCTCCTGGTGCACGCCGGCATCGCGGACACGTTCGTGCCCATGGCGCTGCGGGCCCTGAAGGAGGCCGGCGTGACCGTCCACGGCGACGACCGCGTGGCCCGTCTCGGCGAGGTCGTGCCGGCCACCGAGGACGACTTCCGTGTCGAGTACCTCTCGCTGGACATCGCCGCGGCCGTCGTCGACTCGCTGGAGGACGCCGTGGCCCACATCCGGGAGTACGGCTCGGGGCACACCGACGCGATCGTCACCCGGTCCCAGGGGGCCGCCCGCCGGTTCGTGTCGCTCGTCGACTCGGCGGCCGTGGCGGTCAACGCCTCCACCCGGTTCACCGACGGCGGGG
The DNA here is from genome assembly GCF_044459125.1 of Nonomuraea sp. NPDC050383. NCBI lineage: Bacteria > Bacillati > Actinomycetota > Actinomycetes > Streptosporangiales > Streptosporangiaceae > Nonomuraea > Nonomuraea sp. NPDC050383. Next base: position 22,946 of record NZ_JBITIP010000031.1, read on the forward strand.
AGTTCGGGTTCGGCGCGGAGATCGGCATCTCCACGCAGAAGCTGCACGCGCGCGGCCCGATGGGGCTGCCCGAGCTGACCTCCACCAAGTGGGTCTACACCGGCGAGGGACACCTGCGCACCTCCGAGGGCACGGTCATCGCCGGGTCAGGCCGCTGACCCGATACGGCAGGCGGCGGCGTGTCGGCGTGGCCGCCGGGGGCGATGGCGATGGGCTGGGCGCATGGAGCTGCTCATCGCCCTGGCTTCCGCCGCCGCTGTGATCGCCGGCGCCGACCGTCTGATGCTGTGGCTGGAGGGCCGCGGCCACGTCCGCTGGCGTCGCAGCGGACGTCCCGACCTGTCCCGGGAGCCGCTGGCGGAGTTCGACGCGCTGCTGGGCCGGCGCTCCGATCGTTAGCGGTCGCGGTGGCGCGCCGGTTCGGGCGCGCCGTCCGCGGGAAGCGAAAGTCTCGGCGCGCCTCGGACATCCCCGGCCCTTCCGGCGCTAAGGTTGTGCCCCTTATGGGCGCGCCGAGCAGGGAGGGACGGTGAGCAAGCTCGGCAAGGTCGGGCCGTACACCTTGCTCGAGCGGCTGGGCCGTGGGGGCATGGGCGAGGTCTACCTCGCCGGCTCCCGGCGCGGCGAGCGGGTCGCGCTCAAGGTGCTGCACGAGCTCACCCAGGATGATTCGTCCAGGATTCGGCTGGAACGCGAAGTTCGTGCTCTCCGCCGGGTCGAGAGCCCGTACGTCGCCAAGGTGCTCGACGCCGACCTCGGCTGCGCCCGGCCGTACCTCGTCATGGAGCACATCGAGGGCGTCACGCTCCTCGACCGGGTCCGCCAGGACGGGCCCCTCGACATGGCGCAGCTCGTCGACATGGCGCAGGGCATCGCCGCCGCACTGGCGATCATCCACGCGGCCGGCGTGGTCCACCGCGACCTGAAGCCCGCCAACATCATCATGGGCGCCGAGGGCCCGGTTCTCATCGACTTCGGCATCGCGCAGGTGCACGACGCCACCCGGCTCACCATGACCGGCACCTTCCTCGGCACGCCCGGCTACACCGCGCCGGAGATCTTCGCCGACGAGCAGGTCGACTCGCCTGCCGACATCCACGCCTGGGCGGCGACGGTGGCGTTCGCGGCGACGGGGCGGCCGGCGTTCGGGCGGGGCACGGCCGAGGCGCAGATGTACGCGGTGCTGAACGGCCAGGCCGACCTCAAGGGCGTGCCCGTGGCACTGCTGCCGCTGGTGCGCGCGGCGCTCAACCGCGAGCCCGGCAAGCGTCCCACGGCCGCGCTGCTGGCCGACCGGCTGTCCCGGCTGGCCCGGGTGACCGGAGGGCCCGGCTCGGGCTCGGCGCCGAAGGGTCTGCTCGCGGCCCCCGTGGCCGAGGAGACGCGCGGCCGTGCCGCTGACGACGCCAAGCCCCCGCGCAAGACGGGGGAGGAGGGCCGGGGCCCCCGGCCTCGCGTGGGCGGCGACACGGGCCCCCGCGCCCGTTCCGGCGCCGACACGGGACCGCGGACCGGCGACTCCGGGCCACGTCCGCGCACCGGCGGCGACCCGGGAGCCCGCGGCCGGTCGGGCGGCGAGATTCAGGACGGCAAGGTCCCGTCGCCGCGCGGACGCGCGGGCGCCGACGGCACGCGCACCCGCAGCGGCTCCACCGGGGACGCCACACCGAGACCAAGACCAGGGACCGCCGGATCGGCAGCCGGTGGGGAGGCCACGCCGCGTCCCAGGTCGGCGGGCGAGTCCGGCGCCCGGCCGAGACCGGCCGCCGAGGCCGCGCGCACCCGGACGGGCACGGACCCGGCGCGCACGCGTACGGGCACAGATCCAGGGCGCACTCGTACGGGCGCCGACCCAGCGCGCACCCGTACGGGCGCCGAGGCCGCTCGGGCACGTGCGACCGGAGACGCCGCGCCGCGCACCCGGACGGGCGGCGAGGCCGTCGCCCGGGGGCGCGCCGCCGCCGACGGGACCGCCCGCGTCCGCTCCGCCGCGGAGGGCAAGGTGCCGGCGCCGCGCGGCCGGGCCGAGGCCCGCGGCCGGGCGGCCGAGGGCGCCAAGCCGGCCACCGCGCGGGCCCGCGCCAAGGCGGCGGCCGCCCAGGCGCGAGGGGGCCGCGCCGCCCGCTTCAGGTCGGAGCCCGGCTCCACCTCGCTGCCCGCGGGCAACGCCGCCCTCCTGCTGCTGGCCGTGCTGGCCGTGCCGTGCGTGGTGGCGTCGGTGATGTGGCCGATCGCCTCCATCGGCATCACGGCGGTGTTCGTGGTGCTGACGCGGACCATCTGGATGAGCCACTGGGTGGTCCGCAACCGCACGTCACGGCGCTGGCGGGTGGCGCTGCGGGTGCTGGTGTTCCCGTTCGCGGCCACCGGCTCGGCGGTGACCGCGGCGCTCTGGCCGGGCGTGCCCGTCGTGGTGGCGGCCGGCGGAGCGCTCTGGCTCACCGGCGGCGGTCAGATCGGCTCCGACTGGTGGCAGCAGCCCGCGCCGGTCACCGCCGCGGGCGTGGTGTTCGGCATGCTGTGCGGCGGCATCACCGGCCGCGAGATCGAGCGGATCGGCGCCCGGCTGCCGGAGCTGCGCCGCGAGGGGCTGCGCGCACTGGCCGTGCTGGGCGGGTTCGTCGCCCTGTGCGCGGCGGCCGTGCGCGCGATCGCTCTGCTGCTCTAGATCCTGAGTGCTCCAGAACCTGAGTGCTCCAGAACCTGAGTGCTCCAGAACCTGGCTGCTCCGAGAACAGTCGGTGAGGCCGGCCCCGGAGCGTTCGGGGAAGGGGGCCTGAGCCGTCAGCCCTGGCCGCCGTCGCGGCGGGAGAAGCGGTTGAAGATGCGCTCGCCCGCGTTGACCGCGCCCTCCGCCACGTCGCGCAGCACGCCGATGAACGGGTCCTGCGACTGCGACCAGGAGGCGCGGTAGGACTCGGCCGCGGCCTTGACCTCGTCGGTGACCCGGGCGTTGGCGTCGTCCTCGCGGCGGGGGTAGTCGCCGGCGACGATGCGGTCGTACTCGCCGCTGCGCTGCCACTTGTCCAGCTCGGCCACGCGCACCACGGCGAACGGGTGGGTGGTGCCGAGCAGGTTGAGCACCTTGAGGAAGCCGTCGCGGAGGTCGCCCGCGGTGTCGTACTCGTTGTACTGCTCCAGGAAGGCCTCGATGTTCATCTCGTGCGTGTAGGCGCCGCCGGCCAGCTTCATCAGCGCCCGCTTGCCCGCCTCCGGGTCCTGGCCGACGAGCAGGCCGCCGCGGTCGCAGGAGAGCTCCGACTTGCGGTACCACTCCTCCAGACCGGCCACGATGGCGCGCAGCCCGATGTAGCCGAGGGGGATCCACGCGACGCGGGTGGCCAGGCGGGTGAGGATGTCGAGCATCGTCCGGTAGACCGCGTGTCCGGACAGGATGTGCGCGGTCTCGTGGCCGATGACGAAACGCTGCTCCTCCTCGTTCATGAGGTTGAGCAGTCCGGTGGTCACCACGATGAACGGGTCGTCGAAGCCGATGGCCTTGGCCTGGACCTGGGGGTCCTGCTGGACGTAGATCTCGGGGATCCGGTGCAGGTCGAGGGTGTAGGCGGCGTCGCGCCCCATGTCGTACAGGGAGCGGAACTGGGTCTCGCTCACCCGTACGGCCGATGCGAGGTACATCAGGCGCAGCCGCCGCTCACTGATGAGACCGGACATCTGCTTGAGAACCGTGTCGAACCCGCTCAACTTACGCAGAGCGACCAGGGCGGACCGGTCTGCGGGGTGTTCGTAGGCACGGGACGAGATGCCGGGCAGTTGGACGCGGTTGCGGTCCGGGGTGGTCGTCATGCCCGGCATGCTACGTCGGCATCGTGGGCGATGCGCGGGTCTCGCCGAGGGGGGTCCCCTCATCTTCTGGTAGGGGTTCCGCGTAAGGTCCCACACATGATGCTTGCGCCTGATGTTCAGGGGAAGCGACGCGTGGGAGTGATGGGTGGGACCTTCGACCCCATCCATCACGGTCACCTGGTCGCCGCCAGTGAGGTGGCGCACCACTTCGAGCTCGACGAGGTCGTGTTCGTGCCGACGGGCCGGCCGTACCAGAAGTCGGAGCGAGAGGTGTCGGCGCCCGAGGACCGCTACCTGATGACGGTGATCGCGACCGCCTCCAACCCCAGGTTCTCGGTCAGCCGGGTGGACATCGACCGGCCCGGGCCGACGTTCACCATCGACACGCTGCGTGACGTGTCGCGGGCGTACGGGCCGGACGCCGAGCTGTTCTTCATCACCGGCGCCGACGCCCTGGGCGCCATCCTCACCTGGCAGGACGCGAGCGAGCTGTTCGGCCTCGCGCACTTCGTCGGCTGCACCCGGCCGGGCCACACGCTGCACGACCCGGGCCTGCCCGAGGGCAAGGTCACCCTGCTGGAGATCCCCGCCCTGGCCATCTCCTCCTCCGAGTGCCGGCAGCGCGTGGCCAACGGCGAGCCGATCTGGTACCTCGTCCCCGACGGCATCGTGCAGTACATCAACAAGCGCGGCCTCTATCGCCAGGACTGACCGGCGCGCCCCTCGTTCACCTTGTACGCTCACGGCTTCCGCGGCGGGAGTGAGGGGTGCGGGCGGAGAAGGTAGGCTCAGCACAAGGCAGATTGCCTACACAGGAGGACAGACCCGCATCGTGACCGCATCTGACAGAGCCGTCCAGCTGGTCAGGATCGCCGCCGAGGCCGCGGCGGACAAGCTGGCCGACGACATCCTCGCCTACGACGTGAGCGAGCAGCTCGTCATCACCGACGCCTTCCTGCTCTGCTCCGCCACCAACGACCGCCAGGTCCGCGCCATCGTCGACGAGATCGAGGAGAGGCTGCGCACCGAGGCCGACGCCAAGCCCGTCCGCCGCGAAGGCGAGCGTGAGGGCCGCTGGGTGCTCCTCGACTACCTCGACATCGTCGTGCACGTGCAGCACGAGGAGGACCGCACCTTCTACGCCCTGGAGCGGCTGTGGAAGGACTGCCCCGCCATCACGCTGCCGGAGGCCGTGATGCAGGCCAACATCCAGCGAGCCAGGAGTTGAGCAAGCGGATCGTCTGCCTCCGGCACGGGCAGACACTGTGGAACGTCGAGCACCGCTTCCAGGGACACTCCGACATCCCCCTGGACGAGACCGGCCAGGCCCAGGCGGCCCGGGCGGCCTCGCTGCTGGCGTCCCTGCGCCCCAGCATGATCGTCTCCTCCGACCTGCGGCGCGCCAACGACACCGCGCTCGCGCTCGGCCGGCTCGTCGGCCTCGACGTGGCCGTGGACAAGGACTTCCGTGAACGGGGCGGCGGGCAGTGGGAGGGCCTCACCCGCGACGAGATCGCCGCCCGCTGGCCGGAGGAGTACATCGCCTGGGAGGCCCCCGACGGGGAGCCTGTCACGGAGGTGGCGGCGCGCGTCGCCGCGGCCATGCGCCGCTGGGCCGCCAAGCTCGACGACGACGGCCTGCTCGTGATCGCCTCGCACGGCGCCGCGCTGCGGCTCGGCATCTGCGAGCTGCTCGGCCTGCCCGAGGAGCTGTGGCCGGCGCTGGGCGGGCTGGGCAACTGCTCGTGGTCGGTGCTGCAGGAGGGCCGCAAGGGATGGCGGCTGCTGGAGCACAACGCGGGCACGCTGCCGGAGCCCATCAGCAGCGACGACCGGCCCGACGCCCAGACCTGAGCCCCTTCACGGCCCGCACCGCCGCTCACCGGTGGTGCGGGGCCGCGATTAGGCGAATCGTGCGGATGACTATATGCTTCCTGAGCGCCGTTCACGAGAGCACTCGAAGCGGTGACCAGGGGCTATAGCGCAGTTGGTAGCGCGCCTCCATGGCATGGAGGAGGTCTGGGGTTCGAATCCCCATAGCTCCACAAACAGCCGATCCCGTCCGATCATCTTGATCGGGCGGGATGTTGTTTTCCCGGGCCTATTCGAACAGGGACGTATCTCCCGTGCCCCGGCGAAGAATCTCCGGCTCCTGCTGCGAGAAGTCGACGACAGTCGTCGGAATGGCACCGCATTCGCCGGAGTCGATGACGGCGTCCACCAGGTGGTCGAGCCGCTCCTTGATTTCCCAGCCCTGCGTCAGAGGCTCGGTCTCGTCGGGCAGCAGCAGGGTGCTGGACACCAGCGGTTCGCCGAACTCGGCCAGCAGCGCCTGGGTGACGACGTGATCAGGGATGCGGACGCCGACGGTCTTCTTCCGGGGATGCAGCAGCCGCCGCGGCACTTCCTTGGTCGCGGGCAGGATGAAGGTGTAACCGCCGGGAGTCGCCGCCTTGACCTGGCGGAACAGCGCATTGCTGAGGTGAACGAACTGGCCGAATTGGGCGAAGTCGCGGCAGAGCAGGGTGAAGTGGTGGTCGCTGCCCAGGCCGCGGATCTCCCTGATCCGGTCGATGCCCTCCTTGTTGCCCGGCTGGCATCCGAGGGCGTAGCACGAGTCGGTGGGGTAGGCGATAAGCCCGTCCGCCCGCAGGATCTCGGCGATCTGGCTGATCAGGCGAGGCTGGGGATTGTCGGGATGAAGATCGAAGTATCTGGCCACGCCTCGGATCTTAGGATCCGGCACACCATGGCATGACAGGCGGGCCCAGGGCGGAACGGTCTCGCCGTCAGGCGCTGTCTCCCTGAATCCGCACTGACCACCGTTCGAGCAGCGGCTCGAGATGCTCTCAACCTGGAACTGTCCGTCGGGATGACGCCAGCCACTGGTGAAGGTACGATCGTTCGTAATTAATTGACGCGTCGGTAGAGAGGACATCATGACTGCCGATCAGAGGCTGGCCCGTGGGGCGCGCGCCAGGAGGACAATCACGCGTCATGCCGTGGATGTGGCCTCCGTCGAGGGTCTGAGCGGTCTGTCCTTCGGCCGCCTCGCCGCTGATCTGAGCCTGAGCAAGGGCGGCGTGGCGACGCTGTTTCCGACCAAGGAGCAACTTCAGATCGCCACGGCGAAGACCGCAGGAGAGGTTTTCCTGGAGGCGGTCGTCGAGCCGGCTACTGCGGCGCCGCCGGGAGCCGCTCGGCTACGGGCCCTGGTCGAACGGTGGATCACCTACGTCGAAGCGCCGCTCTTTCCCGGCGGGTGCTTCTGGGCGGCCAACATCCCGGACTTCGACAGCCGCCCCGGGCCGGTCCGCGACACCCTGGCGCGTCAGCGGCAGGCTTGGCTGACCCTGCTCGCAGAACAACTGTCTCGCGCCATCGCCGAGGGGGAGATCACCGAGGTCGACACCGAACTCACAGCGTTCCAGATCGACGCGGTGCTGCACGCCGCCAACATCGCGATGCGTCTCGGCGAATCGGGCGCCGCGCACAAGGTCCGCCGGGTGATCGATGAGCTTCTGTCCTGAGGCGGCGAACGCGAGCCGATCAGCGTTCGGCCCATCCCTTCTCGGGTCGGCCGCCAGGCTCGGACGCGACGCCCGAAGCGCCGATGCCCCACGGAGTCCGCCGGCGCACCATGGCCGGGCTCTGGCGCCGGTGCGTGGCGGATCTCTGGGGCGGGTCGGACGGGGTGCGGTGATGATCCACAAACCGACGGGACCCCTGAACAGGCAGGTGTCAGGATGTTGTGCCAGTGGTCGTGCTTGCGTAGTGTGCGGCGATCTCGTCGCTCGTCGTCAGCCACACGCCTTCGTGGCCGGCGATGTACGCGAGCGCCTGGTCGAGGTACTTGGCCCGGAACGCCTGGCCGATGACGAACGGGTGCAGCGCCAGCGCCATCACCCGCCCGCTCGCGGCAGACTCGGCGTAGAGCTGGTCGAACTGGTCGGTGACCATCTGCACGAAGTCGCCGCCGCTCTTGCCCTGCATGGTGAAGATGCCCAGGTCGTTGAGTTCCAGCGAATACGGCACACTCAGCATCCCGGGGACGTTCAACCGGTACGGCTGGTCGTCGTTGGTCCAGTCCAGCACGTAGTCCAGCCCGAGCTCGGCCAGCAGCGACGGCGTCTGGAACGTCTCGGTGAGCGCGGGCCCGAGCCAGCCGCGCGGTCGCTGCCCGGTGGCTTTGGCGATGGTCTCGACCACCTCGGTCAGGTAGGCGCGCTCGTCGCCGACGCCTGCCTGCAGGGTGGAGTTGTTCTTGCCGTGGGCCAACCACGCCCAGTCTCGGGCGTTGCCGGCCTCGACGATCTGCGGGTATTGCTCGCACACGTCGGCGTTGAGCAGCACGCTCGCCCGGATCCCGTGCCGGTCGAGGACGTCCGTCACGCGCCAAATGCCCACTCGGGGCCCGTAGTCGCGCCAGCCGTAGTTGAGCGGGTCCGGCACGAGAGTCGCGGTGGCCTCGTTGATGCTGGTGGAGGGGTGGTCAATCGTGAAGTGCTCGACGTTGAGGCCCACGTAGAAGGCGACGCGGGCGCCTCCCGGCCAGCTGATCGGTTCGCGCCCGACGATCGGGCTGTAGTCGAACAGGGTGTTCTCCATGGCGTTTCCTCTCGGATCACTGCACCGGCCCCGGCAAGGGGGCTTTCCGTTGCCCACGATAGGAATCCGGACCGAGCGCCAGGAGGGCTGGAAACGTCATCGGGTGGGCCGAAGGCGCCACACTTCGTGTTGCGGTATGTCATGTTCCTCCTGATTTGCCGGGCTGGGGAGGCTTCTCTTTCTTCCGGAGCACGCCGTTCATGACGAGCAATGTGATGCGCGACGGCGCGGTGGCCGGCAACGTCAAGAACACCGTCTCGCCCCACCTGACCCGCCTGCTGATCCGCGCGGGCCTTGCGGCGGGCCTGGATCAGCGACGACTGGCCGGTATTCCCGGTCTCACCGTGCTCGATGAGCCCGGGATTCGCATCCCCACCGCGACCTGCCTGCGGATTTGGGAAGTGATCTCCGGCACGACATGGCAAGCGGGTGGCAGCAAGCGCGTCATGGAGCTGTGGCGGCCAGGCGCGCTGGGCGTGTGGGACTATCTGTTCTCCGTCTCCGGCACCCTCGGCGACGCGCTGGCCGCCTGCAGCCGCCACTTCACGGCCATCGCCGACCCCGCCGACCGGCTCCTCCTCACCCCTGGCGACGACGGCGTGACGGTCACCTATCAAGGCCCTTATCGCGATCACGAGCAGTATCCGCTGATCGCGGAGCTGGTGCCGCACATGCTGCTCCAAGTGGCAAGCTCGGGTGCCGGGCGCCGGCTGACCCCCCTGCGCGTCCGGCTGCCGAACCCCGCACCCACCCTCTCCCGGCGCCATGTGGAGCTTTACCACACCGCGAAGATCGAGTACGAGGCCGGCGACCCATCGATCACTTTCGCCGAAGCGGACGTACGCGCGCCGCTGCTGCGCGCCGATCCCGCGCTCGCGGCCATTTTGGACGAGCATGCGCGGCTGTCCACGGCGGCCGCCCGGCCTGTGCTGAGCTGGCTCGACCGCTTCCACGCCGCCCTCGAGACCGCGGTCGCCGACGGCCCGCCGAGCGTCGAGCTCGTGGCCCACCGCCTGGCCATGAGTCCCCGCACCCTCCAGCGCCGACTGCGCGAGGAGGGCACCACCTGGCGGGAGGAACTGGAGCGGCTCCGGCAGAGCCGGGTGGACCGTCTGCTGCGGGAGAGCTCGCTCAGCGTCGAATCCATCGCCGCGCGGGTCGGCTTCACCGACCCCCGCGCCCTGCGGCGTGCTATCCACCGCTGGTACGGCCACGGCCCGGCCGCCATCCGCGCGAGCGGCCCCACCTAGGATCATCCGCCAGAAATCGCGGCAGAGCCGTCCAGGGCGGTAGCCGTTCAGGGCGGTAGCCGTTCAGGCGGTGTCCGGTTCGGCGCGTTTCAGGAGCCGGCGATGCCCCGGCTGCGGCCGATGTTGGCGACGATGTCAGGGCAATGCAGTGAGTTAGGACGTTCGCCTGACGACTTGCATCATATATACGAACGATCGTATGTTTTATCCATGTCGACCTTCCACGCAGAAGAGGCGGACCCCATCTGCCTGCCGGTGCAGAGCGCGACGTGGCTGGCCGGTGCGCCTTGGCGTCGGTTCGCCTCAATGGGCGACAGCCTGGCGGCCGGGACTCACGACCCGAGCCCTGGTTATGCCGACATGGGCTGGTGCGACCGGCTCGCCGGCCTCCTCCGCCGCGTGCACCCCGACCTGGCGTACCTGAACACCGCCACCATCGGTTCGACCACGGCCGGCACGCTGGACCGGCAGCTGGGCCCGATCTTGGAGTTCCGCCCGGACCTGCTGCACATCTCCTGCGGCGCTAACGACCTGTGGCGAACCGCACCCGACATCACCGCGATCGAGCAGACCATGCGGCAGTTGTTCGAACGCGCCGCCGCCACCGGCGCACTGCTGACGACCTTCACCCTGGGCAGGGCCTTCGTCGTGCCCGGGTTCCAGGACTGGCACGAGCGGGTCCGCGCCCTGAATGACATCGTCCGCGCCCTGGCCGCCGAACATCGCGTGGTGCTGGCCGACATGTGGGACCACCCGGTCAACGACCGCCCGGACCTGCTGAGCGCCGACCGCATCCACTTCTCCGCCGCCGGTCAGGCCGTGATGACCGCCGAACTGGTCAAGGCCCTGGCGCTGCGCATCGGCGAGGAGGCCGGCGCGTGAGCACGCTCCTCGGTGCCCGGCCTCTGCGCCCGGGGAAGCAGTGCGGGTGGCCAGGTCGATCACGTCGACGCTTCGCGCGTCACCGGTGGTCAGGAACTTGTCGTCGCGGCTGAAGGTCAACGCCACCGCGTGGATCCCGGTCAGCGTCGTCACCTGACGCGGCATGGCGACCTCGGCGATGAGCAGACTGCCCCGGCCGTAGTGGTCGTTCGGGGCAACGGGGGACAACGCGAGCAGCCGGCTGTCGGGGCTGAGGGCCGCCGGCGGATCCCTTGCCTCTGCACCGAGCATCCACATGAAAGGCATCGGCCGGTCGCCGCCGTGGGCGTGTGGGTCGGGGAGCGGGCGTGCAGGAAGCGGATGGTCTGGCCGTCGACCTCGGTGGTGAACTGCGGGTGCTCATGGAGTGCCGCCTCCTGCCCGCGCCAGTCGTACGCCGTCCGCAAATACGCAGCCGTTTCCTTCGCGTACGAGCGGCAGATGCCCTTCCGAAGGCACGCTCACGCGCGCGTCTCGTGGAAGGCTCTGCGGTATTCGGTCGGGGTAACGCCGATGGCACGGGTGAAGTGGTGCCGGAGATTGCCTGCCGAGCCCAGCCCGCACTCCTCGCCGACGCGGTCCACGGGCAGGTCGGTGGACTCCAGGAGTTGCCTGGCCCTGGACAGCCGCTGGGTGTGCAGCCAGCGCAGGGGCGTGGTGCCGGTGGCGTCGTGAAAGCGCCGGGCCAGGGTTCGGGGGCTCAGTCCGGCCTGCCTGGCCAGTTCGGCGACGGTGAGCGGGCGGTGCAGGCGCTGGGCCGCCCACTGCAGCAGGGGCGCGAGGCCGTCGTCGTCGGCGCGGGGCATCGGGGCGTCGATGTACTGAGCCTGGCCGCCTGGCCGGTGCGCCTGGACGACGAGGCGGCGGGCCACCTGGTTGGCGATCTCCGAGCCGAGATCCTTGCGGATGATGTGCAGGCACAGGTCGAGGCCGGCGCTGCGGCCCGCGCTGGTCAGGATGTCGCCGTCGTCCACGTACAGGACGGATGGGTCTACGCGGACGCGCGGGTGGCGGGCGCGCAGTAGGTCGGTGCGCATCCAGTGGGTGGTGGCGGTACGGCCGTCGAGCAGTCCCGCCGCGGCCAGCGCGAACGCTCCCGTGCAGAGCGAGACCATGCGCGCGCCGCGCCCGTGCGCGGCCCTGAGCGCGTCCAGCAGGTCCGGGTCCAGCCTGGCGTCGCCGTCCACGTAGTCGCCTGGGAGCGCGGGGACGACGACGGTGTCGGCGCTCACCAGCGCATCGAGCCCGTACGGCGGCGTCAGCGCGAACCCGTGGCGAGTGCGGACCGGGCCGGCGGCGGCCAGGCGCAGCTCGTACCAGGGGTCGGCGAGGTCGGGCCGCTCCAGGCCGAACGTCTCACAGACGATGGACAGCTCGAACATGGGCATGCCGTCGATCACGGCAAGCGCGACCACTCCGGGGTGCTTCACGCGTTCCAGCTTAGCGGCAGTATCTTGACGAATATGGGCAGTCCTGCCACTCGTGTGGGGAAAACAGCTTCGCCAAGGTGGTGTGCGTGAATGACATCACCATCAAGGCCGGGGTCATCGGTCTCTGTCTGGCCGCGTCGGCCACGCCGTCCCCGCTCTACAAGCTCTACGCCTCCGCCTGGGCGATCCCCACGCCCACGCTGACGCTGATCTACGCCACGTACTGCCTCGGAGTGCTCGCGGCGCTGCTGCTGTTCGGGCGGATCTCAGACTCGTGGGGGCGGCGTCCGGCCATTCTGGCCGGGCTGGCCGGGCTGCTCGTCTCGCTGGCGATGTTCCTGGCGGCCTCTGGGGTGGGCTGGCTGTTCGTCGCGCGCGGCCTGCAGGGCGTGGCCACGGGCGTCGCGATCAGCGCCGCCGGCGCGGCCCTGCTCGACCTGCGTCCCGCCGCCGCGGGGCTGCTCAACACGCTGGCCAGCGGGCTCGGGATGGGGGTCGGCGGGCTGCTCGGCGCGGTCCTGGTCGAGTACGCGCCCGCCCCGCTGCTGACGCCCTTCGCCGTGCTCGCGGTGGTGGACCTGCTCCTGCTCGCCGGGGTCTGGCGGCGGCCGGAGACGGCGGGCGCGCGGGCCGGGTTCAGGATGGCGGCGCCCGGGGTGCCGAGGGAGATCTTGGGGTCGTTCGTGCTGTCGGGGCTCGGGGTGACGTCGTCGTGGTCGATCGTCGGGCTTTACCTGGCCCTGGTGCCCGCGCTGGCGCCCGCCCTCATGGGCTCGGCAGGGAACCTTCCCGGTGGGCTGGCCATCTTCGTCATGGGCACGGCCGCCGCCCTGGCCCCCGTCCTCGCCCGCCACCTCCCCACCTCCGCCGCACGGGGCCTGCCGATCTTCACCCAGCTCTCGTCCGGCATGCTCATCCTCGCCGCCGGCGTCGCCCTGCTGGCCCTGTCGATCTCGGCCGGCAGCGCCGCCGGGTTCATCGTGTCCAGCGTGGTGATCGGCCTCGGCGGCGGCCTCGGGCTCGGCGGGTCCCTGGGACTGCTGGGCGCGGCGGCGCCGCGCGACCATCGCGCCCGCGTCATGTCCGCGTTCTACGTCGTCGCGTACGCCGCCATCTCCCTGCCCGCGATCGTCGCCGGATTCGTGGTGCGCGCCCTGGGCCCGGTGGTCACGTTCCGCGTCTTCGGCGCAGGCATCATCGCCGTCTCCCTGGCCACCTTCCTCCTCGCCCGCGCCCGGACGCGGCGCGCGGCAGAAGAAAAGGTGTGACCGCCCCGAGCGGGCCGCGCCCCACGCCGTCCTCGCCTCACAGGGTGCATGATGGCCCTACCGGTGATGACGGTGGAGCAGCGTGCCAGGGTGCCGGCGAAGGTGGCCGAGGCGTGTACGGCGCGGCGGAGGTGGCAGCGGCTGTTCACATGTGGGGCTGTTAGGGAGAATCTCGCCATGATCGGTCACATCGGGATCAACGTTCCTGATCTGCGGACGGCCAAGACCTATTACGACAGCCTTATGCCGTTGCTGGGCTTCACGGAGTTCTTCACGGCCGAGGATGAGTTCGCCTACCGGCCGGCCAACGGGAAACCAGGCACCTACCTGTTCATCTACCCCGCGAACGAGGTGAGTGACTACTCCCGGCACCGTACCGGGCTACAGCACGTCGCCTTCATGGTGAGAAGCCGTTCGGTGGTCAAAGAGGTGCATAAACTGGTCACTGAGCTTGGGGCGACCGTGCTGCACGAGCCGCGCGTATTTCCGGAGTACCCGCAGCCCTACTATGCGACCTTCTGGCTCGACCCGTTCGGCATCATGCTGGAGGCCGTCTGTCACCACGATCGGGATTGATGTCGACGGAGGATGGGTCCGTCCGTCCTCAGTCGCGTAACGGCGCTCGCGAAACTCGCGCCTGAGCGCAGCTCTGCAAGCTCCACCAGCCGCTCGGCATAGCGAACATGCAATCGTCTCTCGCGGAACCGTTCGCGTCCCTCCGGCTCACTGGGCGCGGACGACCGGCCGGCCCTCGCTCGCCTGGACGAGGACGAACCCCTGGCCCTGGAAGGCGAGCTGCACCGCCTCGCCGCTGCCCCGGCCGATCAGGGCGCCCGCCTTGAACGTGCGGTTGACGCCCACGCGCAGCCCGGCGCTCCAGCACACGGCGGACTGGCTGTCGGCGAACGTCGGCAGCCGCGAGGCGTCGAGCACCACGGGGGCGCCGTGCGCGGTGACCGCCACCCAGCCCGTGCCCCTGATCGTCATGTTGAACAGGCCGCCCGCGGCCACGCCGGCACCCTGCAGCCGCTGGATGTCCCAGGTGAGCGAGGCGTCGAGGGCGAGCAGGTTGCGGCCGTTGACGGTCAGGGCGTCGTCGTCCAGGTGGAACAGGTGGATGTCGTCGGCGTTGTCGGCGAGGAACAGCACGCCCTCGCCGGTGACGCGCATGAGCGGCGCGCCCTCACCGGTCACCACCTTCTTCAGCAGCTTGCCCACGCCGCCGGCGCCCTCGTAGGAGAAGTCCATCCGGCCCTGGAAGGCGACCATCGAGCCCTGACGCGCCAGCACCTCGGGCGGGAGCTCGACGCGGAGCATCTTGGAGTTCGCCAGGGCGAAGGTGCCGGGCCCCTGCTGGGAGCCGAGATTTCCTAACAGGGCGCTGCGCATGGGGCCTCTTTCGACGTTCGGCGGTTTGTACCGGTATGAGGGTGACGAACGGCGTGACGCTCCGGTTCCCTCCGCCTCTTTGCCCTCTCTTTGGCGGAAATCCGCATCCCCGGACGTCCCGCGTACCGGAGGAGGGGGAAAGAGGCGCGGCCCGCAGTTGCCCGCCAGGTGCTCCACTGAGGGGAACGACGAAACATGAAGAGATCTCTGCTCGCGGCGGCGCTCGCGCTGGCCACGACCTTCGTGGGCGCGAACGCCGCGTCCGCTGCCTCCTCCACGGGTGCGCCGGAGGCGCCGTTCGGTCCCGGGTGTCCCGCCGCAGCCGACGCGAACGTGGCGGCCATCGCGGGCCAGCCGGTGGCGACCGCGGCCTCGCGGATCCCCGAGCTGTCCACGCTCGTGGGCGCGCTCAAGGAGGCGGGCCTGGCCGACAAGCTCAACACCGCGCAGGACATCACGGTCTTCGCCCCGACCAACGAGGCGTTCGCGGCCGTCCCGAAGGGCACCCTGGACAAGGTCCTGGCCAACCGCCAGGCGCTGACGAAGATCCTGACGTACCACGTGGCCGAGGGCAGGCAGGCACCCGCCGACCTGGCCGACGCCCGGCTGACCACACTGGAGGGCGGCAGGCTCACGGTGCGGGGCTCCGGCGACAGCTACAGGGTGAACACGGCGAAGGTGGTCTGCGGCAACGTGCCGACGGGCAACGCCTCCGTCTACGTCATCGACAAGGTCCTCATGCCGGAGTAGCGCCGAAGGGGGCAGGGGCGCCTCACCCGCTCGAAGGTCTCGTGACCCGCGGGTGAGGCCCTCCCGCCGCTCTGGCAGGCCTGAGGCCGGCAGGTCACGCCGGGACGTGGTGGCGCAGCGCCAGCTCGTCCGGGTACGGCGACAGGAACGTCTGGTCGCGCACGTAGGCGGCTCCCTCGCCCTCCGCGTCGTGCCGGATCAGCGCGGCCGGGACGCTCAGCGGTACCAGGCCGGCCCGGTAGGAGCCGATGACGCCGGCCAGGTGGTCGCGGCGGGCCGGGTCGAGGCCGAGCATGCCCAGGCAGTGCTGGAGGGCGTTGACGTTGCGTCCGGGGCGGGCCCGCTCGGCGAGCGCCGCGTGGAACGCACCGGTGTACGCGGAGGCGACCTCGGCCCGGGGACGCGTGCCGGCGCGGGCCACGACGGCGCCCGCGGCGCGGTGGCCCGCCGGGTCGTGGGCGAGCAGCTGCATCTTGTGGCGGGCGTGGAAGGCGACCAGGTCCCGCGTACACCAGTCGTCCTCCAGCAGCGCGCGCAGCCGCGCGTGCGCGAAGATCCGCTCCACGAACGCCTCCCGGAGCACGGCGTCGTGCAGCCGGCCCTCGTCCTCCACGGGCAGCAGCGGGTGCGCCTCGACGATGGCCGCGGCGAACACGCCCCGCCGGCGCCGGTCGACCGGCTGCCCCTCCGCGCCCGGGTAGAGCGGGATGCCGTGGAGGCCGCAGGTGGGGCTCTTGGACTTGAACACGTAGCCGTCGACGTCGAGGGCGGCGGCGCGGGCCTCGGCCAGGGCCGCCATGCGGCCGGTCAGGTCGGCGCGGGTCCTGCGGGTCATCAGGCGCGGGCCGTCGGGCGAGCGCTCCAGGCGCAGCGTCTCCCGCGGGGTGCCGAGGCCCACCTCCATCTCGGGGCAGACCGGCACCCAGTCGACGTACGGGTCGAGCGGGCCGGCCAGGAAGCGGTCGCGGCTGTGGCCGCCGTTGAAGCGCACCAGCTCCCCGATCAGGCAGCTCGACACGGCCACCCGGGGCCGGACCGGGGCGGGGCCGGTCATGCCGCCTCCAGCAGGGCGGACAGCCGATGCAGGCCGCGGGCGGTCCGGGCCTTGACGGTGCCGAGCGGCACGCGCAGCCGTTCGGAGATCTCGCGCTGGCTCAGGTCGCCGTAGTAGGCGAGGGCGATGGCCTCCCGCTGCGCGGCCGGCAGCTCCGAGAGGGCTCTGCGGACCAGGTCACGCCGGGCCAGCCCTTCGCTGTCGTCGCGGCCGTCGTCGCCGGCCGGCTCCCCGGCGGCCTCCAGCGGCACGGTGGCCTTGCGGGCGCGCAGATGGTCCACGCCGCGCTTGCGGGCGATGCCCAGCAGCCACGCCTCCAGGCTGCGCGCAGGGTCGTAGCGGTGCCCGGTCAACCAGGCCTCGATGAACACCACCTGCGTCACGTCGTCGATCTCGCCCGGCGGGACCAGGCGGCGCAGGTACGAGCGGACCAGGGGGGCGTGGGTGCGAAAGCAGTCGGCGAGCGGTTCCATGCGCTCCACCCTTCCATCGGATAACCTCTTCAAAACTTATTCAACGCGGCCCGCAGCCGTGCGGCAACCAAGGGCAGGGAGATCAGTGCGCCCGGGCGGCGACGAGGGCGACTGCCTCCTGGAGGGAGGCGGCGCGGGGAACGCGGGGCGGCAGCTCCGGCCCCCACCCGGGGCCTCCGACGACGACGGCCGCAGGCGGGCGCAGGGCCGGCAGAGCGGCCAGCGGGGCGGGATCGCCCGTGGCGGCCAGCTGCGACCAGACGAAGACGACGGCCGGCCCGAGGCGGCGCATCGCGTCGGCCAGCGCGGGATACGGGGTGCGGGCGCCGAGCACGCGCGTGTCCAGCAGGCGGTCGGTGGCGAGCGCGGCTGCCAGCGCGTGGACGGGCAGGCTGTGCTGCTCCTCCTCGGCGCAGGCCAGCAGAACCGGCCGGTCGTTCGCCGGACGGGCGGGGCGGGCGGCCAGGGGGTGCAGGGCGGCCAGGAGGCGCTCGGAGAACAGGTGCTCGACGTCGATGCCGCCGCCGGTCTCGGCCTGCCTGCGGCAGATCGTGCCGAACGTGGGCACGACCAGGCGCTCCCAGGTGGCCACGACCCCGAGCCGGGCCAGGGAGGCGGCCAGGCCGGCGGTCACCGTCCGGCCGTCCAGCGCCAGCGCGGCCCTGGCCAGCATCGCGACGGACGGCACGGGCGCCTCGTCCGAGGGCGGGCGTGCCGGCTCCTCCGCCTGAAACGCCGGGGACGCGTCCGGCTGCTCCACCCGGGACGTCCCGGGAGGGGCGAGGCGGAGCGCCTGGCGGGCGGCGTCGGCCGGGGGGACGCCGGCGTGGACGAGCCGGTTCATCTCCTCAAGACGGGCCAGGTCGGCCGCGCCGTACCGGCGGTGGCCGCCGGGGCTGCGGCGGCTCGGGCCGATGCCGTAGCGCAGGTTCCACGTGCGCAGGGTGGGCGCGGGCACGCCGAGCCGCCGTGACACGGCGCCGATGCCGTATCCCGGCTCCTCGGCGGCGGGAGCCGAGCCCGTCTCCTCCATGCAGGTGTCCCCGTTCGCGGTCCGATCCGTGACGCTCTGGCTCATTCTTTCGGACCGCGCGCCCCGCGGGTTGCAACCGGCGCCGGGCCGGTCTCCGAGGACCGTGGCGCGGACACCGTCATCGTGCTCCTCCACCGCGACCTGCGGGTCGGCGAGCACGCGGGCCGCGTAACGGAGCCGTAACGGATCTTGGAGTGAGGGCGGCGCGTCTGGAAGGCTGGCGTCATGATCCCGCCCGCGCGCCCAGGGGGAGGGCCCGCATGACGGCCGTCCGAGCTTTCGCCGCAGGGGACGAGGGCGCCCTGGTCGACGCCTGGAACCGGGCCATGCCGGCCGACCCCACCACCCGCAGCTGGTTCCGCGACTGCGTGCTGCTCGACCCCAACTTCGACCCCGAGGGCCTGCGCGTGGCCGTCACGGCCGCCGGTGAGGTCGCCGGCTGCGCGTACGCGGTGCGCCGGCTGACACCGCTCGCGCCCGGCACCGGCCTGGAGCCGGAGACGGGCTGGATCCCGTTCCTGTTCGTCGCGCCGGAGCACCGGGGCGGCGGGCTGGGCCGGCGGCTCCTCGACGAGGCGCTCGCCTTCCTGGCCGCCCACGACCGCACCCGGGTCGAGTTCGCCTGCTACACGCCCCACTACGTGCTCCCGGGCGCCGACCCCGAGCGCTACCCCGCGGGGTGCGCGCTGCTGCGTGACGCCGGGTTCGAGACGGTCTCCTCGCCGGTGGCGATGGGCCGGAGCTTGGCCGGCTACGTCACGCCCGACGTCGTTCGCGCGCTGCGGGAGCGCCGCGAGGGCGAGGGCTACCGCTTCCGCTGTCCTGGCGACGGCGAGCTGCCGGAGCTGATCCGGTTCGCCTCCCGGGAGTTCAGCCCCGAGTGGGGCGAGGCGATCAGGCGGCTCGGGGACCCGGCGCGGTTGCTCGTGGCCGTGCGGGAGCGCGTCGTCGGGTTCGCCGCGTACGGGGCGTACCGGGGGATCGCCGAGCGGTTCGGGCCGTTCGGCGTGGACCCGTCCGAGCGGGGGACCGGGATCGGCGCGATTCTCCTCCACGGGGCGATGACCATGATGCGGGCCGAGGGGCTGCACGCGTCGTGGTTCCTGTGGACGGGACAGACGGGGCCCGCGGCCCGGTTGTACGTGAAGGCGGGCTACGAGGTCACGCGGCGCTTCCACGTGATGCGCCGCTCAGCCGGGGCCGTCCAGGACGGCTGACCGGTCCGCGCAGGACGCGTACCGGCGGGTGAGGGCCCGCGCGACGGCCGCGACCGCGTGGCGCAGCTCCGGCGGCGACAGGATCTCCACGTCCACGCCCAGCCGCAGCAGCTCGCCCGTCGCGTGCTCCACCGACTCGATGGGCACCGTCACCCGCGTCCAGCCCTCCTCGTCCGGCGGCCCCGCCGTGGCCCTCGCCGCCTCCACCACGCCCGGGGTCATCAGGTCGGCCAGGCGCTCCAGTCCGCGCGGCGACAGCCGGACCACGGCCTCGCCGCGCCGCAGCCGGGCCTCGAACTCCGCCCGGTACGCCTCCCAGTGGGCCGCCAGGTCGAATCCCGGCGGGCGGGTGAAGCGCTCCTCGTGCAGCGGGTGCAGCTCCAGGATCTGCGACACCCGGTACGTGCGTACCTGTCCCTCCGAGCGGGCCACCACGTACCACCGCCCGGCCTTGACCACCAGCCCGTACGGCTCCAGCCGCCGCTCCACTTCCTGCGGCGCCTTCCAGCGGCGGTACCTGACCTGGAGCGCGTGCTCGTCCCACACGGCGGCGGCCACGGCCGGCAGGTGGGTGACCGGCTCCGCGTCGCGGTACCACGAGGGCGCGTCGAGCAGGAACCGCTCCTGGATCCGCCCGGCCCGGTCCCGCAGCTCGACGGGCAGCGCGGCCATGAGCTTGAGCTGCGCGGCCGTCACCACCGCCCCCAGTCCCAGCTCGGCCGCAGGGCCCGGCAGCCCGGCCAGGAACAACGACTCCGCCTCGTCGGCCGTCAGCCCGGTCAGCCTGGTCCGGTAGCCGTCGAGCAGCCGGTAGCCGCCGCTCGGGCCGGCGTCGCCGTACAGGGGGATGCCGGCGGCGTGCAGCGACTCGACGTCGCGGTAGATCGTGCGCACCGACACCTCCAACCGCTCGGCGAGCTCCCGCGCGGTCATGAGGCCGCGCGTCTGCAGGAGCAGCAGGATCGAGACGAGCCGGGAAGCGCGCATTCGCTGACACTACCTGTCAGTGACCCGCCCCTATCGTCGCCCGCATGAACGACTTCGACTTCTTCATCGGCACCTGGAACGTCCACAACCGCAGGCTCGTCAGCCGGCTCACCGGAAGCGACGAGTGGGAGGAGTTCGCGGGCCGGTCCACGTGCACGAGGCACTTCGACGGCGCCGCGAACGTCGACGAGATCGTCTTTCCCGCCAAGGGCTTCTCCGGGCTCACCGTGCGCGTCTGCGACCCGGCCACGCGGGAGTGGTCGATCTACTGGGCCAGCAGCACCGGGGGAGCGCTCGGCCTGCCGCCCATGGTGGGCCGGTTCGAGGGCGGCCGGGGCGAGTTCTACGCCGACGACGCGCACGAGGGCCGGCCGGTGCGCTGCCGGTTCATCTGGACGGTCGGCGGCCCGGACTCCTGCCGCTGGGAGCAGGCGTTCTCGGTGGACGGCGAGCGCACCTGGGAGACCAACTGGACGATGGATTTCACCCGGGCCTGAGCCCCGGCTACGTCTGGCTGCCGGCCCAGAGGATCACGAGGATGGCGACGGTGGCCAGCACCAGCAGCGTCCCGCCCACCACGAGCACCCAGCGCAGACCGGGCGAGCGGGCGGGCTCGGCCTCGTACACGGGCACGTCGGGCAGCATGTCCGGTGTGTACGGCAGGCGGCGCGTGCCCGAGTCCTCCAGGAGCGACGGGTGCGGCGTGTGCCGGGGCGGATCGTCGGGGGCCGGGGTCTCGTCGGGGGACGGAGGCTGGGCGGGGACGGGGATGTGCATGGTCTTGCGGGCGTCCGGGTCGTCCGGAAGGGGGCGGTCGGCGGTCATCGAGGCTCCTGACCGTGAAGGCGGTGGGCGGTACGTGGCGGGGTGCCGTTCAGACGGACTGTTCCTGTTCTTCCACCGCACGCGTGATCGACACCAGATCCAGGCCACCTTGGTAGCGGACGCCGTTGACGAACAGCGTCGGCGTGCCCCGCACGCCGCTCGCCCGGCCCGACTGCTCGTCCCTGGCGACCCGCGCGGCCTGTCCGGGCACGTCCGGCCACGGCTCCACGTCCATCTCGGCGGCGTGGCGGACCAGGTCGGCCTCCGTCAGGAACCGCTGGTTGCCGAAGAGCACGTCGTGCATCTCCCAGAACTTCCCCTTGCGCGCCGCCGCCTCGGACACCAGCGCGGCCGACATGGCCCTCGGGTGCAGGGTGCGCAGCGGGAAGTGCCGGAACACCAGGCGGACGTCGGGGTGCCTGCTGAGCAGCTCGTCCAGGATCGGCTCCAGCCGCCCGCAGTACGGGCACTCGAAGTCGCCGTACTCGACGATCGTGACCTTGGCGTCCGCCGGGCCGCGCACGTGGTCGTCCGGCCCCACCGGCTCCGACAGCAGTACGGGCAGCTCCTCCTCCGGCTCCGCCTCGGGCGGCGCGCACACGCCGCCCCGGTCCCACGCCAGCCGGAACGCGATCCAGCCGGTCAGTGCCGACAGCAGCGACCCGGCGAGGATGCCGATCTTGGCCTGGGCCTGCACGGCGGGGTCGTCGAAGGCCAGGTCCACGATGAACAGCGACACCGTGAACCCGATGCCCGACACCGCCGCCCCGCCGAGGAGCTGGCCCCACACCAGGTTGCCCGGCAGCAGCCCCCAGCCGAGGCGCAGCGGCAGCCACGTGCCGAGCGAGATCCCGGCGAACTTGCCGAGCAGCAGCCCGGCGGCCACGCCGATGGAGATGGGCGAGGTGGCGGCCTGGCGCAGCGTGTCGCCGTCGAGCGCGACGCCGGCGTTGGCCAGCGCGAACAGCGGCACGATCACGTAGCTGCTCCACGGGTGGAGCTGGAGCTGCAGCCGCTCGTTCACCGACACGGCCGCGCGCACCCTGCGGGTCGCCTCGCGGGCGGCGCGGGCGTTGGGGTCGCTGGTGAGCCCCTGCACGGCCTCTCCGGCGGCCAGCAGCTTGTACTCGCTCGGCGCGTACACGAACACGAGGACACCGAGCGCGATGCCGACCAGCGTCGGGTGGACGCCGCTCTCCAGCGTGGCCACCCACACGCCGAACCCGAGCAGGATGTAGGCCGGCGCGCGCCAGATCCGCAGCCGCCGCAGCGTCATGATGGCCGCCAGCAGCACCGCCGCGACGATCAGGGCCGGCACCGACAGGTCACGGGTGTAGAAGACGGCGATGATGATGATCGCCAGCACGTCGTCCACGATCGCCAGCGTCAGCAGGAACGCGCGCAGCGGCTCGGGGCAGCGGGCTCCCACCACGGCCAGCAGGCCGAGCACGAACGCCGTGTCGGTGGCGATCGGCACGCCCCAGCCGCCGGCGCCCGGCCCGCCCGCGTTGAGCGCGAGGTAGACGGCCGCCGGCACGATCATGCCGCCCAACGCCGCCAGGGCGGGGACGGCCAGCAGCCGCCGGTCCCGGAGCTGCCCGATCCGCACCTCGTAGGAGACCTCCAGGCCGATGAGGAAGAAGAACACCGCCATCAGGCCGTCGTTGACCCAGTGACGCAGGTCGAGGGAGAAGTCGGCGTCCCCGAAGGACAGGCCCATCGGGGTGTGCCAGAACGTCTCGTAGGTGCCGCTCCACGGCGAGTTCGCCCACAACAGGGCGAGCAGGGTCGCGCCGAGCAGCACGCTCGTGCTCCCCGCCTCGGTCTTGAAGAACGCCCGCAACATCCTGAACCCCCCAGTGGTCCGATGATAGGGGGAGTGTCCGTGTGCTCCCGAGCGCGGTCGCACGACAGGACCGGACCGTCAATTCGACACGTCCGAAATGTGGCCACCGGAATGGCGCCGGGCAATGGCCGGAATTTCCGAAGAATCGGCTTGCCCGCTACATGATCTTGGCCCTATCGTCGCGCCTCATGAGATTACGCATGACCGCCATGGTCGCCGCCCTCGTTTCGCTTCCGCTGACCGGCACGGCCGCCGCCGCTGCCGGTTATCCCGCCGCCTATCCCGTCAAAGGCGACGGGCTGACCGCCAGCCCTCTTTACGACAAAGGCGCCCTGCCTGCCGTGAAGTGCGAGGAGAAGCCGGTCAAGGCCCGCAACCGCGCCTCCGTCCGGGCCTACGTCGACGGCGTCGTCGGATGTCTGGACGCCACCTGGGAACAGCACCTCACCGCCGCCGGGCTGCCCTTCAAGAAGGTGCGGGTGAAGCATTACACCCGCATTCCGAAGAACTACTGCCGAATGGACGTCGGCAAGGATCAGTCGATGGCGTTGTACTGCTCCAGAACCAGTACGATCGCCTTCCAGATCGGCAAGGACTGGCTGGACAATCCGTACGACCTGTGGCTCGCCGACATGACCGCCGGCATGTACGCCTATCACGTACAGAATCTGGTCGGTATTCAGGAGGCGCTGGACAAGGAGCCGTACCGCAACAAGGCGGAGCTGGCGGAGCAGGTGCGCCGGGCGAGCCTGCAGAGCTCCTGCCTGGCGACGGCGTTCCTGAAGAGCGTGTGGCCGCTGGACCGCCGCACCAAGCGCGACTGGAACGACCTGCTCTCACTCGTGCAGGGCGACAGGGCCGGTGAGCCGCGCTACTACGGCAAGACCGGGACCATCAAGGCGTGGATGCGGCGCGGGTACGCCCAGGGCGACCCGGGGGCGTGCAACACCTGGACGGCGTCGGCCGCGCAGGTCTCCTGATCGGGGTCTCGTCGCTCAGGCGGGTTCGAGGGTGGCCAGGTAGGCGGCGGCCTCGGCGATCCGGTCCTCGGTGAAGACGCGGACCCCGTTGGCCTCCAGCAGCGCCGTGGTGACGCCCTGCCCGGGTGTGCGCCTGCCCTGGAAGGTGCCGTCGTAGATCGCCAGCGCGCCGCACGACGGGCTGCCCTCCTTCAGCACCGCCAGCCGTACCCCGGAGGAGCGGGCCACGGCCAGCGCCGACCGCGCGCCCTCCAGGAAGTGCGCGGTCACGTCGGACCCGTCCGCGGCCAGCACGCGAGCGGCGCCCGCCAGCACGGCGGCGCCGCCCGCGCCCGCCTCGATCTCGGCGGCGGGACGCGGCGTCGGCAGCCCGCCCTCGACCTCGGGGCAGAACGGCACCAGCCGCCCCTCCTCGCGCCACCCGGCCAGCCGGGCGTCGGAGCTCGTCCTGGCCCCGCCGTCGTAGCGCACTCTCCGGCCCATCAGGCACGCGCTGACCAGGATCCTCTCCATGCCTTCGATCCTAAGCCGCGTCGCCGGCGTCGCCCGCCCCGTCCGGGGGCGAGGGGGGCGGGCGATAGCCTTTTCCGCGATGAACACCACCGTGGCCACGATCGTCATCGCCGGCTCGCTGCTGCTCGCGCTGGCGAGCCTGATCACCGCGATCCGCGACCGGCCCATGGGCATGGTCCTGCTCGTCGGCTTCGCCGTGCTGGAGGTCGCCGTGCTGGTGCAGGCGGGCATCGTGATCGCGGCCGTCGCCGGGGGCGAGGGCGCGCACGTGTCCAAGGGCACGCTGTTCGGCTACCTCGCGGGCGAGGCGGTCATCCCGCCCGCCGGCGTGTTCCTGGCGCTGGCCGAGCGCAGCCGGTGGGGGCCGGGGATCCTGACCGTGGCCGGGTTCGCCATCGCGGTGATGACCGCGCGGCTGCTGCAGATCTGGCAGGGCGGGCCGTGACGTCCCCCTCGATCGGGACCGGCCCCGGCCGGGCGCTGCTGGCGGTCTACGGGCTGTTCGCGCTCGCGGCGGGCGCGCGGGCCGCCGTGCAGATCCTCACCCGCTTCGGCGAGGCGCCGCTGGCGTACTCGCTGTCGGCCTTCGCCGCGCTCGTCTACATCCTGCTCACCGTGGCGCTGGCCCGCGGCGCGCGCCGGCTGGCGCTGGCGGCGCTGTTCGTGGAGCTGGCCGGGGTGCTGGTCATCGGCACGGCGAGCGTCCTCGACCCGGCCGCCTTCCCGGAGGCGACGGTGTGGTCGGTGTACGGCAAGGGCTACCTGTTCATTCCGCTCGTGCTCCCGCTTGTCGGCCTCTACTGGTTGCTGCGCAGGCGTTAACGCCGGCCCCGTAAGGGCAGGGGCGGACACCATGAGCACGATCGAACACTCGGTAGACGTCAACGTTCCTGTCAGGGTCGCCTACGACCAGTGGACGCAGTTCGAGAGCTTCCCCGAATTCATGGAAGGGGTCGAGTCGGTCAAACAGCTCACGGACACGCGCACCGCGTGGATCACCGAGATCGCCGGGGTGCGGCGCGAGTTCGAGGCCGAGATCTCCGAGCAGCACCCGGACGAGCGCATCGCCTGGCACTCGGTGGACAAGCCCCGGCAGGCCGGGGTGGTGACCTTCCACCGGCTCGACGAGAACACCACGCGGGTCACGCTCCAGATGGAGTACGACCCCGAGGGCTTCCTGGAGACGGCCGCTGACTGGCTGCAGCTCGTCCGCATGCGCGTCCGCAACGACGTCCAGCGGTTCAAGGAGTTCATCGAGTCGCGCGGCGGCGCGACCGGCGCGTGGCGCGGCGACGTTCCAGGCCCGCACCAGCACGGCTCCGGCCTCGACACCGGCGGCTCCATGCCGCCCCGCTCCGGCGACCCCATGCCGCCCGGCTCGGGCGAGCCCGTGCTGCCGGGCAGCGTCGGCGGCAGCGACTACCCGCCCGGCACCGGCACCAGCCCCACGCTCCCGGCGCCCGGCCCGCTGGGGACGCACGACGACCCGCCGCAGCCGCCGCGTCCGGTCCTGTAACGGCGCGCTCTGACAGGACACTCCCTTCGATCACAAAGCCCCCGGGACCGGGGGCTTTGTCATGTGTCAGGAATAAATGCCGGTTTTGGGGCTGTTAAGATTGCCATTCGTCCCATGATTAGATGAGTGGAGGATCTCCCCCACATGACCGTGCTCGCCGAGCTCCGAAGCGAGTCCCGCGGCAGGACCGGCCCCCTCGCCTGGCTCCTGGTGCTGGGCATCGTCCTCGCGGCCCTCAATCTGCGCACCGCCGTCACCAGCGTCGGACCGCTGCTCGACCAGCTCGCCCAGGGCCTCGGCATGAGCAGCGTCGGCACCGCCCTGCTCACCACGCTACCCGTGCTCGCCTTCGCGACGGTCGGGGCGATCACGCCCTCCCTGTCCAGGCGGCTGGGCGAGCACCGGCTGCTGCTGCTCGCCCTCGTCACCCTCGGCGTGGGCCTGCTGGTCAGGTCGCTGGTCGGCTCGGCGCCGGTGTTCCTGCTGAGCAGCGCGGTCGCGCTGTCCGGTGGGGCCGTGGGCAACGTCCTCATCCCCACCCTGATCAAGCGCCACTTCCCGGCCCGCACCGGCGTCATGACCACCGTCTACACGACCGCGCTCGCCGCCGGCACCATGCTGGCCGCGGCGGCCACCGTGCCGATCGAGCGCGCGTCGGGCGACTGGCACATCGCGCTCGGCGTGTGGGCGGCCCTGGCGGCCGTGGCCACCCTGCCGTGGCTGGCCCTGCTGCGCAGCGACCCGGCCCGCCGCCGGACACCCCAGAACGCGGCGGAGGACGCGTCCGGCGACACGCAGGACGGCGTCGCGCCTGAGGCCGCGCCGCCCGCCTCGGGGCTGCGTCAGCTCGCCCGCAGCCGGCTGGCCTGGATGGTCGCCGTCTACTTCGGCACCCAGTCGATGATCGCGTACATCATGTTCGGCTGGCTGCCCACGATCCTCACCGACGGCGGCTACAGCACCGGCGAGGCCGGGTTCGCCCTCGGGGTCTTCACCGCCCTGAACATCCCCGTCTCCATCCTCGTCCCCGTGGTCGCCTCGCGCTTCCGCGACCAGCGGCCCGTGGTGGTCGGGCTCGTCGCGGCGTACGCGGCCGGCTTCCTCGGGCTGTGGCTCGCGCCCGTCTCCACCGCCATGGTGTGGGTGGTGCTCATCGCGCTCGGCATGGGTTCGTTCCCGCTGGCGCTCATGATGCTCGGCCTGCGCACCCGCACCGCCGAGGCCACGGCGGCGCTGTCCGCGTTCGGGCAGAGCGCCGGCTACCTCATGGCCGGCGCGGGGCCGCTCGCCGTCGGCCTGCTGCACGACCTGACCGGCGGGTGGACGCTGCCGTACGCGATGCTCTTCGTGGTGCTGGCCGCGCAGCTCGTCACCGGGCTGTACGCGGGACGGCGCCGCTACATCGAGGACGAGCGGCGGGAGCGCGTGGCCGCGGAGCCTGCGACAATTCGGGGGTGAACTCCACCGTCGTCACCTTCCCCGAGGGCCGGGTCACCGGCCGATCCGAGATCGTCGGGACCGTGCCGGTGGGGGAGCGGCACGGTCTCGTCGTGTCCGAGACCCCGTTCCACCCGCTCGACCACACCTGGCCCGACCAGCCCGCCGACCGCGGCACGATCGGCGGGCTGCCGGTCGTGGACTGCGTGACCGGCGCCTGGTCGGAGGGCCGGCTCCACCTCGGCGAGGACATCCCCGCGCGGCGGGGCGCCGAGGGCTGGCAGTGGCTCGTCGTGCACGTCACCGACACCCCGCTGCCGGTGGGCGAGAGCGTCGACCTGGCCGTGGACCCCGCCCACCGCGCGGCCCTGTCGGCCGGGCACACCGCCTGCCACCTGGCCGCCCTGGCCCTGAACGCCGCCCTGGCCGGCCGCTGGCGCAAGGAGCCGGCCCTGGACGGGCTCGGCCACCCCGACTTCGACCAGACGGCGATCACCTCCTCGCGCATCTCGCCCGGCGCCAGCCTCGACGTGTACCGGCTGGGCAAGTCGCTGCGCAAGAAGGGCTTCACGGCCGACGGCCTGGACGCCGGCCTCGCCGAGGTGGCCGCCGCCGTCGACGACCGCCTCAAGGCGTGGACGGCGGCCGACGCGCCCGTACGGCTGGAGGTGCCCGGGCCGGAGCTGACCGCCCGCCGCACCTGGCACTGCGCGCTGCCCGAGGGCGAGGCGTCGATCCCGTGCGGCGGCACGCACGTGTCACGCACGTCAGAGCTGGGGACCGTCACGGTCGAGCTGGCCCTGGAGGAGACCACCCTGACCATGCGCACCACCGTGACCCGCTGAGCCGTTCGCGGACGGCCGGCCGGCGCTTCCGAGGCGCGCTCAGACGGCGGCCAGGAAGTCCAGCACCCTCCTCCAGGCGTCCGCGCCGGCCGCCTCGTGCGCGCCGTGCCCGCCCGGTGCGGTGTGCGTGGCGTGCTCGCCGGGCGCGGTGTGCGCGGCGTCGAAGAAGCCGTGCGGCGCGCCCGGATAGGTGACCAACTCGTGCCGCACCCCGGCGGCCGTGAGCGCCTGCCCGAACTCCGCCACCTGCTCGGCGGGGATGCCCTCGTCCGCGCCGCCGAACAGGCCGAGGACCGGCGCCGACAGCTCGGCGGCGTGCTGGGTGGGGCCCGGCCCGTACGGCCCCGCGATGCCCGGCGCGCCGTAGAAACCGATCACCCCGGCGAACCCGAACCGGGGCGCGGAGGCGAGGAACGCGTTGCGCCCGCCCATGCAGAAGCCCAGCGCCACCGCCGGGCGGCCGAGCCGGTCGGCCGCGGCCATGATGTCGGCCTGGATGGTGTCCCTGCCCAGCCTGGTGACGTGCTCCATGATCGGGAAGGCTTCGCCGCGGTCGTCGTCCGCCGCCGTGCGCCCGTAGTAGTCGATGGCGACGGCCGGGTGGCCCTGCTCCGCCAGCCGTACGGCCAGGTGCTTGTAGAACCCGTGCAGGCCCCGCACGTCGGGCAGGACGACGACGCCCGCGCCGCGCACGTCGTCGGGACGGGCCTCGTAGGCGGCGAACGTCGCACCGTCCGCCGAGGTCAGGCGGAGCGACCGGGCGCGGGTGCCGGTGACGGGGGGAGTGAAGGCCGGCGGGGCGGCCTCGGGGTCGTAGCACATGGCTCAGGAATTTACCAAAGCCAGATTGATAAATCCAGGCTTGGCGTCGGTGGCACTAGCCTTGGGCTCGTGCTAGCGAAGGACCTCCGGATCGCCGTCGGCCGCCTGGCGCGGCGCATCCGCCAGCTCTACACCAACGGGGCGGACGACGACGTGTCGTTCAGCGAGCTCGCCGTGCTGGCGCGGCTGGACCGGGAAGGGGCTCTCACCTCGGCCCGGCTCGCCGCGCTGGAGCGCGTCACCGCCCAGGCCATCGGCACGATCCTCGGCGGCCTGCACCGGCGCGGGCTCGTGGCGCGCGACCCCGATCCCGAGGACGGCCGCCGGGTGATCTCCTCGATCACCGGCAAGGGCCAGGCCGCGCTCGTCAGCCGCGACCTGGTCATCACCGAGCGCCTCGCCGCCGCCGTCGACACCCTCACCCCCGAGGAGCGCGAACGCCTGGCGGCCGCGCTGCCGATCCTGGCCGTCCTGGCGGACCGCCTCTGAGTTCGGGCGGCCCGTCTCCGGGTCGCCGCGGCGCGCCTCGTCCGGTGTCAGCATGTGATGACAAACACTGCCGTGTCAGCATATGCTGACGCCATGACCGTACCCACGACCGGGCCCGCGCCCGTTCCGGTGGACGCCGCAGACCTGGCCCGTGCCGCGGCCGGCCCCGACCCCGGCGTGGGGCTCGCGGCGGTCGCCGCCCTCCGGACCCTGCTGGAGGAGCTGGAGGCGGCGCACGTGTCGCACGCCCGCGACCGCGGCTGGTCCTGGGAGCGGATCGCCGACGCGCTCGGCGTGAAGCGGCAGACGGTCCACCGCAAGCACGCCCGCAGACTCGGGAGGTAGAACAATGCCGCAATCGCCCGGCAGGACGCCCGACGCGACGCCCGGCGGGCCGGCCGCGTCCGTCGTGCGCCACGGCTTCGCCCGGTTCACCCGGCCCGCGCGCCGAGCCGTGGCCACGGCCGGCACGATCGCGCTCGACGCGGGCCATCCGGCGCTGACCACCGGCGTCCTGCTGCTCGCACTCGCCGAGACCCGCCCCTTCGACCTCGCCTCGTTCACCGCCACGCGCGAGGAGATCGGCTCCCGCGTCGACACGGGCCCGGACGCGCGGGCGCTGCTCGCCACGCTCGGCATCGACCTCGAGGAGGTGCGCCGCCGCACCCGCGCGAGCGCCGGCGACCCGGACCGGTGGCGGCTCACGCGCTCGCCGCTGCGGCCCCTGAGGATGACGCTGCACGGGCCGCTGGGCTCCATCCCGCTGGCGGGCCACATGCGCAAGGTCGTGGAGGTCGCCCGCCGGCGGCCCGGCCCGGTGACGGGCGAGAGCCTGCTGTGGGGTCTGCTGGCCGACGGCGGCAACGGCACGGCGGCGATCCTGCGCTCCGCCGGGGTGGACGTGTGCGGGCTCGTCCGTGAGCTCGGCATGCCGATCCGGCGGGCGGCCTAGCGTCCGGTTCGCCGTGGGTGGCACGGGGACGGCGGGATCTCCGATACACTTGCCATGAATCAAGGGGCTATGGCGCAGTTGGTAGCGCGCCTCCATGGCATGGAGGAGGTCTGGGGTTCGAATCCCCATAGCTCCACTGCGATAATGCGGCGGCATCCGTTACGGGTGCCGCCGTTTCGCTGTGCGGGACGCCATTGCGGCGCTGTGCGCCCAGGGTTTCAGGCGTTCATTCCAGTCGTGCCGGAGCCGTGATGCCTTAAGGGTGAGACACTGTGGCACATCGTGGTACGGCCGCATGTCATTGAGCCATGGATGCTCGGAAGCCCCGTCCGGCCGAGGTGAGCGTGCGCCAGTTCGTCAACGACTCCGGTAGCGTCACGCGCGGCCCGCGCGAGGGAAAGCGCTTCATTCTGACGATCAACGGCGAGCCGGTCGCCGAAGTAGAGCCGATCAGGCGCAAGGCCCCCCGTCTCGCCCTCGACTCAGGGCATTCGTTGAGGGCTCCGGAACGGGTTAGAACGGGACTATCGGTACTTCTCCATAGCCGCCGCGACGAGTTCGGCCGACCGATCGGCGATGGTGTGACCGGGCCGCGGGGCGTAGACGTCGATGGTCACCAAGACGTTCGTCACGCGCAGCACTGTCCGCGTTTGGTAGCCCGGGAGCCCGAAGGGTCGCGGTTGGGTATAGCTGTACGCCTCGTCGCCGGCGTCCGGCCCGTTGCGGAGCTTGGTTCCCGCGTTGCGCCTGGGCTCCTCCTTCATGAACTTGACCGACTGCTTGTAGGAGAACTCGGTCGTCGACGCGCTGGGCAGACGGAACGCCGTGACGCTCAGGGTGGCACCGTCCGCCCGGCTCCACTTGCAAGCGGAGGCGCTGAGGAACTGCCGCTTCGTCGAAGCGTCGAACAGCGAGCGCGTCTGCTTGCTGGTCAGCAGGTCGCACGCCTCGAAGTCGCGGGAGATCAGCGGCGTGGCCGCCACCGACGGGCCGGCCGACGGGCTCGACGTCGGTGCCGCGGAGTAGGTGGATCGGGGCGTGAGCACGTAGCCGAGTAAGCGGACGGTGTTCGGGAACAGCAGCGGCACGACCACTATCGCCGCCGCCACGGTCAGCACCACCGCGAGCGCGGCGCCCACGACGATCTGGGGGCGGACGCGCCGGGACGAGCGTCCCGGCATGGTCCGCTTCCGTGGGCGGGTCGGGCCGGCCGTGGTGTCGCCCCGCGAGACGGCGTCCAGCCAGCCGGCCGCCTCGTCCGAGGAGCAGCGGCGTGCCGGGTCCTTCTCCAGGATCGCGCTCAGGACGGGAGCGAGCGGGCCGGCCAGCCGGAAGGGGGCGGGTTCCTGCATGAGCACGGCTGCCAGCGCCGCGGCCTGGTTCGGGCGGGCGAACGGCGGGCTGCCCTCCACCGCCGCGAAGAGCGTGGCGCCGAGGGACCACAGGTCGGCGAGCGGGCCCTCGGCCTCGCCGCGCAGGCGCTCCGGGGCGATGTAGCCGGGCGAGCCGGTCAGCATCCCCGTCTGCGTGAGCCCGTTGTCTCCGACGATGGTCGCGATGCCGAAGTCCGTCAGCAGCACCCGCCCGTCGTCGGTGAGCATGACGTTGGCGGGTTTGACGTCCCTGTGCAGGATGCCCGAGGTGTGCGCGGCCGTGAGGGCGTCGATCATCCGCAGCCCGATCGCGGCCACCTGGTGCGGCGGCAGCGGGCCGTCGTCGCGAACAGCCCGATCGAGGGAGCGCCCGCGGACCAGCTCCATGACGATCCACGGCCGTCCTCCGTCGAGGACCACGTCGTGCACCGTGACGATGGACGCGTGGGAGCGCAGCGTCGCCGCGGCGCGCGCCTCGCGGAGCGTGCGTTCGGTCAGCTCGGCCCGTGACGCCTCGTCGAGGTCGGGCGGGAGCCGCACCTCCTTGATGGCCACTTCCTGCCGGAGGAGCTCGTCCATCGCCCGCCAGACCGTGCCCATGCCGCCCTGGCCGAGCTGCGACAGCAGCCGATAACGGCCTGCGAGCAGCATCACCGCGCCCTTGCCGACGTCCCGGACTCTCCGACCATTCCAAGCCTCCTGGCGATCTCGGCGCGAGCTCTTCGGCATGACGTGCCACCGGCGAGTCCCGGTGATTGATCTATCATGCACGTTGCGCAGCGCCTCTGTGACGCAGCAGCAGCGACTGCTCTGGCGGCCCGAAGGTCGCCGGGCGCACATCTCGGTCCGGGCATGGCGGCGGCCTTCGCCATGGCCTGCGCGATCATCCGGTCGACCCGTTCGTCACGCATCCAGGCGCGAGAATGTGCCTCGGAGTCACACGGTCCTGAGCATCCCGCCGTCGACGAAGTACGCCGAGCCGACCGAGTAGCTCGCCCGGTCCGAGCACAGGAAGACGATGAAGCTCGCCACCTCCTCCGGCGCGGCGAAGCGCCGGATGGGCGCGTGCTCCCGGGCGACGTCGTCGAGGTGGCTCCGCCAGTCGTCGCCGCTGAGCTCCTTGGCCGTCTTCACCCAGTCGGGAGTGAGGACGAGGCCGGGGTTGACGCAGTTGACCCGGATGCCGTCGCCGACGACCTCCGTGGCCAGCACCTTGGAGAACATCATGAGGGCGGCCTTGGTCACGTTGTAGATCGGCTCGTACCACAGCGGCTGGACCGCGCAGATCGACGCGTTGTGCAGGATGACGCCGCCGCCGCGCCGCCGCATGCCGGGGACGAGCCCGCGGGCCAGCCGGACGGCCGCCATGACATGGAGGTCCCAGTACGCCTGCCACTTCTCGTCGGGGGCCTCGACGATGGTCTCGTTCGAGCCGGCGCCCGCGTTGTTGACGAGGATGTCGGCGCCTCCGAAGCCCTCCTCGGCCGCCGACGTCAGCGCGGCCGTGCCCTCCGGCGTCGCCACGTCGCAGACCACGGGCACCACGCGCACGCCGTGCGTCTCGGCGACGGCGCGTGCCTCCTGTTCGAGGCGGGCGGCGCCGCGTGCCGCGAGGACGAGATGCGCGCCCTCGGCCGCCAGGCCCCGCGCCACGGCGAGGCCGATCCCCGAGCTGCCGCCGGTGACGACGGCGACCTTGCCGGCCAGACCCAGCTCCACGAGACCTCCCAGGGCGCGTCTCTCCCGTGGCGCCGTTCGTACCCGGCTGGGGGAGGAGGATGCCGGTGCCGCGAGCGCCGGTCTCAGGCGAAGGGCGGGAGGCGGGTGAGGACGCCCGAGCCGAGCACGATGAGGGCGCCGACGGCCATGAACACCACCGGGACGATCCAGTGGCCGTACCGCTCGACGACCCCGATGACCTGGCGATGCGACCCCAGCCAGGAGCCCGCCAGGCACCACAGGGCGACGCCGGCGGCGAACACGGCGATCGTCACCAGCGAGGCGACCGGGCCGATCGTGCGGAACACCGGCGTGTAGACCGACAGGTTGTCCGCGCCGTTGGCGATGGTCACCCCGGCCACCGGCAGCACCCCGGACGCGACGGCGGGCACGCCCGCCGCCGAGGGGGCGCCGTCCCCGTCGTCCGGGTGCTTGCGGGAACGTAAGGCCGCGGCCAGGCCGCGGACACCCAGGGCGAACGGGAGAAGGCCGAGCAGGCCGACCCAGGCGTCCGGGATGATCGTCAGGCCGAGCGCCGCGATCACCGACAGGGCCACCAGCGTCGCGATCCCGGTGTACTGGCCGGCCCAGATCTGCCACGGGCGCGGCACCCCGCCCGCACGGGACGACAGGAACAGCACGGTCAGGACGATGAGGTCGTCCACGTTCGTGCCGGCGAACATGCCGGCGGCCGTGACCACAGTCCCCGCGATGCCCTCCATGCCGGCTGAACCTACCGCGAAAGCGGCCGATCCGGCGGCCCGGATGACGCGGCTCCGGGGGCTGTTTAAACGCCTGGGTGCGCGAGCGTCAAGTCTGACCGTTTTATGCCTGTAAGTGTTTCTTTGTCCAGCTGTCGGGCACCGGATGGGCAGGCTGGCACGGGTCGGTCGCGGTGCCGGAAGGGATGCCGGACGGATGCCGGAAGAAGGAGCGCATGCCATGAAGGACACGGCCAGAGTGGCGATGGCTCTCGCCGCGGGCTACTACCTCGGTCGGCGTCACAAGCTGCGCTTGGCGACTCTCCTGACGGCGATCGGGATCGCCAAGCGGTTGCGCAAGGAAGGCGACGAGGGCGTCGGCGGGCTGCTGCAACAAGGGGCGAAGCTGCTCGGCGGCTCTCCCCAGATCGAAGACATCACCAACCGGCTCCGGGGCGAGCTGCTGGAGGTCGGCAAGGCGGCCGCCGTGGCGGCGGCCAGCAAGCAGGTGGACAACATCACCTCGAAGCTGCACGACCGCGCCGAGGGGCTGCGGCGTCCGGAACGTCCCGGGGGACGGCGCGCCTCCGGCGAAGGCGAGGAAGACGAGGAAGGCCCGGAGGACGAGGAGTACGAGGGCGAAGAGGACGAGTACGAGGACGAGGGCGAGGAGTCCGGCGAGGACGAGGACCGGGGTGAAGAGGACGAGGAGGAAGAGGAGGAGGAGCCCGAGGAGCGGCCCCGCGCGCGAGGCGGACGTGTCCGCGCCCAGGGCTCGACCGGCGGGTCGCCCGTGAGCAGGGCCTCCGGAGCCAGGTCCGCGGTCGGCAGGGCGTCCGGGGCGGCCTCCAAGCCGTCGGCGTCCAGGTCCACGGCGTCGAAGTCCTCGACTGCCAAGCCGTCCACGTCCAGGTCGTCCGGTGCGAAGTCGTCCGCTTCCAAGTCGACCGGCTCCAAGGCGTCCGGTTCCAGGGCGTCCGGGTCGTCAGCGGCCAAGTCCTCGGGAGGCAGGTCCTCCGGAGGGTCCGGCGGCGACGGCGAGACGAGCGCCCGCCCGGTCCGGCGCAGGGCGGGGTCCGGCGGAGAGGGATCGCAGAGTGAGGAGCGGTCCGGTACGAGGGGCGGGCGCTCCTCGACGACGACAGGCAAGGCGCGGAGGTGAGCCAGGTGGCTGACGTATCGAAGGCCGACGAGGCCGCCCCGGACCTGGAAGGTCCGAAGGACGAGCTGGTATCGGCTCTGCAGGACCTCGCCATGGCACTGGCGGAGCGTGCCATGGGCTCCATCACCGACAAGCTGGGAGGGCTGACGGGGCGGCTCACCGACGTCGCCGAAGGCGGCGGTGAGGGGCTGCTCGGGGCGATCACCGGCAAGGGCGGCGGGTTCTCGCCCGGCAAGATGCTGCTGTCCGGGGCGACGAAGGCCATCGGCAGCGCCATCACCGGCGGCAAGAAGGGCGGCAAGGGCAAGGGCGGCAAGAAGCTCAAGCTCGTCAACATCGTCGAGGCGATCGACGTCGGTGCGCCCATCCGCGTCGTCTACAACCAGTGGACGCAGTTCCAGGACTTCCCGAGCTTCATGAAGAAGGTCGAGACCGTCAACCAGGAGTCCGAGGAGAAGCTCTCCTGGAAGGCGCAGGTCTTCTGGTCCCACCGGGTCTGGAAGTCCTCGATCCAGGAGCAGGTCCCGGAAGACCGCATCATCTGGCGGTCGGAGGGGGCCAAGGGCTACGTCGACGGCGCCGT
This sequence comes from Nonomuraea sp. NPDC050383, assembly GCF_044459125.1. Taxonomy (NCBI): domain Bacteria; kingdom Bacillati; phylum Actinomycetota; class Actinomycetes; order Streptosporangiales; family Streptosporangiaceae; genus Nonomuraea; species Nonomuraea sp. NPDC050383. The sequence goes on from NZ_JBITIP010000031.1 coordinate 58,896, forward strand.
GACGTTCCACGAGCTCACCCCGAACCTGACCCGCGTCCTCGTCATCCTCGAATACCACCCTCAAGGGCTGTTCGAGCGTACGGGCAACATCTGGCGGGCGCAGGGCAGGCGGGCGCGGCTGGAGATCAAGCACTTCGCCCGGCACGTCACGACGCACGTCATGCTGCACCCGGACGAGCTGGCGGACGAAGGCGGCTGGCGCGGCGAGATCCACGAGGGCAAGGTCACCAAGGACGACGAGACCGCCCGGCAGGAGGAGCGCGACCAGGAGGAGCAGGGCCAGGAAGAGGAAGGCGCAGAGGAAGAGGGCGCCGAGGAGCAGCCGCAGGACCAGGGCGAGGCCGAGGAGGGCGAGGAGCCCGAAGAAGGCGAAGAGGCGGAAGAGGGCGAGGAGCCCGAGGACGAGTACGAGGGCGAAGAAGGCGAAGAAGGCGAAGAGGAGGAGGGCGAGGAGGAAGAAGAGGAGCCCGAGGAGCCCCAGGACGAGGGCGCCGAGGAGGAGCCCGAAGGCCGGGCCGACGAGGAAGAGGAAGAAGAGGAAGAGGAGCCGCCCCCGGCGCGGCGACCGGCCCGCCGCAGGGCGGCGACCGCCGGCCGCAGGTGAGGGCGCCGGAGCGATGGCTGAGGATCGAGGGGTAAGCGTATGACTGTGCAGCCCGCGGGAGGCGGGGGCGGAATAGCCCAGCGCCCCTCCGCGTCCGGCCTGGCGGACGTGATCGACACCATCCTGGACAAGGGCCTGGTGATCGACGCGTACGTGCGGGTCTCCCTGGTGGGGATCGAGCTGCTGACCATCGACGCGCGGATCGTGGTGGCGAGCGTGGACACCTATCTGCGCTTCGCCGAGGCCGTGAACCGGCTGGATCTCGCGGAGCAGGGCGGCCAGGGGCTGCCCGAGCTCATGCACAACATCAAGCAGAACAAGATCGCCGACACGGGCAAGGGCGCGGCGCAAGGTGTCCTGGAGGCTGCCGCGGAGAAGCTCGACGACTTCATCGGCGGTTCCGGTGACGAGGAAGAGAGCGAGCCGCGGCCGAGCCGCCGGCGGCGCAGAGGGGAGGACTGACCATGACCACCACCGGCAGGGAGGACGAGCGGAGCTCCTCGTCCGAGGTGGGAGTGGGCGTCTACCTCTACGGGATCGTGCCGGCCGACGTGCAGGTGTCGGACGAGGCGAGAGGGGTGGGCGACCCGTCCGCCGCGGTCAGTCTCGTACGGCACGGCGAGGTCGGCGCGCTGGTCAGCGAGCTGACCCTCGACCGCCCGCTGGGAACGCCCGACGACCTCATGGCACACGAGCGGCTGCTCGACGCCACCGCGGCCGAGGTGCCGGTGCTGCCCATCCGCTTCGGCGCCGTCATGACCAGCTCCGAGGCGGTCGTGGAGGAGCTGCTGGCCCCGCACCACGACGACTTCCGCTCGGCGCTGGAGGAGCTGGACGGCCGCGCCGAGTACGTGGTCAAGGCCCGCTACGTCGAGCAGGCCGTCCTCAGGGAGGTCCTGGAGGAGCAGCCCGCGGTGGCGGAGCTGCGCGAGCAGATCCGGAGCCTGCCCGAGGACGCCAGCCGCGAGGCGCGCATCCAGCTCGGAGAGATCGTCAACCAGGCCGTCAGCGCCAAGCGCGAGGCCGACACGCAGGCGCTCGCGGAGGCGCTCGCGCCGGTCTCCGTGCTGACGTCCGTACGGGAGCCCACGCACGAGCAGGACGCCGCGCACATCGCGCTGCTCGTGGAGCTGGACCGGCAGGACGACCTGGAGGAGGCCCTGGAGAGGTTCGCCTCGCGGTGGGAGGGCCGGGTCCAGATCCGGCTGCTCGGGCCGCTGGCTCCGTACGACTTCATCGTCACGCCGGCGGGGTGACGGCGCATGGGCCTGCTCAGCCTCCTGTTCGGCTGGCCGCTGGCGCCGGTCAAAGGGGTGATCCGGCTCGGTGAGCTGATCCAGGAGCAGGTCGAGCGTGAGATGAGCGACCCCGCGGCGGTGCGGCGCGAGCTGGAGGAGATCGAACGGGCCGCGGCGGAGGGCCTCATCTCCGAGGAGGAGCAGGAGGAGCGGATGCGCGAGGTCCTGCAGAGGATGATCGGCCCGCCCACCGGAATCGACCCCGGAGAAGGCAGGAGGTGATCGCGTGCCGGCCAGGCGACGCGGCAGCGCCGACGACACGTTCGAGCGCGAGCGGGACGATCTCTCATCGGACGACACCGACGCCGGTGCGGCGGACAGAGGCGAGGACGAGGACGCCGAGTACGAGGAGTACGAGGACGAAGCAGCCGATGACGACGAGCCGGCCGACGAGGACGACGAGGACGAAGGGGAGTACGAGGAGGAGGACGAGGGGGAGTACGAGGACGGGGGCGGCGACGGCTACGAGGAGGAGCCGCGGCGGCTGTCCGCGGCGACCGCCGGCGAGACGGGGCTGCGGCACATCGCCGGGCTGACGGCCCGCGAGCCCGAGGGGGTCACGCTGGTCAAGCCAGGGGACAACGGCTGGACCGTGGACGTCGAGGTGGTGGAGGACCGCCGGATCCCGTCGTCGGGCGACATCCTCGCGTTGTACGAGGCCGAGCTGGACGCGGAGGGCGACCTGCTCTCCTACCGGAGGCTGCGCCGCTACCGGCGCGGCAGCGGTGACAGCGAGAGGGGCTGATCGTGGAGCCAGCGCGGACGGGACCGATCGGGCGCCAGGCCTACCCTTCGTCGGCCTCCGGCGGCCGCGAGCCGACCAACCTGGGCGACATCCTGGAGCGCGTCCTCGACCGGGGCGTGATCATCGCCGGTGACATCCGGGTCAACCTGCTCGACATCGAGCTGCTGACGATCAAGCTGCGGCTGATCATCGCGTCGGTGGACACGGCCCGCGAGATGGGCATCGACTGGTGGGAGCACGACCCGTGGCTCAGCGGCAAGGACCGCGGCCTGCAGGAGGAGAACCGCCGGCTGCGCGACCGGGTCGCCGAGCTGGAGGACGGCTACCCGCCGGACCGCCGGGGCGGGCGCGAGGTGGACGAGGGCCGCTCCCGCGGTGCCGTGGAGGAGGAGCCGGGGCAGGGCCGCTCCCGCCGCCGTGCCGTGGAGCGGGGGGCGGGCGAGGGCCGCCCGCGCCGCCGTGCCGTGCGGGCCGAGGAGGCCGAGGAGGACGACCGTGGCCGCTGACCCGGGCTCGGGCACGTACCTCTACGCCGTCGCCGCGGAGGAGCCCGGTCACGCCGGCCGCGACGAGGTGCCTTCGCGCGAGCAGGCGGCCCCGGCGGACGCCGGTGCGCTTCCGCGAGGCATCGCGGACGGCGAGGTGCGGACGATCGGTGGGGCCGGTCTCGTGGCGTACGTGAGCACCGTGCCGCTCGACCAGTTCGGCGAGGAGCCGCTGCGGCGCTCTATGGAGGACCTGGACTGGCTGGAGGAGACCGCGCGCGCCCACCACCGCGTCGTCGAGGCGGTGGCGCTGCGGGCGCCGGTCGTGCCCGTGCGCCTGGTCACCGTCTACAGCGAGGACGCGCAGGTGCGGACCCTGCTGGCCGAGCGGCGCGACGACTTCACCCGGGCGCTCGGCCGCGTCGCCGGGCGGCAGGAGTGGGGCGTGAAGGTGTACGCCTCGCCGGGGGAGCGGCCCGGGCCGGAGGGGGAGGCGCGCGGCGCGGAGGCCGGCGGCGCGGAGGCGGGCGGCAGGGAGACGCGGAAGGAGGCGGAGCGGCCCGGGACGGCGTACCTGAAGCGGCGGCAGCAGCACATGCGCAGCCGCGAGGAGGCGTGGCGGCAGGCCGGCGCGCGGGCCGAGCGCGTCCACGGCGCCCTCAGCTCCATCGCCGTCGCGAGCCGCCGCCACCGAGCGCAGGATCCGCAGCTCTCCGGCCGCGAGGAGTCGATGGTGCTGAACGGGGCCTACCTGGTCGAACGGGACCGGGGCGAGGAGTTCGCGCGGGCCGTGGAGGAGCTGCGCGGGGACGGCGGCGATATCCAGCTCACCGGCCCGTGGGCGCCGTACTCGTTCATCACGCTGGACGACGACGGTGTGCAGGACGACGACGGCGCGCGCCGAGAGGAGGTCTGACGTGGCGTTCAAGGAGACGCGGGGTTCCGCACTCGCCTCCGAGGGGCGGCTGCCGCCCGAACGGGTGGCCCTCGTGGACCTGCTGGACCGGCTGCTGGCCGGCGGCGTCGTGGTCAGCGGTGACCTGGTGCTGTCGATCGCGGACATCGACCTCGTCCGCATCTCGATCCGGGCGGTCTTCGCGTCGATCCGCGAGTCCGAGCCGCTCCGCGTGCTGGAACCGGTCCGCCGGCCCGGCCGCGAGGACGAACCGGTCAGGGGGCACGGGGCGCCGCCCATCCAGGGGTACGTGGAGCGCGTGGGGGAGGACGAGCCGGAGGAATGAGCTCCATGGAGGGGAGGCGCGAGCCGGTCCGTGAGGTGCGCTCGCCGCGCCTGCGGATCGAGGCCGACCGGGAGGCCGTCGAGCGGGACCTGTCCCGGTTGGTGCTCACCCTGGTGGAGCTCGTGCGGCAGCTCGTCGAGCGGCAGTCCGTACGCCGGATGGAGGAGGGCGACCTGTCCGACGAGCAGGTCGAGGCGCTGGGCCTCACCCTGATGCGGCTGGAGGACGCCATGACCGAGCTGTGCGACCGGTTCGGCCTGTCACCGTCCGACCTGAACCTCGACCTGGGCCCGCTCGGCACCCTGCTGCCCGAGGATTGAACGACCAGAGGACCGAACGAGCCGGGGACCGAACGACCCGAGGACTGGACGATCCGGGGCCGGGGGGCCCCCCCCCCCCCGCGGGGGCCCCCCCCCCCAGGGAAAAAATCAGGCAGTGTGTGTCAAAGACACAAACACAACCATGGAGAGATCCACTGGGACGCG
>NZ_JBITIP010000032.1:0-57944 GCF_044459125.1 Nonomuraea sp. NPDC050383
AACTCCCTCGGCTCAGCCGTCGCCGACGACACCAACGCCTCCATCGCCAACTTCACCCGCGGCGCCGTACGCCCACCCGTCACCGCATAGGGACGCACGGGAGACCCCGGGTCGAAGGACGACATCGGTCTCGGCTCGGGACCGCCGTTCCATCTGGGGTCTGTCACTTACCTCACCTGGACTGACTCGAACGCAGCTCCGCGCGGACCGCCGGAGTGAGTACCTGACCGGCGCGTTCCACCATCAGCGTCATCTGGTACGCCACCAGCCCCATGTCGCAGTCCGGGGCCGCCAGAACCGCCAGACACGAGCCGTCACTGATCGACATGATCAGCATCAGCCCCCGCTGCATCTCCACGATCGTCTGGTTGACCACACCACCCTCGAACACCCGCGCCGCACCCTGCGTCAGGCTGACCAGGCCGGAGGCGATGGCCGCGAGCTGGTCGGCCCGGTCCGGCGGGAAGCCGGAGGACGCGGCGAGCGGCAGGCCGTCCGAGGAGACCACGACCGCGTGGGCGACCCCGGGTACGGTGCTCACGAAATCGGTGATCAGCCAGTCGACACCGCGCGCCGCGTGACTGAGATCCTTCATGCGCCCTCCTCGCTGCTGTCGGCGCTCCGGGGACCCGCCGGATACGCCTTGCCCTCGTTGATGTCCTCGCGAGCGGCCCGGAAGCCCTGCTGGAAGCTGGACAGCCGGTTGCGCACCCGGTCCGGGGAGACCGCCGGCATGGGGGCCACCCCCTTGGGTGCGGCGGAGCTGTCCGCGGAGCCGGGCACCAGGTTGGCCTTGGGCACCCGCTTGGGCAGACCGGACGCGGTCGCCCCGTCACGCACCGGCTCCACCACCGCCTCCGCGGCGCTCCACCCGGCGTCGGCCTGTGAGGAGCCCCAGCTCGCGCCGCCGGCGAACCAGGCGGACTCCACGGCGGCGAAGATCGGCAGGTATTCGTCACCGGCGGAGGGCTGGCTGTTCACCCTCGGGATGGGGCCGGTGCTGGCCGAGTCGGTCTCCGGGAAGTCACGCGGCGGCCGGGGGCGGCCGAGCGGCCTGTCGAAGGGGCGGTCGGGCTGGACACCGGAAGGTCCCCAGGGCTGCGGCTCCTCCAGCGGGGGGCGACGGGGCAGCCCGTTGCCGCCGCTGGACCAGCCCGGCTCCTCGGGCGGCAGCCACGAGTCGTTGGTGTTGAACCCGGCTCGCGGCTCCGACGGCCAGCCGCTGGGCTCGGACGGCCACTGCGGCATGGCCGGCCAGCCGTTCTGCTGGGCGGGCGGACCGGACGGGAAGGACGGGTGGCCGGGGCCCGGCTGGTAGCCGCCCGCGGGCCAGTTGGGAGTGGGGGCCGGCGCCGGCGTGAGCTGCGGGCCGTTGTAGGCGTCCTCGTGCGCGGGGCTCGGCGAGCTCGCGTACGCGGGCGACGGGTTGCCGAGCAGGGAGTCCGGCAGGAGGACCATGGCGGTCAGTCCGCCGGAGGCGTGCGGCCGGAGCTGGACGCGGATGCCGTGGCGGTGGGCCAGGCGGGCGACCACGAACAGGCCCATGCGGCGGGAGGCCGACACGTCCACGGTGGGCGCGTCGGTGAGGCGCTCGTTGGACTGCGCCAGCTCGTCCTGCGTCATGCCGATGCCCGCGTCGGTGATGGACAGCATGACGCCACCGCCGTCGATGCGGCTGCCCGACACCGTCACCCTGTTCTCACGCGGGGAGAACGACAGGGCGTTCTCGACCAGCTCGGCCAGCAGGTGGATGACGTCGTTGACGGCCTGACCGGCCACCGACACCCCGTCGGGCACCTGGAGGACCACCCGCTCGTAGTTCTCCACCTCCGACAGCGAGGCGCGGGCCACGTCCACCAGCTTGACCGGCTGACTCCAGCGACGCGGCGGATCCTGCCCCGCCAGCACCAGCAGGTTCTCACTGTTACGCCGCATACGAGTGGCCAGATGGTCCAGCTTGAACAGGTTCGCCAACCGGCTCTCATCCTGCTCACCCTGCTCCAGACCATCGATCAACGTGATCTGCCGCTCCACCAACGTCTGACTACGCCGCGACAGGTTCACGAACATCGCATTCACATTGCTGCGCAGCCGCGACTCCTCACCCGCCAACCGCACCGCCTCACGATGCACCTCATCGAACGCCCGCGCGACCTCGCCGATCTCGTCGTCGCCGACCACGCCGATCGGCTCCACCTCGGCCAGGGCCGCCGCCGATCCGGACGTGTCCGAGTCCCGCAGCCGCTGGACCGTTTCGGGCAGCCGGCGGCCGGCGATCAGCAGCGCCTCGCGCCGGAGCCGGCGCAGCGGGCCGCTGAGGGAACGTGCCATCAGCACGGTGACGATCAGCACGAGGACCAGGAGCACGGCGATCGCGATCGCGAAGATCATCGCGCCCTGCTGCTCGGCGACCTGCACGGTACGGCTGCGCAGCATGATCGAGTCGGCGACCCGCTGCTCGACCTGGCGCATGCCGTCGATGGTCTCGGTGACCGCGGTGAACCATGCCTGCCCGTCGCTGGCGAGGTCGAGACCCCGGTCGGTGAGCGGCTGCCCGGCGTCCTGGAGTGCCAGGGCGCGGGCCTGAATCAGCTCGGCCCGGTCGACGGCCTGGCCGCTGACCGTGTCGTCGTACGCCTGGCGCAGTGCCAGCGGCACCTGTGCCCGGAACGCGGCGAGCTCGCTGTTGCGCTGGGCCCGGGCGGCGATGAAGTCGTCCAGCTCGTCCTGGCTGAAGCGGCCGACGGCCAGCGCCGAGACGAGCAGCGCCCGCTGCCGGGAGACGTACTGCTTGGCCCGCGACAACGCGGCGAACCCGGCGACGGTGTCGGTGAGCTCCTTGTCCGCCGCGCCCTGGTCGATGGTGTCGTTGAGGGCCAGGAAGTCGGAGATCGACTGGTCGTACAGCTCGATGACGGAGGAGACGTTCAGCCGGGACTCGACCGCGGTCCGGCGGGAGTTGGCCAGCTCGTCGAAACGGTTCTTGACCCGCACGGCCTCGGCCCGCAGGGGGCTGTCGGAGGCGCCGAGCGCGGTGACGTCGGGCCGCGCCTCGGCGACGAGCCGGTCCACGGCGGAGTACTGGGCGGTGATGGCATTGCGGTCACCCCTGCGGTCCTGGGCGACGAAGGTGGCGGTGAGATCGCGTTCCAGCTCGGTCTCGTGGGCCAGCTCGGTCAGCTTTCCGGCCAGGACGGCCGTCTGGTAGACGCGCTCGTACTCGGAGGCGCTGGTGACGGAGGACGCGACCCGCAGGCCGCCCAACGCCAGCGCCGCGACGGTGGGGATGACGATCAGTACCAGCAGCTTGGTGCGCACCCGCCAGTTGCGCACGATGCCACCCGGGCCCCTGGCATGCCCGGGCTGGGCCGGCGGCCCTGTCCGCGCATGGGATGACGGAAAGGCGGACGCCTCAGCAGGTAAGCCGGAATCGCCGTTCGCAGGGGGCAATGTCTTTCTCACTGGCCTCCGCAACCTCTCCTTGGATGGCCTGGTGCAAGAGATCAAATTCGTGCCCGTGCTAGCCGTGTGCCGCCCCCGGCACCCGTGGTCCGAAAACCTATTTATGTACAACAGATAAATCGGCCGCCGGTGTGGCCACACCGGCAAGTCGATCATCTTGCATATGTCTCCACGTCCAGACAGTAGACACACGTCCCCGGTGAACGCCAGCCATATCATCACCTATATCTGGACATAGCTCCAGAAAACCAGTGTGATCATTTTTCTGCCATATATATTGATAATTTCCAGAATCGGGGGACCATGCGCAAGGGTTGCCTGCGCTTTGGGGTGTGTCGAGTGTCGGCCACCCCCGTTCAAAGGAGACGCGACATGAGGCTCGCTGCGGCAGGGCGCATCGCCCTGATCGGACTGGTGGCCACCCTTGCCATGACGAGTTGCTCCAGCACGGAGGCCAAACCCGGAGGTGGGAGCAACGCCAACGGGCTGGAGAAGACCGACCTGCTCATCGGGCAGTACCCGGGAGCCGACTCCGCCCCCCTGTTCATCGCCATCGAGCGAGGCTTCTTCAAGGAGCAGGGGCTCAACGTGAAGACCGAGGCCATCCAGGCCCCCCAGGCCGTGCTGCCCAAGCTGTCCAACGGCAGCATGGACGTGGTCCTCGGCAGCTATGCCACCATCCTGACGATCCAGAGTGAGGGCCTGGAGAAGTTCAAGTACATCGCGGACTCCTACCAGGGCGCCACCGGCGCCTTCGGGATCATGGTGGGGCGCGACTCCCCCATCAAGAAGGTCGCCGACCTCAAGGGCAAGAAGATCGGCGTGAACGCGCTCAAGGGCCTCGGCGTGCTCACCATGAACCCGCACCTCAAGATCGCCGGCCTTGACCCGAGCCCCGGCAAGGACATCCAGTACGTCGAGGTGCCCACCACGAACTGGCTCCAGGCGCTGGAGAAGGGCGACGTGGACGCGGTCTGGATGACCGACCCCTACGTCAGCGAGGCCAAGAACAAGCTCGGCGCGACGATGCTGGTCGACACCATGTCCGGCCCCACGGAGAGCCTGCCGATCACCGGCTGGGCGGCGACCGAGAAGTGGGTGAGCAGCAACCCCAAGACGATGGCCGCCTTCCAGCGCGCGATGGCCAAGGCCCAGAACATCGCCGCCACCGACCGCAGCGCCGTCACCAAGATCCTGCCCACCTTCACCAAGATCCCCGCCGCCACCGCGGCCACCATCAACCTCGGCAACTACCCGACCACGCTGAGCGCCCAGCGCATCCAGCGGGTCGCGGACCTCATGCAGGAGTACGGCTTCATCAAGGCCAAGATCGACGTCGCGCCGATGATCGTCACCTCCCAGGGATGACGTCCACGGCCACCCTGGCGCGGGCGGAGCGCACCACCCCCTCCCGCGCCCGGCTCGGAAGACTCCTCCGCCACGTCGCCGGCGTGGCGGTCTTCCTCCTGCTCTGGGAGCTGGCCGGCCGCACCGGCCTCGTCTCCTGGCTGCCGGCCGCCTCGACGTCCCTGGCGCGGGCGGCGGGGCTCGGCGCCGACCCCGCGTTCCTGACCGACCTGGCCTCCACCCTCACCGCCGCGGTCGTGGGCCTTCCGCTGGCCGTGCTCGTCGCGGTCCCGATCGGCCTGCTGCTCGGCACCGTCCCCGTGGTGGAGGAGATGACCCGCGCGATCGTCGAGTTCCTGCGGCCGATCCCGTCGGTCGCGCTGATCCCGCTCGCCCTGTTCTTCTTCCAGCCCGAGATCAACGCCAAGGTGGCGCTCATCGTCTACGCCGCCTCCTGGCCGATCCTCATCAACACCCTGTACGGCGTCCGCGACGTCGACCCGGTGGCCACCGAGACGCTGCGCTCGTTCGGCTTCGGCTCCGGCGCGGTCATCCTGCGGGTCAGCCTGCCGAGCGCGGCGCCGTTCATCTTCACCGGCATCCGGCTGGCGGCCTCCGTCACGCTCATCCTGGCGATCAGCGTGGAGTACGTCGTGGGCGGCGCCGGCGGCATCGGCGCCTTCCTCATCCAGGCGAGCACCGGCATCGGCGCCGACGCGATGGTCGACGTGATCGCGACCCTCATGTGGGCCGGGCTGGTCGGGCTCGTCGTCAACACGCTGCTCCTCCGCGCGGAGCGGCGCCTGTTCAGGTGGCGGCACGTATGATCGCGACCATCGTACGGCGGCTCTGGCTGGTGCCCGTGGTCCTGCTCGGCTGGGAGCTGCTGGCCCGGTCCCAGGCCAGCCCGTACCTGCCCGCGCCGAGCCGGATCGCCTCCTGGATGTACGAGCGGTGGTTCTCCGGCCCGTACCTGCTGACCGACGAGGCGGTGGACAACTTCGTGCCCAGCCTCGTCCGCGTCGTCGGCTCGTGGAGCATCGCCGTGGTGGCCGGGGTCGCGCTCGGCGTGGCGATCGGCCGGGTGGCCTGGCTGGCCGACTACGTCGACCCGCTCGTGGAGTTCGGCCGCGCCGTGCCGCCGCCCGCGATGCTCCCCGTCTTCCTGGTGCTGTTCACCATGGGCACCCAGGTGCAGGTGGCGACCATCGTGTTCGGCGTCGTCTGGCCGATCCTGCTCAACTCCATCGACGGGGCACGCAACGTGGACGCGCTCCAGCTGGAGACCGCCACCGTCTTCGGCGTGCCCGCCCGCCTGCGACTGTTCCGGATCATCCTGCCCTCGGCCGCCCCGAAGATCTTCGCGGGGCTGCGGCTGAGCGTCTCGCTGGCGCTCATCCTCATGGTGATCTCCGAGCTGAAGGGCAGCACCGACGGCATCGGCTACCTGCTGAGCGTGGCCGGCAACAACGCCGACATGGCCGGGCTGTGGGCCGGCGTGGTGGTGCTCGGGGTGCTCGGCTACGTCCTCAACTCCCTGTTCCTCATGGCGGAGCGCCGCGTGCTGACCTGGCACCGGGGCGCCCGCCGTACCGTCTAGGAGGCGGATGTGACAGACCTGCTGCTGAAGAACGTGCGGGTCGTGACGCATGACCGGAGCGAGCCCGTCATGGCCGACATCGCCGTGACCGGGGGCCGCGTCGACCAGGTCACGCCCGGCCTGCCCACCGAGGGCGTCCCGGAGGTGATCGAGGGCGCGGGGCGGCTCGCGTTCCCCGGCGTCGTGGACGCCCACCAGCACTGGGGGATCTACAACCCGCTGGACGAGGACGCCGGCTCGGAGAGCCGCGCCTCCGCGCAGGGCGGGGTGACGACGGCTCTGACCTACATGCGCACCGGGCAGTACTACCTCAACCGGGGCGGCGCGTACGCGGACTTCTTCCCCGAGGTGCTGGCCCGAGCCGAGGGGCGGGCCTACATCGACTACGGCTTCCACCTGGCGCCGATGTCGCGGGGCCACATCGAGGAGCTGCCGGACCTGGTCGAGCGGTTCGGCGTGCCGTCGTTCAAGATCTTCATGTTCTACGGCGGGCACGGGCTGCACGGGCGCTCGGCCGACCAGAGCGCGTTCCTCATGCTGCCCGAGGGCGAGCGTTACGACTACGCCCACTTCGAGTTCGTCATGCGGGGCGTGCAGGCGGCCCGGGAGCGCTTCCCCGAGCTGGCCAGCGAGATCTCGCTGTCGCTGCACTGCGAGACGGCCGAGATCATGACGGCGTACACGCGGCTGGTGGAGGAGGCGGGCGACCTGAGCGGCCTGGCCGCCTACAGCGCCTCGCGACCGCCCCACTCCGAGGGGCTGGCCGTGTTCATCGCCTCCTACCTGGCCCACGAGACCGGCCTCGGCAACGTCAACCTGCTGCACCTGTCCTCCCGCAAGGCCCTGGACGCGGCGGTGCGGATGGCCAGGACGTTCCCCCACATCGACTTCCGCCGCGAGGTCACGATCGGGCACCTGCTGGCCGACATCGAGACGGCGAGCGGCATCGGCGCCAAGGTCAACCCGCCGATCAGGCCGCGCGAGGACGTCGAGGCGCTGTGGGAGCACGTGCTCGACGGCACGGTGGACTGGGTCGTCAGCGACCACGCCTGCTGCCGGGAGGAGCTGAAGTTCGGCGCGCCCGCCGAGGACGTGTTCCTGGCCAAGGCCGGCTTCGGCGGCGCCGAGTACCTGCTGCCCGGCCTCATCACCGAGGGCCGCCGGCGCGGGCTGCCATGGGGGCGCATCGCCGCGCTCACCTCGTGGAACCCCGCCCGCCGGTACGGCCTGCGCACCAAGGGCACGATCGCGCCGGGCTTCGACGCCGACATCTGCCTGGTGGACCCGGACGCCACCTGGACCGTGCGGGCGGCCGACTCGGACTCGGCCCAGGAGTACACGCCGTTCGAGGGGTTCGAGCTGACCGCGAAGGTCACCGACACGTTCGTGCGGGGTCACCACGTGCTGGACACCGGCAAGATCGTCGGCCGTCCCCTGGGGCGTTTCGTCCGCCGGCCGGTGGCCTGAGCCCGGCCCCTGCCGGAATGGTCATCTTCATGTCCAACGATCACTGACTTCGGTAGAGTCAGCCTGTTATCTCCCGGCTTCGCCTGTCCTAGGACGTCACTTGCTCGAGATAGACAACCTCACGCACGTTTACGGTCCCGGCAGCCCCAACGAGCACCGCGCGATCGAAGGGCTCAAGCTGAGCGTCGCCGAGGGCGAGCTGCTGTGCATCGTGGGTCCCTCCGGATGCGGCAAGTCCACGCTGCTCCGCTCCATCGCCGGGCTGATCACTCCCACGGGCGGCGAGATCCGGGTCGACGGCAAGCTGGTGCGCCAGACGCCCGACAACCTGGCCGTGGTCTTCCAGGACTACAGCCGCTCCCTGTTCCCCTGGATGTCGGTGGCCGAGAACGTGGCGCTGCCGCTGCGGCGCCGGGACATGGACAAGCGGGCGCGGCGGGAGGCGGCGCAGGAGGCGCTGGAGTCGGTGGGCCTGCTCGGCGCCGCCCAGAAGTACCCGTTCCAGCTGTCCGGCGGCATGCAGCAGCGCGTCGCGATCGCCCGCGCGCTGGCCTACCGGCCCAGCCTGATGCTCATGGACGAGCCGTTCGGCTCGGTGGACGCCCAGACCCGTGAGGACCTGGAGGACCTGGTCCTCAAGGTGCGCGGCCACCACCGGATGACGATCGTGCTCATCACCCACGACATCGACGAGAGCGTGTACGTCGGCGACCGGGTCGTGGTGCTGTCCAAGGCGCCCGCGCACGTGGTGGGCGACCTCCGGGTGGACCTGCCGGGGCCCCGCGACCAGATCACCACCCGCGAGAACCCCGACTTCGTGCGCCTGCGCGGCGAGGTCGGCCGCCTGGTGCGCGGGGTGGACGTCCCCGCCTCCGCCTGACCGCCCTTATCCGCCCGCCGGCGGATCGACCACCAGCCGTCCCCCTGACATCACCAGGACGGGGTACTCCAGCAGTTTGAACCGTTCGAGCGGGTCGCCTTCCACCGCGATGAGGTCCGCGGGCGCACCCGCGACCAGCCGGCCGAGCGGAGCCAGGCCTAGGTGCTCGCCGGCTCGTGCCGTGGCGGCCGACAGCACCTCCGCGGCCGACACCGTGCCGCGCCCGACGTGCTGCATCAGCTGCAGCTCGAACGCGTCGATCCCCCAGGGCACGTCCGGATGCGCGAGATCCGTTCCGTACAGCAGGCGCACTCCCGCCTCCACCAGGCGTACCGCGTTCGTGAACACCCCTGTCGTACGCGAGAGGGTGTCCAGGGTGCCGACCACCCGGACACCCGCCGCGGCCGCCCGCTTGATCAGCTCGTCGGGCAACGGATCACAGGGCACGTGCGCCCACTCATCCACTCCCGCGTCGAGCGCCAACTCGGCGCCCGCCGCGCCGCTCAGGTGCGCCGCGACCCCCAGACCGTTCGCGTGAGCCTCCGCCACGACCGCCGAGACCACCTCCGCGGCCGGCAACGGCCAAGGGGGAACGGCGGTACCGGCGTGGGCGCTCCAGGGGGCGCCGGTCGAGCCGCCCGGCTCCAGCCCTATCTTGATCAGGGCCGCGCCGCCTTCGGCCGACCGGCGCACGGCCGCGCGGGCCGTCTTCGCGTCCAGCACCTGCAGGGCCGCGTCCGGCCCGAAGACGGGAACCGGATAGCCGCCGACGGCGGTGAGGATCGGGCCCGCGGCCAGCACCCGCAACCGTCCGTCCCCGCCTGAGGGCGCGACCAGCGGACCGCCCGTGTCCCGCACCGTGGTGACCCCATGTCGCAGCACCGTCTGTGTCGGGGTGCGGTCCAGCAACACGTGCGCGTGCAGATCGATGAACCCCGGCAGCACGGTTCCGCGGATGTCGATCCGGCGCCCCCCTCCGCCTGCCTGCTCGGCGGGCACCACCGCGACGATCCGGTCGTCGCGGGTCACCACGGCATGCCGCGGCAGCACCTTGTGCCCGTCGAAGACCTGGTCCGCGGTGATCACGAATTCCCGCTCAGCCATGCCGCTCAGCTCCTTAGTCTGTCTTTAGAGTTGGACTATAAAGTTCGACTCTAAAGGTAGACTCGACTCATGGCGCAGGTCAAGAACAAGCAGGCAGAGAAGTCCCGGCAGACACAGCGGCGGGTCCTCACCGCGGCGCACGAGCTGTTCGTCGACGGGGGTTATGGCCAGACCGCTCTGCAGGACGTGGCCGACCGTGCGGGTGTGTCCGTGCAGACGATCTACTTCCTGTTCCGGACCAAGCGGAACCTGCTCAAGAACGTGGTCGACGTGACCGTCGCCGGCGACGACGAGCCCGTCGCCACCATGGAGCGCCCCTGGTTCGCCGACGCGATGAACGCCGACGCCGCCGACGACCACCTACGGGCACACGTCATCGGAACCACCACGGTCCTCGAACGCGCCGCCCCGATCACCGACGTGCTGCGCACCGCCGCGGGCGTCGAGCCCGAGCTCGACGAGCTGTGGCAGCGCGCTCTCGCCGACCGCCGCACCGTCCAGCACGCCACCGCCGAGGCGCTGCTCGGCAAACCCGGCGCCCGGACCGGCATCACCGTCGACCGCGCCGCAGATCTGCTGTTCGCGTTGCTGAGCCCTGAGCTGTACCTGCTGCTGGTTCGCGACCGCGCCTGGACGTGCGGCCACTATCGCGACTGGGTCCACGACACCCTCGCGGCCCAACTCCTCGATCCCGCCACCTGAACGATCCCGCCGCCTGAACGGGGCGGACAACGACGAACGCCGCCGGACCGATGGTCCGGCGGCGTTCGTCGTGCGGGCGTGTGCCGCGCCAGGCGTCAGGCGGGCAGGTGGGAGTGGCGCGTCAGCGCGTGCTCCACCAGCGTGATGAGCGTGCTCTTCACCGAATCGCGCACCCGGGCGTCCAGGCGGACGATCGGCGTGTGCGCGTTCAGCGACAGCGCCTCGCGGATCTCGTCGTCCTGGTGGGCGAACTGCCCGTCCCAGCCGTTGATGCCGATGACGAACGGCAGCTTCGCCTCCTCGAAGTAGTCGATGGCGGGGAAGCTGTCGGCCAGGCGCCGCGTGTCCGCGAGCACCACGGCCCCGATCGCGCCGCGCACCAGGTCGTCCCACATGAACCAGAACCTGTGCTGTCCGGGCGTGCCGAACAGGTAGAGGATGAGGTCCCGGTCCAGCGAGACGCGGCCGAAGTCCATGGCGACGGTCGTGGTGGTCTTGTTCGGGGTGAGCGAGACGTCGTCGACCCCTGCCGACGCGTCCGTCATCACCGCCTCCGTGGTGAGCGGAAGGATCTCCGAGACCGCACCCACGAACGTCGTCTTGCCCACGCCGAATCCGCCGGCCACGACGATCTTCGTCGAGGTCAGCCCGGCGCTAGAGCCTGCGAAGTCCACTGAGCACCCTTTCGAGCAAGTTGAGGTCCGGCTTTCCCGCGTCCAGCGCAGGCTGGTGCACGCGGATCAGGCCTTCGGACGCCATGTCGGCGATCAGCACCCGGACCACACCCAAAGGCTGTCGTAAGAGGGCCGAGATCTCAGCAACCGACCTGACGTTCCGGGTCAGTTGAATGATCGCCTGATACTCCGGACTCAGCAGAGATATGTCTTGGTATTCCGACGTCACGGAGGACACCAGCGCCTCCATGGCGAACTTCATCCGCGGCGCCGTGCGCCCTCCGGTCACGGCATATGGCCGCACCAGAGAGCTCGGCTTCTGCGGACGTGGAGCCGCCGGATGCGGCGGAGTGCTATCACCAGCCCAACCCTGACCTGACACCATGTTCTCCTGTCACCGCCCTTAGCGGGGGCGGGCCGCCTGCAGTTCGGCACGTACGGCAGGCGTGAGCACCTGACCGGCGCGCTCGACGAGCAGCGTCATCTGGTAGGCCACCAGGCCCATGTCACAATCGGGCGCAGCGAGCACGGCCAGGCAGGAGCCATCGCTGATCGACATGATCATCAACAGACCGCGCTGCATCTCGATGACGGTCTGGGTCACCAGGCCGCCCTCGAAGACACGGGCAGCACCCTGAGTCAGGCTGATGACACCCGAGGCGACCGCGGCGAGCTGGTCCGCCCGGTCCTTCGGGAAACCCTCGGAGAACGCCAGCGGCAGACCGTCCGACGAGACCACGACGGTGTGCGCAACCCCTGGCACGTTGTTGACGAAGTCAGTGATCAGCCAGCTGATGCCACGCGCTCCCTGGCTCAGTTCTCTCATTTCTCCTCCTCGTTCTCTTCTCCGCGGGTGAACGCGCGGCCTTGTCGAACACCCTGCTGGAAGCTGGAGAGCCGGCTCCGCAACCTGTCGGGAGAGATCTGCGGCGCCGGTGACGTGGCCTGGGGCTCGGCCAGGCTCGCCGTACCGGGCACCAGGTTGGCCTTGGGCACGCGCCGGGGCAGGCCCGAGGACGTCACGCCGCCCTGCGCGGGCTCGGCGGCGGCCTGCGCGGCCTGGAAGCCGCTGTCGGCCGGTGAGGACCACGCGGCGCCCGCGCCCGACTCTCCGGGGCGGCGCCGGGGCAGGCCGGACGGGCTGAGGCTTTCCTGCGCGCCGTCCTGGACGCCGAACTGCGCGCCGCGCTGCGGGAGCGGCGGCGGGCTGTCGAGCCGCACCGCGGGCTGGACGGCCGTCTCCGACTCCTGGTCGGGCTCCGGCTCACGGGGCCTGAGCACCTCGGGGTCGGGCTTGCGGAACCAGTCGGAGCCCACCGAGGAGAAGATGGGCAGGAACTCCTCGCTCGGCGGCTCCATCGGCGAGCTGCGCACCACGGGCAGCGGGCCGGTCAGATCCTGCGAGGAGTACTCCCCCGGGCCGAACGGGTCGAAGCCGTGCTGCCCGTTGGGGGCGAAGGCGTCGGCCGGCTTGACCGTCTCGGCGAAGGAGGGCCAGCGCTGCTCCTCGCCGAACGGCGCACGGGACGGCTCGTCACCGTAGGGAGAGCGCGCGGGCTCGTCGCCGTAGGGCGAGCGGAGGTCGTCGCCGTAGCGGACCTCCTCGCCGAAGGACGGGCGGGCGGGCTCGTCGCCGTAGGGCGAACGGGGCGGCTCGTCGGCGTAGGGCGACCGGGCCGGCTCGGCGGGGGTGAACAGCGACGAGGCCGGCTGCTCGCCGAACGACGGCCAGCGGGTCTCCTGCTCCTCGCGCATCGGAGGCGGCTCGGTGGCGAAGGACGGCCAGCGCGGCTCGTCCTGCGCCGCGCCCGGCGGAGGCGGCTCGGTCGCGAACGACGGCCAGTTGGGCACGTCCTGGGCGGGCGCCGCCGGGTCGGCGAACGACGGCCAGCGGTCCTCCTGGGCGGCGGCGGCCGGCTGCTCCTCGGCGAACGAGGGCCAGTTGCCGGTGCCGGGGGCGGGCAGCGAGCCGGGCCACTGCGTGTCGACCGGGGCGTCGTCGCGAGGGTCGGCGAGGGCGGCCGGCGAGGCGTAAGTGCCGTTGCCGTGGCCGTTGGAGGCGGCCTCCTCGAACGGCGCCTGGCCGAACATGCTCGGGTCGAAGTCGGTGAACGCGTCGTACTGGCCGCGCTGCTGCGGCACGCCGGGCGCGCCCTGCGCGCCCACGATCAGCGTGTTCGGCAGCATGACCAGGGCGCTCAGGCCACCGGTCTCGCGCATCCGGAGCTGGACGCCCACGCCGTGGCGCAGCGCCAGGCGGCCGACCACGAACAGGCCCATGCGGCGGGAGACGGCGACGTCCACCACCGGCGGGTTGGCCAGGCGCCAGTTGGCCTCGGCCAGCTCGTCGGCCGACATGCCGATGCCCAGGTCGCTGATGGTCACGAGCACCCCGCCGTCCATCGGGGCGCTGGTGACCTGCACCTTGCTCTCGCGCGGGGAGAAGGAGATGGCGTTCTCGATCAGCTCGGCCAGCAGGTGGACGGCGTCGGTGACGGCCGGACCGGCGATCTGCACGCCCGAGGGGATCTGGATCTGGACCCGCTCGTAGTTCTCGACCTCGGACAGCGAGGCGCGGGCGACGTCGACCAGCGGCACCGGCTCGCTCCACTTGCGCGCGGCCTCCTGGCCGGCGAGGACCAGGAGGTTCTCGCTGTTGCGCCGCATGCGGGTGGCCAGGTGGTCGAGCCGGAACAGGTTGGCGAGCCGGTTCTCGTCCTCCTCACCCTGCTCCAGGCCCTCGATGAGCTGGAGCTGCCGTTCGACCAGCGTCTGGCTGCGGCGGGAGAGGTTGACGAACATGGAGTTGACGTTGGCACGCAGCTTGGCCTCGTCGCCGGCCAGCCTGATCGCCTCGCGGTGGACCTCGTCGAAGGCCCGGGCCACTTCCCCGATCTCGTCGCGGGTGTTGACGCCGATCGAGGGGACCTCGGGCAGCACCGCGCCGTCGCCCGACTCGCGCAGCGCGCGGACGGTCTCGGGCAGCCGGGTGGTGGCCACCTGGAGTGCCTCGGCGCGCAGGCGGCGCAGCGGGCGCACCAGCGAGCCGGCCACGCGGGTGGTGAAGACCAGGACGAGGAGCAGCAGGACGAGGATCATCGCGCCGGAGATGACGGCGCTGCGCTGCTCGGAGTCGCTCAGGTCCCGGGCCTCGGTCACGACGCGGGTGGTCAGGCCGTCCTCGACCTTGCGCAGGCCGCTGACCTGGAGCGAGGTGCTCTCGTGCCACAGGTTGAGCTCGCGGCGCGGGGTGGCGGTGATGTCGAGGTCGCGGATCGTCTTGTACTCGCGCAGCTGGGCGAGCGCCCGCTGGCGCATGGCGTCGGCGCGGTCGATCTGCAGGCCCCGCATGTTCTTGCGGTAGGCCTGGAGGTCCGACTTCCTCGCCTCCTCCTCGAAGGTGGCGAGCTCCGCCTGCTGCCGGTTCCAGGAGCCGAGGAAGTCGGACAGGTCGTCGTAGTCGAGCTTCCGCTCCACGAGCGCGACGACGAGGATGCCCTGCTGGCGGGAGACCTCTTCCTTGGCCCTCTGCAGCGCTCCGAGGGTGATGACGTCCGCGCCGAGGGCGTCGTCCTGGGTGCCGCCGGCCAGCTCGTCCTGGAGCTTGCTCATGACTTCGATCATCGAGCTGAAGGTGCGCAGGGCGGCTCGGGGCGGGGCGCTGCCGGTCTGGACGATCGACTGGCGCAGGCCGTCGAGGCCGGTCAGCCAGCGGCGGATCTCACCGGCTTCCTCCAGGGTGCGCGGCGAGTGGGTGGCGTCGAGCGCCCCCACGGCCGCCAGCACGCGCTTGCGGACGGCGTTGACCGCGTCACGCTGGGTGTTGAGCTGGGCGCGGCGGGAGGCGCGGCGGCCCTCGGCGATGTACCACGCCGTGAGCGTCCGCTCCTTGCCGAGTTCGTCGGACATCGCGCCGACGGTCTGCACCAGCTCCGCGATCTGGGTGAGCCGGCGGTACTCGGCGCTGGTGGCGATCGAGTTGGCCAGCTGGACACCGGCGAGGAGCACGCCGACGACGGTGGGGATGAGGATCAGCGCGACCAGCCTGGTGCGCACACGCCAGTTCCCCAGCCGGAACCGGCCGCCTGCGTACTCCTCCGGCCTGGTGTGCCTGGGGTTATCGGTCCTCACTGACTCTCGCAACCTCTCGCCGTACGTGCTCGATAAACCTGACACGCTTGGGGCGCATGGGATTCGTGCGGGCTGGGTAATTGGAACACAACCCGTACCAGATCAGCCAACCGGACATATCCCATCAAATGCGACCAGACGTGCCGTTGGAGTCGCATATCACCGCGCGTCTTTCTCAGGCGGGCCGGAACGAGTCTCGCTCCGCCGGCGCCGCGTGCTTGACCATCAGGTGACGGGTCACCGAGTATTCCTGCACCGCCTCCTGGCTCATGTCCTTGCCGAACCCGCTGCCCTTGACCCCGCCGTGCGGAGCCTCGCTGGCGATGGGCAGGTGGTCGTTCACCCACGTCACGCCCACGTCGAGACGGTGCGAGACCCGCATCGCCCGGGCGACGTCGCGCGACCACACCGAGGAGGCCAGGCCGTAGCGCGTGTCGTTGGCGAGCCGGACGGCCTCGTCCTCGCCGTCGAAGGGGAGGACCACGAGGACGGGGCCGAAAAGTTCTCCTTGTACGATATCGCTCTTCTGATCTACCCCGGTCACCAGAGTCGGCGGGTAGTAGAACCCGGAACCCTCGGCGGGAGCGCCGCCGTGGAGCACCCGACCGCCCGCACGCTGCACGAACCCGTGCACGCGGTCGCGGTGCGCCGCCGAGATCAGCGGTCCGATGTCGGTGGCGGGGTCCCACGGATCTCCGGTCACGATTTCGGCAAGAGTCGCCCGGATCGCCTCGACCGCCTCGTCGTGGACGCGCCGGTCGACGTAGACACGCGTGGCCGCCGTGCAGTCCTGGCCCGTGTTGTACGTCGCGCCCATCGCCACGCCGGTCGCCATCGCGGCCAGGTCGGCGTCGTCGAACACCAGCGCGGGCGCCTTGCCGCCGAGCTCCAGGTGCACCCGCTTGAGCGTCCGGGCCGCGCCCGTCATGACGGCCCGGCCCGTCTCGGTCGATCCCGTGACGCTGACCATGTCCACGCCCGGGTCGGTGACGAGTGCCTCCCCCACCTCGGCGTCGCCCGTGACGACCTGCACCAGGCCGCGCGGCGCGCCCGCCTGGGCGAACAGCTCGGCCAGCCGCAGCGTGGAGCGCGGCGTCTGCGGGGCGGGCTTGATCACCACCGCGTTGCCCGCGGCGATGGCCGGGCCGAGCTTCCAGACGGCCATGACCAGCGGGAAGTTCCACGGCGCGATCGACGCGACGACGCCGACCGGCCGGCGCACCATGATCGAGGTGTAGCCGCGGCTGAACACCCCGGCGCCCGTGCCCTCCAGCGAGCGGGCCGCCCCCGCGAAGAAGCGCAGGTTGTCCACCGCGAACGGCAGCTCGCCGTCGCGTACGACGGCGGCCGGCTTGCCGGTGTCCTCCACCTCCAGCCGGGTCAGCTCGTCGGCGTCGGCCTCGACCAGGTCCGCCACGCGCAACAGCAGCCGCGCGCGCTCCGCCGGGGTCGCCTCGGCCCACTCGGCGAAGGCGGCGCGGGCCTCGCCCACGATCCGCGCCACGTTCTCGACGGTGGTGTCCGGGACGCGGTCCGTGGGGGCGCCGGTCGCCGGGTTGATCAGTTCGCGCATGGTTCCTGTTCCTGGCCGGTCGTTCCTGACCTGCCGTTGTTCCTGACCCGCCGTTGTTCCTGGCCGGTCGTTGTTCCCGACCGGCCGTTACTGCTTGCCGGTCGTCGTTCCTGGCCGAGCCGTTATTTCTGGCCGAGCCGTTATTCCTGGCCGAGCCGCTCGATGAGGTCGGCCGCCTTGCGCAGGCCGTCGCGGCGGCGGATCTCCTCGCCCGCGGCCTCCAGCCGGGCGCGCAGCTCGGTGTCGCCGAGCAGGCGGTCGAGCGCACCCGTCAGCTCCTCGTCGCCGAAGGCGTAGGTGGACAGCCGGACGCCGTAACCGAGCTCGTGGACGCGCTGGGCGTTGTCGTACTGGTCCCAGAACAGCGGCAGGAGGATCATCGGCTTGCCGAAGTGCAGCGCCTCGGTGGTGGTGTTGTTGCCGCCGTGGGTGATGACCAGGTCGCAGAGCGGGATGATCTTCGTCTGCGGCACGAACTCGGCGCCCCACATGTTGTCGGCCAGCTTGATCTCCTCGTGCAGCGGGCCCTTGGAGACGATGAACTGGTGCGGCGTGGTGGCCAGCACGTCGATCACCCGCTGCATCAGCTCCACGTCGGAGGAGCCGAGCGAGCCCAGCGAGAAGTAGACCAGCGCGCCCTCGCCCCGCGGGAAGGGCAGCTCGAACGGCTCGTCGGTCTCCCGGACAGACGAGTCGAGCCGGTGCCACGTGGGGCCCAGCGGACGCTCGGCCGTGTAGTCGAGGATCTCCGGGAAGACGTAGAGGTTCAGGTCGCCTTCGTGGATGAAGTCCAGGTCGGGCAGCGGCTCGGTGCCCTGCTCGACGCTCCACTCGTTGAAGGCGCTCCACAGCTCGCGGTGGGTGCGCTCGTACTCCGCCCGGAAGGCGTCCCACTCGCCGCGGTCGTCCGCGGGCAGGCCGGAGAAGACCGGCGCGACGTTCTCGCCGCGCACCTCCAGCGGGTTGCAGGAGACGATGCGGACGAACTTGCGGCCCGCGGTGAGCAGGGCCGGGAACGTGATGACGTTGTCCTCGACGATGACGTCCGGCTGGACGCGCTCGATGATCTCCTTGAGGCGCGGCTCGCAGTACTTCACGCCGTCGATGAGCGACTCCCAGATCGGCTTGGTGACCGTCTCCAGCTGCTCCAGCGTGCTCTTGCGGTACTCGGGCGCGGTCTCGCGGATGAAGTCCTTCCAGAACTGACCCGCGTCCTGCTCCTCCTCGGCCGGCGGCGCGAGGTCGACCAGGTCCTCCTCGAAGCCGAGGGCCTCCAGCTTGCCCTTCCAGGAGGCCTCCGCGGCGAAGACGACGCGGTGGCCGCGGCGGCGCAGGATGTCGCCGATGCCGATGCAGTTGTTGGTGGGCCCGTAGGCGCTTTCTGGCATGAACAGGATCGTGAGAGACATCACGTTACTCCGGAGGGGGCGAACTAGTTGAACGTGAATTCAAATACTCATCTAGCGTAAAGGTCAACTTCAAGGCACTATGGTCACGGCTTCCTGAATGGGAGGCGAACAGCTCGGGGGAACGAGGTGGTGAGCATGGCCCAGCGCAAGAGCCGCACCGACCGGCGCATCGACCTGATCGAGGCGGCGCGCCGCGCCATCATCCGCCACGGCATCGACGGCGTCCAGCTCTCGCACGTCGCCGAGGAGGCGGGCCTGACCTCGGGCGCCGTGCTCTACCACTACCCCGACCTCAGCGAGCTGCTGGTCGAGGCGCAGCACGCCGGGATGGAGCGCTTCTACGAGCAGCGGCTGCGCCGGCTCTCCACCGTGACCGACCCGGTCAAGAAGCTCGTCATGACGATCCGCTCCGGGCTGCCCACCGGGCCGCTCGACCCCGACGTGCGCCTGCTCAACGAGCTCGGCGGCGCCGCCGGCCGCAACCGGGTCTACGGGGTGCTGCTCACCTCCCTGTACGACCGGCAGGTGTCGATGTACCAGTCGATCCTGGACACCGGCTCCGCGCTCGGGGTGTTCCGGCTGAGCGGCGACTCGCAGTCGCTGGCGCGCAACCTGGTGGCCCTGGAGGACGCCTACGGCTACCGCATCACGGCCAGGCACCCGGTGATCGGCCCCGAGGAGGCGGCCGAGCTGATCCTGTCCTACGCGCGCACGGCGACGGGCAACGACCTGGTGCACTGAGCCCGTCGCGATGGGGCCGGTTCTCCGGGGGGCGGTTCTCTGTGGGGCGGTCATGGCGTGGCGGGGATGACGACGGCGTCACCGGCGTCCCAGCCGAGCCGCACCTTGGCGCCCGGCTGCACGGCGCTGGCGCCCTGCACGGCCACCAGCACCGGCTTGGCGTGGCCCGGCACCTCCACCGAGAGGTGCGAGACGCCCCCGTAGAAGCTGACGTCCAGCACGCTGCCCTCAAGCCCCTCGACGGGCTCCCCGGACTCGGCGTCGCCGGCGTTCTCGTCGGCCGGGTCGCCGGACCGGTGGAGGACGATCTGCTCGGGCCGGACGCACAGCAGCGCGGCGGCGCCCTCCTCCAGCTCCTCCAGCGGGGTCCCGGCCAGCTCCCCGAGCTCGCCCGCGTCCACCCCGCCCGTGCGGGCCGTTCCCCGGAACAGGTTGTTGGCGCCGACGAAGCCCGCGACGAACGGGCTGCGCGGCCGCTCGTAGAGGGCGACCGGCTCGTCCACCTGCCGGACGCTGCCGCTGTCGAAGACCGCGATCCGGTCCGCCAGCGACATGGCCTCCTCCTGGTCGTGCGTGACGACCACGAACGTGATGCCGACCTCGTGCTGCAGCCGCTTCAGCTCCAGCTGCATGTCGGCGCGGACCTTCTTGTCCAGCGCCGACAGGGGCTCGTCGAGCAGCAGCAGGCGGGGCCGCTTGACGATGGAACGGGCCAGGGCGACGCGCTGGCGCTGGCCGCCGGACAGCTGCGCCGGCTTGCGGTCGCCGTGCGCCGACAGGCCCACGGTCTCCAGCACCTCGCCGACGCGCCGCCGGATCTCCTCGCGGGGCAGCTTCTCCCGCTCCAGGCCGTAGGCCACGTTCTTGGCCACGGTCATGTGCGGGAACAGCGCGTACGACTGGAACATGAGGCTGATCGGCCGCCGGTTCGGCGGCAGCGCGAGCAGGTCGTCGCCGTCGAGCGTCACCGTGCCGTCGTCGGGCGTCTCGAACCCCGCGATGATGCGCAGCAGCGTCGTCTTGCCGCAGCCGGAGGGGCCGAGCAGCGCGAAGAACTCGCCCTGCCCGATCTCCAGGGACACGCCGTCCAGCGCGGTGACCTGGCCGAACCTGCGGGTGATGCCGTCAATCTTGAGCACGTGCTTCGCCGATCTTGGTCATGCGCTGGCCCGCGATCACCGCGGTGAAGCTCACCAGCAGGAGGATCGCGCCGAGCGCGTTGATCTCGGGGGTCACCCCGAACCGGATCATCGAGTAGATGACGATCGGCAGCGTCTGCTGGAGGTTGCCGATCGTGAAGAAGGCGATCACGAACTCGTCGAGCGACAACGTGAACGCCAGCATCGCGCCCGCCACGATGCCCGGGGTGAGCTGCGGGAGCGTGACCCTCATGAAGGTGGTGACCGGTCCCGCGCCGAGGTCGCGCGAGGCCTCCTCCAGCGACGTGTCGGTGTTCGTCAGGCGGGTGCGGACCACCGCCGCGACGAACGCCATCGCGAACACGCCGTGCGCGAGGATCACCGAGTACAGGCCCAGCGTGAGTTGAATCAGACCGTAGAAGAGCAGCAGGCCGATCGCGAGCACGAGGTCCGGCAGGACGGCCGGCATGAGCGCGACCGCGTCCAGCGTGCGGGAGCGGGTGTGCCGGGCCAGGCCGACGGCCAGCAGCGTGCCGAGCACCGTGGCGATCACGGTGGAGCCCGCCGCCACGATCAGCGTGTTCAGCAGGCCGTCGAGGACCCGCTGGTCCTGGGCCAGCACGCCGTACCACTTGAGGCTGAAGCCCTCGTAGGTGTAGGCCGACTTGCCGGAGTTGAACGACATCGCGACGACCACGGCGATCGGCGCGTACAGGAAGACGATCGTCACCCAGAACGGGACGTACAGGAGCCTCGACCTACGCACGGCGCGCCGCCCATGCCTGCACCAGGAGCAGCACGATGAGCACCGCGACCAGCGCGAGCGTCAGCGCTGAGCCGAACGGCCAGTCACGCGCCTTGAGGAACTCCGTGCGGATCAGGTTGCCCACCATGATCGACTTGCCGCCGCCCAGCATCTCCGGGATGACGAAGTTGCCGAAGCTCGGCACGAACACGAACAGGCACCCCGTCATCACCCCCGGCACGGTCAGCGGCAGCGTCACCTTGCGGAAGGTGGTCAGCCGGGACGCGCCGAGGTTCGCCGACGCCTCGCGCAGCTGCGGGTCGAGCCTCTCGATGGCCGCGTACAGCGGCAGCACCATCAGCGGCAGGTACGAGTAGACCAGGCCGACGACGATGGCGCCCTTGTTGTAGAGCAGCTCCAACGGGCCGAGGCCGAGGCTCTTCAGGGCCGAGTTCACCAGGCCGGGGCCGTTGAGCAGGATGATCCAGGCGTACATGCGGATGATGAAGTTCGTCCAGAACGGGAGCACGATCGCGACGAGCGCGACCGTCTTCCACTTCCGCGGCAGCCGGGCGATCAGGTAGGCCGTGGGGTAGCCGAGGGCGAGCGCTATGAGCGTGGCCAGCGCCGCGATCTCCAGCGACTGGCCGAGCACCCGCAGGTAGAGCGGGTCGATCAGGCGGGAGAAGTTCTCGGTGGTGAACTCGTAGACCACCCCGCCGAAGCGGCCGCGCTGGAAGAAGACGTAGCTCAGCACCAGCGCCAGCGGCACCAGCAGCAGCACGACGAGATAGGCGAGGCCGGGGGTGAGGAAGACGAACGCGCCCAGCCGGCGCCGGCCCCTGAGGGCGGTCGCCGGCCGGGTCCTTACCGGGGACATCACTGCGTCACTGCGCCGTGACCTCGGTCGACAGGCGCGTGTACTTGGTCGACGCCTGACCCAGGTCGATGATCGACTCGCCGTTGAGCAGCTCGGCGGGCTTGATGCCGAGCAGGGAGCCCTTGGGCGGGTTCACCCGGTCCATGGCGGCCTTGTTGGGCACCTTGTAGTTGATGTTCTCGGCCGCCCAGCTGTGGATCTCGGGGTCGAGGATGTAGTTGATGAAGGCGTGCGCGGCCTCCTTGTTCTTGGAGGACTTCATGATCACCATGGTGTCCACCCAGAGGTCGCTGCCCTCCTTCGGCACGACGAACTTGATGTTCTGCTTCTCGTCGGTCGTCGGGCACCAGCCGTCCCACGCCTCGACCATGATGGCCTCGCCGCTCTTCAGCTTGTCGCCGAACGTGGTGTCGTCGTACCCGAGCAGGTGCGACTTGGCCTTGACGAGCAGCTCCTTGGCCTTGGCGATCTCGTCGTCCTTGTCGGTGTTGACCGAGTAGCCGAGCGACTTGAGCGCGGGCAGGGCCAGCCAGCGCTCGGTGGTCATCATGGTGACCTTCTTGTCGGCCCAGGACGGCGGGTTGAGGATGTCGTTCCAGCTCTTCGGCTCGGCCTTCACCAGGTCGCTGCGGTAGCAGATGCCGGTCGTGCCCCAGGTGTAGGGGACGGAGTACTTGTTGCCCTTGTCGTAGGAGAGCTGGGTGGCCTCGGGGTAGAGGTTCGACAGGTTGGGGATCAGCTCGGGGTGGATCGGCTCCAGCAGGCCCTGCTCGTTGAGCGCCTGGGCGTACTGGCCGGACACGAAGGCCACGTCGATGCCGCTGTCGCCGCCGGCGGTGAGCTTGGTCATCGCCTCTTCGTTGGTGGCGTGCAGGGTGACCTTCAGGTCGGTGACCTTGAGCTTCTCCTTGACCTTGACGGGCAGCTCCTCCGGCGTGTAGCCGTCCCACACCGTGATGCTGACCGACTGCTTGCTCAGGTCCGCGTTGGGGTTGAGCTGGTCGGCCTCTGCTTTCGCCGCCGAACCCGCGCCGCTGCTCGACGACTCACCACCGCACGCCGCCACGGCGAGCGCGAGGCCGGCCACCGCTACGACGGCCGGAAGACGACGGGTGAACCGGAATCGGGACAAGGCCGCTACTCCTTCTGATGACAAGGGACGAGGGGTCGCGCGACCAACGGACACGGCAGACCAGAGCAGGAGTGTTGCAGCAGAAATCAACATGAGCAAGACTTTTGCGGACATTGCCACCTGGAAGTTTGGTCATGCTGTTGAATCCCGATTCAATATGGGACCGGTTGATCTCCGTGGGTGAGAATCCCCTCACCCAGCGGGACCGCGGCCTCACAGCTGCGCTCGTCGCGTCGTTGGCGGACGACGTGCCCGCACCCTTCGCCGTACGCCGGCTCGGCCCGCTGCCCAGCCTCTCGCACCGCGAAGCCGCCGCCGACACCGGGGTCCCGGTCGAACGCGACTTCGGAGAGCACGTCGATCAGACAAACTATTCGGTGGTGGTGAGTGATCGGGTCGTCGTCAAGTGGCTGACACCCCCGGCGCCGATGCCGCATCCCGCTCCTGACGTCCTCGCGCACCTGGCCGCGACCGGTTTCCGGGAGATCGCCCCGCCGTTCGCCGCCCTGACACTTCACGAAAAGTCCGGCCAGGTGCTGCTGCTGGCACTCGTGACCGGCTACCTGCCGGGGGCGCGCGACGGGTGGGAGTGGTGCGTGGACGAGGCCGAGGCGGGACGCGCCGCGTTCGCGGCGGACCTCGGCCGCCTGACCGCCGACCTGCACACGGCCCTGTCCACCTTCCACCCCGGCGACCCGTCCGCCCTCCGTCCCGCGGGCCTGGCCGGACCCGTGCCCGAGGCGTCTCGCGGTCCGGCGGCCGGGTACGGGGCGCGGGCGGAAGGGGCGCTGCGGGAGGCGCTGGAGCTGACCGGCGGCGAGGACGGCGCGTGGCTGGCCGCGCGGGAGGCCGATCTGCGCCGCGAGCTGGAGCCCCTGCACCGGCCCGCCGGCTCCGCGCCGCAGATCCGCATCCACGGTGACCTGCACGTGGGCCAGATCCTCCGCTGGCGTGACGGCTACGCCGTGATCGACTTCGACGGCAACCCGACCGTGACCGGCGCCGAGCCGTACCAGCCTGCCGCCCGCGACGTCGCCCAGCTCGCCACCAGCCTCGAACACGTCGCCCAGGTCGCCGTCAGGAGGCGCGGCACGCCGCCCGCGGCCGCCGCCCGCTGGGCCCGCGAGACCCGCGACGCCATGCTGGCCGCCTACCGCCTCCGCCTGGCCGAGCGCGGACGGCCGGAGCTGCTCGACGAGACGCTGCTGCGGCCGTTCGAGATCGAGCAGGAGTGCCGCGAGCTCGTCTACGCGGCCCGCCACCTGCCGCGCTGGCGCTACGCCCCGATGGGCGTCCTGCGCACCTGGTACCCATGACCTCCCACGACCACCCCGCCCACGCGGCGCCCGAGACACCCGGCGGACGCCGCTCCCACGCGGCGTCCGTGACATCCGCGAGACCCGACCCTTCCGAGCATCACCTGGAGATCCGTTGAACCCCGAGCTGTTCCTGGCCGACCTGGAGGCCAAGCCCGCCGCCCTGGAGGCGCTGGCCGGCGAGCTGGCCGCCGGCGACCCGTTCGAGGGCCTGCCGGGCGACGTCGAGCGGGTGCTGTTCCTCGGCATGGGCAGCTCCCGGTACGCCGCCGGCGTGGCCGCCCTCCGGCTGCGCGCCGCCGGGATCGACGCCTACGCCGACTACGCCTCGGCCGCCGCCACCTACCCCGCCACCCCCGGCACGCTGGTCGTGCCGATCTCGGCCACGGGCGGCAGCCGGGAGACGCTCGACGCGCTCGCCCGCTACGCCGGCACCGAGGTGTTCCTCGCGGCCCTCACCAACGCCCCCGGCTCCGCCGTGACCGAGGGCGCCGGCCTGGTGGTGCCGATGCGGGCGGGCGAGGAGCGCGGCGGCGTCTCCTGCCGCACGTTCCAGCACACGCTGGCGCTCCTGCTCGCACTGGAGTCGCGTCTCACGGGCACCGCCCGCGACCTGCCCGCCCTCGTCCGCCGCGCCGCCGAGGCCACGGCCGACCTGCTGGACCGCCGGAAGGAATGGCTGCCCGTGGCGCTGGAACTGCTGGATGGCCCGCACGGCGTCTACGCCGTCGCCCCCGCCGAGCGGCTGTCGTCGGCCGAGCAGTCGGCGCTCATGGTCCGCGAGGGCCCGCGCCGCCCCGCCGACGCCTGCGAGACCGGGGACTGGGCGCACGTGGACGTGTACCTGACCAAGACCCTCGACTACCGCGCCCTGCTCTTCCCGGGCTCCCGCTACGACGAGCAGGCCATGGACTGGGTGCGGCAGCGCGGCTCGACGGTGCTGGCGGTGGGCGGCGACGTGCCGGGGGCCGCGGCGTCGATCCGCTACCGGCACGACGACGACCCCGAGGTCGCGCTGCTGACGGAGACGCTGGTCGCCGAGATCGTCGCCGCCCGCTGGTGGGCCGCGGCCTCCTGATCGTCGCCGAGAGGGCCGCCGGCCTCGTCCTCGGCCACGACCGGCTGCCGACGGAGCCCGTCCCGTTCCACCGCCGCACACCCTCACTCACTCCGGCGGTGGGGTCTCGGAGCGTCCGTCAACGTACGGTGTACCGTACGGAGGGTGACGACCGAGTACGTCGGCAGGGGTGACCCCGCGCGCAGCCTCGCGCTGCTGTGGCGGACCAGCGAGCGCGCCAGCCGCAAGGGCAAGCCCGACCTGAGCGTGGACCGGATCGTGCGGGCCGCCATCGAGGTGGCGGACGCCGAGGGGCTCCAGGCGCTGTCCATGCGCCGCGTGGCCGAGCGGCTGGGCGTCGGGACGATGTCGCTGTACACGTACGTGCCCGGCAAGCCGGAGCTGTTCGACGTCATGCTCGACACCGTGTACGGGGAGATCGACCGGTCCGAGGACCTGCCCGGCGGGTGGCGGGAGCGGCTGGAGCGCATCGCCCGCCAGAACTGGACGCTCTACCTGCGCCACCCCTGGCTCGCCCAGGTGGCGACCAGCCGCCCGGTGCTCGGACCCAACGGCACGGCCAAGTACGACCACGAGCTGCGCGCCCTCGACGGGATCGGGCTGACGGACGTCGAGATGGACGCGGTGGTCACGCTGGTGACGGGGTTCGTCCACGGCACGGCCCGGGGCGCGGTGGAGGCGTCGCAGGCCGAGAGCGAGACCGGCATGTCCGATGCCCAGTGGTGGGCGGCGCACGCGCCGTTCCTCAACCGCGTCGCCGACGCGAGCCGCTTCCCGACGGCCACCCGGGTGGGTCAGGCGGCGGGCGAGGCCATGGGGACGGCCTACAGCGCGGAGCGCGCCTTCGAGTTCGGCCTCCAGCGCGTCCTGGACGGCATCGAGGCCCTGGTGGCCCGCCGCGCGTCCGCCCCCTGACCGAGCCGCCGGGTCAGTGCAGGGCCGCCGGGGCGGTGGCGGCGGACAGGAGGACCTCGTGCTGCCCGGCGGTGGGCGGCCGGGTCCAGGTGAGCCCGGGGCCGCCGGAGGCGACCACGTGGGACACGACGGCGCGCAGCAGCGCCTCCGCGGGCGCGGCCGCCTGCTCCTCGCGCGCCTCCCGGTAGCGGTCCAGCACCCGGGCCAGGTCGATCATGACGGTGTTCTCCGCGTCACCGGCTGTGTCGCCCTCGGCCGGGGCCCGCACGGTCAGGAGCAGGAGGCCGGCCTCGTCCTCGGCCTTCCAGGCGGTGATGCCGGCCGAGGGCGGGGCGCACACGATCTCGCGGACGGCCTCGGCGAAGCGCCGGCCGTCCATGCCGTCCGCCGTTCCGCTCAGCCAGCCGGCGCGCAGGTGGAGCACGCCCGGCCCCTCCGCGGCGCCGTGCTCGGCGACGAGGTCGCGGACCGTGCCCTCCGGGTCGTGCAGGGCCGCCTCGCCACGGGCCGCGAAGGCCTCGGCCAGTAGATGGAGCGAGATGGCCCGGGGCGGCCCGGCGGTGACGATCACGGCCTGGGCGATCTCCAGGAGCGGGGCGTCGGCCTCGTCGTGGAAGGCCCGCAGGCCCTCCGTGAACGCGGTCCCGGTCTCCGCGTCGAGCACCGGGCCCCACGCGTGCCCAGGGGCCTCCTGGGGCTCTCCAGAGCCGTCCTGAGCGGCGGAACGATCACGGCGTAGCCACCAGGTGAGCGCCACGGCCACGGCGACGGCCGAGACGGCGAGCGCGATCCACACCATACGGTCCACTCCCCTCCCCCTCGAAGCCCCCGTCGGGCTCCTCATCGGACAGGGCCTAGCAGCGTAATGGCGATCACGACCCGCTCACCTCCTATTTCCCGAAATGTCGTGAAATAGGAGGTGAATGGGGGGTTTCCGGCCGGAAGGCCGGCGTGGCGGTGGGCTAGGAGACCGGCGCGGCGCGGAGCCGTACGACGTGCTCGACCAGCGAGATCAGCGTCGCCTTCACCGAGTCGCGGTTACGCGCGTCCGTGCGGACGATCGGCACGTGCGGCGACAGCGCCAACGCCTCGCGCACCTCGTCCTCGGAGTGCAGGAACTGCCCGTCCCAGCCGTTGACGCCGACCACGAACGGCAGCTTCGCCTCCTCGAAGTAGTCGATCGCCGGGAAGCTGTCGGCCAGCCGGCGCGTGTCGAGCAGCACGACGGCACCGATGGCGCCGCGCACGAGGTCGTCCCACATGAACCAGAACCGGTGCTGCCCGGGCGTGCCGAACAGGTACAGGATCAGGTCGCGGTCGAGCGACAGGCGGCCGAAGTCCATGGCCACGGTCGTCGTCTGCTTGTTGGGGGTCATGCCGAGGTCGTCGATGCCCGCGGACGCGTCGGTCATCACCGCTTCCGTGGTCAGCGGAAGGATCTCGGACACCGCCCCCACGAACGTCGTCTTGCCGACGCCGAACCCGCCCGCGACGACGATCTTCGTCGACGTGAGGCCGGGGCTAGAGCCTGCGAAGTCCACTGAGCACCCTTTCGAGCATGTTGAGGTCTGGCTGTCCCTGGCTGAGGCGTGGCTGGTGCAGGCGGACAAGCCCTTCGTCGGACATGTCCGCCACAAGCACCCTCGCCACGCCCAGCGGGACCCGGAGCAAGGCCGAGATCTCGGCGACCGACCGGAACGTACGGCAGAGCTGCATGATGGCCTCCTGCTCGGGAGTCAGCAAGGCCATCTCGTCGTCCGGTATGGACATGGACGAGATCAGCGTCTCCATCGCGAGGTGGTAGCGAGGCTCCGAACGGCCGCCGGTCACCGCGTACGGACGGAACAGGGGCTCGTCGTCCCCGTTGCCGTCAGTGCCGTACACGACCCTCTCCCATCAGTGTCATCGCCTCACCGTGTCCTGGCAGCCTGGAGCTCCGCGCGCAGGGCCGGCGTCAGCGCCTGGCCCGCCCGGTCGACCAGCAGCGTCATCTGGTACGCCACCAGCCCCATGTCGCAGTCGGGCGCGGCCAGCACGGTGATCACCGAGCCGTCGCTGATCGCCATCACGATGAGCAGCCCGCGCTGCATCTCGACGACCGTCTGCGTGACGGAGCCGCCCTCGAACACGCGGGACGCGCCCACGGTGAGGCTCAGCAGGCCGGCGGACACCGCCGCGAGCTGGTCCGCACGGTCCGGCGGGAAGCCCTCGGAACTCGCCAGGCAGAGACCATCGGCCGAGACGACGACCGCGTGCGCCACGCCCGGCGTGTTGCGCACGAAGTCCGTGATCAGCCAGTCGAACCGATGCGCCTCATGGCTCAGCGTCGTCACGCGTCCTCCCTGGAAAGACGCTCGCTCACTCTTGTTCCTCCTGTTCGCGTACTTCCGCCCGTCCCCGGCGCACTCCCTGCTGGAAGCTGGCCATCCGGCTGCGCATCCGGTCAGCGGAGACCGGTGGCGCCGGCGCCTGCCGCTGCTGCCGTTGCGGCTGCGCGGCCTGCGAGCCGGCCGTACCTGGGACCAGGTTGGCCTTGGGGGTGCGCTTGGGCAGCCCGGCGGCGGTGATGCCGCCGAGACTGGGGTCGCTGGCCGCGGCCGCCGCACGCCAACCGGCGTCCGCGGCCGTTCGCCACGCTTCCTCCCCAGAGACTACGGCTTGCGATGGGTTGTGCTCATCACGGCCGGGCGCCGAGGTCGCCTGCTCGCCCGGCGGGCGGCGGAACCAGGCCGACTCCACCGAGGCGAAGATCGGCAGGTACTCCTCCTGGCCCTTGTCCATCGGGGACACGTCCACCGAGGGCGGCGACTCGGGTCTGCGCACGTCAGCGGTGCTGTACCCCGAGGCGGCCGGCGCCGGCGGCGGCGTCTGGAACGCGCCATTACCACTTCCGGCGCCCGGGAAGCCCTCGCGGCTGGGGAAGCCCTCACGGCCGGCAAATCCGTCGCGGCTCGGGAACGCGTCGCGGCTGGGGAGGGGCTCCCGGCTGGGGAAGGGGTCCCGGCTCGGCATGTCCTCGCGGCCGGGGAGGTCCTCCCTGCGGGGCAGGCCCTCCCTGCGGGGTCCCCGGGTGCCGGGGGCCGGCGGGGCCGACGGGAAGCCGCCGGCGCCCTCCTGACCGGGATGGGACGGGAAGCCGCCGGGCGCGTCGGGGCTCGGGTACGACGGGAAGCCACCGGGCGCGTCGGGGCTCGGGTACGACGGGAAGCCGCCGGGCGCATCCGGGCTCGGGTACGAGGGGAAGCCGCCGGTGTCGTACGACGGCTGCCGCAGGGCGCCGCCGTCGGTGTCGGCGGTGAAGGGCGGCCCGCCGGGGCGGCCCGTGCCGTTGCCCGCGGTGCCGAAGGAGTCGAGGCTGCCGAAGGAGCGGAAGGAGCCGTTCTGCGCGGGCGTGCCGTGCCGACCGCCGCCCCCGCTCCCGCCGGGTCCGCCGGCGCCACTGCCCGCCAGAGCGGGTCCGCCGAGCCCCGGACCGGCCAGGCCAGGACCGGTGAGACCCGTACCGGCCAGGCCGGGGCTGGTCAGGCTGGAGCCGCCGAGGCCGGGCCCGCGGCCCGCCGGGGCGACGCCGGCCGGGTCGCCGCTGCCAGCGAACGCGGGGCGCTGCGGCAGCGGCGGCTGGGAGCCGTCGGCGACGAGCGCCGGAGGCAGCAGCACCATGGCGATCAGGCCGTTGCCGTCGCCCTTGCGGAGCTGGACGCGGATGCCGTGGCGCAGGGCCAGCCGTCCGACCACGAACAGGCCCATGCGCCGCGAGACCGACACGTCCACGACGGGCGGCTCGGCGAGGCGGCGGTTGGCCTCGGTCAGCTCGTCCTCGGTCATGCTGATGCCGGCGTCCGTCACCGACAGCAGCGCGCCGCCGCCCTCGATGAGGCTGCTCGTCACGGAGACCTGGGCGTTGCTCGGGGAGAACTGCAGGGCGTTCTCGACCAGCTCGGCCACGAGGTGGACGAGGTCGTTCGCGGCACTGCCGACCACCGAGGTGCCCCGGTGGACCTTCACCTGGACGCGCTCGTACCCCTCGACCTCCGACAGGGCGGCGCGCACGACGTCCACGAGCTTGGCCGGCTGGCTGCGCCGGCGGGAGGGCTCGTGGCCGGCGAGGACCAGGAGGTTCTCGGAGTTGCGCCGCATGCGGGTGGCCAGGTGGTCGAGCTTGAACAGGTCGGCCAGCCGGCCGCCGTCCTGCTCGCCCTTCTCCAGGCCGTCGATGAGGGAGATCTGCCGCTCGACCAGCGTCTGGGTGCGGCGCGAGAGGTTGACGAACATCGAGCTGATGTTGCCGCGCAGCTCGGCCTCCTCGCCCGCCAGCCGGACGGCCTGCCGGTGGACCTGGTCGAAGGCCTTGGCCACCTCGCCGATCTCGTCGCTGCCCTCGACGTCGATCGGCCGGACCTCCGGCACCACGTCGCCGTTGAGGCGCAGCTTGCGGACCACGTCCGGCAGCCGGAAGCCGGCGATCTCCAGGGCCTCGGTGCGCAGCCGGCGCAGCGGGGTGACCATGGAGCGCGCGATGGCGACGGTGAGCAGCGCGACGAGCAGCAGCAGGGCGAGGATGAGGACACCGGCGATGACCGCGTTGCGCACCTCGGCGTCACGCAGCTCGGTGCCGCGCAGGGCCAGCTTCTTGTTGATGTCCTCCTCCACCGAGTGGAGGGCGCTGATCGTGGTGGCGTTGTCGCTGAACCACTGGTCGGCGGCCGAGATCTTGCCGGGGTCGGTAGAGGCGAGCAGGTTCTGCCGGATGCGGACGCCCGGCTCCTTGCCGCTGGCCAGCGTGATGGCGCGCGACTTGATCAGCTCGGTGTTGTAGTACTCCGGCCTGGTCAGCGCCTTCTGCAGCTGGATGGCGACCTGGGGGCCGGCCTCCTGTCCGACGGTGGTGATGTCGGAGCGCTGGGCGGCGTTGGAGGCGATGAACCGCTCGACCTCCTTGGCGTCCATGCTCCCCGGGTTGTAGTAGCCCTTGAGGAGCTGGACGCGCTGGCGGGAGATCTCCTCCTTGGCGCGCGCGATGGCGCCCAGCGCGCGGAACTGGCCGATGATCTGCGAGTCGTCGGTGAGCAGGCTCAGCTCGTCGTGCAGGCGGAGCAGCGTGTCGAGCAGGGTGTTGTAGCGCGTGGTGTCGCGCTGGCCCTCGGTGCGGGTGCGGGGCAGCTGGCGGATGTCGAGCCGGGCCCGCTTGACGACGTCGAGGACGCGGACGCCGTACGAGTCGTCCATGGCGTTCATGTCGGCCTGCACGGTCTTCACGAGCTGGTCGACGGCGGCCTTGCGCTCGGCGTACGGCTTGGCGAGCTTCCTGCGCAGGGCCCTGGTGGCGTCGACCCAGCCGCCGCCCGTGTCCCGCTCCAGGCCCACGGCCTGGACGAGGTCGCGGATGTGGCCCGCGTCCTCGGCGGCGCGGATGGTGCGCTCGTAGTCGCTGATGCTCTGGATCGAACCGACCACGCGGGCGCCCCCCAGCGCCACGCAGACGACGGTGGGAACCAGGATGAGGGCGGTCAGACGCCATCTCACGCGCCAGTTGCGCAGCCCGAGCCGAGGCGATGGGGATCGCCCCTCGCGGCCCCGCCCGGCGGCCTGGCCGCTGTCGGAGTTCCCCGTAGTCACTGCTTCCGCAACCCCTCAATCAATCCCGCGCTCCACGGGCCGTAGGACGTCCACAAGGTATCCGCAGCATGGGACTACCTACGCAAATCGGATGCAATCGTTACATATGTGACCAGTCCCGTCGTGAGTGGTTCAGCGCAGTGCCGCCAGCACCAGATCGCGGACCTGGCCCCGCTGCGCGTCGTCACTGAGGGGACGTCCGGCGCGATCGACCACGTAGAAGACGTCCACCGCCTCCGCGCCGAGAGTCTCCACGCGAGCCGCTCTCACGTCAAGACCGCACTCACCGAACGCCCGTCCGATGCGCCACAGGAGTCCCGGCCTGTCATGGGCCCTGACTTCCACCACCGTGGCGGTCGCCGAGGCGTCGTCCACCAAGGTCACACGGGGTGGCGCGACCGGAACGCGAGAGGGCCTCACGTACCGGCTCCGGCGGGCCAGCCGTTGCTCGATGTCAAGACGGCCGGCAAGGACGAGGCGGAGGTCGGCTTCCAGCGTGGCGGGGTCCGGGGGTGAGCCGTACTCGGGGACCACGGAGAACTCGATCACCGCGGTGGATCCCGCGGAGGCCGAGGCGGCCGAGCGGACGATCAGCCGATGGGCGGCCAGCACCCCGGCCGCGTTCCACAACAGGCCGATGCGATCGGGGGCGACGACCGTGACCGCGCCGCCGTTGACGCGGACCGCTCCGCCGCCGTGCCGGGCCAGGGCGGCCTGCTCCGGGGACAGGGTGGGCGCCTTGGGCGGCGGCGAGCCCGACAGGACCGACCGGACGCGGCGCACGAGATCGGCGACCAGACCGGCCTTCCAGGCATTCCAGGCCGCCGGGCCGGTGGCGTGGCCGTCGGCCACCGCGAGCGCCGCCAGCAGGTCCAGCACCTCCCGCGTGCCGACCGTGCCCGCGACCTTCTCGATCGTCACGGGGTCGTCGAGATCGCGCCGCGTCGCCGTCTCCGGCAGCAGGAGGTGGTGGCGCACCACGGTGGCCAGGATCTCCACGTCCGCCGGCGGCAGGCCGATGTGGGCGGCGATGTCGCGCACCACGACCTCACCCGTCGCCGAGTGGTCGCCGGGCCAGCCCTTGCCGATGTCGTGCAGCAGCGCCGCGATCAGCAGCAGGTCGGGGCGGGACACCTCACGGGTGTGGCCGGCGGCGTTCGCGGCGGCCTCGATGAGGTGCCGGTCGACGGTGAAGCGGTGGATCGGGTTGCGCTGGGGGCGGTGGCGCACGCGCTCCCAGTCAGGAAGCATCTTGACAAGGATGCCCGCCTGGTCGAGCTCCTCCCACACGGGCACGGCGGCGCGGCCCGCGCCGAGGATCGACACCAGCGCGTCGCGGGCCTCGTCCGGCCAGGGGACCGGCAGCGGAGGGGACTGAGCTGCGAGGACGGACACCGTCGCGGGCGCCAGCGGCAGCCCGGAGTCGGCCGCCGCGGCGGCGGCGCGCAGCACCAGCAGGGGGTCCTTGCGGGGGTCGGCGCCCCTGGCCAGCACCACCTCGCCGCCGTGCTCGACCACGCCGTCGGCCAGCGGACGCCGGCCGCGCGGCGCCGGCCCTGACACCAGCCTGTCAACCGTGCGCCAGGTCACGTCGAACGCGTGGGAGATCGTCCGGCCCGCCTCCGCGAGCCGCCGCATCAGCGCCTCCGCGTCGAGCAGGCCGAGCAGCCCGGCGACGGCCTCCTGCTCCTGCAGGACGAGCCGGTCGGCGCCCCGGGCGGTGACGACGTGCAGCGCGTGCCGCACGTCCAGGATGAACTCGTACGCCTCGCGGGCCCGCGGACCGGGGGCCGAGGCCACCCAGGCCGCGGCCACGGCCTGCATGGCCTGGAGGTCGCGCAGCCCGCCGCGGCCGTCCTTGAGGTCGGGCTCCAGCAGGAAGGCGACCTCGCCGCTGACCTGCGCCCGCTTGTCGGCCGCCTCACGCAGCTCGCCGAGCCTGCGCCGGGAGTCGGCCCGCCACTCGGCCAGCACCGACTCCCTGACCTTCCTGGTCAGCTCCGGGTCACCGGCCACGTGCCGGGCCTGGATGAGGCCGAGGACCGCCTTCAGGTCGTCCCTGGCCACCGCCACGGCCTCGTCCACGGTCCGTACCGAGTGGTCGAGGCCTATGCCGGAGTCCCAGATCGGGTACCAGATGCGGTCCGCCACCCTGCCGACGTCGCCCCGGCCGCCGTGCAGCAGCACCAGGTCGAGGTCGCTGCCCGGAGCCAGCTCGCCGCGCCCCAGGCTGCCGACGGCGACCAGGGAGACGTTGTCGCCGTCGCTCGCCGTTCGGAAGAGGTCCTTCAGCCAGCGGTCGGTGTCCGCGGCCCGCTCCTTGCGGGCCGCGGCGTACGAGCGAGCTTCTCCCCTCAAGACGTCCCCTCGCCGGGCTCCGTCCGGACGCCCTCGTCTCGCTGCCGATCCATCTGCCATGCCTCGCCGATCCGGCGCGGACGCCGTCGTCCACGCCGGATGGTCCTCCGCCCGTGCCTAGAGGGCGTCCAGGCCGCGCTCGCCGGTGCGGACGCGGATGACCGTGTCCACGGGCACCGACCAGACCTTGCCGTCGCCGATCTTCCCGGTCTGCGCCGCCTTGACGATGACGTCGATCACGTCCTCGGCGTCGTCCTCGTCCGCCAGCACCTCCAGGCGGACCTTGGGCACCAGGTCGACCTGGTACTCGGCGCCCCGGTAGACCTCGGTGTGGCCGCGCTGCCGGCCGTAGCCGCTGGCCTCGCTGACTGTCATGCCCTTGATGCCGAACTGCTCCAGGGCGGCCTTCACGTCATCGAGCTTGAAGGGCTTGATGACCGCGGTGATGAGTCTCATGCGTCCACCTTCTTAGGCGCCGGGCTGACGGCGGGCCCGCTGGGGGATGCCACGCCGGAGGCGTGGACGGTGCCGAGGTCGTAGCCGGTCTCGGCGTGGGTGGTGATGTCGATGCCGGTGACCTCCTGGTCCTCCGGCACCCGGAAGCCCATCACCTTGTCGATGATCTTGCCGAGCACCCAGGTGACGACGAAGGAGTAGCCGCCGATAGCGACCGGGCCGAGCACCTGGAGGCCGAGCTGGGTCAGGCCGCCGCCGTAGAACAGGCCCTTGTTCTGCTGCTCAAGGAAGGGGTAGGCGGCCAGGAAGCCCAGGGAGACGGCGCCGATGACGCCGCCCACCAGGTGGACGCCGACCACGTCGAGCGAGTCGTCGTAGTTGAGCTTGTACTTCAGGCCGACGGCGTAGGCGCAGACCGCGCCGGCGATCAGGCCGATGAGCAGCGCGGCCCACGGGTCGACGAAGCCACAGGCGGGCGTGATGGCCACCAGGCCGGCGACCGCGCCGGAGGCGACGCCGAGGCTGGTGGCGTGGCCGTCGCGCATCTTCTCCACGACGAGCCAGGCGCCGGCCGCGACGGCGGTGGCGATCTGCGTGTTCATGAACGCCAGGCCGGCCGTGCCGTCCACCGCGAGCTCGGAGCCGGCGTTGAAGCCGAACCAGCCGAACCACAGCAGACCGGCGCCGAGCAGGACCAGCGTCAGGTTGTGCGGGCGCATGGGCTCCTTGCGCCAGCCCTTGCGCCTGCCGAGGACCAGGGCGAGGGCCAGGGCCGCCGCTCCGGCGTTGATGTGGACGACCGTGCCGCCGGCGAAGTCCTCGATGCCGAGGGTGTTCAGCCAGCCGGTGCCCCAGACCCAGTGGGCGACGGGGAAGTACACGATCGTGGCCCAGACGAAGCTGAACAGCACCCAGGCGCCGAACTTCGCGCGGTCCGCGATCGCGCCGCTGATCAGGGCGACCGTGATGATGGCGAACGTCAGCTGGAAGGCCGAGAAGACCAGGCTGGGCATGCCCGTGCCGTCGGTCTTGGTCGCCGTGTTGACGAGGCTCTGCAGGCCGACGTGGTCGAGGCCGCCGACGAACTGGTTCAGCCACGACATCGAATTGTCGCTGAACGCCAGCGAGTGCCCGTAGAGCACCCAGGCGATCGTCACTGTGATGATGGCGACGAACGACATCATCATCATGTTCAGGACACTCTTGGCCCTGGTCATGCCCCCGTAGAAGAACGCGAGGCCCGGAGTCATCAGCAGCACCAACGCGGTGGCCGTGAGCATCCAGGCAGTCGTGCCGCTGTCGATCTTCACGACGCGACCCTCCTTACATATGACGTGTGGCCACAGCGTGTTCGTCCGGAGTTTCGTGGCTCGACCAGGTGTGTTTCACGTTCGTGAATCTCGCCACACTGGTGTTTCGAGGGTGTTTCGGCCTTTTCACACCCGGCATTTGGGGCGCGGTGACCACTACACTTAGGTTTGCCTTACCTAAACGATCAAGGAATGCCCATGCGTCTCCGCCTGGCCGCCGCGGCCTTGCTCCCCCTTCTCGCCCTCGCCGCCTGCGGCACCTCCACGGCGCCGCAGGAGGCCGGCCCGACCCGAACCGTCAAGCACGCCATGGGCGAGACCAAGGTGCCCGCGGAGCCCAGGCGGGTCGTGGTGCTCGACACCGACAAGCTCGACACGATGGTGTCGCTCGGCCTTGCGCCGGTGGGCGCGGCGCAGGCCGCCGAGAACCAGGCGTGGCCGAAGTACCTCGGGTCGGCGCTGTCGGCCACCAAGCCGGTCGGCACGCTCCAGCAGCTCAACCTCGAAGCGATCATGGCGCTGAAGCCGGACCTGATCCTGGGCTCCAAGTTCCGCCAGGCCGCCTTCTACGACAAGCTGAGCAAGATCGCGCCCACGGTGTTCACGGAGAAGGTGGGCGTCACCTGGAAGCAGAACTTCCTGCTCGACGCCGAGGCGCTGGGCAAGAAGGAGAAGGCCGCCGAGCTGCTGTCGGCCTACGAGGCCCGGGCCCGGCAGGTGGGCGCCAAGTTCACCTCGCTGAAGGTGAGCATCGTCCGCTTCATGCCGACGGAGATCCGCATGTACGGCCCGGAGTCGTTCAGCGGCATCGTCGTCGGGGACGCGGGCATCCCCCGGCCCGAGGCGCAGATGCTGGCGAGCCAGGCCGACAAGCGCTTCGGCAAGCTCAGCCAGGAGAACATCGCCCAGGCCGACGCCGACGCCGTCTTCTACAGCGCGTACGGCGACGCGGCCGCCAAGAGCCAGGCGGCGGTGACGGGCGGCCCGCTGTGGAAGAACCTCGCGGCCGTCAAGGCGGGACACGCCTACAACGTGGACGACGAGATCTGGATGCTCGGCATCGGCGTCACGGCGGCCGGCAGGATCCTCGACGACCTCGACCGCTACCTGACCCCCCTGGCCTGAGCGCTTGTCCCGGCCCGCCTCGGCGGCGCTTCAGCCCGCGCGGCCGGTGGGCCTATGAGCGCCGCGTGCGGAGCTTCTGGCGGTTGCCGCAGCGGCTCATCGAGCACCAGCGGCGGGCGCCGGGACGCGAGGTGTCGAGGAAGATCAGGTGGCAGTTGTCCCCCGCGCACATCCGCACCCGCCCGGCCCGGGGGCCGCTGAACAGCTCGATCGCGTCGCGGGCCACCGCCGACAGGAACTGCGGCCCCGTCACGGGGTAGGCCCACCCCCTTTCCAGGTTCCCCCCGATCACCGGGGCGGGTGGCGGCGCCGCGGCCGCCTCGTTCAGCACCTTAAGGTCGTCCCCCGCCTTCCCCGCCACCTCGTCGTACGGGTCCTCGATCGGGGGCGGGACGCCGGGGAGGCCCTCGGCGCCGGCGGCCCGTACGGCCAGCCGCCAGATCGCGGCCCGCAGCCGCCTGGCCACCGGCAGGTCGCCGGGCCCCGCCAGCACCGGCCCCTCGATCCTGAGCCGCGTCCGGGCGATCCACGCCGCCAGATCGCCGGGCTCGCGCAACTGCTCCCACGGCTCCACCGCCCCGCTGAGCAGGAACTCCAGGCAGAGCGTGCCCGCGTCGAACCGGAACCGCTGCCCGTCACCGCCCGTCAGCGTCATCCCGCCCGCGCTCGCTGCCGTCCCGCTTGCGCCATCCACTCCAGCACTGTAACACTGACACCGGTCAAACCGGTGTACCCCCGACCCGAGGAGATGCCCCATGCAAGAGCTGATCGCCCTGACCGAGAAGGCGTGGGAGGCGAACAGGAACGGCGACGCCGCCTTCTACGACCGTTTCCTCACCGCCGACGTGGTGAGCGTCTCCCCCTGGGGCGTGGTGACCGATCGCGACGCCACGCTCAAGGGGTTCGCCGAGAACCGGAACCCGTACACCCGCACCGACCAGTCCGACCACAAGGTCGTGATGCTCACCGAGGACAGTGCGGTCCACACGAGCACGGTCGAGATCGACATGCTCGTGGGCGGCACCACCGAGCGGACGATGCGCGTCTACGCGACGACGGCGCTGGTGCGCACGGACGGCGAGTGGAAGGCGGCCTTCTTCCAGATCACCCCCGCGCCCGAGCGCTGAGCGGCGCTCACCCCTCCGACTCCCAGAACGCGCGCAGATGGGGGACGAGCTCGGCGGCCCGCTCCTCGGGGAAGAACAACCGGCCGCCCTCGATCTCGACCACCTTGCGCACGCCGGGGATCGTGTCGCGCAGCCACCGCGCCCACTTCACGTCGAAGAAGACGTCCCCGGTCCCCCACACCACGAGCGCGGGCACGGCCAGGACGGTCAGCAGCGGCTCGATGGCGATCATGTCCTTGGCGTCGACCGAGGTCAGCATCCGCTCGAACGCCTCGCCCCCTCCGGGCTTGGACAGGATCGGCCGCAGGTACGCCTCGACGACCGCCGCCGGGTCCTCGACCTGCTCGTAGCTCACGCCGTACGCGGTGACCGAGAGCAGGTCGGGCCGGCCGAGGAGCGTCTCGACGAGCGGCACGAGCTCGCCGCGCGCGGCCAGCTCGACCGTGGGCACGAACGCCGGGGGCGGCGTGTCCTCGTGGACGTCGCAGTTGGTCAGGGTGAGCGTACGGAGCCGTTCGGGGTGCCGGACGGCGAGGATCTGGGCGACGGCGCCGCCCGTGTCGTTGGCGACCAGGTCGACCTCGCCGAGCTCCAGCTCCGCGCAGAACTCCTCGATCGCCTCCGCGAGCGCCGGCAGCGACAGGTCCTCGCGGATCTCGCTGCCGCCGTGCACGGGCAGGTCCGGCGCCACGCAGCGGCGCTCGCCGCGCAGCTCGGCGATGACGTTGCGCCACAGGTGCGAGCCGGTCCCCACGCCGTGCAGGAACAGCGTCACGGGCCCGTCGCCCTCGTCCACGTAGGTCAGCCCAGCGGCCTTGGCCATGGTGTCCTCCACTCTAG
Organism: Nonomuraea sp. NPDC050383; assembly: GCF_044459125.1. NCBI lineage: Bacteria > Bacillati > Actinomycetota > Actinomycetes > Streptosporangiales > Streptosporangiaceae > Nonomuraea > Nonomuraea sp. NPDC050383. Next base: position 39,128 of record NZ_JBITIP010000032.1, read on the forward strand.
ACATACCGACTGTCGGTCTGGAAAATAACCGACCAAGAGTCGGTATGTCTAGAGTGGAGGGATGAATCTCAGGGCAGAGCGCGGCGCCGCCACGCGCGAACGGGTCGTCGCCATCGCCCGCCGCCTGTTCGCCGAGCACGGCTACGAGGGCACCTCGATCGAGGCCGTGCTGCACGAGTCGGGCCTGAGCCGGGGCGCGCTCTACCACCACTACGCGGGCAAGGACGCGCTGTTCGAGGCGGTCCTGGAGGCCGTGGAGGCGGAGGTGGGCCGGGCGATCATCGCGTCGGTGCGGGGCGTCGACGATCCACGGCAGGCCCTGGTGACGGGGTGCCTGGAGTGGGTGCGGCTGGCGGGCGACCCGGTCGTGCGACGCATCGTGCTGATCGACGCGCCCTCGGTGCTGGGCTGGGAGCGCTGGCGGGCCATGGAGGAGCGCTACGCGTTCGGCATGCTGAAGGCGGCCCTGCAGGCGACGAAGGCGGTCCCGGAGGAGTTCGCCGACCTGCACGCGCACATGCTGCTGGCGGCCATCAACGAGAGCGCGCTGCTGGTGGCGCGCGACGGCGACCCCGAGGCGGCACAGGCGGCCGAGACGGCCGTCGAAAACTTCCTCCACCGGGTCCTCGGCCCCGCCACTGCCTGAGGACGCCCGGAGCGCGCCGGTCGGCGCGCTCCGTGAAGGGATGCGTCAGGCGGCGGCGGTGGCCATGCGGCGCAGGCGGGCCAGCGCGTCGCGCTCGATGCGGCGGGCGCGGTCGCGGCCGATACCGTAGCGCTCACCCACCTCCGTCAGCGTGTGCTCGCGCCCGTCGACCAGCCCGTAGCGCCAGCGCAGCATGTCGCGCGTGTCGCCCTCCAGGCCGGTCAGCCACTCGTCGAGCCGCTCGCGCTCCAGGATGTCGATGGCCTGCTGCTCGGGGTCGGCCCACGTCTCGTCGGCGATCATGTCGCCGAGCTCGGTCTCGTCCTCGTCGCCCACCCCGAGCTGCAGCGACACCGGGTCGGAGGCCCAGCGGCGCAGCTCGCGCACCCGCTCGATCGGCAGCTCCAGAATGTTGGCGAGGTCGTCGTCGGTCGGCTCGACGTCGAACTCGGCGAGCAGGTCGCGCCGCACCCGCATCAGCCGGGTCATCTGCTCACCGGCGTGCGTGGGCAGCCGCACCGGCCGCGCCTGCTCGTGGATGGCCCGCCCCACCGACTGCCGGATCCACCACGTGGCGTACGTCGAGAACTTGTAGCCCCGCTTGTAGTCGAACTTCTCCACCGCCCGGACCAGCCCCAGGTTGCCCTCCTGGACCAGGTCGATCAGTGGCATGCCCCGTCCCGAGTACTTCCGCGCCACCGCGACCACGAGCCGCAGGTTGGCCTGGATGAACTCGTCCTTCGCCCGCCGGCCGGACACCGCCAGCCGCTCCAGCTCCTCGTCCGCCGCGTCCCCGATCCGCGGCTCCGAGCCCCCTCTGTCGAGCAGTTGCTCGGCGAAGAGTCCCGCCTCGATGCGCTTGGCGAGCTCCACCTCTTCCTCCGCCGTGAGCAGCGGGACCCGGCCGATCTCGGCCAGATAGGTCCCCAGCAGATCGCGCTCGGCGACGTGCTGCTCCTGCGTGCGACTCCCCGTAGGCCTTGCCATCCCCAGGCACCTCGTTCCGCAGCTGCGTGTATAAACCGCCAACGTCCGGCGAGATGCAAAGATTCCCTAAAGGGATACGACCAGCGGACGGTTCTGCGGGTCCTCCTCAAGGAGGAGACCGGCCTGGAACACCTGGTGAACGAGGGGGACGCCGGGCCGGTAGGCGAGGTGTACGTACGAGGGAGCGTCGAGGACGACGAGGTCGGCCCGCGCTCCGGGACGGATCCAGCCTACGTCCGCGCGGCGCAGGGCGCGCGCCCCGCCGTACGTCGCGGCGCGCACCGCCTCCAGCGGCGTCATCCCCATCTCCCGCACGGCGAGCGCCACGCAGAACGGCATGGAGGAGGTGAACGACGAGCCGGGGTTGCAGTCGGTGGCCAGCGCGACGCTCACCCCGGCGTCGAGGAGCCGCCGGGCGTCGGGGTACGGCGAGCGGGTGGAGAACTCGGCCCCGGGCAGCAGCGTCGCCACCGTGCCGGAGGAGGCGAGCGCGTCCACGTCCTCGTCGGTGAGGTGCGTGCAGTGGTCGGCCGAGGCGGCGCCCAGCTCGCAGGCGATCCGCACGCCCGGGCCGGGGCCAAGCTGCCCGGCGTGGACCCGGGCCTGGAGCCCGGCCGCGATCCCGGCGCGCAGGATCTCCCGCGTCTGGTCGCCGTCGAAGGCTCCCCGGTCGCAGAAGACGTCCACCCACTTCGCGTACGGCGCGCAGGCCGCCAGCATCTCCCCGGTGACCAGCCGCACGTAGTCGTCGGCCGACGTCCCGGCCGGCACCACGTGCGCCCCGAGGAACGTCGTCTCGTCGGTCAGCGCGGTCGCGATCTCCAGCGAGCGCCGCTCGTCCTCGACGCTCAGCCCGTAGCCGCTCTTGATCTCGACCGTGGTCGTGCCCTGCGCCAGCATCTCGGCCACCAGGGCGGCGGCGTGGGTGGCCAACTCGGCGTCGCCGGCGTTCCGGGTGGCCTCGACCGTGGTCCTGATGCCGCCCGCGGCGTACGGGCGGCCCGACATGCGCGCCTCGAACTCGGCGGTCCGGTCGCCGGCGAAGACCAGGTGCGCGTGGCTGTCGACGAACCCGGGGACGACGCACCGGCCGCCGGCGTCGAAACGCCGGTCGGCCTCGGGCGCGCGGGCCGCGGGGCCGACCCAGACGACGCGGCCGTCCTCGGCGACGAGCGCCGCGTCCTCGATCTCCTCGCGTTCGGGGTCGGCCGTGTAGAGCAGCCCGATCCCGTCGATCAGCGTCGTGGTCATGGTGTGCCTCCCCTGGCGGCCCCGCGGGGGGCGGCTCTCGTCTTCACGGTCGTTCCGTCGCCCGGCCGATCGCGCGGGCCAGCATCGCGCCCACGTCGCCCAGCACGTGCCGGCCCTCGCTCACCACGCGGCGGCCTCCTGAGATCACCGAGTGCACGTCGGCCGCCGTCGCCGCGTACACGACGGCCTCCACCGCGGCCTCCCCGCCCGCGCCGGCCGTGCGGACCGAGTCGAGGCGCACCGACACCAGGTCGGCCCACGCGCCCGGGACGAGCATCCCCGCGTCGGGGAACCCGAGTGAGGTGTGGCCCGTGCCGGTGGCGGCGGTCAGCAGCTCGTCGGCCCGCCAGTGACCGCGCCGGTGGGTGGCGAGCCGCTCGTCCAGCTCCACCGCCCGCGCCTCCTCGAACAGGTCGATCACGGCGTGGCTGTCGGAGCCGAGCGTGATCGGCGAGCCGCGCTCGCACAGGGCGCGGGCGGGGCCGATGCCGTCGGCGAGGTCGCGCTCGGTGGTGGGGCACATGCAGACGTGGGTGCCGGAGCGGCCGAGCAGCTCGACGTCCACCTCGGTCAGGTGGGTGGCGTGGACGGCGGTGGAGCGCGGCCCGAGCGCGCCGTGCTCGTGCAGGATCCGCACGGGGGTGGCGGCGTACATCTCGACGCACGCCGCGTTCTCGGCGGGCTGCTCGGAGACGTGGGCGTGCAGCGGGACGGCACGCCGGTGGGAGAACTCGGCGACCACCGGCACGTGCTCCGGCGGCACCGCGCGCACGGAGTGGACGGCGACGCCGATCTCCACGTCGGGACGCCCCGCGTAGGCGGCGGCCAGGGCCTCGGCCCGGACCGCCCACCGCTCGGAGTCGCCGTCGCCGAAGCGGATCTGCGCCCCGGCCAGCGGCGCGCCGAAACCGCCTGTCAGATAGCAGGCGTCGAGCAGCGCGATCCGCAGCCCGGCCTCGCGGGCCGCCTGGACCAGCGCGTGACCCATGATGTTGGGCTCGTCGTACGGCCGCCCGTCCGGCCCGTGGTGCAGGTAGTGGAACTCCCCGACGCAGGTGATCCCGGCCAGCGCCATCTCGGCGTAGACGGCGCGGGCTAGGTCGAGGTAGGACTCGGGGTCGAGGCGGGCCGCCACCTGGTACATCTGGTCGCGCCAGGTCCAGAAGTCGCCCGTGCCTGTCTGGGTGGCGCCGCGCAGCGCCCGGTGGAAGGCGTGGGAGTGGGCGTTGGCCAGGCCCGGGATGGTGAGACCGGCGAGCCGCTCGGCGCCTCCGGGCTCTCCGCGGGTGACCCGGGCGATGCGGTCGCCCTCGATCTCGACGAGCACGCCGTCGGTGACGCCTTCGGGCAGCCAGGCGCGCTCGCACCAGTACGTCAGCGGCACAGGTCCTCCAGGACGCTCGCGAGCGCGGTCACCCCAGCCTGGCAGTCGGCGGGGTCCGCGTGCTCCTCGGGCGAGTGGGACACGCCGGTGGGGTTGCGGACGAACAGCATCGCGGTCGGCACCCCCGCCGCGGCCAGGATGCCGGCGTCGTGCCCGGCCCCCGTCGGAAGCACCGGCACCGACGGCCCCTCCGCGCCGGCGTGGCCGGCGAGGGCGTGGCCGGCGACGGCGGCCAGGCGGTCGCGCAGGCGCGTGTCGAAGTCCACGACCGGGGTCCACGACTCCTCCCGGGCCGCCACGCCCGCCTGCTCGGCCAGCTCCGCCACCAGGGCGCGCACGGCCGGCTCCTCCGCTCCGCGCGCGTCGAGCCAGGCCGACACCAGCCCGGGGACGGCGTTGGTGTTGCCCGGCGAGATCCGGGCCCGGCCCACGGTCGCGACGACGCCGTGCCGGCCGGCCGCCTCCCGTGCGGCGAGCACCATGCGGGCGAACGGCAGCATCGGGTCGTCGCGGTCCTCCAGCCGGGTGGTGCCCGCGTGGTCGGCCCGGCCGCGGAAGTCGAAGCGCCACCGGCCGTGGGGCCAGATCGCACTGGCCACCCCCACCGGGCTGTCCGTGCCGGCCAGCCCGCGGCCCTGCTCGACGTGGAGCTCCACGAACGTGCCGACCGTGGCGAGGGTCTCGTCGTCCTTGCCCAGGTCTCCGGGCCGGCGGCCGGCCCGGGTGAGGACGTCCGCGAGCGTGTCGCCGGAGTCGTCGGTGAGCCCGAGCGCCCGGTCCGGCGCGAGCACCCCGGTCAGCAGCCGCGACCCGACGCAGGGCACGCCGAACCGGGCGCCCTCCTCGTCGGTGAAGCAGGCGACGCCCAGCGGCCTGGCGGGCCGTACACCGCGCTCTCGCAGCAGGTCGAGCGCGGCGAAGGCGGAGACCACGCCGAGCGGGCCGTCGAAGGCGCCGCCCTGCCGTACGGAGTCGAGATGGCTGCCCGTGACGACGCCCGGCGCGCGTGACGGGTCGCCCCACCAGGCCCACAGGTTGCCGTTGCGGTCCTCGCGCGTGTCGAGCCCGCGCCGGCCGGCCTCGCCCCGGAACCACGCGCGCAGCTCCAGGTCGGCGGCCGACCAGGCGTCCCTGACATATCCGTTGGTGGCGGGGTCGCGTCCGATGCGCGCGAGGTCGTCAAGCATGGCCCCACTGTAGTGAATGAAGCCATTCAGCGGATCGGGAGGGGGATCAGGTGACGGGCCCGGCGCTCGGGCGCAGCGTGATCTCGGTCAGGTGGGCGTCGGGACCGGCGTTGACGGCGGCCAGCACGGCCCGCGCGACGGTGCCGGCCCGCAGGTAGCGGTCCGTCTCGTACGCGCCGCCCTCCTGCTCGCGCACGCTGCGCTGCATGTCGGTGTCGACGCGGCCCGGGTAGACGGTCGTCACCCGCAGCTCCGGCTCCTCCAGGCGCAGCGCGTCGGCGAAGGCCCGCAGGGCGAACTTGCTGGCCGCGTACGCGCCCCAGTTGGGGTTCGCGCGCTGCCCCGCGCCCGAGTTGACGCAGACGACGTGGCCGCGGGCGGCCCGCAGCGCCGGCAGCAGCAGCCGGGTCAGCTCGGCCACCGCGACGACGTTGAGCTCCATCGTCCGGCGCCAGGCGTCGGCGGGCAGCTCGGCGACGTGGCCGAGCAGGGCGATGCCGGCGCTGTGGACGAGCAGGTCGAGCCGCTGCACGCCCTCGACGTCGGCGGGGCCGACCGCGGTGAGCTCGACGGGCCAGGGCCGCGCGTCGGGCAGCTCGCCGGCCAGTCTGCCGAGTGCCTCGGTGTCGCGGCCGCCGAGCAGGACGTGGTGCGTGGGCGCGAGCGCCCGGGCGACGGCCTCGCCCACGCCCCGGGAGGCGCCGGTGACCAGCGCCGTTGGTCGTTCGGTCATGCGGAGCAGTTTACGACCTTGACAGATGCTCAAATTTGAACACAAACTTGAGCATGTCGACGTCGACCCGCATTCTCATCCTCGGCACGTTGCTCGACGAGCCGATGAACGGTTACCAGGTCCGCAGGCGGCTGGAGGTGATGGGCGCAGAGTCCTGGGCCAACGTGGCATTCGGCTCGATCTACCACGGCCTGGCCAAGATGGCGGAGGAAGGGCTGCTGGAGATCGTGACGGAGCCGGAGAGCACCGGCGGCCGTTCCAAGGGCGCCAAGGCCGTCTACCGGATCACCGAGGCCGGCCGGACGGAGTTCCACCGGCAACTGCTCGTCTCCTGGCACGAGGTCAAGCCGATCATCGACCCGTTCCAGGTGGCGCTGTCGTTCATGGACCGGCTCAGCAAGGAGGAGCTGCTCGACGGCCTGCACAGCAGGATCCAGCAGCTCCGGGCGAACATCACCATGATCGAGCACATCTTCGGCGCCAAGCAGCGCTACGGCGCGCCCCAGCACGTGGACGAGAACCTCCGCCTCACCTCCGCCATGTACGCCGCCCAGCTCGCCTGGGCCGAGAAGGCGATCCCGCAGGTGGAGGCCGACGAACTACCTTGAGGAAACATCAGATGATCATTGACGCGCACGGCTTACGCAAGACCTTCACCACCCGGGGCCGCCGAGGCGCCAGCCGGACCGTCGAGGCCGTCCGCGGCGTCGACCTCGCCGTCGAGACCGGCGAGATCTTCGGCGTCCTCGGCCCCAACGGCGCCGGCAAGACCACCACGATCAGGATGCTCGCCACGCTGATCAGCCCCGACGCCGGCACCGCCACGGTCGCCGGGTTCGACCTGCTCAAGGAGCCCGGCCGGGTGCGCGGCCGGCTCGGCTACGTCAGCCAGGCCGGCGGCGTCGAGGAGACCGCGACACCGCGCGCCCAGATCACGATGGCCGCGCGCATCCACGGGGTCGCCCGCGCCGCCGAGGCGACGGCCGGCGTGCTGGACCGGTTCGACCTCGCCGAGGTGGCCGACCGGCCCGCCCGCACCCTGTCGGGCGGCCAGAAGCGGCGGGTGGCCATCGCGCTCGGCCTCGTCCACAGCCCGCCGCTGCTCTTCCTCGACGAGCCCACCACCGGCCTCGACCCGCAGAACCGGGCCAACCTCTGGGACCGCATCCGCCAGTTGCGCGAGCGCGGCACGAGCGTCCTGCTCAGCACCCACTACCTGGACGAGGCCGACGCGCTCTGCGACCGGCTCGCCATCGTCGACCACGGCCTGATCGTCGCCCACGGCACCCCCGCCGAGCTGAAGCGCGAGGTGTCGGGCGACGTGGTGACGTTGCGGGTGAGCGACCCGGGGCGGGCCGCCGAGGCGCTCAAGCCGTACGCCCGCGAGACCCGCGTGGACGACGACATCCTGCGCGTGTACGTGGACGACGGCGAGCACGCCCTGCCCGCCATGCTGCGCGACCTGGAGGAGCACGGCCTCGGCCTGGCCTCGATCGCGCTCGACCGGTCCACCCTGGACGACGTCTTCCTGGCCAAAACCGGCCGCTCACTCCGGGACACGGGAGCCGCCGCGTGATCCGCCACACCCTGCTCTTCCTGGGTTACGAGCTGCGGAACACCTTCCGCAACCCGATCTGGCCGCTGTTCGGCATCGTCCAGCCGGTCGTGTACCTGCTGCTGTTCGGTCCCCTGGTGGCCGGCTCCGCCCGGCGGTCGACGGCCGCCGCGCTGACCTCCTTCACGCCGGGCATGCTGGTGATCACCGCGCTGTTCGGCGCGATCGGCGTCGGCTACGGCATGATCTACGAGCTGCGCAGCGGCGTGCTGGAGCGCATCGCGGTCAGCCCCGCCTGGCGCCCGTCGATCGTGCTCGGCCGCACCCTGCGCGACGGGGTGGTGCTGGTGGCGCAGTGCGTCGCGGTCATCCTCATCGCCCTCGCCATGGGCATGCGGGCCGACCTGCCCGGCCTGGCCGTCATGGTGGTGCTCATCGCCCTGACCGGGCTGTTCGCCTCCGGCATCGGCTACGGCCTGGCGCTGTCGCTGCGCGACGAGAACGGCATGGCCCAGACCATGCAGTTCTTCGCTCTGCCCGTCATGCTGCTGTCGGGGGCGCTGCTGCCGATGACGCTCGCCCCGGAGTGGATGCGGACGGTGGCCCTGTTCAACCCGATGTACCACCCGGTGGTGGCGGGGCGGGCGCTGTTCGCCGGCCACCTCACCGACCCGTCGGTCCCGCTCGCGTTCGGCATCATGCTCGCGCTGTCGGCGCTCACCATCACCTGGTCCGTACGCTCCCTGCGGGCGATCGCCGGCTGACCGGGATCCCTACGGCAGGTCGCCCTGGACGAACGTCCCGGTCTCGTCGGTCATCCGCTCGTACTCCTCCAGCCGCGCCTGGGTGCGCAGCGGCGCCGCGTCGGCCATGGCCTCCACCAGGGCCATGGCCAGGGCCAGCGGCGCCGCGTGGGAGTCGAACACCAGCCGGTCCCCCACGGGGGCGTCCAGCACGATCTCGGCGGGGACGCCCGGCTTGTCGGTGATGACCGCCGTCCGCAGGCCCAGCTTGTCCGCGTACTCCAGCGCCTGGACCGCCTCCACGGGGTAGCGGGGCAGCAGCACCGCCACCACCCACTCGGCCCCGGCGCGGCGGGCGGCGTGCAGCCCGTCGGCCAGCTCCGAACCGCCGTGGGTCAGCAGCCGCACGTCGGGATGGATGCGGCGCGCGTAGTAGGCGAACGTGGTGGCGAGCCCCGAGGAGACGCGCAGCCCGAGGACGACCAGCGGCTCGGTCGCGGCCAGCGCCTCCCCCGCCTCCTTCAACGGCATCGACGACAGCCGCTCGCGCAGCAGGGTGAGGTTGCGGATCTCGTTGTCGACGGCGCCGCGCAGCAGGCTGCCCTGCGGCGCCTCGGCGGCGCCGCCCATCACCATCGGCCGCAGCGCCTGCCGCAGCTCCGGGTATCCGGCGAACCCCAGCACCATGGCGAACCGGGTCACGGACGGCTGGCTGACCCCGGCCCGCTCGGCCAGCTCCACACTGGACAGGAAGATGGCCTCGTCGAGATGCTCGGACAGGTAGTGGGCGATCCTGCGCTGCACGGGCGACAGTCTCCGGCCGCCCAGCAGCAGCTCCATCGCCCCGTGATATCCACCCACCACGCCACCTCTAACACCACGGGTGCCACATCTTCATCCCAGGTCACCGGATCGGCGGTGCCCGGCGCGGGCGCAGAGCCGTCCGCCCGCCACGCGCCGGGACGCCTTCACGACTCCCGCATCGGGACGCGCACCCCCCGGGCCTGCGCCACCTCGGCCGCCTCCTCGTATCCCGCGTCCACGTGCCGCATCACGCCCGTCCCGGGGTCGTTGGTCAGCACGCGGTTGAGCTTCTCCCCCGCCAGGGCCGTGCCGTCCGCGACCGTGACCTGGCCCGCGTGGATCGAGCGCCCGATGCCGACCCCGCCGCCGTGGTGGATCGACACCCAGGCCGCGCCGGAGGCGGTGTTCAGCATGGCGTTCAGCAGCGGCCAGTCGGCGATGGCGTCCGAGCCGTCCGCCATCGCCTCCGTCTCCCGGTACGGCGAGGCGACCGACCCGCTGTCGAGGTGGTCGCGGCCGATGACGACCGGCGCCTGGAGCTCCCCGGAGGCCACCATGTCGTTGAACCGCTCGCCCGCCAGGTGCCGCTCGCCGTAGCCGAGCCAGCAGATGCGTGCCGGCAGCCCCTGGAAGGCGACCTTCTCCCCGGCGGCGCGGATCCAGCGGGCCAGCGGCTCGTTGTCGGGGAACAGGTCGAGGATGGCGCGGTCGGTGGCGGCGATGTCGGCCGGGTCGCCGCTCAGCGCCGCCCACCGGAACGGCCCCCTGCCCTCGCAGAACAGCGGCCGGATGTAGGCCGGCACGAAGCCCGGGAAGTCGAAGGCCCGCGCGTAGCCGGCCAGCCGCGCCTCGCCCCGGATGGAGTTGCCGTAGTCGAACACCTCGGCCCCGGCGTCCTTGAAGCCGACCATCGCCTCGACGTGCCGGGCCATCGACTCGCGGGCGCGCCGGGTGAAGGCGGCCGGGTCCTTGTCGCGCTCGGCGGCCATGTCGTCGAAGGCCACGCCGAGCGGCAGGTACATGAGCGGGTCGTGCGCCGAGGTCTGGTCGGTGACGATGTCGATCTCGGCGCCGCGGGCCAGCAGCTCGGGGACGGCCTCGGCGGCGTTGGCGACGACCCCGATGGACAGCGGCCGGCGGGCGTCGCGCGCCTCGTAGGCCAGGCGCAGCGCCTCGTCCAGCGACGACGCCCGCACGTCGAGGTAGCGGTGCTCGATGCGGCGCGACACCGAGCGCGGGTCGCAGTCGAGGCAGATGGCGACGCCGCCGTTGAGGGTGACGGCGAGCGGCTGGGCGCCGCCCATGCCGCCGAGGCCCGCCGTGAGCGTGACCGTCCCGGCCAGCGTCCCGCCGAACCTCTTCTCCGCGACCGCGGCGAACGTCTCGTACGTGCCCTGCAGGATGCCCTGGGTGCCGATGTAGATCCAGGAGCCCGCGGTCATCTGCCCGTACATGGTGAGCCCGGCCGCCTCCAGCCGCCGGAACTCCTCCCAGTTCGCCCAGTCGGGCACCAGATTGGAGTTGGCGATGAGGACCCGCGGCGCCCACTCGTGCGTGCGGAACACCCCGACCGGCCGGCCGGACTGGACGAGCAGCGTCTCGTCGCCCTCCAGCGTCGTCAGCGTCCTGACCAGCGCGTCGAACGAGGGCCAGTCACGCGCCGCCCGGCCGGAGCCGCCGTAGACGACCAGCTGCTCGGGATGCTCGGCCACCTCCGGGTCCAGGTTGTTCTGGAGCATCCGGAGGGCGGCCTCCTGCGGCCACCCCTTCGCGGTGAGCGTGGTGCCTCGCGGCGCGCGCACGGTCCGGGTCATACGACCTCCTGAATGAAGGCATTCATATATGTCTCTGGCAGGGTACAACGAGCCGCGTCCAGCGGCTCGTTGCAGGTAGCGGAGTCCGCTACCTGCAACAGGTCAGCTCACCAGGAACTGGGTGGCGGCCAGCTCCCGGTAGAGGTCGTCGTGGCCGACCAGCTCCTCGTGGGTGCCGGACGCCCGTACGCCGCCGCCCTCCATGACGATGATGCGGCCGGCGTTGGTCACGGTCGAGAGCCGGTGCGCGATGACGAGCACGGTCGTCTCGGCGGCGACCTCGGCGATGACCTCGCGCAGCCGCAGCTCGTTGACCGCGTCGAGCTGTGAGGTGGCCTCGTCCAGCAGGAGCAGCCGCGGCCTGCGCAGCAGCGCCCGCGCGATCGCGACCCGCTGCCGCTCGCCGCCGGACAGCAGCACGCCGCGGTGGCCGACGGGCGTCTCCAGCCCCTCGGGCAGCCGGGCCACGAGGTCGTCGAGGCGGGTGCGGGCGATCGCGCTCCACAGCTCGTCCTCGGCGGCGCCGGGGGCGGCGAACAGCAGGTTCTCCCGCAGGGTGCCGGCGAGCACGGGCGCGTCCTGCTCGACATAGCCGAACGCGGCGCGCAGCTCGCCGAGCGGCCAGTCGCGGATGTCCCGCCCGCCGACGAGGATGGTCCCGGCCTGATGGTCGTAGAAGCGTTCGAGCAGGGCGAACACCGTGGACTTGCCGGCCCCCGACGGCCCGACGAGCGCGGTCAGGCCGCCGGCCGGCACCTCGAAGGTCACTCCGTCGTGGACGGCCGGCCGGTCCTCGCCGTACCGGAACGCCACGTCCTCGAACCGCACCCCGACAGGCTCCGCCGCCGCCGGGGCGGCCGCGGGGGGAGCCGGCACGGCGACCGGCTCGGCGGGCAGGTTCTCGATCTCCTTGATGCGCTTCATCGCGGCCAGGCCCTGCTGGAGCTGGACGGCCCCCTCGACGAGCTGCCCGATGGGCGCCACCAGGTAGAACAGGTACAGCAGGAACGCGATCAGCGAGGAGATCTCCAGCGTCCCGGACGCGACCCGGGCGCCGCCCACCCCGAGCACGCTGAGGAACGCGAGTTGCACGGCCATCCACGTGGCCACCCCGGCCAGCGAGGTCCACCCGGCCACCTGAAGCCCTCGGTCGCGGGCGCGCTCGGCGGCGTCACCGACGACCGCGATCTCGCGCTCCTCCGCCCCGCTCGCCTTGACCGTCCGGTACGCCTGCAGCGCCCGGTCGAGTACGGCGCCCATGTCGCCGACGGCGGCCTGCGCCTCCTGCTGGGCCCGCCGGATCTTCGGCATGATCAGGCCCGTCATGCCGCCGACCACGACGATGACGAGCAACGTGACGAGCAGCAGCACCCCGTCCATGGCGGCCATCATGATCACGGCTCCGACGAGCATGAAGACCGAGCCGATGGAGTTCACGATGCCGTTGGTCAGGACGGAGCGCAGGAGCGTCGTGTCGCCGGTCACCCGCGACAGCAGGTCGCCGGGCTTGAGCCGGTCCACGTCGGCCACCCGGAGGCGGAGCATCCGGTCGACGAGCCCGCGCCGGGCGTCGAGCACGATGCCCTCGCCGGTGCGCTCCATGAGGTAGTTGCCCCCGGCCGACACCACGGCGCCGACCACGACGGCCACGGTCAGCCCGATGAGCGGGCCGGCGATCGACCCGCCGCTCCCGAAGGCGTCCACCACGTACTTGGCCAGCAACGGCATGGCGAGCCCCGCCACCGAGCCGACTAGGCCGACTAACGCGCCGATGACAAGGATCTTCCGGTGCGGGCGCACGTAGGCGAGCAGGTCCTTGATCACTACGCCTCCTTTCACGACACATCTCGATTCATCCTGAAGCGCCCAACGAACAGCCGCGGGCGTTCCGCACCCGTCAACCTAAATTGACGACCAAAGTATGTCAACTTTGATTGACGCCTCCTTCCTGAGGAGGAGACCGTCGCCGGTCTCCGAACGCGCCAAGGACCTGGCGTGCCGGCGGCGCCTTCCCTATAGTCATGGCCGTGACTAGTCATCGACATGACCGTCTGCGATAGCCGATGGCATTGCGACACGCCGTCCTGGCGGCGCTGCTCGACGGGGAGTACAGCGGCTACCAGCTCGCCAAGATCTTCGACGTGGGCGTCGCCAACTTCTGGTACGCCGCCCCCCAGCAGCTCTACGGCGAGCTGACCAGGCTGGAGGCCGACGGCCTGGTCAGCGGGCGCGAGGTCGTGCAGCGGGGCCGCCCGAACAAGAGGGTCTTCACGGTCACCGAGGCCGGGATCGGCGAGCTGGCCGCCTTCGCCGCCGCGCCCGGCAAGCCGCTGCTGATCCGCTACGACCTGACCGTCAAGGTCCACGCCGTGGACCGGCTCGACCCGGCCCCCGTGATCGCCCAGCTCCGCGAGCGGGCGGAGGAGGCCGCGGCCAAGCTGGAGCTCTTCGAGCAGACGCTGCGCCACCTGCGGGGCGACACGGCCGAGGAGGAGTTCCTGCGCCACGGCGACCGCGTCGGCCCGTACCTTTCGTGCCTGGCGGGCTGCCGGCTGGAGCGTGAGGTGCGCGACTGGTGCGTGTCCACCGCCCGCGTCCTCACCGAGCGCGCCTCCACCACCGAACACGCCTCCACCGCACCCTGAGAGCACCCCCGCACGACCACCCCCGGACGACCACCCCCCGCAACCATCCAGGCCGCCACCCCACCGACCACCGTCCAGGCCGCCATCCCACCCCCGCGACCACGCCGGCGACCCCCCGCAGGGCCATGAGCCGAGAGGACTCCGCGATGAGCACCGACAGGAAACCCCGATGAGTTATGCGCGTTACGTCGCCCTGGGTGACAGCCAGACCGAGGGCCTGGGCGACGGCGACGACGCCGGCGGCCTGCGCGGCTGGGCCGACCGGCTCGCCGAGGACCTCGCCCGCGAGGAGCCCGGCCTGCTGTACGCGAACCTGGCTGTGCGCGGCCGGTTGGCCGCCCAGATCCGTGACGAGCAGCTCGCCCCCGCCCTGGCGCTCCGGCCCGACCTGGCGACCGTCATGGCGGGCATGAACGACCTGATCCGGCCCCGGTTCGACGCCACCGCCGTGGCGGGCGCGCTGGAGGACATGTTCGCCGCGCTCACCGGCGCGGGCGCGACCGTCGTCACCGTCACCTTCCCGGACTTCGGCAGGCTCGTGCCGCTGGCCCGCCCGCTGCTGCCCCGGGTGATCGACCTGAACGCCCGGATCGTGGCCGCCGCCGCGCGCCACGGCGTCCTGGTGGTGGACTCGTTCGCGCACACGGCGATCACCGACGCGCGGCTGTGGGGCAGCGACCGGCTGCACGCCAATCCGCTCGGCCACGCGCGCATCGCCGCCGCGATGGCGCACGCGCTGGGGCTGCCCGGCAGCGACGACTCGTGGACGGCTCCTCTGCCCGCGCTCCCCCGGCCCACGCCGTGGCGGGCGGCGGGCGCCGAGCTGCGCTGGGTGACGGGGTTCGCGGCGCCCTGGATCCACCGGCGCCTGCGCGGCCGCTCCTCCGGCGACGGCCGCACGGCCAAGCGCCCCGCGCTGCTACCGGTCATCCACACCGAACAGCCGCACACCCGGCCTCCGGCGCATCAGCCTGAGACCGGGTGAGCTTCGGCGGTCAGAGAGATGGGGAACGGAATCCGGCGTTAGCGAGTTCTCCCCGGTCAGTGAACCCCTGCCGTTGCTGTCTTCCGGACGTGGTCAACGCCGGATTCCGTTCCATCGCACAGATGGTCAGCGCTGATAATGATCATGGTGCGGAAGGCAGCCCGGGTCTCGATGGTGAAGGTACGGCGGACGGCTGGAACCGGTCTGGACGATCTGCGGCATGGCGCGTGGTGATGGTGGCGGCAGGAACGGCAGAGGCGAGCCCGGGTGGCGGCCGGTGACAGACGTGGGCTGGTGACTGCGATCGTGCTGGAGCAATTGGGCGCCAACGCGAGCAGTTGCGGACTCTGGAGCCGGCGCGGCGCTGGCCGATGGGCTGGCCACGGGCACGATTGAGGCGACGCTGGCCAAGTCGGACCTCGAGCTTGGCATGGAGACCTCGGCGGAGGCGCTGGCCCGGCAGGCGAACCCGTTCCCGGACGCGTCGCCTAACCCGGTCTATCCGGTCTGCCGCCGCGCGGCCGAGGCGATCCGCCTGCGATAGCTCCGCGTTCAGCCGTTCCCCCGGGCCTTGACGGGTCCGGCCGGTCAGATCGCGGTCTGCTGATCGTGGTCACGGAGCATGCGCAGGACGGTCGCGGCCGAGGGTGACGGCCCCTTTCGCGCCGCTGGTGATGACGAGCCGGGCGGCGATGTCGCGCAGGCTGAGGTTCTGGGCGCGCAGGTGGAGAGCCATGGAGAGCATGTGCTCGTCAGTGACGGCGGCGCCGCCGATGGCCTTGCCGCGGGCGCGGGCGGACTCGTGGCCTTCCAGGGTGCGGTCGCGGATGTAGCCGATCCGCGCGTGCCCGGTCGGCTCGGCGTCGGCCACGGCGGGGCGGGGCAGTCGGAGCCAGGCCATGCCCGGCGCTCGGATGGCCGGGGTGGGGACGTTGAGCGCCTTGGCGAGCGAGGGCACGAGCCGGAAGCGGGCGGTGTGGTACTGGACGGCCACCTTGCCCTTGCCAGTACGGCAGGGCGAGCCGGCAGGGGCGGCGCAGGCGGTCATCGGGCAGGCGTGGACCTCCACACGGAGGAAGTCGTCGTTGTGCACCCCCCTGGGCGGCCAGGAACTCGTGCCGGGGGCGAGGGCGTGCACCCTGATCCATAACCCGTGCGCGGATCACCAACATACTCCCGGCCTGGTTCGCATCCCTGAAGCCGAGACACTGCGTCTGAGCCCGCGCTCACCGGACGGCAGGCGGGCCGTGCCCGGCTGGAAACTGGTGTGAAGAAAACCTGCCGAGCGGCGAACACTGGGCGACAGTTGCCTTCGGAAGGACGCCATGACTGCACCACCTGACGACAGCGATGTGATGGAAGACGTCACCGTGGTCGGGCGGTCGCTGGACAGTCCTGAGCTGTTCGCCCTCCTGTACGACCGGTACTTCACGGAGGTCTACCGATATCTGGCCGCCCGGCTTGGCAGCGAGCAGGCCGAGGATCTGGTCGCTGACGCCTTCCTGCTCGCGTTCAACGGCAGGCGCGGCTTCGACCCGCGGCGGGGCACTGTGCGGTCGTGGTTATTCGGCATCGCCACGAACGTCGTGGCGCGGCACCGCCGCGCGGAGGGCCGCCGCCTGAACGCGCTCAGCAAGGTGGCGGCTGAGGATTCCGTCGTCGGGCACGAGGATCGGGTGACCGCGCGGCTCGCGGCGCAGTCCAGTCGGCCGGAGCTCGTACGGGGGCTGAAGGGCCTGGCGAAGGGCGATCGCGACGTGGTGTTCCTGCTCGTGTTCGGCGGGCTGGGCTACGAGGAGATCGCCACTGCTCTGGATATACCGGTGGGGACCGTCGGGTCCCGGATCAACAGGGCGCGCAAGAAGCTGCGCAAGGCCCTGGGCGACGTCAACCCGATCGGGGAGTGGTGATGGACGAGTTGAAGCTGATCGAGGCCCTGTTCGCGGAGCCCGAGCCCACGGCGGAGGCGGCGGCCAGGGGGCGTGACCGCCTTCTCCGCGTGACCCGCGAGGCAACGGCGTCACGGTTGGACCGTCCACGCCGCGGGTGGCGTACCGCGCTGCCGCTCCGGCGCGTCGCGCTGGTCGGCGCGCTGGCGGTGACGCTCACCGCCGGCATCATCGTCACCCAGGTGAGCCTGGGCGGCTCCGACCCGCGTACCCCCGGGTACCTGATCGCCGCCCCTCCGGCCGACGCCAAGGCGCTGCTCACCCTGGCCGCCCGGGCCGCCGCCGCTCGGCCCGACACGGTGCCGGCTCGCGGCCAGTACGTTCACACCAAGACGCTGGCCCAGCACAGCCTGTACACCAAGGACGGGTCGGGCCGGACGCTCTACACCAAGGTGCTGGTCAGCCAGGAGCGCTGGGAGGCCGCCGACGTGGGCAAGCCCTGGCTGAGCCGCAGCCGGAACCTGTCGGCCACGGGACCGGCGCCCCGCAAATACTGGGACCGCGGCGTCGAGGACATCGTGTCCGAGTCAGGGGCCTGTCCTGGCCAGCCGGCCTACGCGCGGCTGGGCGCTTGGCCGACGGATCCCGCCCAGGTACGCGCGAAGATCGTGGCCGAGGCGGGCGAGGAGCCGCTGCGTATCTGGCGCTCCCTCCAGAGCCTGGTCCGCGAGTCCGTGGTGAGGCCCAGCCTGGGCGCCGCGCTGTACCAGGTCGCCGCTGGGCTGGATGGCATCGTGCTCGTCGGCGACGCCGTGGACGCCGCCGGCCGCCCCGGCCTGGCCGTCGCCATGGACGAGGGCGACGGCACCCGGTCCGAGCTGATCTTCGATCGGAAGACCTACCGCTACCTGGGCGAGCGCACGGTGAACACCAGGGACCGCCAGGTGAAACCGTCCTCCGGCGGCGAGTACACCGAGAAGAAGGACGCGGTGACCGGCACCGCCGTGCTCACCGTCGATCTCGCCTCCAGCTTGCCCGAGGTCTCGCCGAAGGCGTCCCGCATGAAGATCCCCTGCTGAGACTTTTCCCCACCTGATCCGGCCCTTCCGGCCGTGAGTTCTGTTTCGCATGCCCTCAGATCGTTCCGGCATGCCCTCAAAGAAGAAGGAGAACCTTCATGTTCATCGCCAAGGCAGTCGCGGCCACCCTGCTCGCCGGCTCGTTCGGCGGCCTCACCTCGCCGCCGTCGGGGGACGCCGCCGCGTACGAGAAGCAGACGCAACTGGAGGCCAAGCGCGTCGCCTGCATGACGGAGCGGAACCTGGACTACGTGGCCTCCCCGGAGCCTCGGTACACGTGGCAGCCCGGGGAGCAGGAGCGGCTCGCGGGTGACCTGGAGGCGCTGCGGGCGTACCGGGCCAAGTACGGCTTCGGCGTCTGGTCGGCGAACGTCTATCCGAAGGACGAGGTCGCCAACCCCGTTCAGCACGAGAACCCCAACAACAAGATGCTGATGTCGCTCTCGGCCGGTGAGCTGAAGAAGTGGCGCGCCGCCGACGAGTCCTGCTTCTCCCAGGCGGTCAAGGAGGTGCTGGGCAAGACCGTCACCTCCCAGGAGGACTACCACGACCAGCTCGAAGCGGCGGTGCGCAAGTCGTTGAGCGTCCTCGACCAGGACAAGCAGCTCGTCCAGCTGAGCAAGCAGTTCGCCGCGTGCCTGGGCGTCAGCCAGAGCGAGCCGACCGCGCTGGACGGTCTGAGCCACACGAAGATCGTGCGGCAGGCTTCGGACATCGCCAAGAAGGCGTGGAAGGGCGAACTGCCCAAGGCGCCCAAGGGCAAGACCGTCATCTTCCGGCCGAACCTGAAGCCCGCGCAGGCCAGGCCGTACCTGGACGAGGAGATCAAGGCGGCGCTGAAGGACCTGGAGTGCGGTAAGGACTTCTACCCCGCCTACTCCCCCAAGGCCAGGGAGATCACGTCGCGGGTCTACCAGGAGTTCGGCCGGGAGGGCGCGGCCCAGGCGATCCCGTCCCGGATCTACCTCAAGCTCGTCTGACGCAGCGCTCCCAGGGTGCCGCGCGCGCGCGCGCGCGGCACCCCCCCGGCCCCCGCCACCCAGGTGCCCAGCGGACCAGAAGGCACGGCCGAGTCGCGTACCCCGCCAACAACCGAACAGCTCCAAAGGCGGCTA
>NZ_JBITIP010000033.1:0-57652 GCF_044459125.1 Nonomuraea sp. NPDC050383
CTCTTCCTCACCACCGAGGCCGTCATCGCCGAGAAGCCGGAGAAGAACCCCGCCGCTCCCGCCGGTATGCCCGGCGGCGGCGACATGGACTTCTAAGTCCTTCTCGCAGCACTCTCACGCAGCATCAAGGGCGGCCTGTCCAGCACTGGACGGGCCGCCCTCGCGCGTTCAGCGGTTGGCCGTCCGTGTGTCATGCACGGGCGGTTCCCATGACAGGCTTCCTTTGCCGGCGGTAGGTACGGACACCTCCCTCTATGTAGGGAAAACGCCGATCATTACCGGCTG
This sequence comes from Nonomuraea sp. NPDC050383, assembly GCF_044459125.1. Taxonomy (NCBI): domain Bacteria; kingdom Bacillati; phylum Actinomycetota; class Actinomycetes; order Streptosporangiales; family Streptosporangiaceae; genus Nonomuraea; species Nonomuraea sp. NPDC050383. The sequence continues at coordinate 286 of NZ_JBITIP010000033.1, forward strand.
CCGGGAAGGACAGGGGACCGCACATGACGTCGGGCCGGCCTCCGCGGCGCGGTGGAGCGGCGGACGGCTCCACCCGGGCGGGACGAGGCAGGGGGGCGTGTTCAGGAGCGCGGTTCGGGGAGGCAGGGGGGTTGCTCAGGGGCGCAGTTCGGGAGGGAAGCCGGTCCAGCGGAGCTCCTCCGGCAGATGCGCGGTGTCGTTGAAGAACAGCACCGACGCCGGCCTGCCCGGCGTGTACCTGATGAGGGTCAGCGCCGCGTTGCAGTGGTTGAGGCCGAACCAGCGCCACCGGGGCGCGTCGAGCGCGGCCCGCACGAGCCAGCCGATCAGGAAGGCGTGGGTCACGACCAGCTCGTGGCGGGGTTCGTCCCCCGCGACCGGGCCGGTGAACCGGTGGATCGCCGCCCGGGCCAGCGCCGCGCCGTGCGCGCGCTCCTCGTCGGTGACCTCAGCCAGGAAGCCGAGCACCCGATCGACCGCCTCCGGCGGCAGCTCGTCCTTCTCCGGCACGTGGGGGACGTAGTCACCCGCCTCCTCCGCCATCCGGACCGGCACCCCGTCCAGCCGCTCACCGACCAGTCCCGCGGTCTGCGCCGCCCGGGGCAGCGGCCCATGGTGGACGGCCGAGAGCGGCACATCGCGCAACCGCTCGCCCAGCAGCACCGCCTGGCGACGGCCGGCCACCGTCAGCTCGCTCTCGTCCGGCGAAGCCTCTCCGTGCCGGGCGAGGTAGAGAAAGCGTGTGGCCGTGGCTGTCATGGGGCGGAATCCTCCATAGGTGTGTCTGAGTCGCTGGTCGAACAGGACGGGCACCACGGAGGTGGCCCACGAGGCGCCGTCACGGCGCCTCGCCACGTGCGGGTCAGAGGCCGTCTTCCTGGAGGCCCTCGGCCACGGTCGGCGGGTGGCGGCCTGCCGGGCTTCGCCGTACAGGATGGGGGTCTTACCGGTTGTGCTGTGAAGACCGACCAAGGCCGTGAAGACCGACCAAGGCCGTGAAGACCGACCAAGGCCGTGAAGACCGACCAAGGCCGTGAAGGCGGTGAAGAGCGGTCAGACGCCGTAATGGGGGACGAGGTGGCCGCGGGCGAGCGTGTTGGCCGTGATGTTGAAGCCGACCACCGCCGGGCTGGCGTCCTCGCCCACCTCCAGGCTGTCCACGCTCAGCGCGTGGACCGTGTAGACGTAGCGGTGCGGGTCTCCCGGCGGGGGAGCGGCGCCGCCGTACTCCCTGGTGCCGTAGTCGTTGCGGGCGTGCCTGGCGCCCTGCGGCAGGCCCTTGAACTCCGGGCCCGTGCCGGCGCCCGTGGGCAGCTCCGTGACGGAGGCCGGGATGTCGAACAGCACCCAGTGCCAGAAGCCGCTGCCCGTCGGCGCGTCCGGGTCGTAGCAGGTGACGGCGTAGCTGCGCGTCCCGTCCGGCGCGCCGGACCAGCTCAGCGCGGGCGACAGGTTCTGGCCGGTCATGCCCCAGTCGTTGAAGACGTGAAGGTCTCCCAGCCTTTCGCCGTCGGTGATGTCGTCGCTGCGCACCTGGAGCGCGGGGACCGACGGCAGGTGTTCGTGCGGCAGAGGTGCGGGCACGGTGTCCTCCTTGCTTGGCGGCCTTGAGAGGTCTCTCCGGACATCCTAGAAGCGCCCGTCCCGCCCCGATCACCGCCGCGGGCCCCGGTCAGGTCGTGGCGCGGTCAACCAGCTCCTGCACCCGTTCGGGCGAGTAGATGCCGTCCACCAGGAGCTGGGCGAGCCCGAGCACCCCCGCGCGCGGGTCGAGGCCGCTGCGGACGATCTGCAGGTTGCGCGTGGCGAGCGGCAGCGACCGCCGGTAGACGATCTCCCGGATGCCGGCGAAGAGCTGCTCGTCGGTGTGGGCGAGCTGGCCGCAGACCGCGATGACCCGCGGGTTGAACAGGTTGACCATGTCGGCGATGGCGCCCCCGAGGATGCGGGCGGCCCGCCGGGCGAGCCGCACCGCGACCGGGTCGCCGCCGCGGATCAGGCGCACGGCGTCGTCCACGGTGGCGACCTCCCGGCCCTGCTCCCGCAGGTCGCGTACCAGGGCCCAGCCGCCGGCGTACGCCTCCAGGCAGCCGGTGTTGCCGCACCGGCACGCGGGCGGCTCGCTCACGTCGTCGACCGTGACGTGGATGTGGCCGACGTCGCCGGCCGCACCGTCGGCGCCCCGGTGCACCTGCCCGCCCGCGATCAGGCCGGTGCCCACGCCGGTGCCGATCTTGATCATGAGGAGGTGCGGGACGCCGGGGTAGCACAGGCGCTGCTCGCCGTACGCCATGGCGTTGACGTCCTTGTCGACGAGTACGGGGCAGGAGTACTGGCCGGCGAACCAGCCGGGGATGTCGAAGCGGTCCCAGCCGGTCATGATCGGTGGGCTGATCACCCGTCCGGACGTGAAGTCGACCGGCCCCGGCACGTCGAGCCCGATGCCGAGCACCGCGTCGGGCGTCTGACCGGCGTCGTCCAGGACCTCGGCGAACAGCTTGTCCACGATCGTGAGGATGCTCTGCGGGCCCGAGGTGACGTCGGCGCGGGCCTCCCGCTCGATGCGGACGTTGCCGCCGAGGTCGCACACGGCGGCCCGCAGCGCGGTGGCGCCGATGTCGGCGACGAGCAGCACGCCGCGCTCGCGGTTCACCACGAACTGGCCGGCCGGGCGGCCGCGCGTCCTCGCCTCCTCCGGGCCCGGCACCAGCAGGCCGGCGGCGAGCAGCCCGTCGAGGCGCTGGTTGACCGTGGTGCGCGAGAGGCCGGTCAGGCGCACCACGTCGGCCTTGGTCAGCCCGTCGGGCTCGTCGCGGAACAGGCCGAGGATCTCGCCGCTGCTCACCCCCATCCTCGGTGCGATGGGGCCTGTGGTCGTCATAGCACCACTGTAGCTATGACGGTGACTGCTCGTAAGTCAAGCATGTTTCGTCAGAAAAAGTCGAAAGAAGGGTTGCCAGGCGTCAGAAGCGGGGATTACGGTCTGGACATCTACGCGGAAAGGGACAACCGATGTATGCCAACGCCAGAGGCCGTCGCGTGGCGGCAGTCGGTGCGATCGCGGCCGCCGGCGCGCTCGTACTGGGATCGTGCGGCTCCGGCCCGGCCACCCGAACCGTGGTCGGCGACACGCAGGCCGCCGCCGAAGCCGAGCCTCAGAACATGGCCGCGGTCATCAAGGGCCTCGACAACCCGTTCTTCCAGACGATGAAGCAGGGCATCGACGACCAGGCCCACACCGCCGGGGTGTCCGTCACCGTGCAGGCCGCCAACGCCATCACCGACACCACCGGGCAGGCGGACAAGCTCAACGGCCTGGCCGGCCAGGACTTCTCCTGCTACATCGTCAACCCGATCTCCGGCACGAACCTCATCCAGGGCCTCGCCAAGCTGTCCGCGCTCAACAAGCCCATCGTCAACATCGACAGTCCCGTCGACCCGACGGCGGCCAAGAGCGCGAACGTCAAGCTCGCCACGTACGTCGGCACCGACAACAGGGCGGCCGGCAAGATGGCCGGGCAGCGGATGACCGAGCTGCTGCCCTCCGGCGGCCCGGTCGCGGCCATCGGCGGCATCGCCGGCGACGTGACCAGCGGCGCCCGGATCGAGGGCTTCCAGCAGGGCATCGGCCCGAACCTCAAGGTGGTGCAGACCGTCGCAGCCGACTGGGACCGGCAGACCGCCCTCACCGCCGCCACCAACGTGCTGCGGGCGCACCCGGACCTGGCGGGCTTCTTCGTCGCCAACGACGACATGGGGCTCGGCGTGTCCCGCGCCATCGCCGACGCGGGCAAGACCGGCAAGGTCAAGGTCATCAGCGTCGACGGCATCAAGGACGCGCTGGAGGCGGTCAAGGCGGGCACGCTGGACGGCACCGTCGCCCAGTACCCGTACACCATCGGGATGATGGGCGTCGAGGCGTGCCAGGCCGCGGTGAGCGGCAAGACGCTGCCCGCCGGCGTCGCGGCCCCGGTGGAGCTCGTCACCAAGGACAACGCCGCGCAGGCGCTCGCGTCCACGCCCAAGCCGTTCGGACCGTACAACGATCCGTTCAAGGCTCTCACCAAGTAGCCGCGACGCATCCGCGGAGGAGAGACCTTCATGACCAACACCACCACGCTGAGGGCCGGTGAAGGACAGAACTGGTCCCACCGGCTGAAGGACGCCGGGTTCTGGGCGGAATGGGCCGCCCTGGTCGGGCTGATCGTCCTGGTGATCGTCTTTCAGGCGCTCAACCCGACGTTCCTCAGCCCCGGCAACATCGCCTCGATGCTCGTGGCCGCGGCCATCCTCATCATCCTGGCGGTGGGGCAGACGTTCGTGATCGCCACCGCGGGCATCGACCTGTCGATCGCCTCCGTGATGACGCTCGGCGCGGTCGTCTTCGGCCAGGCGTACGCGGCCGGGCTGGGGATCGGGATGGCGTCGCTGCTGGCCGTGGTCGCCGCGGCGGTGGCCGGCGCCGTCAACGGGATCATCGTCGCCTGGGGGAAGATCGCGGACTTCATCGTGACCCTCGGCATGCTGTCGGCGGCCTCCGGGCTCGCCCTGATCCTGTCCGACGGCAAGCCGGTCACCGTCATCGACCCGCTGCTCCTGCGCCTGTCCACGAGCGGCATCGGGATCTTCGGCTGGTCGTTCGTCATCGCGCTGGTGGTCGCCGTGGTGGCGCACGTGGTGCTCTTCCACACCCGCTTCGGCACCCACCTGCTCGCCACCGGCGGCTCGCCCGAGTCGGCGACGGCCATGGGCATCAGCACCGCCCGCATCAAGATCGCCGTCTACCTGATCAGCGGCCTGCTCGCCGGGCTGGGCGCGATCCTGCTGGTCGGCCGGATCGGCGCGGCCGAGCCCGCCGCCAACACGGCCTTCCTGCTCAACTCGGTGGCCGCGGTGGTGCTCGGTGGGGTCAGCCTCTTCGGCGGCCGGGGCACCATCATCGGGCCGATCTTCGGCGCCCTGCTGCTGATCGCCCTGGTCAACGGGCTCACCCTGCTCGGCGTCTCGCAGTTCTACCAGCCGCTCGCCGTCGGCATCGTCGTGGTGCTGGCCGCGCTCCTCATGAGGTTCCAGAAATGACCGACCAGCAGCAGAACGGCCGGCCCCAGCCCGGCGTGCTCCTGTCCTGCGAGGACGTGTCCCTGTCCTTCGGCAACGTCCGAGCCCTCGTCGACGTCTCGCTCACGCTGCGGCCCGGCGAGATCACCGCGCTCGTCGGCGACAACGGCGCGGGCAAGTCGACGCTGGTCCGCTGCATCTCCGGCATCCACCGGCCGGACAGCGGAAGCATCGCCTTCGACGACCGCCTGACGGACTTCCACTCGCCGGAGGACGCCCGCGAGGCGGGGATCGAGACCGTCCACCAGAACCTGGCCCTCGTCGAGGACCTCACGGTGTGGCAGAACCTGTTCCTCAACCGCGAGCTCGTCCGCAAACTCGGCCCCGTCGCCGTGCTCGACCGGCGGGCCATGCAGTCCCGGGCCCGCGAGATGGTCTCGGCGCTCGCCGTCAACGTGCCGGCCGTCGGGTCGCGCGTCCGGCGGCTGTCCGGCGGGCAGCGCCAGGCCGTCGCCATCTGCCGGGCCGCCGGCTTCAGCTCCAAGCTCGTCATCATGGACGAGCCCACGGCGGCGCTCGGCGTCCAGGAGACGGCCCGCGTCGAGGAGCTCGTCTTCCGGCTGCGCGACGAGGGACACGCCGTACTGATCATCAGTCACAACTTCGCCCAGGTCATGCGGCTCAGCGAGCAGGTGTGGGTCATGCGCGCCGGCCGCTGCGTGGGCGGCCGGCGCACCGCCGAGACCACCGGCGAGGAGATCGTCGGCCTGGTCACCGGCGCGATCGGCTCCTGAGAACATCCACCGAACGAAAGAAGGCATGCTCCGATGGCCACCGACAACCCGGCCAACCCGATCGGCGTTCACGCCCTGGTATGGGTCGGCGACACGAGTCCAGCCTCGCTGGACCTCGCCATCGGCAAGACGAAGGCCGCCGGGTTCGACCTGCTGGAGATCTCCCTGCACGACTCGGCGAACCTCGACGTCGCGGCGGCGCGCGAGTCGCTGCGCTCCGCCGGCCTGGGCGTGGCCTGCTCGCGCGGCCTCGCCTTCGACGCCGACGTCTCCAGCGACGATCTCGCCGTGGTCGAACGCGGCGAGAAGCTGCTGCACGACTCCCTCGCCGTCACGCGCGGCCTCGGCGGCACCCACTTCACCGGCGCCCTCTACAGCGCGCTGGGCAAGTACGGCCACCCGCTGACCGAGGCGGGCCGCCGCAACGTGGTGTCGGTGCTGCGCCGCCTGGCCCAGGAGGCCGCCGAGGAGGGCATGACGCTCGGTCTGGAGATCTGCAACCGGTACGAGACCAACGTGGTCAACACCGCCCGCGACGCGCTCCGCCTGGCCGACGACATCGGCGAGGACAACGTGCTCATCCACCTCGACACGTACCACATGAACATCGAGGAGGAGGATCTCGTCCGGCCCGTCCACGAGGTCGGGGACCGGCTAGGTTACGTCCATGTGGGTGAGAACCATCGCGGCTACCTCGGGTCCGGGCACATCGACTTCACCGCGTTCTTCCACGCGCTGGGCGACATCGGCTACCAGGGGCCGATCACGTTCGAGTCGTTCTCCTCGGCGGTCGTGATGCGCGGCCTGTCCAACGACCTGGCCATCTGGCGCAACCTGTGGACGGACGGGGAGGACCTGGCCCGCCACGCCCGCGCGTTCATCGGCGGCCAGCTCCACGCGAGCCGCTCCCGATGACCCTCGACGACCTGGCGGACCGGGCCCGCTCCCTGGTCCGGGGCGGCGGACGCGCGCTGCTCGGCATCACCGGCGGGCCCGGAGCGGGCAAGTCGACGCTCGCCGAGCACCTGGTGAGCGCGCTGCGGCAGGCCCCGCCCGCCGGCCAGCCGGCCGAGTGGGTGGCGCACGTGCCGATGGACGGCTTCCACCTGGCCGACGTGGAGCTCGACCGGCTCGGGCGGCGCGACCGCAAGGGCGCTCCCGACACGTTCGACGCGGCCGGCTACGCGGCGCTGCTGCGCCGGCTGCGCGAGGACGAGGACGAGGTGGTCTACGCGCCCGCGTTCGAGCGGGACCTGGAGCAGCCGGTCGCGGGCAGCATCCCCGTGCCCCGGGCCGCCCGGCTCGTCATCACCGAGGGCAACTACCTGCTGCTCGACGAGGGCGACTGGGCGCGGGTGCGGCCCGGTCTGGACGAGGTGTGGTACTGCGCGCTCGACTCCACGGAGCGGGTGCGCCGGCTCGTCTCCCGCCACACGCGGTTCGGCAAGGAGCCGGAGGCGGCCGTGGCCTGGGTGATGGGGACCGACCAGCGCAACGCCGATCTGATCGCCACCACCCGTGACCGCGCGGACCTCGTCGTCCCCGACCGGCTGCTCCGCTCGATCGGCAGGGACCCGATCGGGAGCGACCCGATCGGGAGCGACCCGATCGGGAACGACCCGATCGGGAACGACCCGATCGGGAGCGACCCGATCAGGGCCGACTCGGTCGGCGACGACCCGGGCGGGGCCGGCCTCAGGCCGTGAGCTGCGCCGGCAGCGGCTTGCCGTGGACGACCGTCAACGAGGTGACCGCGCGGGTCAGCACCACGTACAGCCGTGCCAGCCCCCGCGGCTCCGCCTCCACGATGTCGGCCGGCTCCACCACGATCACGTGGTCGTACTCCAGACCCTTGGCCAGCGTCGCGGGCACCACCAGCAGCCGGTGCTCCTCGGTCGAGTCGGGCCCGAGGACGGCGTGGGCGAGGCCGGCTTCCGCCAGCGCTCCCGCCACCTCGGCCACCAGGGCATCGGGCGCGATGAGGCCGATCGACCCCTCGCGGCCGAGCGCGTCACGGACGGCCGTGACGAGGTCGCCGCCCTCCCGTACGCTCAGGGAGCCCGCGCCGGGACGCAGCGAGCGGGGCGCGGCCAGGCCGGGCGCGATGGAGGGCAGCAGGCGGGCGGCGTAGTCGAGCACCTCGCGAGGCACGCGGAAGCCGAGGGTCAGCTCCGTGACCTCGCCCTCCTGCCCGAGGTGCGCCAGCACGGCCTCCCACGTGGTGGCCGACCAGGGCGTGGTGCCCTGGGCCAGGTCGCCGAGGACGGTGGCCGAGCCGTTGCGGCAGCGGCGGCCGAGCGCGCGCAGCTGCATCTCCGACAGGTCCTGGGCCTCGTCCACGACCAGGTGGCCGAGCGACGGCGTGCGCTCCATGAGGTCGGCGAGCTCGTCGAGCAGCGCGGCGTCGGCCGCCGACCACTTCGCCGACTTCCATCCCCGGTACGGCTTGGGCCAGAGCAGCCGCTGCTGCTCCTCGGGCGACAGGTCGGCCTTGGCGGCGCGGGTCAGGAACTCCGGGTCGGACAGCAGCCGGAAGAGCACCTGCTCGGGCGTCAGCTTGGGCCAGACCGCGTCGACGAGCTGCCGCACCGGCTTGGAGCGCGCCACGGCGTCCTGCACCCGGTCGTCGGGCGACTCGCCCCGCTGCTCCATGCGGACCAGCACCTGGTGCGCGAGGCGCTGCGCCAGCGCGGCCCGGCCGGGCGCGTAGCGGGTCGTGCCGCGCAGGGAGGCGACGATCTCGCGGACCTCGTGGTCGGCCACCCGGAAGCGGTAGGCGCCCTTGGTGAAGACCACGCCCTCCTCGGGCTTGACGACGTGCAGCCACAGGGCGCGGTGGAGGACCTTGGCCATGCGCGCGTCGCCCTTGAGCGCCGCCACCTCGGGGGCCTCGGGGGCGGCGTGCTCGCCGAGCAGCCCGGCGACCGTCGTCTGGTCCACCTTGACCTCGCCGAGCGCGGGCAGCACGGAGGAGATGTAGGACAGGAACGCCCGGTTCGGCCCGACGATCATCACGCCGGACCGGGCCAGCCGCTCGCGGTGGGTGAACAGCAGGTAGGCGGCCCGGTGCAGGCCCACGGCCGTCTTCCCGGTGCCTGGCGCCCCCTGGACGCACACGGTCTGGGCCAGCGTGGAGCGGACGATCTCGTCCTGGTCGGGCTGGATCGTGGCGACGATGTCGCGCATCGGGCCGGTGCGCGGGCGCTCGATCTCGTCGGTGAGGATCCGGGACGGCCCGATCTCACGGCCCTCGGCCAGCGGCTCGTCCTCGTACGCGGTGAGCGCGCCGCCGTGGTAGCCGAAGCGGCGCCGCCGTACGACGCCCATGGGCTCGGCGGGACTGGCCTGGTAGAACGCGCGGGACACCGGCGCCCGCCAGTCGATGACGAGGGGGCGGCTGGTGCCGTCGTGGACGTGGCGGCGGCCGACGTAGATGGTGGAGGGCAGGTCGTCGCCGCCGGCGCGGTCGAGGCGGCCGAAGAACAGCGGAGTGTCGGGGTGGTCGGCCAGGGCGGCCACCCGCTGGTCGAGCAGGCCCTGGAGGACCTGCTGGGAGACCCAGTCGCCGGCCGCGTCGGCCGACAGGGACTGGGCATGGGTGCGCATCGCGCGCAGCGCGGTCCGTGACTCGGCCAGGTGGGCCTGCTCGGCGGCGAGCACGTCGGCGGGGGCGTCGGGTATGTCGGGGGCCAGCTGGTGTGCGGGCATGCGAAAGCGCCTCCCTGAGGAGCGTCGGCGGTGGTGGTCATGCAAGGTAGCGAGCCGGACAGTTTAGTGGGGGCTCCGGCATGCTTCCAATGGATTTACCCGGGGTAGGCACAGGGCGTGGGACGCGTTCAGCTTCGCTTCTCGCCGATCATCCCGACCATCGCCAGCTTCCTGCTGGCCGCGTTGTGGGGATTGTCGGTGTTCGCCGGTTGGGGCACGGAGGCGTTCTGCTCGGGCGGCCGGTCCGAGGTCTGCACGCAGCGGCTGGACGCGGTCTCGACGGTGTCGGGACTGTTCGCGGTCCTGGCGGCGTGCTGCACGGCCGGGGCGTGGCTGATCCCGACGACCAGGCGTGATTCGCACGCGTTCACCTGGCTCATGGGGGCGGGTGTGGCGGCCTGGATCGCCGCCGAGGGAGTGCTGTTCCTGGGCGGCATGCTGGCCGGGTAATCAACCTGGAAGAAGGCTGGCAAAACCAAGAAATTGGGACATATCAGGTGGGATTGCCCGATCATGGGGGTATGTCGCCAGCGGTTCGGCTACGGCGGCGGATCGCACGCAGAGGGGGGTGGTTCGATTGTCGACGGCCCGCGGAGTCTCGTGGACGTGACGGACACCGGTGCCCGGCCGCGCAGCGGCCGGGTCATCAGCCGGTGAGGCCGGTGAGGCCCCTGAGCCCGGTCAGCCTCACACCCCGCCCAGCACGTCGTCCGCGTCGATGATCTGGTACGCGTACCCCTGCTCGGCCAGGAACCTCTGGCGGTGCGCCGCGAACTCCTGGTCGACCGTGTCGCGGCTGACCACCGTGTAGAACCGCGCCCCGCCGCCGTCGGCCTTGGGCCGCAGCACCCGGCCGAGCCGCTGCGCCTCCTCCTGGCGCGAGCCGAACGTGCCCGACACCTGGATCGCCACCGCCGCCTCCGGCAGGTCGATCGAGAAGTTGGCCACCTTGGACACCACCAGCACCTGGATCTCCTTGTCGCGGAACGCCTGGTAGAGGCGCTCGCGCTCCTTGATCCTGGTCTCGCCCTTGATGACCGGCGCGTTGAGGTGCTCGCCCAGCTCGTCGAGCTGGTCGATGTACTGGCCGATGACCAGCACCTGCTCGCCCAGGTGACGGCGGACCAGCGCCTCGGTGACCCGCGTCTTGGACGGCGTCGTGGCGCAGAAGCGGTAGCGCTCCTCCGACTCGGCCATCGCGTACGCCAGCCGCTCCTCGTCGGAGAGCGTCACCCGCACCTCGACGCAGTCGGCCGGGGCGATCCAGCCCTGGTTCTCCATCTCCTTCCACGGCGCGTCGTAGCGCTTCGGCCCGATCAGGGAGAAGACGTCGCCCTCGCGGCCGTCCTCGCGCACGAGCGTCGCGGTCAGGCCGATGCGGCGGCGGGCCTGGAGGTCGGCGGTCATCCGGAAGATCGGCGCGGGCAGCAGGTGGACCTCGTCGTAGACGATCAGGCCCCAGTCGCGCGCGTCGAACAGCTCCAGGTGGCTGTAGACGCCCTTCCGGCGGGTCGTCATCACCTGGTAGGTGGCGATGGTGACCGGCCGGATCTCCTTCTTCGAGCCGGAGTACTCGCCGATCTCGTCCTCGGTGAGCGAGGTCCGCTTGATCAGCTCCTGCTTCCACTGGTGGGCGCTCACCGTGTTGGTGACCAGGATCAGCGTCGTGGCGCGGGCGTGGGCCATGGCCGCCGCGCCGACGATGGTCTTGCCGGCGCCGCAGGGCAGCACCACCACGCCGGAGCCGCCGTGCCAGAACGCGTCGGCCGCCTCCTGCTGGTAGGGCCGCAGGTTCCAGCCGTCCTGCGCCAGGTCGATCGGGTGGGCCTCGCCGTCCACGTAGCCGGCCAGGTCCTCGGCCGGCCAGCCGAGCTTGAGCAGCGCCTGCTTGACGTTGCCGCGGTCGCTCGGATGGACGGCCACCGAGTCGGCGCCGAGCCGCTCGCCCAGCATCGGCTGGATCTTCTTGGAGCGCAGCACCTCCTCCAGCACGGCCCGGTCGCTGGAGGTCAGGACCAGGCCGTGGACCGGGTCCTTCTCCAGGCGGAGCCGGCCGTACCTGGCCATGGTCTCCGCGACGTCGACCAGCAGCGCGTGGGGGACGGGGTAGCGGCTGTGGCTGATGAGGGCGTCGATCACCTGCTCGGCGTCGTGGCCCGCGGCTCGGGCGTTCCACAGCGCGAGCGGGGTGACGCGGTAGGTGTGCACGTGTTCGGGCGCGCGTTCGAGCTCGGCGAACGGCGCGATGGCCTTGCGGCACTCGTCGGCCTTGGCATGGTCGACTTCGAGCAGCAGAGTCTTGTCCGACTGGACGATGAGCGGGCCGTCGTTCACGGACATCCTTCCTCCGGTTGACGCCTATCCAACACATCCGGAGCCCGGAACAGTCCCCGAACGGCGAAAACCGCCGGTCAGTCGTCCAGGTAGCCGTTGACACCGAGGAGGACGAACACGCCGACGGCGAGCACGAAGCCGAGACCGAACAGGGTCCAGCTCCACGCGAGCATGCCGCGGGCACGGTGCGGCGGGGTGTCGGCGCGCAGCGCGAGCCCGGCCAGGATCGAGCCGGGGATGGCGAGGATGTTGCAGCAGGAGACGATCGACAGCAGGTTCAGGATGAGCGCGACGAGGGCGGCGGCGTTCACCCCGCCGCTCCGGGGCGGCGGCGGGCCGTAGTACGGGCCTGGGCCGTAACCGGGCGGGGGCTGCTGTCCGTAGGGGCCGCCGTACGGCTCGTACGGCGGATGCTGCCCGTACGGCTCGTACGGCGGGTGCGGCTCGTACGGCCGGTCGCCCGGCGGGCTCGGGTGGCTCATGTTCACCTCCTAGGAGGTCAACATCTATCACGACATGTCGGTCAGACCGCCGGGGAAGGCGATCAGGGAAGGCGGGCGCGCAGGGCCTTGCGGTCCAGCTTGAGCACGCTCGTCACCGGGACCGAGTCCACGAAGACGACCTCGCGCGGGTACTTGACCCGCCCGACCCGCTGCCGCGCCCATGCGATCAGCTCGGCGGCCGTCACCGTGGCGTCCGGCATGAGCTGCACGAACGCCACGACCTCCTCGCCCACGCGCGGGTCCGGGCGGCCGACCACGCCGGACATGACCACCTCGGGATGCTCGTTCAGCGCGGCCTCCACGTCCCGCGGGAAGACGTTGAACCCGCCCCGGATGATCAGATCCTTCTTCCGGTCCACGACGTAGAGGTAGCCGTCGTCGTCGACGCAGCCGATGTCGCCCGTGCGCAGCTCCCCGTCGGCCAGCGCGGTGCCGTCCGGATCGTGCGCGAGCTCTCCCCAGTAGCCCAGCATCAGCGACTCGCCGCGCACGCAGATCTCGCCCACGTCGCCGCACTCGACCTCCTCGCCGGAGGAGTCGCGGATCGCGATCTCGTAGCCGGCCAGCGGCAGGCCGACGCTGCCCGCCCGTCGCCGGCCCGGCGGGTTGAACGTGGTGACCGCGCTGGTCTCGGTCAGCCCGTAGCCCTCCAGGATCTGGGTGCCCGGCATCCGGCGCTCGAACTCCGCCAGCGCCTCGCGCCCCAGCGGGGCCGCCCCGCACGTGAGGAACTTGAGGTCGGGCAGCGGATGCGACTCCAGCGGCTCGGCCAGCAGCATGTGCAGCATCGCGGGGACGACCGTGCCGTACTGGACGCGCTGCTCGGCGGCCAGCGACAGGAACACCTTGGGGTCGAACCAGCGCATCAGCACCGCCTGCTGCGGCGTCGTCGCGTGCATCCAGGCGACCGTGACGATCAATCCGTACGCGTGGGAGAGCGGCACCGGCACGATGGCCCGGTCCAGGCCCTCCTGGTGGGACATCTCGAAGGCGTCCCTGGCCACCTGCCAGAGGCCGCGATGGCTGAGCATGACGCCCTTGGCCCTGCCGGTGGTGCCGCCCGTGTACATGAGCGCGGCCAGGTCGCCGGGCTCGCGCGGCACCGGCCCGTGCTCGTCCGCCTCCCGCAGCTCGGAGGTGTCGACGAACGTGCGGACGCCGACGCCGGCCTCCTCCACGGTGGTCAGCAGCTCGGGGGAGGTCACGATGGCGGAGGCGCCGCTGTCGGTCAGGATGTGCCGCAGCTCGGCGGCGCCCACCAGCGACACCACCGGCGTCACGACGGCGCCCGCCGCCCACAGCGCCTGGTAGATCACCGCCACGTCCGGCGAGTTGGCCATCATCACGGCGACCCGGTCGCCCGGCCTGATCCCCGCCTCGACGAACCCGCCGCAGACCCGCCGCGCCCGCTCGGCCAGCGCGTGACCGCGGTGCCAGACGCCGTCGTAGAACACCGCGTCGTGGTCGTCGAACCTGTTCCATGCCTCCTCGGCCAGCCGGCCCAGTGTCAGCTCACCCACGGCGCCTCCTCGCCTCGCCCGGCCGGGGGCGCGGTCTTTCGCACACTCACGGTCTCCAACCTCGCGCGATCATCGTCCCCGAGTCAAGGGTTGTCAGGACAGTCCGGCGACTCCGGTGATGCGGTGCAGGGCGAAGCGGTGCACGGCCGCCCTGGTCTCGTCGTACGCCGTCAGGTAGCCGCCCTCCATCCGGGCGGGTTCGAGAATGCGGGACGTGGCGTTGCCCTGCGAGTCGAGGTAACCGATCCATACGCGGACTCCCTGCTTGATGGCGTCCTGGAGGGCGGTGATGGTGGTCGTCGCCGGGCCGCGCGGGACCGTGCCGCCCGGCGCGGCGACCGGCTCGCGGCGGGACAGGTGCGCGGCGTCGCCGGCCCGCAGCGCGCGGACGGCCGCCCCCGCCACCTCGGGGTCGAGGCCGTTGGCGACCGGCACGGGCCGGGCCTGGGCCGGGCCCTCGCTGCGCCGGCCGTCGAGCCGGGAGACGATGACGTCGCCGTCCAGCGACTCGGCGACGGGCGCGTACCCCATGGCGCGCAGGGAGTCGACCAGCGCGGCCCGGGAGGTGCGCGAGGCGATGACCGTCGGCGCGAGCCGGCGCAGCCGCAGCGACGCGGAGCGGCGGTCGGCGGTGATCTGGTCGAGCAGGGCCGGGTCGTCGCACCGGACGTACGCGCCGGCTGTGCCCACCCGGATGCGGCCGTGGCGCCGCGCCACGTCGGCGACCAGGTACGACAGCGCCTGCGGCACCGGAGTGGCGGAGTGACGCTCCAGGGCGGCCAGCAGCTCGTCGGCGCCCTGCCCGGCGTCCAGCGCGCGCCGGACGGAGGCGTCGCTGAACCGGTAGACGGTCGCGCCGCCCTTGGACTCGACATCGGCGGCGAGCGTCATCCAGCGGTTGAGCTCGCTGGTCAGCGGGCCGGGCGCGACGGCGGTGAGGTCGGCCTGGAGGAGGACGTGGTCCACCGGCTCGGGCAGCAGCGGCGCGAGCACGGCGGCCGGATCGGCGGCAGCCTTGGCGGCCTTCCTGGCCCCCGGCTTGTCCGTCGCCTTGTCGGCCGCCTTGTCCGCGGTGGCGCCCTTCGGTGAGCCGGACAGCAGGGCGCGCCCGTGGACGGACAGCACGCCGAGACCGGTCACACCGATCTGCTCGGCCTCGCGCAGCGCGAACTCGACGAGCTGCTCCCGCAGCGGCCCCCGGCGGCGCGGCTGCTCCCAGGCCAGCCGGTCGAGCACCGACTCCCGCGTGGGTGCCAGGCCGGGCGCCGTGGCGAGCACGCCGAGCGCCGCCGCCCGCACCACCGGCGCGGCCGTCCTGCGCAGGTCGGGATGGAGGGCGTTGAGCGGCCGGTCCCGCTCGTCGCGCTCCCCGACCAGGCCGGGCAGGCGGTCCATGTGCAGCCACGTGAGCGCGAGCGTCACCCACCGGTCGGCCGTCGGCCGCACCCGCCACAGGTCGTAGCCGGTGGTCGGCAGCCATTCCCCGTCCACGCCGCCGCCGGTGGCGACGAGCCCCGCCGCGTGCGCGACCTCCACGGCCAGCGCCGCCGTCCACTCGGGCACGTCCAGCTCCGTCGCGGCGCGTTTCATGTCGCGGACGCCGAGCCCGCCGGTGCGCAGCACGCCGGGCGGCGCGACGCTCCAGCGCTCGCACAGCTCCTCGACCACCCGGACGAACGTGAACGCCTGCCCGGCCGCGGTGCGGTCGGCCAGCTCCTGGTCGCGTGCCGTCCCCTCCAGGGCGGGCGGCGTGGCGAGCAGGTCGCGGTGGATCCGGCCGCCGCGCAGGTGCAGGCCCACCTCGCGGGGCAGCGTCACGCTCTCCTCGCCGGTGGCGGCCAGCAGCCCGCGGGCCAGCAGCTCCTCGATGGGGGAGCGGGCCGACTCGACGCGCACCTCGCGGCGGGCGTTGGGCACCCGTCCCGTCGCCGGGCCCCAGGCGAGCTGGTCGAGCGCCGCACGGGCCTCGCCGGAGACCTCCTCGACGAGCTTGCCCGGCTCGGCGAGCGCCACGGCCAGCCGGTCCTTGCCCGTGCCGGTGGTGCCGGGGGCGATGTCGTCGGCCAGCTCGCCGAGCTGCTCGGGCGGGTGGTGCCGGAAGACCTCGGCGACGGGCGGCCCCAGGCCGGCCGGGTCGTCGAGCGCCTTGCGCACGCCGGGTGCCAGGTCGAGCGCGCCGTCGGTGCCGTACACGAGGGCGAGGTCGCGCAGCCGGTCGAGCGCGGCGCTCAGCGCCGGCTCGGGCCTGCCGGCGGCCAGCGCGCGGCCGAGCAGGTCGCGCAGCGCCTCCTTCGGCACCGGCCCGTCCTGTACGGCCAGCGTCTCGACGACGGCCAGGGTGAAGCGGTCGAGGCGGTCGAGGGCCCTGCCGATGGCCGAGGGGCTGCCGGCCCGCGCGGCGAGGCCCTCCAGATGAGCGGGGACGGGAGTGATCAGCTCGGGGCGCGCGGACACGAGCGCCCGCAGCTGCTCGTCGCTGCGGCCCCTGATCCACTCCGTGAACTCCATCGATGCCATGGTATGTCCCCCTGATCGGGGTGCCGGGGCCGCGCGGGCGCTCAGCGGCGGATCGCGGGACCTGGCACGAGGCCCATGGCCAGGCACACCCAGGCCGCGACGAACTGGTCCTTGTCGGTGTGACCCGGCGCGTCGCCCACCGTCTCCTGGAACATCCGGTAGTGGACCACGGCGCCGCCGAGCACGGCCGCGACGCCGCTCCAGTCGACGTCCGCCTCGCCGTACTCCGGTTGCGTGCGGAACCACGTGGTGATGGCGTCGAACATCGGCTGCAGCAGCCCCTCACGCACGACCGCCACCAGCTCGGGGAACTGGCTGAGGTCGCGGAAGAAGACCCGGGTCAGCTCCGACTCCTCGCGCACCTTGGCCAGCCCGGCGCGGCACAGCCGCGACAGCCGTGCCTCCAGGTCGACGGACCCCTCCATGTCGCCCAGCACCGCCAGGCTCTCGGCCACCTGGGTGCGGGTGCGCGCGGCGTGCTCGTTGATCGCCGCGGCGAGCACCTCGTACTTGGACCTGAAGTGACGGTACAGCCCGCCCGCGCCGGGGGAGAGCCCCGAGGCGGCCTCGATCTCGGCCACCGACGTCGCGGCGTAGCCGCGCTCGGCGAACAGGCGCAGGGCCTCGTCGATGATCCGCTCGCGCGTGCTCACGGCGGGGCGCGTCCCGGTCCTGGCGGGCCCGCTCCCGGCCGAGGCGGCTGGCGATCTGGTCATGTCCTCGGTGACACCTCCGGTGAGGAGCGTAGTTCGCGATAGGGAGCGTAGTCGCGGTGAGGAGTGCGGTCATCACGGCGGGTCGCGGCCGGTCCGGCCCGACGGCGGCTTCCCCGGGCGCGCGTAAGCGGTCGTCGCTCCGATAAGTCAATGGCGTTTCCGCCCATTCCTCACCGTCGCACAACAAGGGCGGTTGTGGGGAACTCTGCGGCGTTTGGCATCCTGCAGCGTGTGATGACTTCGGTGGGTTTCGATCTGGATCTGACATTGGCGGATACGCGTTCAGGTATCGCGGCCGTCTACGACGAGGTGTCGGCGCGGCTGGGCGTGCCGATCGACAGTGACGCCATCGTCACCCGGCTCGGGCCGCCCCTGGAGACGGAGCTGGCGAACTGGTTCCCGGCGGAGGAGATCCCGGCCGTGGCGACGCTGTTCCGGGAGATCTATCCGGAGGTGGCCGTGCCCATGACGACCACCATGGACGGGGCGGCGGAGGCGATCGAGGCCGTGCGGGCCCGCGGGGGCCGGGTCATCGTCGTGACCGGCAAGAACGTCCATGACGCGGTGCGCACGGTCACCTCGCTCGGGTTCGAGGTGGACGAGGTCGTGGGGTCGGTGTTCGGGGCCGCCAAGGGAACGGCTCTCGCGCGCTTCGGCGCCGCCGCCTATGTTGGTGACCATGTCGCCGACATCGAGGCCGCGCGGGCGGGCGGGGCCGTCAGCGTGACGGTCGCGACGGGCCCCTACACGGTGGAGGAGCTGCGTGATCACGGAGCCGATGTGGCGCTGGGAGACCTGACCGAATTCGCCGCCTGGTTCGCGGGCTGGCGCCCCCAGGACGAACTCGTGTAATTGCTCCGTGAATTACCCGGTCGCCCAGGCGCGCTCGGGGGCATAACCTACATCCATTCATCCTTTACGACAGCTCGAACGAGGTCCCTCCTGTGCCGAGTGGCAAGGTCAAGTGGTACGACGCCGACAAGGGGTTCGGCTTCCTCACCCGTGACGACGGCGGTGAGGTGTTCGTGCATTCCTCCGCACTGCCCGCCGGCGCCGGGCCGCTCAAGCCCGGCCAGAAGGTGGAGTTCGGCGTGGCGGAGGGGCGGCGCGGCCAACAGGCGCTCTCGGTCAGGATCCTCGAACAGCCGCCCACGCTCGCCAAGGCCAAGCCGAAGGGCAAGCGGAAGAAGCCGGACGAGATGGTCGTCATCGTCGAGGACCTGATCAAGCTGCTCGACGGCGTCTCGACCTCGTACCAGCGGGGCAAGCACCCCGACGCGGCCCACGCCAAGAAGCTCGCGCAGGTGCTGCGGGCGGTGGCCGACGACCTCGACGACTGAGCCGCGTCAGGCGTGGGGGCCGCGTCAGGTGTCGGGGCCGTGTCAGGTGTTGGGGCCGTGTCAGGCGTTGGGGTTGGTCAGTGGCTTGGTGCGCTCCAGGGTGGTGTCCAGATCGGCGTGCCCGGAGCGACCGGGCCGCCGATGAGGCTGGGCCGGCTCGGCGCCGGGCTGTTCGTCCGTCCGCGGGTCGGTCCCGCCGCCCGTCTCGGCGCTGATCCGTTCGTCCACCGTCCGTAGTCTGCGGCCCCGTCGTACGGCCAGCCAGCCAAGTGTGGCGGTCAGCACGGCGCCCAGCGTCGCGAGCCCCGCCACGCTGCTCTCCGTCAGGGAGAGCAGCAGCCCGACCAGGCCGCCGAACACCCACGCGAGCTGAAGCAGCGCCTCGACCACCCCGAACGTCGACGAGCGCACCTCCTCGCCGATCTCCCGCTGCACGATCGCGTCGAGGGCCAGCTTGCCCAGCTCCTGGGCGAACGCCGTGACCAGCGAGATCGCCACGGCGGTCCACAGGCCGAACAGGACGGCGCTCACGATCGTGGTGACGCTGGTGACGGCCAGCGTGATGAGCACGATCACCTGGGGCGAGTGCCGTCGCGCCCAGTTGGCGGCGACCGCGCCGAGCAGGCCGCCGAGCCCGGCCGCCGCCGCGAGCAGCGCGATCGTCTTCGGCACGTCGAAGAACGGGTCCCGCCCGCCCAGCCACGGCACGCCGCCGTCCTGCACGAGGAAGAGCAGGAAGAACAGCAGGAAGCCGGAGAACAGCCGGATCGCCACGTTCGCCCAGACCGACTCGGCCACGGCCGGGCCCACCTGGAGCAGCGTGCGCCACTTCGGCGCGCGGCCCTGCCCGCCGCCCTCCTCCTCCACCTCCTCCAGGTCGGGCGAGTCGACGTGCCGCGGCAGCCGTACCGCCGAGACCCCCGCGAGGAGGAACACCACCATGGCGACGCGCAGCACCGCGGCGCTGCCCAGCCAGGCGGACAAACCCGCGCCGACGGGCACCAGCGCGCCCGCCGAGACCAGCGAGAACAGCGCGACCCGGGCGTTGGCCGACACCAGCGTGATGTCGGCGGGCAGCACGCTCGGCATGATCGCCGCGCGTGACACGTTGTACGCCTTGGAGAGCACGAGCACCCCGAGCGCCCCGCCGAACAGCGTCACCACGTCGCCCGGCCCCACGGCGGCGGCCATCGCGAAGCACAGCAGGCCGCGCCCGAACAGCGTGCCGGCCATGACGTAACGCCGCCCCGACCGGAAGCGGTCGAGGATGGGTCCGACGAACGGCGCGAGCAGCGCGAACGGCAGCATCGTGATGACCAGGTACAGCGCCACGGGCCCCCGCGCCTCGCCGACCGGCACCCCGAAGAACACCGTGCTGGCCAGCGCGACCGTGACCAGCGCGTCGCCCGCGCTGTGGCCCGCGGTCAGCTCGATCAGGCGGCCGAGCCCCGTGCGGCCCGCCCCGCCCGCGTGGGTGAGGCGGCGGGTGGCGCGCCCGGCCCCGCGCACACCGCCGACGGTGGTCAGGCCCGCGAGCCTGACGCCGCGGCCGGTCGCCCTGGCGGCCCTGCCGGTGCCGGAGGCGGTGGCCCGCCCGGCGCGTACGGTCGCGCGGCCGGCGCCGGCCATCCCGCGGCCGACGCGCCGCGAGACCCGCCGCGCCCTGTCCCACCCACCCTCCACGGTTACCAGTCTTACCCGATGGACACCCGCTGCCGGGCGATCACGGTTCACCGTTGGCCCTTCGCGGGGTCTTCGCCCGCTATCGACATCTTTTGCGGAATTTCGCACTAGGGACGAATAGGGACCGGATTCGCCTTTCCCGTGGCAGGAGCGGGCGGGGAGATCGGCACAGTCGGCACCTTCAGGTCCGGTCATGGGTGAGAATGAAGTGTGAGCGAACAGCACCTTTCGGCGGAGGCGGTCCGATGAGCCGGACCCGGACCCGCGTCTCCGCCCCCGACCAGGCCTGCGTCGCCGCGGTCGACCTGGCGCGCGCCGCCGCGGAGGAGCTCGCGCGGCCGGGCGAGCCCGGCGAGCACCTCGGCCACGAGGCCGAGGGCGACCGCGTCGTCACTCACTACTTCGCCTGCCTCGACCGGGCCTACCGCGGCTGGCGCTGGGCGGTCACGGTCACCCGCGCCTCCCGCGCGAAGAAGGTCACGGTCAGCGAGGCGGTCCTGCTGCCCGGCTCGGGCGCCCTGCTGGCGCCCGAGTGGCTGCCGTGGAGCGAGCGCCTGCGCCCGGGCGACCTCGGCGTGGGCGACCTGCTGCCGACCCCGGAGGACGACGACCGGCTGGCGCCGGGTTTCACCGAGACCGACGAAGACGTAGACCGCCAGATGGTTTTCGAGTACGGCCTGGGCCGGGCACGTGTGCTCTCGGCCGTCGGCAAGGACCGGGCTGCCAGACGCTGGCACTCGGGCGAGCACGGGCCGCACACTCCGATCGCACACGCCGCTCCCGCGCAGTGCTCCACCTGCGGCTTCTACTGGCTGCTCGCGGGCGGGCTCCGGGAGATGTTCGGGGTCTGCGCCAATGAGTACGCCCCCGACGACGGCAAGGTGGTGGCCGCCGACCACGGCTGCGGCGCCCACTCCGAGGCGGCGGTCATGCCGCCGCCGGTCGAGCAGGCCACCCCGATCCTCGACGACCTCGGGTACGACCTGATCGAGGAGGACCGGGCCGAGCAGGGGTCGGTGGACGAGCTGGCCTCCGAGGAGCTGGGCCACTCCTGAGCCCGTCCGGCGGTCGCGACTCCGTGATCGCCGACGGGGCCGGGAGTGTCGGTGAGGGCCGCTAACCTACGGTGGCCCCCTACTCCCAATCAGGATCGTGATCAATGACCGACACCTTCGGCACCGACCGGATGCGGGCCGCCGTGCTCGCCGCCTGGACGGCCTCGCCCGCCCGATTCCGCGAGGACGCCAACGCCGAGGAGGACTTCGCCCTCGGCGGCTACCGCGACCGGCTGATCGTGGAGCTCGCCCAGAACGCCGCCGACGCGGCCCTGCGCGCGGGCGTGCCCGGGGTGCTGCGGCTGACCCTGCGCGACGGCGTGCTGACCGCCGCCAACACCGGTGCGCCGCTCGACGCCACCGGCGTGGAGAGCCTGTCGACGCTGCGCGTGTCCGGCAAGCGGGGCGAGGCGGGCACGGCGGGCCGGTTCGGCGTCGGGTTCGCCGCGGTGGTGTCGGTGTGCGACGAGCCGTCCGTCGGCTCCCGCGACGCGGGCACGGTCCGCTGGTCGCGTACGGAGACGGCCGCGCTGGTGTCCGAGGTGCCCGCGCTCGCCGTGGAGCTGGCCTCCCGCTCCGGCCACGTGCCGCTGCTGCGCCTGCCGTTCACCGCCGCCCCGCTGGAGGTGCCGGAGGGCTTCGACACGCTCGTACGGCTCCCGCTGCGCGACGAGGCGGCGGTCGCGGCGGTGCGGCGCATGCTGGAGGAGACCAGCCCGGCGCTGCCGCTGGGCATGCCCGCGCTGACGGCCATCGAGATCGACCTCGACGGCCAGGTCCGCACGGTGGCCGCCGACGGGTGGCACGTGGTGTCGGAGTCGGGCGAGTTCGGGCCGGAGCAGGTCGCCGAGCTGTTCGGCGACCGCCCCACCGAGGAGCGCGCCCGGCCGTACTGGTCGGTCCGCTGGGCCGTCCCGGTGACGGGCGCGGGCGCCGTCGCGTCGATGGGCGCGGGCGCCGCGCCGGCGGGCGCGGGCGGCGTGGAGGGCGACGCCGGGGGCGGGGAGCCGGGACGGCTGCCCGCGACCGTGCCTCCCGTGGTCCACGCGCCGACGCCCAGCGACGAGCCGCTCGACCTGCCGGCGCTGCTCATCGCGTCGTTCCCGATGGCCACCGACCGGCGCCACGTCGCCAAGGGGCCGCTGACCGACTTCCTGGTGGAGCGCGCCGCCGACGCCTACGTCCGGCTGCTGCGGGAGCTGCCGCGCACGCCGAAGCTGCTCGACCTCGTCCCCGCCCTCATGGGCAAGGGCGAGCTCGACGCCCGCATCCGGCGCGCCATCCTGCGCAGGCTCCCCGGCACGCCGCTGCTGCCCGCCCTGTCGGCGCCCGCGCCGGCCGTGCAGACGCCGTCGTTCGCCGACGCCGAGGTGTACGAGCCGGACGCCGAGTGGCGGGTCGAGCATCCGGCGCCGGAGCGCCAGGGCGACGGCTGGGTGGTCGCGGGCCGCGAGGCGGCCGTGGTGGCGGGCTCCGGCGAGCTGCTGGCCGCCGTCGCCGACTTCGTGCCGGGCCTGCTGCCCGCGGGCTGGCCCGCCCGGCACCCGGCCATGGCCTCGCTCGGGGTGCGCCGGGTCGAGCTGGCCGAGGTCGTCGACCTGCTGTCGGGCGAGGCCGTCGAGGGGCGCGAGCCGTCGTGGTGGCGCTCGCTGTACGACGTGCTGCCCGCCGACGACCCCGAGTCGCTCGGCGCGCTGCCCGTGCCGCTGGCCGACGGCCGCCTGGTCCGCGGCCCGCGCGGCACCCTCATCCTCCACCTCGACCTCGCCACGGCCGGAGGCGGCGCCACAGCGGGAGGCGCCGCCACAGCCGGAGGCGGCGCCGGAGCCGCGGCCGGGCGGACGGGGCTGGACCTCACGCCGCTCGGGCTGCGCATCGTGCATCCCGAGGCCGCTCACCCGGTGCTGCTGCGCCTCGGCGCGGCCGAGGCCACGCCGCGCACCGTCCTGGAGGACCCGCTCACCAAGGCGGCCGTCTCCCAGTCGCTCGACACCCCCGACCCCGAGCCCGTGGCCCGGGCGGTGCTGTCGCTCGTCGAGGCGGCCGGCCTGGCGCCCGGCGAGGCTCCGTGGCTGGCCGAGCTGGCGCTGCCGGGCACGGACGGCGAGCTGTACGCCGCGGGCGAGCTCATGCTGGCCGACGGCGCGCTGGCCCGGCTCGTCGAGCCCGGCGGCCACCTGGGCGTGGCGGCGGCCGAGCTGGAGGAGACCTACGGCTCGCGCGTGCTGGCCGCCGCCGGAGTGCTCGACGGGTTCGCCGTGGTCCACGACTCCGACGTGCTGCTCGACCACGACGAATGCGACCACGACCTCGACGGCGAGGACGACTGGCTCGACCACGTGATCGACCTGCTGCCCGACCTCGACGTGCCGCCCGTCGTGGCGGAGTTCACGGCGGTGCGCGACCTGGAGCTGGTCGCCGACTGGCCCGCCGCGCTCACGCTGCTGGCCAGGCCGCCGCTGCGGGCCGCGCTGCACCCGCTGCGCGTCGAGGGCGTCGAGGTGCCGTCCTACACCGCGTGGTGGCTGTCCAACCACCCGGTGCTCGACGGGCGCCGGCCGCGCGAGCTGCGGCTGCCCGGCGCCGACCCGCTGCTCCAGGGGCTGTACGCCGACGCTCCGGCCGGGCTCGACGAGGGCGCGCTGGCCATGCTCGGCGTGCGCACCACGCTGGCCGAGCTGCTCGCCTCCCACGGCGGTCCGGAGGAGCTGCTCGACCTGATGGCCGACGAGTCCGTCGAGGTCGATCGGGCCCAGCTCCGGGCGCTGTGGATGGCCCTGGCGGCGGTCGACCCGGCGCGGGTGGCGCCGCCCTCCCACGTGCGGGCGGTGCTGCGCGGTGACATCGTGGTGGCCGCGGCCGACGACGCCGTCGTGGTGGAGGCGCCCGACCTGCTCCAGCTCGTCGTGGAGCGCCCGCTGGTGCTGGCCCCGTACGACCTGGCCGAGGCGCTGTCGGAGCTGCTCGACCTGCCGCTGGCGGGCGAGCTCGCCACCGGCGAGGTCACCTCCGAGGGCGAGACCCGGCCGGTGCCGCCCGAGGTGCGCTCCCTGCTGCCCACGGCGCCCGCCACGTACGTGGAGCACGAGAAGCTCCTCGTCGACGGGGTGGCCTGCACGTGGCGGTTCTTCGAGGGCATGGTCCACTGCACGGGGGTCGAGGGGCTGGCGCGCGGGCTGGCCTGGGCGACGGGGCAGTGGAACGACCGCCTCGCGGTCGCCGCCCTCCTCCGCGACCCGTCCGCCGTCCCCCTCCTGCTCGCCGAGGCCGACCTGTCCTGACATCTCCGGCGCTTCCGGCCCGCCCGGCCGGAAGCGCCCCGGCCCGGCCTCCCCGGCGTAGCGGCCACCCTGGGCGGTGCACCCGTACCAGTTGTGGACCGGCCGCTACATCAGGAGGACTGCGACGATCGGGCACGTCTGGATGACCAGGCCCACCGCGGCGACCTTCGACCACAAGGGTGCGGCGGGGGTGCCGAACCAGGTCATGGCGGCGTACGCGATCTTGCTCATCGGCGCAGCCAAGCACAGCGACGCGCCGCATATGCGTGGATCGGCCGATGAGCGCGGGGTGCGTGCTCATCGGCCGATGCGAGGGCAGGGGACTCAGGCGGCGGGGCAGCTTGTGTCGCGCGCCGGGAGCTTGCCGGTCAGCAGGTACGTGTTGACGTGCTGGGCGACGCAGGCGCTGCCGCTGAGGTACGCGCCGTGGCCCTCGCCCTCGTACGTCAGCAGCACGCCCGTCCTGAGCCGGGCCGTGAGGCTGGTCGCCCACCGGTACGGCGTGGCCGGGTCGCCCTTGGCGCCGACCACCATGATGGGGGCCGAGCCCGTGGCGTCGATCCGCTTGGCCCGGTCGTCGCCCGGCACCGGCCAGTGGGCGCACGGCGCGACCGTGCCGCTCGTGGCCAGGACGGGGAAGATCTTCTTGATCTTGCGGTTGACCGCGGCGGCCTGGGCGAGGGTGGGCCGCTCGGACGTGTCCGCGCAGGTGATCGCCTGCATGCTGGTGAGCGTGGTGGCGTACGTCCCGTCGGCGCGGCGTCCGGTGTAGGTGTCGGCCAGTGCGAGGAGCATGGTGCCGTCGCCCTTCACGGCGGCGGCGACGGCCTGCTCCAGCAGCGGCCACGAGGCCTTGGCGTACAGCGGGGTGATGACGCCCAGCTGGCCCAGCGCGTGGGTGAGCGAGCGCTTGCCGACCTTGATCGGCTTGTCGCGCAGGCCGTCCACGAAGGTCTCGACGGTCTTCCTCACCGCGGCGGGGTCCTGGCCGAGGTCGCAGCCCTTGGCGACGCAGTCCTTGGCGAAGGCGTCGAAGGACGTCGCGAACCCGGTGGCCTGGATGACGGCCCGGTCCGCGAAGGTGCCCGTGGGGTCGTACGCGGCGTCCAGGACGAGCCGGCCGGTGTTCCGCGGGAAGTGGGTGGCGTAGACGGCGCCGAGCTGCGTGCCGTACGAGAGGCCGAAGTAGTTGAGCTTGGCGTCGCCGAGGGCGGCGCGGATGCGGTCCATGTCACGAGCGGCGTTGATCGTGCCGACGTACGGCAGCACCTTGCCCGAGTCCTTCCGGCACGCGGCCACGTACTTCTTGACCGCCTTGTCGCCGCTCGCGCCGTCGGCCGCGTTCAGGATGGTCTCGACGTCGCCGCCGCAGCGGACGCCGGCGCTGCGCTCGACGCCGCGCGGGTCGAAGCTGACCAGGTCGTAGCGGGTGCCGAGGGCGGCGAACGCGCGGGCGGCCATGGCCAGCGTGTCGACGCCGGAGCCGCCGGGCCCGCCGAAGTTGAAGACGAGGGAGCCGAGCCGGTCGCCGGTGGCCTTGACCCGGATCAGCGCGAGGTCGATCCGCTCGCCGCCGGGCTTGGCGTAGTCGAGGGGCACGGCGAGCTTGCCGCACTGGAGGGTCGGGTCCGGGGCGGCGGGCTTGCCGTCGGGGCCGGTCAGACCGGTGCAGGTCCGCCAGGAGATCGCGGCGGCGGCGCCGGTGGTGGTGGCGGTCGTGGTCGCGGTCGTGGTCGCCGGGGTGCCGCTCGCCGCGGCGCAGCCGGTGAGGGCGGCCAGGCAGAGGGCGGAGACGAGGGCGGTCTTCTTCATGCCCATCAGCATGGGCTTGCCGCTCTCGCCCAGGTAGTGGCCGGAAACAGCTCTTCGGGATGACTTCGAGGATCGGCCGGAGATGACGAATGTCAGCTTCTGGTGGCGCGCCTGTGGACGTACCAGAGCCCGAGCAGGCCGAGGAACGCGCCGACGGCGCACGTCCAGATCCACCACTGGTGGTCCGGGCCGGGGCGCAGGACGAGGAGCACGACCAGGGCGACGGCCCACAGGCCGGTGCCCACGGCGATGGTGGCCACGTCGTTGGTCTCGATCGGCTCCGGATCGGGGTGCCACTGCTGGTTCACGTGTCCAGCCTAGCTTCCAATCCGGTCTCGATCCGATTACCAGCACTTTTACCGGAACGCCACTGCTGTCACTCTTCGCGCGTGAGTGACAGAACTACCGCTATCGACAGATTCTTCGCAATCTCCGCACGAGGCTCGACCATCTCCCGTGAGGTACGGGGCGGCCTGGCCACCTTCTTCACGATGGCCTACATCGTCGTGTTGAACCCGATCATCATCGCCAACGGCCAGGACGTCGAGAAGCAGTTCATCGGCGACGGGTCGGCGCCCAACGTGGCACTGGTGGCCGCCGGGACGGCGTTCGTGGCCGGCGTGATGACGATCCTCATGGGTGTCGTGGGCCGCGTGCCGTTCGCCATGGCGGCGGGGCTCGGGCTCAACACCTTCGTCACCTTCAACATCGCGGGGGTGATGAGCTGGGAGGAGGCCATGGGCCTGGTCTTCCTCGAAGGCGTCATCATCGCCGTGCTCGTGCTGACCGGCTTCCGGGTGGCCGTCTTCAACGCGATCCCCGCCCAGCTCAAGACGGCCATCAGCGTGGGCATCGGCCTGTTCATCGCGTTGATCGGCTTCGTGGACGCGGGCTTCGTCCGCCGGGTCGCCGCCGGCCCGCCGCTGGAGATGGGCATCAAGGGCGCGCTGACCTCCTGGCCGATCCTCGTGTTCGTGGTCGGCCTGCTGGCGACGGCCGCGCTGGTGGCCCGCAGGGTCAAGGGCGCGATCCTCATCGGCATCGTCGGCACGACCGTGCTCGCCGTGATCGTGGAGGCGCTGGCCAAGGCCGGGCCGGCGTCGGCCGACAACCCGGGCGGCTGGCAGCTCAACGTGCCGACCGCGCCGCAGAAGATCTTCGACTTCCACAACCCTCTGACCCTCTTCACCGAGTTCGACCCGTTCGGCGCGTTCAGCCGCGTCTCGGCGCTGCTCGTCGCGCTGCTCATCTTCACGCTGCTCATCACGGACTTCTTCGACACGATGGGCACGATGGTCGGCGTCGGCCGGCAGGCCGGCCTGGTCGGCGAGGACGGCGTGCTGCCCCGCACCCGGGAGATCCTGCTCGTCGACTCGCTCGGCGCGGCGGCGGGCGGCGCCGGGTCGGTGTCGTCCAACACCACCTACATCGAGTCGGCCGCGGGCGTCGGCGAGGGCGCCCGGACCGGCCTGGCCAGCGTCGTCACCGGCGCGCTCTTCCTCGTGGCGATCTTCTTCGCCCCGCTCGTCGAGGTCGTGCCCTACGAGGCGGCCACTCCCGCCCTGGTCGTCGTCGGCTTCCTCATGATGACGTCCGTACGCGAGATCGACTTCAGCGACTACGAGCTGGCCATCCCGGCGTTCCTCACGATCGTGGTCATGCCGTTCACCTACTCGATCTCGAACGGCGTCGGCGCGGGCTTCGTCAGCTACGTGCTGATCAAGGTCGTCCGGGGCAAGGCCAGGGAGATCCACCCCCTCATGTGGGTCGTGTCGGCCATGTTCCTGCTGTACTTCGCGCTGGGCCCCATCAGGGCCCTGCTGGGGGTCTGATCCCCGGTCTGATCCCCGTACGATTTCCCTGCTGACCAGCGACGAGGCCGCCCCTCGCAAGAGGGGCGGCCTCGGTGTATCAACAGGTGAGACACGTAATGAGTTGGAGAAATATCTTGCCCTGCCCTATAGTTAGCAAAGGTAATGAGACGTGCTAATGAAGAACCAGCAACAGACAGATCTGCGCAGCGACGCGGGCCTGGCCTTGGCCCTGCGCGTGTCGCTCGCCCGGCTGACGCGTCGGCTGCGACGCCAGGCGGCGGTGCACACGCTGACTCCCACCCAGTTCGCGACGCTCGCCGCGGTCGACCGGCACTCCGGGATAACGCCCGGCGAGCTGGCCGAGCTCGAGAAGGTGCAGCCCCCCTCGATGACGCGCGTGATCGCCGCACTCGAGGAACGCGGGCTGCTCTCGCGCACCCCGCATCCGACCGACCGGCGCCAGGTGACCGTGACCGTGACCGAGGCCGCCCAGAAGCTGCTGAAGGAGGAGCGCCGCCGCAAGGAGGCGTGGCTGACGCAGCGGCTGAAGGAGCTGACACCCGAGGAGCGGTCGATCCTCAGGCAGGCGGCGCCGATCCTGGAGAAGCTCAGCAGGATATAGAAGGCGAACAACCCGGGACCGGGATGTTCCGGTCGCTCAGATATCGCAACTACCGCATGTTCGTGGCCGGTGGCGCCGTCTCCAACGTCGGCGGCTGGCTGCAGCGCACCGCCCAGGACTGGCTGATCCTGGACCTCACCCACGGCAGCGCGGCGGCGCTGGGAACGGCGACCGCCCTGCAGTTCCTGCCGATGCTCTTCTTCGGCCTGTTCGGCGGCGTGCTGGCCGACCGCTACCCCAAGCGGCCCATCCTCATCGCGGCCCAGTCGCTCATGGCCGTGCTCGCGCTCACCCTCGGCCTGCTGACGATCACGCACTCCGTCCAGGAGTGGCACGTGTACGTCATGGCGTTCGTGCTCGGCATGATCTCCTGCGTGGAGGTGCCGACCCGGCAGGCGTTCGTGGTCGAGATGGTCGGCCGGCGTGAGCTGTCCAACGCGATCGCGCTCAACAGCTCCTCCTTCAACCTGGCCCGCGTGGTCGGCCCGGCCGTCGCCGGTGTGCTGATCTACGTGCTCGGGGGCACGGGGCCGCTGTTCCTCATCAACGGGCTGACCTTCGCCGCCGTCATCTCCAGCCTGGTCTTCATGCGCAAGTCCGAGCTCCAGCTGTCGGAGCCGGTGCCGCGGGCCAAGGGCCAGCTCCGCGAGGGGCTGCGGTACGTGCTGGAGCGCGAGGAGCTCCTCATGCCGGTGCTGCTGATCGGCTTCGTGTCGATGTTCTCGCAGGCGTTCTCGATGTCGATCGCGCTCATGGCGCGCGAGGTCTTCGCCGCGGGGGCGTCCTCGTTCGGCCTGGCGTCCAGCATGTTCGCCGTCGGCGCGCTCGGCGGGGCGCTGCTCGCGGCCCGGCGGTCGCGGCCGTCGCGCAGGGTGCTGATGGCGGGCGCGATCGGGTTCGGGCTGTTCCAGGTCGCCACCGGTCTGGCGCCGTTCTACCCGCTGTACCTGCTGCTGCTCGTCCCCACGGGCGTCGCGCTGATCACGGTCAACACGGCGGCCAACGCCAGCGTCCAGCTCGCTTCCTCGCCCGAGATGCGCGGCCGGGTCATGGGCATCTACATGCTCGTCTTCACCGGCGGCGCGCCGGTCGGCGCCACGCTGGTCGGCTGGCTGTCCGACCTCGGCGGCCCCCGGGCCGGCGTGATGCTCTCCGGAGTGCTCGCGCTCGCGGGCACCGGCCTGGCGCTGGTGGTCACGCGGCTGATCGGCTCCCGGGTGCGCCGCACCGTGGCCGCCACCGCCTGAGCGGGGCGGCCGCCGGCCATCCGTTGCAGAATCGGATGGCATGAGGCTCTTCGCGGCCGTGGTGCCGCCGGCCGAGGCGCTCGACGAGCTCGAACGCGTCATCGCGCCGCACGTCGGCGTGGTGCCCGGGCTGCGCTGGCCGGACCGCGCCACCTGGCACATCACGCTCGGCTTCTTCGGTGAGGTGCCCGAGGCAGCCCTGCCGGAGCTGGAGGTGCGCCTGGCCCGCGCCGTACGCCGCCACCACGTCCTGGACCTGGCCTTCACCGGGTTCGGGGCGTTCTCGTCCGTACGGCGGGCCAGGGTCTTCTGGGCGGCCGTCTCCGGCGACCCCATGAACCGGCTGGCCGACTCCGTCAAGGCCGGCGCCCGCCGGGCGGGCGCCGGTCAGGCTGACGACAAGCGCTTCCACCCGCATCTCACACTGGCCCGCGCGCGGGCGGACACGGACCTCCGCCCGCTCGTCGAGTCGCTGTCGGGCTTCAGCGGGACGCCGTGGCGGGCGGAGGCCGTCCGCCTGGTGCGCAGCCACACCGGCGCCCAGGTGAGGTACGAGTCACTGGCCGAGTGGGCGCTGACACCCTCGCGGCCCGATTAGGCTCCACAACGTGGACCGTCCTCGCTCCTGGCTGCTGCCGGCCGTGCTCGGCCTCCTTGTGCTGATCGTCATCATCGGCGCCCTGCTCCGCTGACGCGTCCGCGAACCGCGCCTCCTACCAGGCGTAGTCCTCCGGCGCGGTGCGGTGACCGGGGAAGATCTCGTCCAGACGCGCCAGCGCCTGCTCGTCCAGCGTGATCTCCAGGGTCCGCATGCTGCCGTCGAGCTGCTCCAGCGTGCGCGGCCCGATGATCGGGGCGGTGACCGCGGGCCGCGTCAGCAGCCACGCCAGCGCCACGTACGCGGGGTCCTCGCCCAGCTCGTCGCAGAACTTCTCGTACTGCTCGATCCGGTCGCGGTGCTTCTCCAGCTGCTTGACCATGTGCTCGGCGGCCGAGCGACCCTTGTCGATCTTGCGGAGCACGCCGCCGAGCAGACCGCCGCCGAGCGGGCTCCACGGGATGACGCCGAGGCCGTAGTCCTCGCAGGCCGGCAGCACCTCCAGCTCGACCGCGCGGGTCAGCAGGTTGTAGTGGCTCTGCTCGCTGACCAGGCCCAGCGTGTTGCGGCGGGCCGCGGTCTCCTGGGCCTTGGCGATGTGCCAGCCCGCGAAGTTGGACGACCCGACGTAGAGGATCTTGCCCTGCTGCCGCAGGACCTCCATCGCCTCCCAGAACTCGTCGAACGGCGTGTTCCGGTCGACGTGGTGGGCCTGGTAGATGTCGATGTAGTCGGTCTGCATGCGCTGGAGCGAGGCGTCGCAGGCGCGGCGGATGTTGAGGGCGGAGAGCCGGTCGTCGTTGGGCCAGTCGCCCATCGAGCCGTAGAGCTTGGTCGCGATGACCGTCTTCTCCCGGCGGCCGTCGCCCTTGGCGAACCAGTTGCCGATGATCCGCTCGGTGACTCCCTCGCCCTTCTTCCAGCCGTAGACGTTGGCCGTGTCGAAGAAGTTGATGCCCAGCTCGTGGGCCCGGTCCATGATCGCGAAGGAGTCTTCCTCGCTCGTCACGGGCCCGAAGTTCATGGTGCCGAGGCAGAGCGGGCTGACCTTGAGCCCGCTGCGTCCGAGGTTCACATAATCCATACCTCCCAGGCTAAATACCTGGAGCGCACTCCAGGCTAGTAGGGTGACGCGGGTGGGCGGGGTGATCATCAGGTCGGCGGTTCCCCTCTTCCTCTCGATGGTGACCAGCGTGATCGGCACCTTCGTGGTGACCTCGGTGCTCGGCCGGCACGCCACCGTCACGCTGGCGGCCTTCGCGGTCATGACCGCCGTGCTCAACCCCGCCGCCGCCGCCGTCACGGGAGCGCTGCGCGGGCTCGGGCCGTTCGTCGCGCCGCACCGCGACGATCCCGTCCGCGCCGTCCCCGTCCTCCGTGACGCGCGCTGGCTCACGCTCCTTGTCGGTACGGCCGGCGCCCTCGCCGTCCTCGCCGTGCCCCTGCTCGCGCGGGCCACCGGCGTTCCCGGCGAGGTGGTCGCCGAGCTGGGGCCGCTGCCCTGGCTGCTGGCCCTCTACCTGCTCGTGTACGCCTCCGGCGGCGGCGCCACGACCGTGCTCGTCGCGCTCGGCCACAGCCGGCAGGTGCTCTGGTCCAGCCTGGCGGGCACCGCCGTGATGGCCTGCTGCTCGCTCGTCCTGGTGCCGCGCCTCGGCCTCACCGGCGTGGGCGTCGCCTGGCTGCTGTGGGGGACGGTCGGCGTGGTGGTGGCCAACGTCTGCCTGCGGCGCGCCATCGGCGTCCGGGTGGGCCAGGGCCGGCCGCGGCCCGCCCGGATCGCCGAGCTGGCCCGGGTGAGCGTGCCGCTGGCCGCCACAGTGCTGATCAAGTTCGGCGGGCTGGGGGTCATCACCTTCGCGGCGAGCACCACCAGTGCCCGTGACGCCGCCGCCCACGCGGTGCTGACCACGCTCACCTCCCTCATCATGCTGGCCTCGCTGTCGGTGGCGCAGGCGTCGGTGCCCGAGGTGGCCCGCGCGGCCGACGCCGCGGGAGCGCGGCGCGCCAACCGGGTGGCGGCGCTGGTCGCGCTCGGCGGCACGGCCGTGGGCGCGCTCGTCCTGCTGGTCGTGAGCGATCCGGTGCTGGCGCTGTTCACCGACGACCCGGGCGTCCGGGAGCGGGCGGCCGGGCTGCTGCCGCTGATGCTGCTCGCCTCGGCCGCCGACGGCGCGCAGGCGGTGCAGGGCATCGGGCTGACCGCGCTGAAGAAGTCCGCGGCCAGCATGGTCTACTTCGCCGGCGGTTACGGGCTGATGGTGGCGGCGGCCGTGCCGGTGGCGGCGACCTGGGGGCTCACCGGGCTGTGGACGGCCCTGGCCGTGACCAACCTGGTTCTGGTCGTGCTCCAGGGCACGGGCTTCCACCGGCACAGCGCTCGGGTCGGCCGGGCGGTCGTTGAGGCATGATGGCGGCGTGGGGGACCTGAGACGGGCGGTCGTGACCGCCGCGGCGACATGCGTGGCACTGGGCGCTCTCTCGGCGCCCGCGGCGGCCGACGACGTGGGCAAGAGGCTGTTCCGGTTCAAGGACAAGCGGATCACCGAGTCCAGCGGCCTGGCGGTCTCGCCGACGCACCGGGACGTCTACTACACGCACAACGACAGCTCCGCCGCCCCCGTCTTCTACGCGGTCGGCGGCGACGGGCGGACCCGGGCGACGTTCCGGGTGAGCGGGGCGCAGGCGCGCGACTGGGAGGCGATGGCCGCCACCAAGGACCCGGTCACCGGCCGGGGCGTGCTGTGGTTCGCCGACATCGGCGACAACATGGACGGCGCGTGGCCCGACGTCTCCGTCTACAAGGTGACCGAGCCGGAGACCCTCCGGGACGCGACCCTCCCGGCGGTCCGCTACCGCTTCCGTTACGAGGACGGCGCCCGCAACGCCGAGGGGCTCATGGTCCACCCGGTCACGGGGCGGCTGTACGTGGTGTCCAAGGAGTTCGCGGGGTCCGTGTACGCCGCCCCCGCGAAGCTGCGCACCGGCCGGGTCAACGTGCTGCGCAAGGTGGCCGCCGCGCCGCTGATGGCCACCGACGCCGCGTACGCGCCGGACGGCTCCTCGTACGTGGTCCGCACCTACTTCTCGGCCACCCTCTACCGGCCGAACGGCGAGATGATTTCCAAGGTGTCGATGCCGGAGCTCGACCAGGCCGAGTCGATCGCGTACACGGCCGACGGCAGGTCGCTGCTCGCAGGCAGCGAGGGGGCGTCGAGCCCGGTCTACCAGGTGCCGCTCCCGGACCAGGCGGTGCGGGACGTCCCGGCGTCGGCCGGACCCACGCCGAGCCGGAGCCCCAGGACCTCGCAGCGGGGAGCCCGCACCGCCTCACCGCGGCCGGAGGCGTCGGACGGCGGGGACGGCGGGGCCAAGGGGCTGAGCGCCCGGGACGTGCTCATCTGGCTGGTTGCCGCCGCGGGCGCGACCGGTGTGATCTCCTACATCGCCCGCCGCACCCGCTGACGTCCGGCGGGCTCAGCGGTGGTGGCGCATCGTGGCGGTGAACAGGTCGCCCCGCAGGGCGCGCTCCACCACCTCGATCGAGCGTGACAGCCGTACCAGGCGGGGTCCCTCCTGCCGGTAGGCGTCGAGGACGGCCTCGATGGCGTGCGGCGGCAGGTGGCCCTTGAGGTCGACGGCGGCGCCGCGGTAGCCGGCGCGCGCCGCCTCGACGGCCGAGCGGACGTGGTGGCTCGCCATCCGGGCCAGCGCCACGGGATGGCGCCTGAGCACCTCGTAGGCGCGGTAGTCGGGCGGCACCGCGTCGAGCAGCCAGGCCACGGCGGACGTCTCCCAGTCGGGGACGCTCGGCGGCCGGACCTCGGCGGGCCACTCCGGCGGGACGTACATGAGTCCATCGTACTCACGTTCGATTCCGCGGCCAGGGGGGAGGACGGTTGATCGTTCACCAAGTGAGCGTTAGGTTGGCCGCATGCGCGTGCTGGTCACCGGTGCCTCCGGGTTCGTCGGAGCGCACGCGGCCGTCGCCCTGGCCGAGGCCGGGCACGAGCCGCACCTCCTCGTCAGGGACCCGGCCAAGGCCGCGCGCTCCCTGGCCGGAGCCGGCCTCGGACGGACCGGCGCCTCCTGGCCCCTGCACCGGGCCGACATCCGCGACGCCGCGGCCGTCCGCGACGCGCTCGAGCACTGTGACGCCGTGCTGCACGCCGCGGCCGACATGGGCGTCACCGGGCACGGCGCCGACCTGCGCGGCTCGAACGTCGTCGGCCTGCGCAACGTCCTCGACCAGGCCGTCGAGCTGGGGCTCGACCCCGTCGTGCACGTCTCCACGGTCGCGGTGTTCGTCCCGCCCGCCGGGCCGGTCATCACCGCCGGCAGCCCCCTGGCCGGCCCGCGCAACGCGTACGGCCGGTCCAAGGTCGAGGGCGAGCACCACGCCAGGAGCCTCGACGGCGTGACCATCGTCTACCCCGGCGGCCTGCTCGGCCCGGGACAGCCCAGGCTGGACGCGCTCAACGAGGGTCTCCGGGCCGGGACGCGCTCCGGCTGGCCGATCGTCCCGGGCGGCGTGTGCGTGCTGGACGTGCGCGACCTGGCCGTGGCGCTGGCCCGCTGCTTCACGCCGGGGCAGGGTGCGCGGCGCCACCTCATCGGTGGACATTTCCTGACCTGGGCGGAGCTCGCCGCCCTCTGCGCCGAGCTGACCGGCCGACGCGGGCGCGCGTACCGGCTGCCCGCCGGCCTGCTGCGCGGGGCCGCGGCGGCCCTCGACGGCGCCAAGGCGCTCGGCGCCCGGATCGCCTACCCCCTGACCCGCGACGCGGCCGAGATCATGCTCACCATGGTCCCCACCGACGACGCCCCCGCTCTGGAGGCGCTCGGCGTCGCTTTGCGCCCGGTTCGAGACACCGTTTCGGATACATTGCGGTGGCTCTGCGCGGAAGGCCACCTGGATCGGCGGGAAATAGGCAGACTGTCGCCGTGACGGAGAAGATTGGGATCGTCGGCGCCGGCATCGTCGGCCTGGCGGTCGCCCGCGAGCTGGCCATGCAGCGCGGCGCCGAGGTGACCGTGCTGGAGAAGGAGAGCCGGGTCGCGGCCCACCAGACGGGACACAACAGCGGCGTGGTCCACGCGGGCATCTACTACCCGCCCGGATCGCTCAAGGCCCGGCTGTGCCGCGAGGGCGTGGCGCTGCTCAAGGACTACTGCGCACGGCACGCGCTGCCGTACGCGGAGGTCGGCAAGCTCGTCGTGGCGAGCACCCGCGCCGAGCGCCCGCTGCTGAAGGCGCTGGCCGAGCGGGCCAGGGCCAACGGCGTGCCCGGCGTCGCCGAGCTGGACGCGCTGGGCCTGCGCGAGATCGAGCCGCACGCCGTCGGCGTCGGCGCCGTCCACTCGCCGCACACGGCGATCACCGACTTCGCCGCGGTCGCGCGCCGCCTCGCGCTCGACGTGGCGGAGCTGGGCGGGTCCGTACGGCTGGAGCACCAGGTTCGCGCGATCAGGGAGACCGCCTCGGGCGTGGAGGTGGTGGCGGCCGGGCGGCGCTTCGCCTTCGACCGGCTGGTGGTGTGCGCCGGACTCGGCACCGACGGGGTCGCCGCGCTGGCCGGCCGCCGGGGCGACATCAGGATCGTGCCGTTCCGCGGCGAGTACTACGAGCTCGCCGGCGACGCCAGGGACCTGGTGCGCGGCCTGATCTACCCCGTGCCCGACCCGCGCTACCCGTTCCTCGGCGTCCATCTGACCCGGCACATCGGCGGAGAGGTGCTGGTCGGCCCGAACGCCGTGCTGGCGCTCGCCTACGAGGGCTACCGGCGGCGCGACGTGCGGGACGTGCGGCGGATCATGGGCTGGCCCGGAACGGTGCGGATGGCCGGGCACCACTGGCGCACCGGCCTGAAGGAGATCTACGGCTCGCTGGCCAGGCGCGCCTTCCTCAAGGCGGCCCGGCGCTACGTGCCCGAGCTGACCGCCGAGGACCTGCGCCGCACCGAGGGCGGCGTCCGGGCGCAGGCCGTGGCCAGGGACGGCCGCCTGGTCGACGACTTCGCCGTGGACGTGGACGGGCGGGTGGTGCTCGTCCGCAACGCCCCCTCTCCGGCGGCCACGTCGAGCCTCGCGATCGCGCGGCATATCGCCGCACTTGTTCCAGCACTCGCCCGATGAGTGCATCCTTGGAGGTGATGGAAGCGCGCCTGCTGATCGTCGAGGACGACCCCAACATCCTCGAACTCCTCGCCGCGAGCCTCAGGTTCGCGGGGTTCGACGTGACCACGGCCAAGAGCGGCCACGACGCGGTGGCCGCCGTGCAACGGCACCGGCCGGACCTCATCGTGCTCGACGTCATGCTGCCCGACTTCGACGGGTTCGAGATCGTGCAGCGGCTGCGGGGCGGCGGGACGCACACGCCGGTGGTGTTCCTGACCGCCCGCGACGACACCGAGGACAAGATCCGCGGTCTGACCCTCGGCGGCGACGACTACGTGACCAAGCCGTTCAGCCTCGAAGAGGTGGTGGCCCGGATCCACGCGGTGCTGCGCCGCACCACCGGGGACGGGCCCGCGCCGCCGCCGCGGCTGACGTTCGCCGACATCGAGCTGGACGAGGAGAGCCACGAGGTGTGGCGCGGCGGCACCGCGGTCGCGCTGTCGCCGACCGAGTTCAAGCTGCTGCGCTACTTCATGACCAACGCCGGCCGGGTGCTGTCCAAGCCGCAGATCCTCGACCACGTGTGGGACTACGACTTCCGGGGCGAGGTCGGCATCGTCGAGTCGTACGTGTCGGTGCTCCGCCGGAAGATCGACAACCGGAGCCCTCGGCTCATCCACACGCTGCGCGGTGTCGGATACGTGCTGCGCCTGCCGCCGAGTCCCTGATGTCCGGCCTGCCGCTCAGGATCAAGCTGATCGCCGCGATGCTGGCGCTGCTCGCGCTCGGCCTCACCTTCATCGGCCTGGTCAGCGTCTCGGTCCTGCACGGCTACCTGCTCGACCGGGTCGACGGCCAGGTCAACCTGGTCGCCGTCCGCATGCAGAAGAAGCTGGAGTACGACTTCCAGCGGCGCGAGAAGGGCCGCAAGGTCGGCGACAAGCCGCTGCTCATCGAGTCCGACACGATCGTCCTGGTGCGCGACGGGGCCGGCCGCTACCAGCCGCTCCAGATCGACCGCGACGTGGACTTCAAGTCCAAGCCGGTGCTGTCGCCCTCGCCCGGCCCCGGCATCTACACCGCCAAGGCCGGCGACGGCGAGGGCGAGTGGCGGGTCCTGCACACCGTGACCCCGCACGGCTCGTTCGTCGTGGCCGCCGACCTGACCGAGGTCAGCGAGATCACCCGGCGGCTGGGCCTGATCGAGCTGCTCGGCGGCGGCGGCATCCTGTTGATCCTGGCCGTCGTCGGCGTGACCAGCGTGCGGCGCAGCATGCGCCCGCTGATCCAGATCGAGCGCACCGCCGAGGCCATCGCGGGCGGCGAGCTGGGCCGGCGCGTCCCCGACGGCGACCCGCGCACCGAGGTGGGCCGGCTGGCCCGCTCGCTCAACGGCATGCTCGCGCAGATCGAGGCCGCGTTCGCCGCCCGCTCCGCCTCCGAGGCCGCGGCGCGCCGCTCCGAGGACCGCATGCGCCAGTTCGTCGGAGACGCCTCGCATGAGCTGCGCACCCCGCTCACCTCCATCCGCGGCTTCGCCGAGTACGCCCGGCAGAACCCGGGCGCCGACCCCGCCGAGCTCATGCAGCGCGTGGAGAAGGCGGCCGGCCGGATGAGCCTGCTCGTGGACGACCTGCTGCTGCTCGCCCGCGTCGACCAGCAGCGCCCGCTCAGGATGGGGCCCGTCGACATGCTCGCGCTGGCCGCCGACGCCGTCCACGACGCCCGCATCCTGCAGCCCGACCGGGTGATCAGCCTCGACGTCGTCGGCGGCGCCGCCCTCATCGTCTCCGGCGACGAGGTACGGCTGCGCCAGGTCATCGGCAACCTGGTGACCAACGCGCTCGTCCACACCGACCAGGGGACGCCTGTCACCGTCCGTGTCGGCGCCGGCCGCGGCACCGTGTTCCTGGAGGTCGCCGACAAGGGGCCGGGACTGCCGCCGGACCAGGCCGAGAAGGTCTTCGAGCGCTTCTACCGGGCCGACACGGCGCGCTCGCGGCGGCGGGCCGGCGACGACCGGGGCAGCGGCCTGGGCCTGGCCATCGTGCGGGCCCTCATGGAGGCCCACGGTGGCGCCGTCACGCTGACCACCGAGGTCGGCGCCGGCTGCACCTTCCGCGTCGAACTCCCACTCGCCTTGGAGTGACCCTTCAGCTATTCCTCAGCTCCCTGCGTAACGCTATGTAGGTGACCGAACCCGAGGCGCTGATCATGGTGGTGGACGACGAGCCCAGCATCAGGGATCTGCTGTCCGCCAGCCTGCGCTTCTCCGGGTTCGAGGTGCTGACCGCCGCCGACGGCTACGAGGCCGTCGAGGTGGCCGAGCGCACCTCGCCCGACCTCGTGGTGCTGGACGTGATGCTGCCCGACCTCGACGGCTTCGAGGTGGCCAGGAGGATCACCGCCCCCGTGCTCTTCCTCACCGCCCGTGACGCCACCGAGGACAAGATCGCCGGGCTGGGCGTGGGCGACGACTACGTCACCAAGCCGTTCAGCCTGGAGGAGGTGCAGGCCCGCATCCGCGCGGTGCTGCGCCGCACCCGGGGCGAGAGCGCGCCGGCCACCCGGCTGAAGGTCGCCGACCTGGAGCTGGACGAGCACGCGCGCGAGGTGTGGCGGGCCGGCGAGCCGGTGCGGCTGTCGCCGACCGAGTACAAGCTGCTGCACTACTTCATGTCCAACGCGGGGCGCGTCCTGTCCAAGGCGCAGATCCTCGACCACGTGTGGAACTACGACTTCGGCGGCGACGCCGGCGTGGTCGAGTCATACGTCTCCTACCTGCGGCGCAAGGTCGACGCGGTCGAGCCGCGACTGATCCACACGCTGCGGAGTGTCGGATATGTGCTTAGGGAGCCGCCTGCGGGCTAGCTTGAGGAC
Organism: Nonomuraea sp. NPDC050383; assembly: GCF_044459125.1. Taxonomy (NCBI): domain Bacteria; kingdom Bacillati; phylum Actinomycetota; class Actinomycetes; order Streptosporangiales; family Streptosporangiaceae; genus Nonomuraea; species Nonomuraea sp. NPDC050383. The sequence continues at coordinate 39,885 of NZ_JBITIP010000033.1, forward strand.
ATGGACCTGCTGGGTGCGTTGGAGGGGCTGCGGCGCCGGCTCGACGGAGAGCTGTTCCCGCTCGCCATCGGCCGTGCCGAGGACGATCGCCGGCTGCTCAGGGAGATGACCGGGCAGCTCGACGACTACCTCCTGCCGCGGCTGCGCGCCATCGACGCGCCGCTGCTGGCCGTGGTGGGCGGCTCCACCGGGGCGGGCAAGTCCACGCTGGTCAACTCGCTCGTCGGCGCGGACGTGGCCGAGCCCGGCGTGCTGCGGCCGACCACGCTCGTGCCGACGCTCGTCGCCAGCCCGGCCGACCTCGACTGGTTCATGGGCGCGAACGTGCTGCCCGGACTGTCCCGCACCAGCGGCGACTCGGCGGGCGCGCTGCGGGTGGTGACCTCCGAGGCGCTGGGCGCCGGGCTGGCCCTGCTCGACGCCCCCGACATCGACTCCGTGGTGACCGCCAACCGGGAGCTGGCGGCGCAGCTCCTCGCCGCCGCCGACCTGTGGCTGTTCGTCACGACCGCCGCCCGTTACGCCGACGAGGTGCCGTGGAGCTTCCTGCGCTCGGCCCGCGAGCGGAGCACCGCGCTCGCCGTCGTCCTCGACCGGGTGCCCCCGGAGGCCGCCACGCCCGTCACCCGCGATCTCGAACGGCTCCTCGTCGCCAACGGGCTCGACGGCACCCGGCTGTTCACCGTGCCGGAGGCGGCGCTGCCGTCCGAGAAGGCGCGCCTGCCCGCCCCGCTCGTCGGGCCGATCGTCGCCTGGCTGACCGGGCTGGCCGCCGACGCCGCCGAGCGGGCCCGCGTGGTGCGGCAGACGCTGTCCGGGGCGCTCGACAGCCTGGCCGCGCGGGTGCCCGAACTCGCGACCGCCGTGCGACGGCAGCAGGCCGGCTTCGACGGGCTCCGGTCCATCGTGACGGGGGCGTACGCGGGGGCGATGGCCGACTTCGACGAGGGCATGCGCGACGGCTCGCTGCTGCGCGGCGAGGTGCTGGCCCGCTGGCAGGACTTCATCGGCACCGGCGACCTGATGCGGTCCCTGGAGAGCCGGGTGGGCTGGCTGCGCGACCGGCTCGTGTCGTTCTTCACCGGCCGCGTGCCCGCCGCCGAGCTGCGCGACGCGCTGGAGAGCGGGGTCGAGGCGCTGATCAGGGGAGCCGCCGACGCCGCCGCGGAGCGCGCGCTGGACGGCTGGTCGGCCGCGCCCGGCGGCCCCGGGATCATCGAGCGGGTCGGCGCCGTCGAGGCCGCCCGGCTCGGCCGCGCCTCGCCGGACCTGGGCAAACGCGCCGAGGCCGCGGTGCGGGGCTGGCAGGAGTTCGTGATGGACCTCGTACGGCAGGAAGGCGGGGAGCGGCGCACGACGGCGCGGCTGGCGTCGTTCGGGGTCAACGGGGCGGGGCTGCTGCTCATGCTGGCCGTGTTCGCCTCGACGGGCGGGCTGACCGGGATCGAGGTGGGCATAGCGGGCGGCACCAGCGTGCTGTCGCAGAAGCTGCTGGAGGCCATCTTCGGCGACCAGGCGGTGCGGACGCTGACCGTCCGGGCCCGGGACGACCTGCGGGAGCGGGTGCGGGTGCTGATGGAGGAGGAGGCGGCGCGATACACCGCGCTGCTGGAGCCCGTCGAGCCGTCGCCGGGCACGGCGGACGCCCTCATGGAGGCGGCCGGGTCGGTGCGGGCCCACCGCGCGGAGCTGCCACCCGGCGCCCTGGACACGCCGGGAGGTACGGCATGAAGCTGCTGCGCCGCAAGGAGGGGCCGCCGCTGGACTCCCGGCTCGACGCCCTGCTGGAGGCCGCCGCGCTGGCCGGGGGACGGTTGCCGGACGGCGCGGTGGAGTCCGCGCGGGCGGTGGCCGAGCGGGCCGGGGTCCGCCGCAGCCTCTCGGCCGAGCACACGGTCGTCGCCCTGGCCGGGGCCACGGGGAGCGGGAAGTCGTCGCTGTTCAACGCCCTGACGGGGACGGAGGTGGCGGCGGTGGGCGTCACACGGCCGACCACGTCCGCCGTGCAGGCGGCGGTGTGGGACGGCGACGCGGGGGCGGGGCCGCTGCTGGACTGGCTGGACGTCTTCACCCGCCATGAGGCAGGCACCCCCACAGGTCAGGATTTTTCCGGACTTATCCTGCTGGATCTGCCTGACCACGACTCCATCCGGCTCGACCACCGCCTGGAGGTCGACCGCCTCGTCGAGCTGGTCGACCTGCTGGTGTGGGTGCTGGACCCGCAGAAGTACGCCGACGCGGCCCTCCACGAGCGCTACCTGCGCCCGCTGTCCGGGCACCGCGACGTGATGGTCGTGGCGCTCAACCAGGCCGACCGCCTGCCGCCCGACGCGGTGGACCGCTGCCTGCGCGACGTGCGGCGGCTCCTGGACGAGGACGACCTGAAGGGCGTGCCGGTGCTCGCCACCTCCGCCCGTACCGGCATGGGGCTGCCCGAGCTGCGCGCGCTCCTGGCGGGGCGCGTCGCGGACCGCCGCGCCTGGGCCGCCCGGCTGGCCGCGGACGTCACCACCGCCGCCGACCTCCTCGCCACCGCCTCCACCGGCTCCTCGGGGACCCCGCTCGACGAGGAGGCGGCGGGGGAGACGGACGAGCACGACCACCCCACGACGGCCTCGCCCGGCACAGCTCTCGGGGTCCTGGCCGCGGGCAGGGAGATCGCGCGCTCCGCCGAGCTGCCGGAGGTGGGGCCGGCCGGAGACGTCACGGCGCGGCTGGGAAGGCGGCTCACGGTGGCGCTGGAGGAGGCGGCCGGCGTGCCGCTCGTGCTGGAGGCCGTGGCGAAGGGGCACCGGCACCGGGCCGTGGTCGCCACCGGCTGGCCGGTCACCCGGTGGATCCGCCGCCTCAGGCCCGACCCCCTGCGCCGCCTCCGCCTCGGCACAGGCATCAGCCCGGGGTCCGGCCCCGGAGCGGAGAACGGATCGAGGAGCGGCACCGGCACGGCGATCGCCGCGTCAGATGGCATGCCCGCCGCCAAGGCCCCCGCCCGGCGGGACGACGGCCGGCAGATCGTCGGGCGTACGTCCCTGCCGGCGGCCTCCGCCGTGCAGAAGGCGCGGGTGGAGACCGCGATCCGCGACGTCGGCGAGGCCGCCGCGACCGGGGCGCCCGGCCCGTGGGCGGCGGCGGTGCGGCGGGCGGCACGGGCGCGCTCGGCCGAGCTGGCCGACGCCGTCGACCGGGCCGTGGGGCGGACGTCCGTCCGGGCGGCCAGACCGCCCCGGTGGTGGAAGGCCGTCGGGTCGGTGCAGTGGCTGGTGTTCGCGGCGATGGTGGTGGGAGCGCTCTGGCTGGGCGTGCTGTTCGCACTGGACTACCTGCGGCTGCCGGAGCTTCCGGTGCCCACGCTCGGGGTGGTGCCGTGGCCGACCGTGCTGCTCGTCGGGGGAGCGCTGGCCGGGATCCTGGTGGCGCTGCTGTCCCGGCTGGCGGCCTGGGCGGGTGGCCGGCGTCGCGCCCGCCGTACGGCCAAGGCGATGCGCGCCGCCATCGGCGAGGTGAGCGCCGAGTACGTCCTCCAGCCCGTGGAGGCGGAGCTCGACGCCTACACCCGCTTCCGCGCCGCGGTCGAGCGGGCCCGCGCCTGACGCCGCACCCTCGTGCATGGCCTCGGGGCCGGCTCCGAACGTGTCCGCCGAGATCCACGACCGCGTCGAACGCTCACTTCCGGATGGATGCGTCGTAGTCGGTCTGGCGTGCTCGGATCTCTTCGGCGTGGTTGACCGTCCAGTCGTAGAGTCGGCCGAACGGCTCGCGCAGGGATTCGCCGAGGGGGGTCAGGGAGTATTCGACCCCGACCGGTGAGGTCGGCAGGACGCGGCGCTCGATCATGCCGTTGCGTTCGAGGCGGCGCAGGGTCTGCGTCAGGACTCGCTGGGTCACACCTTCGAGGCGGCGCTTGATCTCGTTGAACCGGCGTGGTTTCTCGAGCACTGCCATGACCATCATCGACCATTTGTCGGCGATCTGGTCGAGAATCGGGCGGCTCGGGCAGTCGGCCCGGAAAGCGAGGTCGCTGCCCGCGACGGTCCGGTAGATGGTGTCAGCGCCGGTCTCGGAAGCGGCCATGACGGTATCCTCCAGGATCCCTGAGATGCTCAAAGTGCGTTATTGACGCAGGTGACGGCCCGTTTCACCCTAGGTATACATCAGGAACCAAGATGCCTGCCAGATACCTACAGGAGTTCTCTCGTGGTCTACAGCGGTTACCAGACTCTTCGTGTCGCCGACGAAGCCGGCATCGCCCGCGTGACGATCGACAACCCGCCAGTGAATGTGCTGGATGTCGCGCTCATGACCGACCTGCGGGACCTGCTGACCGCGTTGCGCGACGACAGGTCGGTGCGGGTGATCGTGTTCGACAGTGCCGATCCGGAGTTCTTCATCGCGCACGTCGATATGACCTCCACGCCGGACGCGCTGGCCGGACTCGCGGCCACCGCCCCGGAGGGTGTGAACGTGTTCCAGGCCGTCGGGGAGATGCTGCGTCGCCAGCCGCAGGTGACCATCGTCAAGCTCGCTGGGAAGGCGCGTGGCGGCGGAGCGGAGTTCGTCGCGGCCGCGGACATGGCCTTCGCGGCGATCAGCCGTGCCGGGCTCGGCCAGATCGAGGCGCTCATGGGCATCGTCCCGGGTGGCGGAGGCACGCAGTACCTCGCCGCCAGGGTCGGGCGCAATCGTGCGCTGGAGGCGGTGCTCGGCGCCGAGTTGTTCGACGCGGAGCTCGCCGAGCGCTACGGCTGGATCAACCGGGCCCTGCCCGCCGACGAGCTGGACGCGTTCGTCGACCGGATCGCCCGTGACATCGCCGCCCTGCCGGAGGGCGTGATCGTCGCGGCCAAGCAGGCGATCGTGCCCGACGACCTGTCCGCGGGCCTGGTACGGGAGAACGACGCCTGGGCCGGCCTCGTCTTCCGACCAGTGGCGGGGCAGTTGATCAGCGGCGGCCTGGCCGCGGGCGCCCAAACCCGCGACGGCGAACGCGACCTGGAGGCCCTGATGCGAAACCTGGCCGGGTAGAGCCCCTGGAACCATGACCGGCCGGCGGGCATGGATTCCACGGTGGTGCGCGCCTCCCGTACCGCATCCTCGGCCTGGTCGGGTGAGCCGAGCCCTGATCGAACGCCTGGTGGCGAACCTCCTGGACCGCGGGCCCAGTGTCCTCGCGGAGAGGGCGGCTGCCCGGCGCCCCGTGCGGGCAGCAGCCCTCGTACGACCAGGAGGTCGGCCCTCGCGCCGCCTAGGAGGTCGGGCAGTTCGAGCCGCGGCGGCCCCCCGGCTCCTGCGGCTCGGACCCCTCGTAGACGTTCAGGCTCGCCTTGCCCGGCTCCGTCATGCTGCCGCTCTCCACCAGCCACGAGTCCGGGACCGACTCCTTCGTCCCCCCGGAGACGGGGTCCATGTCCACGAAGTCCTGGACGGTCACGCCGCGTTCCCGCAGCATGTCGCGCACCTCGGACACGGGCCGGCCGATGTAGGGCAGGCAGTGCAGCGGCTCGCCCAGGGCGTCGATCGTGGTGCCGATCTCGAACTGCTCGCCGGGCCGGGCCTCCCGCCCGAGGGTGATCTCGGCGGGTCCCTGGAAGTTCTCCGGGATCTTCACCCCGATCGGGCAGCCGCCCATCTTGTCGCAGTCCCCCGGCCGGTCGATGGTCTTGATCTCGTCGAGATACCGCTCGTCGGTGGGCGAGACGGGGAAGATGGACCCGACGAACGCCGGGGTCGAGGGGATGACCCTCAAAGTCACGTCCAGACCGGCGTCACGGAGCTGGCTCTCGTAGGCGGCGGAGTCGGCGTACAGGTCCTTGACCTCGATAACGAAGTAGCCGTCCTCCTTCTTGATGTCGAGCGCCGCGGCCGTCCCGGGGCCGAGGCCGAGCCCGGCGGGCAGCAGCCAGCTCAGGCCGAGGAACGCGGCGGCCAGCAGGGCCACGCCCGGCACCGCGGCGCGCAGGACCAGCCCGCGGCGCCCGTGTCTCTCCGTCGCGGCGGGCACCCGGGCGGGCGCGGCCTCGGCGGTCATGATCTCTCGCATCAGCGCCCGGGCCCCTTCACTCATGCCCGGCCCGGAGGCGGGCTTGAGGTGGGCGACGACGCGATCCACATCGCTGTTCATGACTTCCCCTCCGCGAGTGCGACGGCGCGCAGGCCGTACGTGGTCAGATCCAGGTTGTCGGCGGCCAGCTCTCTGGCCAGCCGCTTGCGGGCGCGGTGCAGGCGCAGGCGTACGGCGCCGCGCGAGCAGCCGAGCACCTTGGCGATCTCGGCGTGGCCCAGTCCCTCCCAGCCGACGAGCGACAACAGCTCCCGGTCGTCGGGCGGCAGGCGTCTGAACGCCTGGTAGGCGGCGTCGCCGTCCCGGTCCGCCACGGGCCGGGACCAGGTGGTCAGCTCCTCGCGCAGCCGCGCGGCCAGCGCCGAGCGGCGCTCCTGGGCGCGGAAGTGGTTGGCGAGGACACGCCGGGCGACGCCGTACAGCCACAGCCGGGCCTCGTCGCCGCCGGGCACGTCGCCGAGCCGCCGCCAGGCCGTCGTGAACGTCTCGGCGATCACGTCGGCGGTGTCGTCGGGGGAGTCGGTACGTCGCGTGACGTAGGCGGCGATGGCGGGGTAGTGCGCCAGGTACAGCTCCTCGAAGCGCTGCTCGGGCGTTGGGGGGCCCATGTTGGCTTCTCTCGGTGTTTTGGACACATCTCAGGAGATGTCCGGCTCTGAGGTTCCGTTTCACTCGGGGCCGTTGCCGAAGCCCTCCGAAACGCACCGCAGTATCCGGACATTTGCTCATGCGTCATGAAGATTCCTCAGGCGATCGCGAGAGGTAGCGCATGAGCTTAGGCAATGGTCTGATGGCCGCCGTCCTGGCCGGGTCGGTCGGCTTCACGGCCGTTCCGGCGCCCGCCGGTCCGGACGCGGCCGACGCCGGACGGACGGTCACGCGGCAAGGGAACGACCGGACGGGCACGGTCACGCTGATCACCGGCGACCGGGTCGTCGTCACCGCCGCCGGCCACCGGGTGGAGCCGGGACCGGGCAGGCAGGTGGACCACTCCAGCCGGTACCGGGAGGGCCACCTGTATGTCTACCCGTCCGACGCCCTCCCGCTGGTGGCCCAGGGTGTCCTGGACGAGCGGCTGTTCGATGTGACGCAGCTCCTGGAGTGGGGGTACGGCGACGCGAAGCGGGGCGACATCCCGCTGATCGCGCAGTCGGCACAGGGGGACGTGCCCGCGCTCCGGAGCGCCCGTCAGGTCCGGCGGATGTCCGCCCTCGGCATGTCCGCGGTGCAGGTGCCCAAGACGAACGCGGCCGAGACGTGGAAGGGCCTGGCCGCCGGCGCCCGGACCCTGGCCGCCGGGCGGACGAAGCTCTGGCTGGACGGGCGGCGCCCCTTCACCCTCGACCGGAGCGTCAAGCAGATCGGCGCCACGGAGGCGTGGAAGCAGGGCATGACGGGCAAGGGCGTCACGGTCGCCGTCCTGGACTCCGGCTATGACCCGGACCATCCGGATCTGAAGGACGTGGTCACACAGTCGCAGAACTTCAGCGACGAGCCCGACATCCGCGACAACCTCGGCCACGGGACACATGTGGCGTCGATCGTCGCGGGCGCGGGGGAGAAGTACCGGGGAGTGGCACCGGACGCGAAGATCGCGCTCGGCAAGGTGGGCGGTGTCCGCGGCCCGGCCGACTCGGCCATCCTGGCGGGCATGGAGTGGGCCGCCGTCGAGGTCAAGGCCAAGGTGGTCAACCTCAGCATCGGCGCACCGGACACGCAGGGGCTGGATCCCCTGGAGCAGGCGGTCAACACGCTGTCGGAGCAGACCGGTGCGCTCTTCGTCGTGGCGGCGGGCAACGAGGGCTCTCCCGGCACGGTGAGCAGCCCCGGCAGCGCCGACGCCGCGCTCACGGTCGGCGCCGTCGACCGGGACGACCGGATGGCCGACTTCTCCAGCGCGGGCCCACGCCGCGACGACCACGCGATCAAGCCGGACATCACCGCCCCCGGCGTCGAGATCACGGCCGCGGCCGCCGCGGGCACGGCCGACGGTCCGTACGTGGCCTACAGTGGCACGTCGATGGCCGCGCCCCACGTGGCGGGAGCCGCCGCGATCCTCGCTCAGCGGCACCCGGACTGGAGCGGTCAGCGCCTGAAGGCGGCGCTCATCGGCGGCGCCTCGCCCCAGGAGGGTGTCAAGCCGTACCAGCAGGGGGCCGGGCGGGTCGACCTGGTCCGCGCGCTGGCCCAGCCGGTGACGGCGTCGACGCCGAACGTGTGGGCCGCCTTCCCCTGGGACGGCACCGGCGAGCGGGTGGTGACCAAGGACATCACGTACGCCAACTCCGGCGACACCCCGGTCACCCTGGCCCTCAGCGAGGACAGTGAGGTGCTGGAGCTGGGGTCCAGCAGCCTGGAGGTGCCCGCGAAGGGGGAGGCGTCGGTCAAGCTCACGATCCGGGGGGAAGGCAAGGCGCCCGGGGATTATCCCGGCACCGTGACCGCCCGGTCCGGCGACGCCGTGGTCCGCACCCTGGCCGGTGCCTATGTCGAGCCGGAATCCTATGACCTCACCGTCAAGACGGTCGACCTGGAGGGTGGCCCGCCTGCCGCCATCCTCTTGGGCGAGGTCTACAACCTCAAGACCGGTGACCGGCATCTGCTCGCCTTCGACGGCCAGGGCCAGGCCACGATCCGGCTGCCGAAGGGGGAGTGGAATCTCTACGTCGACATCTGGGGTCGTGACGCCGCCTTCGCCCACCGGCCCGTGACCATCGACAGCGCCGACCGTGAGGTGACGTTCGACCTGCGCCAGGCGAAGAGGGTCGATTTCGCGGTGGACGAGCCGACCGCGGAGCGTGACCCCGTCACTGACTTCACTCTGGCCAACGGGACCTGGAACACCTCTTGGGCCAGCGGCGGCAAGGACCGGAGCTACTACGTGTTCCCCGTACGCCAGCCGGGTCTGCGGTACATGGCCACGACCACCTGGCACAAGAAGGACGCCAAACCGAGCCCGTACCGCTACGACCTCGTCGACTACGAGATCGACGGGATCCCGGACGACCCCACCTACACGGCGCGGACGCGCGACCTGGTGAAGGTGAGCGCGGCCTACCGCGCGCCGGGCGTCGCCGCCAAGGGAAGGACATGGGTGGGGCCGCAGTTCCCCGGCGCCCGCTGGACGGACGGGTGGCTCGACGGCAGCCCCGAGATGGACCTGCCGGCGACCATGACCCACTACCGCACCCCCGGCTTCGCCTGGACCACGGAGGTCGGGACGGGTACTCACATGGTGGCCGGCAGCAGTGCGGTGCTCGGGCGGCGGCCGGTCACCGAGGTGTGGAACGACGCCGTGACCGGCCCCGCGTTCGGCACGCCGGCCGGTGACCGCGACGGCGACCGGCTGCGCTTCACCGCAGACGGTCTCCTCGTCGCCGGCAGGGCCGGGCAGGCCGGCGGTGACTCCGCCACCACCGGGAGACTCGCTCTGGCCCGCGGCGCCGAGGTGCTGGCCCAGGCCGACCTGGCGGGCTGCGCCCCCGCGGAGCCCGAAAAGTGCCTGCTGAAGGCCCGCATGCCCGCCGAGGCGGCGACCTACACGCTGACCGCGTCGGCGCAGCGGCCGGCGGCGCTGTCCACGAAGGTCGAGGCGGCCTGGACGTTCCGGTCGGAGCGGACGGACGAGGCCCGGCCGCTGCCCCTGACCGCGGTCCGCTACCTCCCCGAGGGCCTGGACGACCACAACCACGCCAAGCCGGGGTCCACGACCGTGATCCCGGTTCGTCTCCAGCGCAACCCGGGCGCCCCTGCGGCGCGGGTCACGTCGATCACGGTGGAGACGTCCTTCGACGACGGGGCGACCTGGCGGCCGGTCCGGCTTGCCCGCTCCGGCTCCGGATGGACGGCCCGGGTCGCGAACCCGGCCGCGCCCGGGTTCGTCTCGCTGCGCGCCAAGGTCACGGACGCGGCGGGTGACCGGGTGACGCAGACCATAACCCGGGCGTACGCCATCGGGTGACGCCGACCATCATCCGGGCGTACGCCATCGGGTGACCAGGTGGCGCTGACCAAGCCACAGGTCTGCGCCATCGGCTGACACCCTCCGCACGTCCGGCCGCTCGGGGAAGGGGATCCCCCCGCGCGGCCGGGCCTCCGGCCGCGCGGGCATGGGCTCCGCCTGGGCGGTCGCGCGTCCGGCCGCGCGGGAACAGCACCCCCCGCGCGGCCGGACGGTCAGTAGCCGGGCGGCGGGGTGACGCCCTGGGCGGGCTCGATGCTCAGGATGATCACCCCGTCGTTGTAGGTCTCACCCTCCGCAACCATCCAGCCCGGATCGACCCGGGAGGCCGGCACCGGCCCCTCGACCTTGTAACCGACCCCCTCGTGCAGCGGCCAGCGGAGCTCGTACTCCACCTTCAGACCGTGCTCGCGCACGACGGGCACCGCCTCGGCCACCGTGAGCCCCCCGATCCTGGTCCCGGCCATGACCTCACCCGGCAGGGTGGCGTCGATGGGGGACTCGTACTTCTCGCCGGGCTTGGCCGGCCGGCCCAACGACAGCGTCGCCGGTCCCTCGGTGTCGGCCGTGATCCTGAATTCCGTCAGGCACCCTTCGACCCGCACCTTGCAGTCGGACAGGCCGGAGACCATCCGGTTGTCCGGGTCCGAGTCCTCCCAGCCGACCACGGGGTGGCGCTCCCGCGGCGACACGGGCATCAGCTCCACCTTCACGTTGCCCAGGCCGACCTTGTCGAGCGCCTTCTGCAGCTCTTCCGGATCGGGGTCGCCGTCGGTGATGTAGAAGACGTACTCGTCGCCGTTGCGGTCGATCGTGACGGCCTGGCTCGCGTACACCTGCCCCGACTCCCTGAACAGGGACGGGCCGACGACGAGGGCGCCGGCCAGGACGACCGAGGCCGCCAGGCCCAGCATGAGGCGGCTCGGCGTCGGCCCGCGCCGGCGCCGCCGGGCAGCCGAGGCCGGGGCCGGGGTCCGGTCCAGCAGGAGGATCTCGGTCAGCAGCGCGTCCGCCCCCGCGGTGGTCGCGCTGCCGGACAGGTCCGCGTCCAGCACCCTCGCCTGCTCCCTGAACACCTGGTCGTTGCTCATCGTGACTCCTCGTTGGTCAGTGGTCGCGGGCGGACGGCCGCCGGGCGGGCGGCCTCCAGGGCCCGGGCGAAGCGCCTGCGGGCGCGGTGCAGCCGGATGCGGACGGCGTTGCGCGAGCAGCCGAGCACCTCGGCGATCTGGCCGGGGTCCAGCTCCTCCCAGACGGACAGGGCCAGCAGCTCGCGGTCGTCGCCGGAGAGCGCGTTCATGGCCTGGTCCACGTGGTCGTACCGGCTGGGGGCGGACATGGCGTAGCGGCGGCGGGTCTCGGCGGTCAGCTCGGCGTGCCCCGTCTCCCTGCGCCGCTCGCCGCGGCGGTGGTTGGCCAGGATGCGCCGGGCCACGCCGTAGAGCCACAGCCGGGCGGCGTCGCCGCGGGGGATCTCGCTCACGCGCCGCCAGGCGGTCACGTACGTCTCGGCCACGATGTCGGCGGCGTCCTCGGCGGAGGAGCACCGTCGCATGACGTACCCGAGGATCTGCTCGTACGTGCGCCGGTACACGGTCTCGAACCGGGACTGGTCATCGGTTTCGTCCACTTCATCCTCGTCGGTGGGCTGTTGTCGGTCTCGATCACGTACGTGTCCGCGGATGGACGCGGAATTTCACACGGGGATCGGAACAGCGACGTGCCGAGGAGGCGGCGTCAGGCCGGGGCGATGGCGCGCAGGGTGTCGAGCACCTGCCGGAGGAGCGGGTGGGCGGCGGCGCCGCGGCGGACGGCGGCGAAGACGCGCCGCTCCGGGCCCGGCGCGGGCCGTACCGTGACACCCGACAGCGTCATGTCGCGCAGGGCGAGCCGGGGTACGAGTGCCACCCCCGCGCCCGCCGCGACCAGCGCCGCCACGGCGCGGAAGTCGTCCGAGCAGTGCGCGAACGCGGGCGTGAACCCCGCCTGCTCGCACGCGAAGGCGATCACGTCGTGGACCGGGTTGCCCGGGTGGGGGCCGATCCAGGTCTCACCGCCCAGGTCCGCGAGCGCCACCGGCTCGTCGGACGGCCCCGCGGCCAGGGGGTGCTCGTCGGGGAGGACGAGGTCGAACGGCTCGGCGTACAGGGGGACCCGGGACAGGCGGCCGTCCGCCGCCTCCGGCCACCCGCGGTACTCCACGACGACGGCCAGGTCGGCCCGCTCGTCGAGCAGCATGGCCAGCCCCTGGTCCCCCTCAACGTCCCGTACCCGGACCTGCAGGCCCGGGGCCTTGAGCCGGAGCGCGGCGACGGCCGGGGCGAGGACGGCGCTGATCGCGGTGGCGAAGCAGGCCACGGTGACCTCGCCCGCCTCCCCGGAGGCGTAGGCGGCGACCTCCGCCTCGGCGCGTTCGAGCTGGGCGAGCACCTCGTCCGCGTGCCTGAGCATGATCGTGCCCACGGCGGTGAGCCGCACGCCGCGGCCGTCGCGGGTGAACAGCCGGTGCCCCACCTCGTGCTCCAGGGCGACGAGCTGCTGCGACACGGCCGAGGGGGTGAGGTGCAGGGTGGCCGCCGCGGCGGTGACCGTGCCGTGGTCGGCCACCGCGCGCAGCGTGCGCAGGCGGCGCGTGTCTATCACGCTGGTGAGGATACCTACGGCGCCCGCCGGGCCGTGGGGCCAGGACGGTCAGCCGCGGGCCTGGGCGAACGCCTCCACGGCGCGGTCCACGTCCTCGGCGGAGTGCGCGGCCGAGAGCTGGACGCGGATGCGGGCCTGGCCGTGCGGCACCACCGGGTACGAGAACCCGATCACGTAGATGCCCAGCTCCAGCAGCCGGTCCGACATGGCGGACGCCTTCGCCGCGTCGCCGATCATGACCGGGACGATCGGGTGGTCGCCGGGCAGGATGTCGAACCCGTGGCGCGTCATCTCGCTGCGGAAGCGGGCCGTGTTGGAGCGCAGCCGCTCCCGCGCCTCCCCGGTGCTCTCCAGCAGGTCGAGGATGCGCAGCGAGGCGGAGGCGATGACGGGCGCGAGGGAGTTGGAGAAGAGGTACGGCCGGGAGCGCTGGCGCAGCAGCTCGCAGATCTCCCGGCGGGCCGAGACGTAGCCGCCGCTGGCCCCGCCGAGCGCCTTGCCCAGGGTGCCGGTGATGATGTCGATCCGGTCGGTCACGCCGTGCAGCTCGGGCGTGCCGCGCCCGGTGGGGCCGACGAAGCCGACGGCGTGGGAGTCGTCCACCATCACCATCGCGTCGTACCGGTCGGCCAGGTCGCAGATCTCCGGCAGCGGGGCGAGGTAGCCGTCCATGGAGAACACGCCGTCGGTGACGATCAGCCGGCGGCGGGCGTCCGACGCCTCCTTCAGGCGGGACTCCAGCTCGCCCATGTCGCGGTTGGCGTAGCGCAGGCGGCGGGCCTTGGACAGGCGGATGCCGTCGATGATGCTCGCGTGGTTGAGCGCGTCGGAGATCACCGCGTCCTGACCGTCGAGCAGCGTCTCGAACACGCCGCCGTTGGCGTCGAAGCACGAGCTGTACAGGACGGTGTCCTCCATGCCGAGGAAGGCGGACAGGCGTCCTTCGAGCTGCTTGTGCACCTCCTGGGTGCCGCAGATGAACCGGACCGAGGCCATGCCGAACCCCCACCGGTCGAGCGCCTCCTTGGCCGCCGCGACCACCTCGGGGTGGTCGGCCAGGCCGAGGTAGTTGTTGGCGCAGAAGTTCAGCACCTCCTGACCGGCGACGCGCACGTTCGAGCTCTGCGGGGTGCTGATCACGCGCTCGGGCTTGAGCAGCCCGGCCTCGCCGATCTCGTCGAGCGTCTCACGCAGCTGCTCGCGCACGTTGGTGAACATCAAGCACAACTCCAATCCAAAATGACCTTGCCCGTACGGCCGCGCGCGGCGGTGTCGAAGGCGGCGTCGAACTCCTGGTACGGGAACCGGTCGGTGATCACCGGGGTCAGGTCGAGGCCCTTCTCCAGCAGGACCGACATGTTGTACCAGGTCTCGAACATCTCGCGGCCGTAGATCCCCTTGATGGTGATCATCGAGGTGACGATCGTGGCCCAGTCGACCGCGAACTCCTCCGCGGGCAGGCCGAGCATGGCGATCTTCCCGCCGTGCGTCATGCTGCCGATCATGTCGCGCATGGCCCGCGGGTTGCCGGACATCTCCAGCCCCACGTCGAAGCCCTCGCGCATGTCGAGGCGGCGCATGCCGTCGGCGAGGGAGTCGCGGGCCACGTTCAGCGCGAGGGAGACGCCGAGCTTGGCGGCCAGGTCGAGGCGCTCGTCGCTGACGTCGGTGATGACGACGTTGCGGGCGCCGACGTGGGTCGCCACGGCCGCGGCCATCAGCCCGATCGGGCCCGCGCCGGTGATGAGCACGTCCTCGCCGACGAGGGGGAACGACAGAGCGGTGTGAACGGCGTTGCCGAACGGGTCGAAGACGGCCGCCACGTCGGGATCGACGGGGACGCGGTGGACCCAGGCGTTCTCGGCGGGAAGCGTGACGTACTCGGCGAAGGCCCCGTCGCGGTGCACGCCGAGACCGACGGTGTTGCGGCACAGGTGGCGGCGGCCGGCCATGCAGTTGCGGCACCGGCCGCACACGATGTGGCCCTCTCCGCTGACCAGGTCGCCGACGGCGACGCTCTCCACGCCGGGGCCGAGCTCGACGACCTCGCCGCTGAACTCGTGCCCCACGACGAGGGGAAGCTTCAGGGTGTTTCTCGCCCAGTCATCAAATTTCCGGATATGGAGGTCGGTGCCGCAGATGCCGGTACGCAGCACCTTGATCAGCACCTCACCGGGCCCCGGCGTCGGCTCCGGGACGTCGACCAGCCGGAGACCAGGCTCGGGCCTCTCCTTGACCAGCGCTTTCATCACACATTCCCCCTCATCCCGAACCTAACGCACTGTGCCGTCCCGGCTCCGGGCATGTCCATCGAGGGATTCTTAAGTGCCCCCACAGCTTCGCTTCACGCCGCCGCCCGGCGTGTTGGCACGCCTCCCGGCCGCCCCGCGATTACGCAACAAGGTTTCTTAAGTAAGATGTCGATCTGACGGTTTCCCTGGAGGTCCGGTGCGACAGCAGAGCGGCGACGCCTCCCTTCTGCGCAGGCTCAACTCCGCCGCGGTGCTGCGCATCCTGCGGGAGGCCGGGGTGGCCACGCTGAGCGAGCTGGCCAGGGCGGCCCGCGTCTCCAGGCCGACGGCCGAGGTGATCGTCGAGGACCTGGTCGCCGAGGGCTGGGCCGAGGAGTGCGGCGAGGAGCAGGGCGACCGCCAGCGCGGCCGGCCGGCCCGGCGCTTCCGCTTCCGCGCGTCGGCGGGTCACGTGGCGGGGGTCGGCATCGGGGCCTCCCACGTACGCGCCATGGTGGCCGACCTCAACGGCGAGGTCGTCGCCTCGCACAAGGCGCCCACCCACGCCACGATGACCGCGGCCGAGCGCCTCGACGCCGTCGCCGGCCTGGTCTCCGCCGTCGCCGACCGGGCCGGGCTGTCCATGGCCGGCCTGGCGGCCGTCGGCGTGGGCACCACCGGTGTGGTGGACAACGCGGGCCGCGTGGTCAAGAGCACCGTCCTGCCCGGCTGGACCGGCCTGGACCTGCGGGCCGAGCTGGGGCGGCGGCTCGCGCCGCCCGTGCTGGTCGAGAACGACATGCGGCTCGCGGTGCTCGCCGAGCACTGGCGGGGCGTGGCGCGCGGTCATGACGACGTGGTCTACCTCTTCACCGGCCATCGGCTGGGCCTCGCCCTGCTGATCGGCGGCCGGCCGCACCGGGGCGCCAACGCCGCCGCCGGCGAGATCGGCCGGCAGGCCCGCGACCACTGGTCGGCCTTCAAGCACGTCTTCGACTACGCGATGGAGGCCGAGCCGGGCGAGCTGCGCTCGCACCAGCAGGCGGCCGACTTCGCCATCGCCCGGGCGCGCGCCGGCGACGAGCGGGCGCTGGCGGCCGTCACCGCGTTCGCCCGGCACCTGGGCGAGGGCCTGCTCACGCTGGTCAACCCGCTCGACCCGGAGATGGTGGTGGTCGGCGGCCGCCTGGCCAGGGCCGGCGACCTGCTGGTCGAGCCGATCCAGCGCTACTTCGACGACGTGTGCTACTACCCGCCGAAGGTCGTGGCCTCCGGCCTGGGCAGCGACTGCGTCACGCTGGGCGCCGTCCGATGGGCGCTGGACCGCGCCGATGACCTGCTCTTTTCGTAGAGTCCTTCGATAATTCTGTCACGAAGCTGTCACGCAGCGGTCGCGTGCGCGCATCTTCTGCAAGATCCTGCACGATTATCTATAGTTGTTTTCATAAATGAGCGCTATCTTCCAGTCACGCGCAAACCCGACAGATGGGGACGACATGACAGGCAAGATGAGGGCGCTGATGTGCGCCGGTGCGCTCGTGGCAGGACTCGCGGGATGCTCCTCGTCTGACGGGGGCGGCTCCGGCGGCAAGGTGACGCTGACCTACGCCTACTGGGACAGCGAGAACCAGGGCCAGGCGATGAACAAGATCGTCCAGGAGTTCGCCAAGTCCCACCCGAACATCGAGGTCAAGCTACAGTTCACCCCGAACAAGGAGTACTGGACCAAGCTCCAGACCTCCGCGGCCGGCGGCACGGCGCCCGACGTCTTCTGGATGAACGGCCCGCGCATCGGCCTGTACGCCTCCCAGGGCGCGCTGATGCCCCTGTCCGACCGGATCGCCGCCGACAAGCTCGACCTCGGCAAGTACCCCAAGTCGCTGGTCGACCTCTACACCCTCGACGGCAAGCAGTACGGCATCCCTAAGGACTTCGACACCATCGGCCTCTGGTACAACAAGGACCTGTTCGACGCCGCCAAGGTCAAATACCCTGACGCCTCCTGGACCTGGGACGACGTCCGCGCGGCGGCCAAGAAGCTGACCGACCCGGCCAAGGGCGTCCACGGCATCGGCGCGATGCCCTGGTCGCAGGAGGTCTTCTACAACACGATCTTCCAGGCCGGCGGCTACGTGATCTCCGACGACAAGAAGAAGTCGGGCTACGACGACCCCGCCACCATCGAGGGCCTCAGGTTCTGGAAGGACCTCCTCGACCAGAAGCTCTCGCCGACGGTCCAGCAGATGACCGACAACGACCCCATCGAGATGTTCAAGAGCGGCAAGCTCGCCATGTGGTACGACGGCTCGTACGACGCCTCCCAGTACTTCAAGACCGAGGGCCTCAAGGCCGGCGTCGCCCCGCTCCCCGCCGGGCCCAAGGGCGAGGCCACCGTCATCCACGGCCTGGCCAACGTCGTCTATGCCAAGACCAAGCACCCGCAGGAGGCGTGGGAGTTCGTCAAGTTCCTCGGCTCGGAGCAGGCCAACCGCATCCAGGCCGAGGCCGGCGCCGTCATCCCGGCCTACGAGGGGCTCCAGGGGTCGTGGGTCAAGTCGATGCCCGGACTGGACCTCCAGGCGTTCATCGACCAGGTCCCGGACGCCCGGCCGTACCCGGTCTCGAAGAACACCGCCGCCTGGACCAGCCTGGAGACCGACGCGATCACCAAGGCGTTCACCGACGGCCAGGACGTCGAGGCGGCGGCCAAGCAGCTCGCGACGGCCATGAACGCGGCCCTGTCGCAGGAGAAGTGAGCACCCTCGGAAGGGGGGGCGCCCCCCCCGCGCCCCCCCCCCCCCCCCCCCCCCCCCCCCGGCGCCCCCCCCCCCGGGGGGGGGGGGGGGCGAGGCTACCGCCCCCCCCGGGGGGGGGC
>NZ_JBITIP010000034.1:0-34964 GCF_044459125.1 Nonomuraea sp. NPDC050383
GCCGGACAATCTTTGATAGGAGAGGGCTCCACCCGGAGCTTCTCGGGCCAGTGATGGTTCCGGGAGGCGGAGGGTGGGGCCCTTTCTTGCGTTGTGCCGGTATACGCGCCGGCGTACGCGATGCTGCGGCACACACAGCCGCGGCGCGGTCGCCACCGTCCTCGCCGAACAACGGTGCAGCCCGTCTGGGACATTCGCCCATTCTGGAAGATCCGCCGCGCACCGCCACCCTTCTTCTGCCGTTCACGACTCTTCGGCAGTTCACGACGAGCCACACCACAAGTCACACCACCAGCCACACCGCGCGGGCGCGCTGACGGCGGGTGCCTGCGGATCATCCGTCATGAGGTGTCGCTCGGGTGGCGGCACTGCGCCGCAGCTGGTGCAGGTCGAGTCTGTGTACGTGTGGAGCAGCCCTCGCCGCCGCAACCCGTACGCGACAGCGCGGAGACGCGAAAACGCGTTGCCGTAGCTGCTCGCCAGAACGTATGGTTTTGCGCTCGTGGTCACAATGGTGGATCGAGTCTTGCCTGCCCGCCTCGGGACAGGCTTCCGGCGGTTGCTGGCAGCGAGCTGGCTGACAAATCTCGGGGACGGGGTCGCGGCCGCCGCGGGCCCGCTGCTGATCGCGACGTTGACCCGCGATCCGCTGATGATCTCTCTGTCGGCACTGGTGAGCTGGGCGCCGCCGCTGCTGTTCAGCCTGTATGCGGGCGTGCTGTCGGATCGGTACAACCGCCGCAGGATCGTGCTCGTCGCGAACGCCATGCGGGCCGTGGTGCTGGCGGCGCTCGTCGCGCTCACGGTGACCGGCACAGTGACCGTGGCAACGGCCCTGGTGGCACTCACGCTCCGGTCCATCGCCGAGGTGTTCGCCGACAACGCGACGGCCACGCTGACGCCCATGATGGTCGGCAAGGACGATCTCGTCATCGCCAACGCCCGCCTCGGCACGGGATTCATCACGCTCAATCAGCTCGCCGGACCGCCGATCGGCGCGGCGCTGTTCGGTCTGGGCTTCACCTGGCCGTTCGCGGGCCAGTTGCTCATGGTGGTGGCGGGAATCATCCTGGTCTCCCGGATCACGTTGCCCCCGCACGGCCGGCAGACCGACGACCCCAAGCCCGACACTGTGCGAGAACTCATCGCCGGGTTCAGCTGGACCATCCGGCACGCGGCAGTGCGCACGCTCGCGCTGACGATCCTGATCTTCAATTTCACGTTCGGCGCGGCCTGGTCGGTTCTCGTCCTCTACACCCAGCAGCAGCTCGGCCTCGGCGCCATGGGCTTCGGCCTGATGACCACCATCGGCGGGATCGGCGGCCTGATCGGCACCGGCCTGTACGGGGCCATCACCCGCAGGGTGAGCCTCGGCGCCCTGATGCGGATCGGGCTCGTCATCGAAACCTTCACTCACCTGGGCCTGGCGTTGACCCATTCGCCGTGGGTCGCCGGGGGCATCTTCCTGGCCTTCGGCGCGCACGCCTTCATATGGGGTACGACCTCGGTCACCGTCCGCCAGCGCGCGGTCCCGCACGAACTCCAGGGCCGCGTGGGCAGCGTCAACAGCATCTGCGTCTACGCCGGTCTGGTGGTCGGCTCGCTGATCGGCGGTGTCCTGGCCACCCGCTTCGGTGTCGCGGCGCCGTTCTGGTTCGCCTTCGCTGGTTCGGCGGTGTTCGTGGTGCTGCTGTGGCGGCAGCTCATGCTCATCTCCCACGACTGAGTCATCGTGCGGGACGCCGTTCCGGAACGCTGTGACCTCGAAGTTGTGCGGCACACCTTGGACGGGTCCGCGCGGCCCAGGAGGTCTGCTTCTGTCCCTGGTGCCTGGGGCGGCGGAGTTCGATGCGATGGCCGGGTTCGTGGGCAAAGGAGACGATCTCAGGCACGGGCTTGATCGAGCACGGGCATGACCGAGACCAGCACCCGCGTGCTGCCAGGCCCCACTGCCGTGTGCGGTTGCGCCGTGCGGGTGTGGGAGGGGCCTGTTTCGGCCCGCTGCGGGGTCGTACCGGACGTTCCTGTGCAGGGCGGGAGGGGGTCCGTACCGGACGTTCCCGTGCAGGGCGGGAGGGGGTCCGTACCGGACGTTCCCGTGCAGGGCGGGAGGGGGTCCGTACCGGACGTTCCTGTCCAGGGCGGGGAGTCAGCTCGTGAGGAGGTGGCGGTGGCGGGGCGCGCGGCTCGGGGGCGGTTGCCGATCCCCATAGGCCGTACCTCACCGGTCGGCCAGTACCGAATACTCCTCCGACACCCCCAGGGCGACGAGGAAGCGGCCGTCCTGGCGGCGCTTCAGCCACTCGGCCAGCCACGGTGTGCCCTCCGGCGCCCAGTGGTACGGCTCGTACATGCCGCCGTCCTCGTCGAAGAAGCCGGCCCCGGGCATGTCCATCAGGTCGGAGGAGGCTTCGGTGCGTGCGGTGGCGAACTCCATGGTGACACCGTCGCAGACGAGCATGGTGACCTTTTCGACGTCGGGTGCGCGATCGGCGCGGGTGCCGGACTCCCGTAGCTCGGCACGCTTCTCCACGGCCTCAGGGCAGCGCCTGAAGCGGGCGAGGAGCGCGTCGACGTCACCGTTCCAGGTGTAGGCACGATAGAGGCTGAGGACGCAGATGGCGGCGAAGTCCTCTTGGTTCTTCGCATCGTCGTTGCCGCGCCGGCAGCGGTCGAGACCGCTGCGGCCGAGCTCCTTCGCGAACCTGCCCGTACGGGCGGCCCAGTCGAGGCGTAGCCCGAGGAGTTTCCGGGCGGTTGCCCGGTGCTCGTCCACGGCGGGGGCGTGGGGCGGGATGGTCGGCGGGGCGGTGGGGGGCAGCGTGCCCGATGTGAGAACGAGGGCCAGGGCGACGGCGGCCGAGGCCATCGCCACGCCGCCGCCGAGCAGCAGCCCGACCTGTACGACTCTTCGTGGCCAGAGTGGTGTGAGGCTCCTCCGCAGGAGGCTTCCCGGCTCGCTTGTCATCCGCACCGCCAGGACCACCCACCTCGGAACATCGCGAGTTCGAGTGCGCTGCCTCTGTGGCCGGCCCCTCCGAATCCGCCCGCTCGGAGACGGTCCCGTCCGGCTCCGCCCTCTCTGGGGACGCCCTCTTCGAGTCGGTCCCCTGTGAGTCCGCCCCTACTGAGCCGGTCCCCGCCGAGTGGGTCCCCTATGGGTCTGCCGTCGCCGTGGCCGTCGTCTCCGGGTCTGCGGTTTCTGTGGCCGTCGTCTCCGGGGCTGGGGTCTGCGGGTGTGTCGTCTCGGGGTGCGTCGTTCTTGCGTGATTCGTCTTGGGGGCCGCCGTCCTGGCGGGCGCCGGCTCTCGGACCGTTGCCGTCGGGGCCGCTGCGGTCGGGGTTGCCGCCGTCGGGGTCACCGTGTTCCGGCGGGCGGATACGTCGGACGGTGGGCCGGCTGGGCGCGCCTGTGAGCGTCACACTTCTGAGATGTCTGGGGCAGCCGTGAAGTTCGAGCGGGAACTTCGGTGGGCGGGCGGCTCGTCTGGATGAGTGAGGGCCCGAGAGCCCACAGCGACAGAGGGGGTCCAGATTCACAGGTGTACGGCTGAGGAAAGAGGGGAACGACGTACTAGATATGGAGCTCCCCCGACAGGACCGTCACTGCGTGACCGGCCCGGTGGACTCGGTCCACGGCCGTCCCGGCACGCGGTGTGGGCTCCTGCGGGACGTGACGCTCCGTGATCCCCGGCCCGAGCCGAAGGGCGGGGGCGGTACGGGGGTCCGAGGGGCGGTTTCCCCCCTTCACCAGGGTGAGCACTCGGCCGGTGAACGGCTGGATCGTGGCGTGTGGGGATGGTTCGGTGCGGAGGTCGGGATTGCTCGCGTGCACCCCGGCAGGGGCGCTGCGGAGTGCTTTTTCCCGTCCGGACGGAACTGTGGTCCTTCTCACTTCCTGGGCCGGAAAATCCATTGTGATCATGAAACTGGTCGTGCGTTTCGCGGTGGGCGTTCCGTCTGCCGTGCTGAATTCGCCCCCTCTGCGGCCCGTGCCGTGCGAATAGCGTTGGGGCGTCTGGACCGAGGTCGAGAACCACCCGAACCAATCGGCACACGGGGACATCTAAGACGGGTGAGGCTCCGCTGCCTGCGTCCATGCGCCGGGAGCGGCTGACTCTGGACGGCGGTCTGCGGCAGGATTACCTACGAAAGAAGTGTCGGTGAAGGCGTCTACAGTGGCAACGGACGCATGACTCGATGCCTACGGGGGAGAGATATCCGGGTGAAACCTGGCCGCTTGCCGTACAAAATGGAATTGGTCGTGGGCGTGTCGCATGGCGAACGCGGAATCGTCGGTTACCGTCCAATGTGTAGGGACGTGCCGATTACGGTGAGTTCCTGAAGGAAAGGACAAGCCGATGGGGGCTGTGCGCAAGGTGGTGAACTACCTTGGCCTGGGCGGGGTCGACCACTACGACGACCACTACGACGACGAGCAGTACGAAGAGGAGTACATGCCGGCGTCGGAGCGGGCGGCCAGAAGGTGGCGGTCGACCGTCGATCCGTCGCGAATCGTGATGGTCCAGCCGCTCAAGTACAACGACGCGCCGATGATCGGTCAGCATTTCCGTGACGGTCAGACGGTGATCATGGACGTGACGGGCATGCCGATGCCCGAGGCGACGCGCATGGTCGACTTCGCGGCCGGTCTGGCCTATGGCTGCGAGGGCCGGATCGAGCGCATCGCCGACCGGGTGTTCCTGCTCGCGCCGGCGCACGTGGAGATCGAGACGTCCTAGGCAGCGCGCGGGCCGCGACGGATCAGCCGGGTCAGCTCGGCGGAGTCGTCGGCGGCCTGCTTGGCGCGTGCGTCCGCCTCGCGGGCGTACGCGTGCAACGCCCAGACGGCCCCGTCGGCGAGCTCCTTGAGCTCGGCGACGCGCGCGGCCACGTAACGGGCGTCCGAGGCGATGGCGGCGCGGCGCCGCCACAGGCGCCACCCCGCCAGCCCGATCAGGGCCATCCCCAGCACGACGAGCGGCCAGCCGATGGCGAGGGCCCCCAGCACGCAGCCGACGCCGGCGATCACCAGAGCGACGACCTCCCACGGCCGGCGGCGCGGCAGCGTGCCCTCGGCCGCGATGGCGGCCTCCGCCTCGGCCATGGAGGCCGCGTCGGCCCCCTCGGGGCGCAGCACGATGGGGTGGCCGAGCAGCGGCACGGTGACCGTGTCGGGCGGCTCCAGACGGCTGTCGGCCTCCAGCTCCTCGGCGACCCCGCGCAGCACCGGCGCGGCCACGTGCAGCGCGATGGCCGTGAGGTGCGGGTCGGCGCCGGGGCGCAGGTCGTCGAGCAGGTGGGTGGTCAGCGACGCCATGGGCCCGGCCGGGCCGCCCAGGCCGATCAGGGACCGCAGCATGGCCAGCGGCTCGTCCTCGGCCCAGGAGGTGACGGGGCTGGCGGCGCTGTTGGTGAGCGGGGTCGCGGCGTCGTGGTCGGCCTGCCGGGCCGAGGTGATCTCGGTGCAGCGGGCGCGCAGCCGCGCCAGGCGCGCGGCGGCCTGCGCGGGCCGCGCCAGCTCGGGGATCTCCGCCATCTCGGGGAAGTCGACCAGCGACACGGGCACGACCACGGCGGGCTCGCCGGGCGCGAGCGCCTGCACCCACTGCCGTTGGTCGGCATGGTCGGGTACGGCCAGCGCGTCGAGCTTGCGCAGCACGAAGATCTTGCCGGCGGGGCCGTAGGCGCCCCGGGCGGCGGCCAGCCAGAGGGAGCGCTGCCCGTGGGTGACCGGCTGCTCGATGGACAGGTCGCCGAAGGCGGTGCCGAGCCACGAGGCGTGGATGCGGCTGCCGTGGCCGGCGACGGCCAGGGCGAGGCAGAGGAACAGCGCCGTGCGCTGCTGGTCGCGGCCGGCGGCCCTGCTCAGCGGCTCCAGCGGGTCCTCGCCGGCGAGGATCGCCACCAGCGCCTGGACGGCCGGTGGCAGCCAGTTGCCCGGGATGTCGGCGAAGGCGGGTGCGGTGGGAGGAGCGGTGCCGTTGGCGGCCAGGTGAGCCAGCAGCGCCTCGGCGTAACGTCTCAGCTCTTCCGCTGCTTGGGGGCTCGCAGTCAGGTCCGTGCTCAAGGCAGAGAACTCCCCCATTTTCGGCCTCGGTTCATGACCGCGTAAAGCCTAACCGGGGGGCGCGCCAACCCTGGGGAGGCGCGCCCACGTCGATCGGCACGGCGGATGTCACATGCGCTCGGGGACCGGGACGCCCAGCAGGTCGAGCCCGGTCTCCAGAACGCGGAGGGTCAGCGCGCACAGCGCGAGCCGGGAGGCGCGCGTGTCGGCGTCGACGCCTTCCTTCAGCACCGGGCACTCCTCGAAGAAGGTGGTGAAGGCGGTGGCGGTGGCGTAGATGAACGCGCACAGCCGGTGCGGCTCGTTCGACTCGGCCACCTTCTCCACGGCCGCCCCGAACCCGAGGAGCTGGAGCGCCAGCGCCCGCTCGGCCGGGTGGCCGAGGACGATCGGGCCGGTCGCGTCGGCCGGGTCCACGCCGCCCTTGCGGAAGATCGACCGGATCCGGGCCTGGGCGTACTGGAGGTAGGGCGCCGTGTTGCCGGTCAGGCCGAGCATGCGGTCGAAGTCGAAGACGTACTCGCTGTCGTGGCTGATCGACAGGTCGGCGTACTTGACCGCGCCCATGCCCACGACTCGGGCGATCTCCGCCCGCGTCGCCTCGTCGTAGTCGCGGTCGGCGATGACCACGGACGCCCGGTCCACGGCCTCCTGGAGCAGGTCCATCAGCTTGACCGACTCGCCGGAGCGGGTCTTGAAGCGACGGCCGTCCTTGCCGAGCATCATGCCGATCTGGACGTGCTCGGCCGAGACGGTGTCGGGCAGCCAGCCGGCCTGCTCCGCGGCGGCGAACACCATGCGGAAGTGCAGGGCCTGGTCGGCGCCGACCACGTAGAGGATGCGGTCGGCCTTGAGGTCGTGCACCCGGTAGCGGATGGCCGCCATGTCGGTGGAGGCGTAGCCGTAGCCGCCGTCGCTCTTGCGGATGATGAGCGGCAGCGGCTTGTCGTCGGAGCCGGTGAAGCCGGGCGGGAACAGGCACAGCGCGCCCTCGCTCAGCACCGCCACCCCGGCGGTCTCCAGGTCGTCGCAGGTCCTCTGGAGCATCGGGTTGTACATGCTCTCGCCGGCGATGTCGGCGTCGGTGAGGGTGACGCCGAGCATGCCGTAGACCTTGTTGAAGTAGCGGACGGTGGCGTCCATGAAGACGTGCCAGAGCCGCAGCGTGTCGGGGTCGCCCGACTGGAGCGTGGTCACCCGCGCGCGCGAGCGGGTCTTGAACGACTCGTCGCCGTCGAACTTCTGCCGCGCGGCCTGGTAGAACTCGGTGCCCATGCCGGCTTCGAGCTGCGCGACCGCGGCCTCCTCGCCGATGTCGAGCAGGTGCTCGATGAGCATGCCGAACGGCGTGCCCCAGTCGCCCAGGTGGTTCTGCCGGATGACGGTGTTGCCCAGGTGCTCGTGGACGCGGGCCAGGGAGTCGCCCACGATCGTGGTGCGCAGGTGGCCGACGTGCATCTCCTTGGCCGCGTTGGGCGCGGAGTAGTCGATCACGATGGTCTGCGCGGGCGTGACCGTGCCGACGCCGCGGCGCGGGTCCTCCAGCATGCGGCCGGCCTCGCCGGCGATCCACGTGTCGGCGAGCGTGATGTTGAGGAACCCGGGGCCGCTGACCTCGACCGTGCCGGGGAAGTCGGCCAGCTCGGCGGCAAGGGCCTCGGCGACCTCCCGCGGGGACCGTCGCAGGCGCTTGGCCAGGCTCATCGCGACGTTCGCCTGGAAGTCGGCGAACTGGGACGGCCGGATCAGCGGGTCTGCGTCGGCGTGCTCGGCGCCGAACGCCGCGGCCAGCGCCTGCTGGACGCGCTCGGTGAGCACCATCTGCGGGTCGGTCATGGTCTAAGGGTACCGGCGAGCCTGACCGTGACGCTGATCGCGAGAGTGATCAGCGCGGAGGCCACCACGGCGATGCCGACGGCGGTCAGGCCGTTGCTCAGGTCGCCCGGCTCCAGGGCGAAGAACTCGCGCACGAACGGGATGGACAGCGCCCCGGCGAACAGCACCGCCATGGCGGCGACCAGGCCCACCCGCAGCCAGGTGAGGGGCCGGGCGATGAGCACGAGCACCCACCAGGTGGTCAGGAACAGGGTGATCACCGCGGACGTGCGGTCCTCGTTCAGGGTGGAGGTCCCACTGTGCGCGGCCCAGAACGCCAGCAGCATCGCCGCCGCGCACAGCACCCCGGCCGGTACGGCGAAGCGCAGCACGCGGGGCACGAACCCGGGCTTTGAGCGCTCCAGCGTGGGCGCCAGGGCCAGGAAGAACGCCGGGATGCCGATGGTCAGCGCGTTGACCAGCGTGGAGTGCCGGGGGGCGAACGGGAACATGAGCCCCAGGACGCCGGTCGCCAGCGACAGCGCGATCGCGTAGAAGGTCTTGGTGAGGAACAGGTTGGAGACCCGCTCGATGTTGGCCAGCACCCGGCGGCCCTCGCCGACCACGTGGGGGAGCGTGGCGAAGGCGTTGTCGAGCAGCACCACCTGGGCGACGGCCTTGGTGGCGGGGCTGCCCGCGCCCATCGCGATGCCGAGGTCGGCGTCCTTGAGCGCGAGCACGTCGTTGACGCCGTCGCCGGTCATGGCGACGGTGTGGCCGCGGGACTGGAGCGCGCCGACGAACAGCCGCTTCTGCCGCGGGGTGACCCGGCCGAAGACGGCGTTGGCCGCGAGTATGTCGGCGAGCTTGTCCGGGTCGTCCTCCGGCAGGGTGCGGGCGTCGACGGCGCGGTCGCCGTCGGGGATGCCGAGGCCGGTGGCGATGGCGGAGACCGCCTCGGGGTTGTCGCCCGAGATGACCTTGACGGTGACTCCCTGGCGGGCGAAGTAGCTCAGGGTCTCGTGGGCGTCGGGGCGGATGCGCTGCTGGAGCGTGACGAGCGCGACGCACTCGACCGCCGCGTCCGGGTTGCCCCGCTCGGCGGCGGCCAGGTCGCGGGTGCGGCAGAGGGCGAGCACCCGGGCGCCGGTGGAGGCCATCGCGGCGGCCCGCTCGTAGCCTTCGCCGCCGTCGAGCAGCACGTCCGGAGCGCCGAGCAGCCACGCGCCGCGCTCGCCGAAGTCGGCGCCGCTCCACTTGCGCGCCGAGGAGAACGGCACGGAGCCCGTGGCCGTCCAGCCGCCGGGCGTCGCGGGGTAGCGCACCTGTACGGCCTGGGCGGTGGCGTTGGGCCGCTGGTCGAGGTTGGCCAGGGCGGCGAGCGCCTCCTCCACGGGATGCCCGTCGCCGATCGGGAGGACCTCGCCGAGATCCATGCCGCCCGCGGTGAGGGTGCCGGTCTTGTCCAGGCACAGCACGTCGACCCTGGCCAGGCCCTCGATCGCGGGCAACTCCTGGACCAGGCACCTGCGGCGGCCCAGCCGGACGACGCCGACGGCGAAGGCGATCGAGGTCATCAGCACCAGCCCCTCGGGGATCATGGTGACGATGCCGGCGACCGCTCCGGTGATGGCGGTGCCGAAGTCGCCGGTGTTGCGGAGCTGGCTGTAGATCAGCAGCGCGCCGATCGGGATGACCAGCCAGGTGATGTACTTGATGAAGTTGGCGACGCCCTGGCGCAGCTCGGAGTGGGCGAGGTGGAACTTGCTGGCCTCCTCGGCGAGCCGTACCGCGTAGGCGTCGGTGCCGACGTGGGTGGCGACGAACGCGCCGGAGCCGGCGACGGCGAAGCTGCCCGACAGGACCCGGTCGCCGGGCCGCTTGTGCACCGGGTCGGCCTCGCCGGTCAGCAGCGACTCGTCGATCTCCAGCCCGTCGGACTCGACGACCTCGCCGTCCACGAGCAGCCGGTCGCCGGACCCGAGCAGGATGAGGTCGCCGAGCACCACGTCCTGTGGTGGGATCTCCTGGTCGCGGCCGTCGCGGCAGACCCTGACGGGCTCCTCGTTGATGACGGCCAGGCGGTCGAGGGTGCGCTTGGCGCGTACCTCCTGGACGATGCCGATCAGCGCGTTGGCCACGATGACCAGGCCGAACAGGCCGTCCTGCCACTGCCCGAAGATCAGGATGAGCGCCCACAGGACGCCGATGACGAAGTTGAACAGCGTGAAGACGTTGGCCCTGATGATGGCGCCGAAGGACCGGCTCGACCGGCGCGGGACGATGTTCCGCTTCGCCTGGGCGGCCTGTGCCGCGGTGAGCCCTCGCACGCGTTCCCCCGTTCGTGTCCCCCGATCGTGCGGACGCGCCAAAGACTACGGGTTCACCAGAGCCGGTGTGATCGCGGAGCGATGGCGATCCGTTCGCCCACGCGGTCCACGATGCCACCGGCCGACAGCTCCGCTGCGAGCTCGCAGGCCGCGCTGATGCCCTGTGACCTGGACGAGCCGTGCGCGATGACCACGGTGCCGTTGAGGCCGAGCAGGACGGCGCCGCCGTGGGCCTCGGCGTCGAGGCGCTGCCGCAGGTCGCGGATGCGGGAGCGCTGCAGGAACGCGCCCAGCCGGGCCGCCGGGCTCTCGCCGATGGCCTCGCCGAGCTGGTGGAAGGCGTAGCGGACGGTGCCCTCCATGGTCTTGAGCGCGACGTTGCCGGTGAAGCCGTCGGCGGTGATCACGTCGACGGCGCCGGTGAGCAGGTCGTGGCCCTCGATGTTGCCGGTGAAGTGCAGGCCGGGGGCGCTCTGGAGCAGCTCGTGGGCGCGCTTGACGAGCTTGTTGCCCTTCTCGGCCTCGGCGCCGATGGTCAGCAGGCCGACCTTCGGCTGGGCGATGCCGTGGGCCAGCTCCGCGTAGGCCGTGCCGAGGTGGGCGAACTGCACCAGCATCTCCGGCTTGGCGTCGGAGTTGGCCCCGGCGTCGACGAGCAGCGTGGGGTGCGGCCGGGTGGGCAGGGCGACGGCGATGGCGGGCCGCAGGACGCCCTGCTGGGGCTTGAGGCGCAGCCGGCCGGTGGCCACGATGCCGCCGGTCGAGCCCGCGGACACCACGGCCGACGCGTCGCCCCGCCGTACGAGGTGGCAGGCGATCGCGATGCTCGAACGGGGGCGGCGCAGGCTGGCCAGCGCGCCCTCGTCCATCGCGAGGACCTCCTCGGCCCGCACGATGGGGATCTCCTTGGTGGCGTCGTGGTCGGCGAGGGCCTCGTACAGGATGCGCGGCGGTCCGACCAGCACGACCTCCAGCCCGCGCTCGCGCACGGCGTGCACCGCTCCCGCGACGATCTCGTGGGGGGCGTGGTCGCCGCCCATGGCGTCGAGCGCGATCGGCTTGCTGTCGGACACTGGGTCACCTCGTACGGCGTGCGTGCCCGCCGTGAGGCTCGCCGAAGGCGGGCTCGGCGAGCCCGCGGTCGCAGGCGGGACGCTTGCCAGGCTAGCCGGTGGTCCCGGTGGCCGATCCGCCGGGAGAGCACGGGGTCAGCGCAGGTTCCAGTCGACGACGCCGCGGGACACGATCACCTTCGAGAACATCGACGTGCCGGTGATCCGGATGAGCGGGCCGTCGCCGTCCGAGCCGCCCGACACGTTGCGCTTACCGAACGTGGAGCTGCCCTCGTCGATGACGTGGGCGTTGTCGGGGACGCGCACGATGAGCTTGGAGAAGCGGGCGTCGCACTCGAGTGTGACCTCGCGGCCGGGGAGCACGGCGTCGGACAGGTCGATGATCATCGCGCCGAAGTTCGCCACCAGCCTGGTATGCCGTGAGGCGATCCAGCGGCCCTTTCTGATGATCTTGCTGAACGTGGAGCGGATCGTCTGCTGCTCCACGGCCTCCGGCGGCCGGGAGGCGGTCACGTCCGGCAGGTCCCCGGTGAGGGGGACGAGCTCACCGACGGTCTTGGCCGTGTAGGCGGCCTCGAGTCGGTCCGCGTGCTCGACGCTGGTGAGCCGGCCGGTGGCGAGCGCCTCGCCCAGCACGGCGGCCACGCGGTCGCGGTCGGTGTCGGAGGCGCGCAGCGCGGGATCGTGGGTCACACCGCCAGTGTAGCCATAAACGCGATATGTCGCGAGATGCTCTTCTGAAATCTCCCAGCGACTCGGCGGAACCGAATCCCGGGTTTGCAACGTCCGGATATAAAGGCCACAGACGCGCGACAGGGGCTTGAGGTTTACCGGCGATCGAACAAAAAAGAGGGGAAACGCTTAGTGATCTTGAACCAGGCAGGCACACGACGCTTCCGGGCTTACACGTCCAAGCATCTGAACGACCTCCTGCTCCGGGCAGGGCTCGACGACGAGGAGCGGCTGAGGGTGAGGGCCGTCGCCACGGTTCTCCCGTTCCGCACCAACGCGTACGTCGTCGACGAGCTCATCGACTGGTCGGCCGCGCCCGACGACCCCATGTACAAGCTGGTCTTCCCGCAGGCGGACATGCTGCCCGCCCCGGACGTCGCCCGGCTGGCCGACCTGCTGAAGGCGGAGGCGCCCGCCGCCGAGATCAACGCGGAGGCCAACCGGATCCGCGCCCGGCTCAACCCGCACCCGGCCGGGCAGATGGAGCTCAACGTGCCCCGGCTGGAGAACGAGCCGGTCCCGGGACTCCAGCACAAGTACCCCGAGACCGTCCTGATCTTCCCCAAGCAGGGACAGACCTGCCACGCCTACTGCACCTACTGCTTCCGGTGGGCGCAGTTCGTCGGCGACGCCGACCTCAAGTTCGCCTCCGACGACATCGAGCAGATGGTCCGCTACATCCGCCGGCACCCTGAGGTCACGAGCGTGCTGATCACCGGCGGCGACGCCATGATCATGGGCGAGCCGGTGCTCAAGCGCTACCTGGAGCCGCTCCTCGATCTGGAGCAGCTCGAATCAGTACGGATCGGCACGAAGTCGCTCGCGTACTGGCCGCAGCGCTTCACCACGGACCCGGACGCCGGCTCCACGCTGGAGCTGTTCGAGAAGGTGGTCGCCGCCGGCAAGAACCTCGCCTTCATGGCCCACTTCACCCACCCCCGCGAGCTGGAGCCACCCCTCGTCGAGGCGGCGGTCCGGAACATCCTCGGCACCGGCGCCACCATCCGGACGCAGGCGCCGCTGATTCGCTCCATCAACGACGACCCCGCGCTCTGGTCGGGCATGTGGCGCAGGCAGCTGCGCATGGGCATGATCCCGTACTACATGTTCGTCGAGCGCGACACGGGACCGCAGGACTACTTCGCGGTGCCGCTGGCCCGGGCCCACGAGATCTTCAGGGACGCGTACGCGTCGGTCTCCGGGCTCTGCCGTACGGTGCGGGGGCCCTCCATGTCGGCCACGCCGGGCAAGGTGTGCGTCGACGGGGTCACGGAGATCGCCGGCGAGCGGGTCTTCGTGCTGCACTTCATCCAGGCCCGCGACCCGTCGCTGGTCGGGCGGCCGTTCTTCGCCCGGTACGACCCGACGGCGGTGTGGCTGACCGATCTGCGCCCGGCCTTCGCCGACCGGTTCCCGTTCGAGCCCGCTGTGGAGGAGGCCCTGCTGGCCGTCTGAGCCGGCCCCGGGTGACTCCGGAGGCGTTCCGGCCGCCGGGTGAGCCCCGCCCGGCCCGAGCGGTCAAGCGAGCACCCGGCTAGCGGAAAATCTGTGCGCCCGGCCCGCGGCTTTCGTCCTTACCGGCGGTCGTTCGCGGGCCGTCGGCGTGCTCGGGGAGCGGGCGGCCTATGCCCGGGAATCCGCCCTCCCCACATCCCGAAATGTCGCCCGTTCTCCCCGCCGCTCGACGGCCTTGCCGGGGCTCTCCCGAGGCTCTTGAAGGGCTGTTGACCTGGCCCGCGAGCCGACGGCCGTGGTGGTACAACTACGTCGGTAGCTCAGCCGGGCGGCGCGCCGCGTGTGGTGCCCACAGCGTGTTCGTCTCGGCTTTCGGGGGGTTTTCGATTCGCGTTTCCTCCGCATTCGAGAGCGATCGATCACGAGCCGGGAAGGCAATCATGAATCGTGTAGTCAAGGCGGCTGTCGCCGTCGCGTCACTCGGGCTGGCGGCGGCCCTCACCGTTCCGCCGGCCCACGCGCAGGTGGAACGCTCCGCCAGGCCGCTCACGACGGGGCCCGGCGCACCGGACGTGACCTCGACGGCCGCCGGAGCGCTGGACGACAGGACGCCGGACGGCAGGGTGCTGGACGGCGGGACGGCCGGCCGGGGGACCCTGGACGGTACGAGCCTGGGCGCGGTGCCCGGCGCCCGCACACTGGACGCCGACGCGCCCGGCCCCGTCACCGGTGCTGTGCCCGGTCCCGTCACCGGTGCCGTGCCCCGCGTCGAGGTGCCGGGGGACCGGACGCCGCGTCCGACGGTGCCCGGGCACCGTGGCTCTCCCTCGGCGGCCTCCCGCGGAGGGACGTCGGGAGGCGGCTCCACGACCGGCCGCCGGGGCGGGACGAGGACCACGCCGGCCACCGCCCGGGACGACGACGGCTCCTCACCGAGGACGGCCCGCACGGGCCGCCGCGGCCGGGAGAACTGGCAGCGGCGGTACGTCCGGCCGAGCCGGCCGGCCCCGGCCCCGACCAGCTCCCCGACCACGGACCTCCCGGCCGGTGACACGCTGAGGGGCGCCCTGTCCAGGGGCGTCGCCCCGAGCCGTGTGACGCCGAACGGGGTGGCGCCGAGCGTCCCGCTGGCACAGGGCGTGACCCAGGGCGTGGCCCGGAACGGCACGCTCGCCCGAGGCGTCACCTCCAGTGGTGCGGTGCCGGGCGGCGCGCTCTCCAGCGGCCCCGGGCGCGCCCTGGCGAACGGTGTCGTGTCGAGCGGTGCCCTCTCGCGGGGTGTCGCTCCGAGCGGTGTGGCCGGGAGCGGCGCACTGTCCCGTGGCGTCGTCTCCAGCGGACCGCTGGCTCAGGGGGTGACTCCGGGCGCCGTGGTGTCCGGCACCCCGCTGTCACGTGGCCTCGCCTCGGGCGGGGTGGTGCCGGGTACGCGGCTGACCTGACCAGAGCGGCTGACCTGACCAGAAAGGCCGCTGCCCGCCGTGTCCGCCGGCGGACCGGGGGAGGGATGACGAGCGCCTTGGTGCCGGCGCTCGGACGGCCCGCCTCCCGGACCGGTGGGACGGCGCGGGCCGGGCGGACGCGCCCGAGCCCGAGCCACGCCTCACGTGCCGAGCCGCCACTGCAGGGCGGCGACCCCCGGTGAGAGGCGCAGCCCGCCGCCGGTTCCTCGACCAGGGACCGGCGGCACTCCCATGCCCGGACCCGACCTGCCCGACCTGACCCGCCCGACCTGACCCGCCCGACCCGCTCCGAGAGCGTCAGACGCGTACGCCGGTGCGCCGGGCGATCTGGGCCTGGAGCCGGGCCATCTGCCAGTGCAGGTCGAGGAGCTGCTGGGCCAGCTCCATCCTCGGGATCTCCGACACGTCCTCGATGGCCAGGTGGTCGATCGCGGCCGAAAGCTCTCCCATCGCGCCCCCGTTCCCTTCCATCCGCGCCTCGCCGTATCGAAACAACGTTCGAATCATACCGGACCGTGCGCCACGGTGTCAGGCATTGACCCCTCGTGTCGCAGGGGCCGCGCGCGAAGTCGTCCCATGAGGAAGCCGCCGGGCGTGTCGTACGCGCCGGCGGCTGGGGGGCTCGGGTGGATCAGCCCTTGTTGTAGGCGGCGAGCACTTCCTTCGGGTCGCCGTCCATCTTGATCTTGCCCTTGTGCAGCCAGATGACCCGGTTGCAGGTCTCCTCGATGACCCGCAGGTCATGGGCGACGAGGAAGACCGTGCCGGCCTCCTCGCGGATCTGCCGGATGCGCTGCTCGCTCTTCTTGCGGAACTCGCGGTCGCCGGTGGCCAGCGCCTCGTCGATGAGCAGCACGTCGTGGGTCTTGGCCGAGGAGATGGCGAAGCGCAGGCGGGCCCCCATGCCGGAGGAGTAGGTGGACATCGGCAGCTGGACGAACTCGTCGATGCCGGAGAAGTCCACGATCTCCTGGTACTTCTCCTTGACCTCGGCCGGCGTCATGCCCATGGCGTAGCAGCCGAGCACGATGTTGCGCTCGCCGGTGAGCTCGCGCATGAGCGCGGCGTTGACGCCGAGGAGCGAGGGCTGCCCGTCGGTGTAGACGGCGCCCGAGTGGGGCGGCAGGAGGCCGGCGATCGCGCGCAGCAGCGTGGACTTGCCCGACCCGTTGCGCCCCACGATGCCGATGGCGTCGCCGTGGTAGGCCACGAAGGAGACGCCCTTGACGGCGTGGACCTCCTTCATCTGCGGCCTGCCCTGGCGCTTCAGGAGACGCGTGAGGGCGTTGACGGCGTTGCCCTTCTCCACGTCGGTGGCCGCGCCGTAGACGCGGTAGATGATGTGCAGGTCGTCGACGATGACGGTGGGCGTGCCGGTGGGAACGTCGAGAGGCGGTTTGCTGACCGGCGTGGCCGGCTTGGGCTGCGGCTTCGCCTTGCCGTCCTTGCCGGCGGCGACGGCGGGCTCCTCGGCCTTCACCAGTGACAGCTCCTCGGTCAGTTCAGCCACGCCCGTACCTCTCCTCGGCACGCCAGAAGTACCAGAAGCCGAAGCAGAGGGCGAACACCGCCCAGAATACGCAGGATATCCACACCGCATCCGGAGGGTTGTGCCCACCCTCGCGGGTGATGAGCAGGTCGCGCATGGCCTCGATGTAGGAGGCGGCCGGATTGGCGTAGTACATCACGTCGGCCACCCACTGCGGCGCCTCGGCCTTGCCCACGACCCTGTCCTGGATGGAGAAGAAGACGCCCGAGGCGTACAGCCAGGTGCGGGTGATGAAGGGCAGGAGCTGGTTGAGGTCCCGCATGGACGCGCCCAGCCGGGCCATCACCAGCCCGGCGCCGACGTTGAACATCGTCTGGAGGAGCAGCACGACGGGCACCACCAGCCAGGCCAGCGTGATGGGCTCCCCCGTGATGAGGACGATCACGAGGAGCACGCCCATGGAGATGGCGAGCTGCTGCAGCTCCTGGATCGTGTACGCCAGGGGCAGGGAGGCGCGCGGGAAGTGCAGCGCGCGGATCATCGACAGGTTGCCGGAGATGGACTTGGCGCCCGCGGTGACGGTCCGCTGCGTGTAGGTGAAGACGAACATCCCCGTCAGGAGGAACGCCGGGTAGTTGTGGATGCCGCCCTTGCCACCGAGGATGAGGCCGAACATCACGTAGTAGATGGCGGCGTTGAGCAGCGGAGTGAGGACCTGCCACAACTGGCCGAGGGCCGAGCTGGTGTACTTCGAGACGTTGCGCGAGGACGCGTACGTCAGGATGAAGTGCCGCCGCTCCCAGAGCTGGCGCACGTAGACAGGGAACCTCGGCCGTGCGATGGCACGGCGAAGCCCGTATCTCGCGGCGAGCTTGGCCAGCGGCTCCTGCCCGCTCCGGCCGCCCGCCTGGGCGTCCGCGACAGCGGATTCCGGCTGACTCATGGCAAGGACTCTATTGGATCCGGGTCGGTGAGGTGCTCCCGCGCGGGCGCGCGGCAGACAGTTGGACGGAGTCCTGGAGCGCCCGGTTCCAAGGCGCCGTCAAGACGGCAACAACCGTAGCCCAGTGACCCGGCACGTGCCCGGCAAGGGCGCGAGCACATTTCGGTAAGAGGTATTTTTGCTCGACTGTCCGTGTCCAAACGTATGGTCATCTGACGGTTATGAGAGCTTCTAGGCCGTCTGAGCCGTATGAGTGTGACGCTGGATTGGCGCACGTGTGACCGAACTGCAACGCGCCAGAGACTCGCTGGTGGCACGTAGTGAGGGATAGTCGCGATCGACTGGCAGGGCGTCGGCTGGTTTGACCATGTCAGCCAAACCCGGGGGATTACCGAACCCCCCGTCAGGCTGCTCACGATCATCGCAGCTCAGCGCTAACGCCCACCTGTAGAGGGAGGAATCTTCTTACCATGCGTGTTACTAAGGGCGCACAGATCGTCGCCGGTACCGCGCTGCTGGCCCTCGCGGTTGCCGCGTGTGGTGGCGGCGGCGGCACCTCGACCGGCACCTCCGGATCGAGCGGGGACACGCCGGTCCGCATGGAGCTCGGCGAGCCGCAGAACCTGCTGGTCCCTTCGAACACCACTGAGTCCGAGGGCGCCGAGGCGCTCGCGGCGGTCTTCGAGCCGCTGGTGAACTATGACGAGAACAAGCAGGTCGTCATGGGCGCCGCGGAGTCGATCGAGACTCAGGACAACAAGGTCTGGACGATCAAGCTCAAGCCGGGCTACACCTGGCACAACGGCGAGCCCGTGATCGCGCAGAACTACGTTGACGCCTGGAACTACGCAGCGAACCAGGACAACGCGCAGGGCGCCGGCTACTTCTTCGGTCGTGTCGACGGCTACGCCGACCTCAACCCGGGCGAGGGCAAGCAGGTCACCACCAAGGAGATGAAGGGCCTCAAGGCGGTGGACGACACCACCCTCGAGGTCACGCTCACCGCGCCGTTCTCCCAGTTCAAGACCATGCTCGGCTACACCGCGTTCTACCCGCTGCCCAAGGCCGCCTTCGGCCCCGACGGCAAGGTGACGGCGGAGTTCGGCGAGAAGCCGATCGGCCAGGGCCTGTTCAAGCTGGACAAGCCCTACAAGAAGGGCACTGACCAGAGCATCGACCTGTCGGTGTACGACAAGTTCCCGGGCAAGAAGCCGAACGGCTGGACCAAGCTCCAGTTCAAGCTCTACAACAGCTCGGAGACGGCCTACAACGACCTGCAGGCCGACAACGTCGACATCCACGACTCGCTGCCCGCGTCGGCGATCGCCAGCGCCAAGACCGCGCTCGGGGACCGCTACCAGGACCAGCCGGACGCCGGTATCGGCTACATCGGCTTCCCCCTGCAGTACAACGACGAGTACAAGGACGTCAAGGTCCGCGAGGCCATCTCGATGGCCATCGACCGGAAGACCATCGCCGAGACGGTCTTCTCCGGCACCCGTTCGCCGGCCGACGACTTCATCAACCCGGCCATCGACGGCTACCGCCAGGGCGCCTGCACGGCCTGCGCCTACGACCCGGGCAAGGCCAAGGAGCAGTACGCCGCCGCCAAGGGTCCGGCCAAGCTGGAGCTCGGCTACAACGCCGACGGTGGACACAAGGAGTGGATCGAGGCCGTCGCCAACAACCTCCGCGCCAACCTCGGCGTCGAGGTGACGGTCAAGCCGTTCGAGAAGTTCGCCAACATCCTGGACGACCTGGACGCCAAGAAGTACAAGGGCATGTTCCGGATGGGCTGGGCGATCGACTACCCGTCGGCCGAGAACTACCTGTCGCCGATCTTCTCGACCGGCGCCATCAAGACGGGCTCCAACTACGCGGGCTACTCCAACAAGGAGTTCGACGAGACGGTCGCCAAGGGCGACCAGGCCGCCACCCCCGAAGAGGGCCTGAAGATCTACCAGCAGGCGGACGACATCCTCATCAAGGAGATGCCGTACATCCCGGTGTACTTCTACCGGAACAACTCGGGATACTCGACCAAGGTCAAGAACGTCAAGATCAACCTGCTCAACCAGGTTGAGTGGGCTGACGTCGAGAAGGCCTGACACTTGTTCCCGGGGGCGGGCACGCGTGGCGCGCCCGCCCCTCGAGAGCGCCAAGAAGGCAGTCGCCTGGGCCGTTTCACCCCATGGATCCAGGCACTGCCTTCCGGCATGTACGGGAGGCTTGAATGGGCCGTTACATCATCAGGCGCCTGATCCAGGCAGTGCCAGTCCTGCTCGGCGCCACCCTGTTCATCTTCGCCATCGTCTTCGCGCTGCCCGGTGACCCCATCGCTGCGCTGGCCGGTGAGAAGCGGCAGGACCCCAACATCGTCGCGATCATCCGCGACCAGTACCACCTCAACGATCCGCTGCTGCTCCAGTACTGGTACTACATCAGCGGCATCATCTTCCGCGGGGACTTCGGCACGACGTTCGCCGGCGTCCCGGTGACCCAGCTCCTGGCGGGCAAGCTCCAGGTCACGCTGAACCTCGCGCTGGTCGCGCTGACCCTCGAGGCCATCATCGGCGTCGTCCTCGGCCTGTGGGCGGCGCTGCGCCGCGGCAGGGCGACCGACACCGCGATCCTGGCGTCCACGCTGCTGCTGATCTCCATCCCCACCCTGGTCAGCGGCTTCGTGCTCCAGCTCTGGCTGGGCGTCTGGCTCAAGCAGGTGACCGGCACGGAGATCTTCCCCATCGCGGGCGCCACGCAGGGCCTGAAGTCGTACCTGCTGCCCGGGTTCGTGCTGGCGGGTGTGTCGATCGCCTACCTCACCCGGCTGACGAGAACGAGCCTGGTGGAGACGCTGAGATCCGACTACATCCGCACGGCCGTCGCCAAGGGCCTGTCCCGGCGGAGGGTCATCGGCAGGCACGGTCTGCGCAACGCGCTGATCCCCCTGGTCACCTATCTGGGCGCCGACCTGGGCAACCTCATGGGCGGGGCGGTCATCACCGAAACGATCTTCAACCTGCCGGGAATCGGTCTTCAGCTCTACCAAGGCGTCTACCTACGAGAACAACCCATCGTCGTAGGAATCGTGACCATCCTGGTGTTGGTCTACATCGTGGCCAACCTGGTCGTCGACCTGATGTACGCAGTGCTCGACCCGAGGATCCGCTATGAGTGACATCCCCCAGGCCGATCCAGCGGCCTCCGAGACCCAGACCCTGACCACGGACAAAGCCCCGGTCACGGCGCCTCCTGGCAGCGGCAGGCGCCGCAAGAAGGAGGACAGGCCGGCGAGCCTGTGGAGCGACGCCTGGCACGACCTGCGCCGCCGGCCGATGTTCATCTTCTCGCTGGCCCTCATCGCGATCCTGCTGGTCATGTCGTTCTGGCCCTCGCTGTTCACGTCGATCAACCCGCTGGACGCGCGCTCCTGCGACCTCGCGACGGCCCGTCAGGGGCCCAGCGCGGGTCACCTGTTCGGGCGCGACAACCTCGGCTGCGACGTGTACGCCAGGACCATCTACGGCGCCAGCAACTCGATCCTCATCGGCGTCAGCACCACGGTCATCACCGCGGTCGTCGGCGGCCTGCTCGGCCTCATCGCGGGCGCCCGCGGCGGGCTCACCGACACGGTCTCCTCGCGCGTCACCGAGGTGTTCTTCGCGATCCCGCAGATCCTGGGCGCGCTGCTCATCACGGCGACGTTCCGGGACAAGGGCCTGGGCATCTGGATCGTCGTGATCGCGCTGTCGGTGCTGGCCTGGCCGATGACGTTCCGCATCATGCGGGCCGCCGTCATCACGGCAAGGAGCCAGGACTTCGTCATCGCGGCGCGGGCGCTCGGCGCGAGCCAGAGCCGGGTCATGTTCGGGCACCTGCTGCCGAACGCGATCGCCCCGGTGATCGTCGTGGCCACCATCAACCTGGGCGGGTTCATCGCGGCTGAGGCCGCGCTGTCGTTCCTCGGGGTGGGCGTGCAGTCGCCGGACATCTCGTGGGGCCTGATGATCGCCGACGCCCGGAACCGGTTCCTGGAGGCGCCGCTGCCGCTGGTGTTCCCGGCCGTGTTCCTGAGCGTCACCGTGCTGGCGTTCATCATGCTGGGCGACGCCGTCCGCGACGCGCTCGACCCGAAGCTCAGGTAGGAGGGGGGACAGATGAGTAAGACATCGCTGGACACGTTGCCCGCCGAGGGAGGGCTGGGCGACGAGCCGTTGCTGGCGGTGGAGGACCTCCACGTGGAGTTCGCCACGCGGGCCGGTGTCGTGCGGGCCGTCAACGGGGTGAGCTACACGCTCAACCCGGGGGAGACCCTCGCGGTGCTGGGCGAGTCGGGCTCCGGCAAGTCCGTGACCGCGCAGGCGATCATGGGCATCCTGGACATGCCGCCCGCGCGCATTCCCAAGGGAGAGATCCGCTTCCGCGGGACCGACCTGCTCAAGCTGTCGGACGAGGCGCGCACCCAGGTCCGCGGCCAGCGCATCGCGATGATCTTCCAGGACGCGCTCTCCGCGCTCAACCCGGTGTTCACCGTGGGCTGGCAGATCAGCGAGATGTTCCGCGTCCACCGCGGCATGTCGAAGCGCGACGGGATGGCCAAGGCCGTCGAGCTGATGGACCGGGTCCGTATCCCGGCCGCCAAGCAGCGCGTGCACGACTACCCGCACCAGTTCTCCGGGGGCATGCGCCAGCGCATCATGATCGCCATGTCGATCGCGCTGGACCCGGAGGTGCTGATCGCGGACGAGCCGACCACCGCCCTCGACGTGACGGTCCAGGCCCAGATCATGGAGCTGCTCGCCGAGCTGCAGAGCGAGAGCAACATGGGCCTGATCCTCATCACGCACGACCTCGGCGTCGTCGCCGACGTCGCGGACAAGATCGCGGTCATGTACGCGGGACGCATCGTCGAGAACGCCCCG
This sequence comes from Nonomuraea sp. NPDC050383, assembly GCF_044459125.1. Lineage (NCBI taxonomy): Bacteria > Bacillati > Actinomycetota > Actinomycetes > Streptosporangiales > Streptosporangiaceae > Nonomuraea > Nonomuraea sp. NPDC050383. Next base: position 22,293 of record NZ_JBITIP010000034.1, read on the forward strand.
GTGTACGACATCTACCGGGCGCCCGCCCACCCGTACACGAAGGGTCTGCTGGAGTCGATCCCCCGGGTCGACCTCAAGGGCCAGGAGCTGTACGCGATCAAGGGCCTGCCGCCCAACCTGCTCGACATGCCGACCGGCTGCGCCTTCCACCCGCGGTGCCCCTACCGCCAGGACAACTGCGTGACCGACGCCCCCCCGCTCTACGCGATCAGCGGTGTGCGCAACAGCGCCTGCCACTACTGGAGGGAGGTCCTCGATGGCGACCCAAGGTGAGCGAATCCTTGAGGTGCGGGACCTGGTCAAGCACTTCCCCCTGACCCAGGGCATCATGTTCAAGAAGCAGATCGGCGCCATCAAGGCGGTCGACGGCGTCTCGTTCGAGCTCAACAAGGGCGAGACGCTGGGCATCGTCGGCGAGTCGGGCTGCGGCAAGTCCACGCTCGCCAAGGTGCTGATGGCGCTGGAGCGGCCCACCTCCGGCTCGGTCGTCATCAACGGGCGCGACATGGCCAAGGCCAGGGGCGGCGAGCTCAAGCGGATGCGCCGGAACATCCAGATGGTGATGCAGGACCCCTACACCTCGCTGAACCCCCGGATGACCGTCGGCGACATCGTCGGCGAGCCCTTCGACATCCACACCGAGGTGGCGCCCAAGGGCGACCGCCGGCGCAAGGTGCAGGAGCTGCTGGAGGTCGTGGGCCTCAACCCCGACCACATCAACCGCTACCCGCACCAGTTCTCCGGCGGTCAGCGCCAGCGCATCGGCATCGCCCGCGGCCTGGCGCTCCAGCCCGAGATCATCGTCTGCGACGAGCCGGTCTCCGCGCTCGACGTGTCGATCCAGGCCCAGGTCATCAACCTGCTGGAGCGGCTGCAGAACGAGTTCGGCCTGGCGTACATCTTCATCGCCCACGACCTGTCAGTGGTGCGCCACATCTCCGACCGGGTCGCGGTGATGTACCTGGGCAAGATGGTGGAGCTGGGCAAGGACCTGGAGATCTACGACCGGCCGGCCCACCCGTACACCCAGGCGCTGCTGTCGGCCGTCCCGGTCCCCGACCCCGAGGGCCGCGAGCAGCGCGAGCGGATCATCCTGCAGGGCGACCCGCCCTCGCCGGCCAACCCGCCGTCGGGCTGCCGCTTCCGCACCCGCTGCTGGAAGGCCCAGGAGATCTGCGCCGAGGAGGAGCCGCTGCTCCAGATCCGGCCGGGCACGTCGCACCTGAGCGCCTGCCACTTCGCGGAGACGCACGACGTGGTCCACGTCGGCTAGCGCCGCCGTCCCGCCACACGGGCCCCGCGCGATCCGTTCGCGCGGGGCTCTGCGCTGTCCGTCCGCGCGGGGCTCCGCGTTTGTGCAGGCGGTATGTCAGCTCTTCGGGCCGTACGTCAGCGGGTGGCGATGACCGCGGAGCCGTGCCCGAACAGGCCCTGGTTGACCGCCAGCCCCACCGTGGCGCCGGCCACCTGGCGGGCGCCCGCCCGGCCGCGCAGCTGCCAGGTCAGCTCGCACACCTGGGCGATCGCCTGGGCGGGGATGGCCTCGCCGAACGAGGCGAGCCCGCCGGAGGGGTTCACCGGGACACGCCCGCCGAGCGCGGTGTCGCCGGCCCGCAGCAGCTTGTCCGCCTCGCCCGGCGGGCAGAGCCCGACGTCCTCGACCCAGTCCAGCTCCAGCGCCGTGGACAGGTCGTACACCTCGGCGAACGACACATCCTCCGGTCCCAGCCCCGCCTCCTCGTAGGCGGCGTGGGCGATCGCCGCGCGGAACGGCCGTTCGGGGTGCGGCACGGCGGCGCGGGAGTCGGTGGCGAACTCCGGGAGCTCCAGCACGGTGTTCGGGAAGGACGGCGTCACCGTGGACACGGCGGCCAGGCGCACCGCGTCCGTGACGCCGCGCCGCCGCGCGTAGTCGGCGGAGGCGAGCACGAGCGCGGCCCCGCCGTCGGAGGTGGCGCAGATGTCCATGAGGCGCAGCGGATCGGCCACCATGGGCGAGGCCAGCACCTCCTCGGCCGTGACGGGCTTGCGGTAGCGGGCCAGCGGGTTCAGGGAGCCGGCGCGGGCGTTCTTGACCTTGACCGCGGCGAAGTCCTCGGCCGTGGAGCCGTGCAGGGCCATGCGGCGGCGCGCGTAGAGCCCGAAGTAGGCGGGGTTCGTGGCGCCGAGCAGGCGGAAGCGCAGCCAGTCCGGGTCGTCCGGGCGGTCGCCGCCGACCGGCTTGAAGAAGCCCTTCGGGGTCGAGTCGGCGCCCACCACCAGCGCCACGTCGCACAGCCCGGCGAGGATCCGGGTGCGGGCGATGTCGACGGCCTGCGCGCCGGAGGCGCAGGCGGCGTAGCAGGACGCGATCCGGGCGCCCGACCAGCCGAGCGCTCTCGCGTACGTGGCCCCGGCCACGAAGCCCGGGTAGCCGTTCCTGATCGTGTCGGCGCCCACCAGGAACCCGACCTCGGGCCAGCTCACCCCGGCGTCGCGCAGCGCCTCGCGGGCCGCCGCGACGCCGTACTCGGTGAACGGGCGGCCCCACTTGCCCCACGGGTGCATGCCCGCGCCCAGCACCACCACGCTCACGACGCCGGCCCCCACATCCACACCAGCGGCCCGTCGGCGAGCGCGCCGTGGGTCAGCTCCAGCTCCATGCCCACCTCCAGGTCCTCGACCGTGAGGTCCCTGACCTGGCCGAGCACCACGATCCCCTCGCGCTCCAGCTCCACCGCCGCCAGCGTGACCGGCGTGTACGGCTCGGCGGCCACGTACGGCTCGGGCGGGGGATAGCGGGCGTCGGTGTAGGACCAGACCCGGCCCCGCCGGGACAGTCGCGTCACCTCCAGGCTCTCGCTCTCGCAGCCGGGGTCGGGGCAGCAGCCGGTCCGCGGCGGGAACGTCACCGTGCCGCAGGCGGAGCACCGGGCGCCCAGGAGGTGGGTGGCGCCGTCCTCGATCGTGAACCAGCCGTCGATCGCCAGGGTCATGCCACGAGTATTACACAAGCGCTTGCTAGGCTTAAGCCGTGCGGCTCAGGAGGCGCGCCGCCGCGCCACCACGTGCGCGGCCATCGCCAGGCAGAGCACGAGCAGCCCCACCAGGGTCGGCAGCCGCGACTCCGGCTCCGGTCCGGCGCTCCGGCCGGGCGCGGGCGGCGGCGGAGGGGCCTTGCCCGCCCGGGCTCCCGCCATCCGCCCCGCCTCCCGCAGCGCGAGCAGCGCGTCGGCCACGCCGTGCCCGTATGAGGGGTCGCGGGCGGCCGGGCGGGAGACCGTGCCGCGTTCGATGGCCGCGCGCACCTGGTCCGGCGCCAGGCCGGGGTAGGCGGACCTCACGAGTGCCGCGATGCCCGCCACCATGGCCGCCGCCGCGCTTGTGCCGTCGCCCACCACGTACGAGCCGGCGCCGTCGGCGGTGAGGATGCCCGTGCCGGGGGCCACCACCGACAGGTAGTTCTGGCGGTTGGAGAACGCCGTCACCCTGAGCCGCTGGTCCACCGCGCCCACCGCGATGACGCCGGGGTAGGCGGCCGGGTAGTTCCTGCGGTTCGTGGTCTCGCCGTCGTTGCCGGAGGAGGCCACCAGCACGGCGCCGCGGCACAGCGCGTACCGCACCGCCGCCTGCTCGGCGGGCGAGCCCCTCCAGACGCCGCTGCCGCCGCCCAGGGACATGCTGATGACGTCCGCGCCGTGGTCGGCGGCGTAGCGGATGCCGCGGGCCAGCGCGTCGGGCCGGCCGGCGGAGGGATGGGTGCGGAGCGGGTCGTCGTTCTCCAGCGTGACGCGGACGGACAGGACGCGGGCCTCGGGGGCGACGCCGATCACGCCGGTCCGTGCGGTCTCCTCCCCGGCCCGCGTCACGCGGCCCGGGGAGGAGGGCGCGGAGAACGCGGCGACCCGGGAGGCGGCGGGCGTGCCGGTGTGGCCGTGGCCGGCGATGAGGCTGGCCATGGCGGTGCCGTGGTGGCCCCACCGGCCGGGCCGGCTCCCGGCGCCGGTCAGGTCGGGACCGGCCACCACGGAGCCCGCGAGGTCGGGGTGGCGACCGTTCACGCCGGTGTCGAGGACCGCCACCAGCACGCCCTCACCTCTGCTGATCCGCCACGCCTCGGGCAGGCGCAGCGCGGGGAGCTGCCACTGCGCGGCCTCGTACGCGGCCGTCCCGGTGCGGGCGGCGGCGCCGGCGCTCGATGTGCGGCCCGTCAGCGGCGAGGCGCACAGGCAGGCGACGAGACAGGTGACGAGACAGACGGTGAGGCGGGGTAGGAGCCTCCTGGGGACGCGCGGCATGGGACGGAAGTGGCGCATAGCGACCTCCGGGGCAGGTGGGGGGATGCCCGTTGCCGGAGATTGTGACACGCGACGCCCACGATTGATCAGGACCTTCAGTAAACGGTCCGATACATCGCGTAATTAGGCTTAAGTAACTTTCGTAGCCTAAGACTTGCCTATAGAGGGAGATATCCGGACATGGGCGCCGGGGGGAAGCCCGAGCCGCTGCGCCGCGTCCCCCGAGTTCACCGCGATCGCGATCAGCCCCGCCGAGTCCGCGAACGCCACCAGCTCACCCGGCGGCACCGCCGCGTACGTCTCCCGGTACGGCAGCGTGAGCTGCCGCCGCCCCAGCCACACGCCCAGCGTGTCACCCACCCGCGCCCCCAGCGCCTCCAGGTGGCTCGCGGTGATCGACAGCTGCGTGTTGCCGTAGCGATCGACCGAGACGACCTCGCCCTCCACGGCCCCCTCGCGCACCACCGAGGTCGGCTCCGCCAGGGAGACGAGCCGGCCGACCGGACGCTCCGGGCCCATGTCGGCCGGCTTGGCGCCCTTGAACAGCCGGGCCGCGACGGCCGAGTAGATGTCGCGCCCGTGGAAGGTGGGCGAGACGGGTCGCAGGAAGTACTCCTCGTTGCTGAGCTCGTACGCCGCGTCGGCGCCCCCGCTGGCGTGCACCGCCCACGACAGCAGCCCGTTGTCCGGGCCGACGAACACCCGGCCGCCCGCCTCGATCGCGACGGCCCGGCGGGTGCCTCCCGTGCCGGGGTCCACCGCGCCGATGTGCACGCCCGGAGGCAGGTAGGGAATGGTCTGCGCGAGGATCGCGGCGCCGCGCCGTACGTCGCCCGACGGGATGGTGTGGCACACGTCGATCACCCGGGCCTCGGGCGCGATGCCGGCGATCACCCCGTGGCAGGCCGCCACGTAGCCGTCCTCCAGCCCGTAGTCCGTGAGAAGCGTGATGACTGAGGTCACACTTCGTGACTGTACGTCTAGCCATCCGCCATGAACAGCCGGACTGCGCACATTACGATGGCGTCGGGCCGCATGCGCGTGTCGTGATCGTCGCGCGCAGCCTTTGGAGGAGGAACCATGGACACTGCACCGGCCGGCGGTGACAGTGCACCCCGACAGCCAGCGCACGACCAGCCCCTCACGTCACCCGCACAGCTGACCCGACGCGATCTCGACCTCCTCGCCTTCGAGCGCCAGTGGTGGCGCCACGCGGGCGCCAAGGAGCAGGCCATCAAGGAGACCTTCGGGTTCTCCGCCACCCGCTACTACCAGCTTCTGGGCGAGCTCATCGACAAGCCGGCCGCCCTGGAGCACGACCCGATGCTGGTCAAACGGCTGCGCAGGCTGCGCGCCGGCCGCCAGCGGGACCGCGCCGCGAGGCGTCTGGGCATGCGCCCCTGATCGGCTGGGTAGGCCCAGCCGCGTGAGGAACATCCCTGGAAACATCCCTGGCATGGAAGCCATCCTGAAGGACCCGGCGGGTGCCGTGATCGGGCTCGACTTCGACGGGACGCTGTCCCCGATCGTGCCCGACCCGGCCTCCGCCCGGATCCACCCGGAGGCGCCCGGCGTGCTGGCCGAGCTGGGCGGGCACGTCGGGGCGGTGGCCATCGTGACCGGACGGCCCGTCGCCACCGCCCTGGAGCTCGGGCCCGGCCTGGCCGACGTGCCGGGCCTGGTGGTGCTGGGCCACTACGGGTTCGAGCGATGGGAGCGCGGCACGGTCTCCGGCCCACCTCCGCCCGCCGGCGTGCCGCGGGCGGAGGCGGAGCTGCCGCTGCTGCTCGACTCGCTGGGCCTGAAGGGCGTGACCGTGGAGGACAAGGGCCGGGCGGTGGCCGTCCACACCCGCCGCGCCGACGACCCCGAGGGCGCGCTGGCCGCGCTGCGCGAGCCGCTGGCCGAGCTGGCCGCCCGGCACAGCCTGGTGGTGGAGCCGGGCCGGCTCGTGCTGGAGCTGAGACCGCCGGGCATGGACAAGGGGCACGCGCTGGGGCTGTTCCTGGCCGAGCGGGCCGCGAGGTCCGTGATGTTCGCCGGGGACGACCTCGGCGACCTGGCCGCATTCGACGCGGTCGAGGCATCGGGGCTGCCGGGCGTGACCGTGTGCAGCGGCTCGGCCGAGGTCACCAGGCTGGCCGAGCGGGCCGACATCGTGGTGGACGGGCCCGACGGCGTCGTGGCGCTGCTCCGTGAGCTCGCCTCGGCCGTCGCGCGCTCGTGATCAAGTCGTTGGTGATTGATCTGCAAGTGCCCGGCCGTACGGTCACGGCATGCCGAAGACAGCTCTCGCCGCCGCGGGCCTCGCCGCGGCGGTCACGCTCCTGATCCCCGCCACCGCTTCCGCCTCCGCCGGGGGCTCGGGCACCCCCCTCCGCCTGCGCGACGGCCTGACGCTGAGCCTGCCGGGCGGCTGGAAGGTGTACGGCAAGGGCGACTGGATCCGCGTGGTCACCGGCTCGTGCCCCAAGCCCGGGTCGGGTTACGCCGGGTCGGAGTGCGACAGCTTCTGGATCCTCGGGCCGAAGGCCATCGAGCTGGGCGACGAGGTGTTCGAGCCGTACACCGCCGAGCGCCCGTTCTACCCGGCCACCGACGTCCAGCCCTGCCCGCACGACCGCAGGTGGGGCGAGAGGCTCGGCGCCGCCAGGGTCAAGGGCCTGCGTCAGGTCGGCCCCGGCCACAAGGCGTACTACCGCGAGTGGAAGGCCACCTGCGTCACCTACGACGGCGCCGAGGTCAGGTCGAGGTGGATCCAGCGCGAGTGGTACCTGCCGAGGACCAAGGTGCTCGTCGTCGACCAGTGGAACACCCCGGGCCTGGCCGGCGTGCTCAAGCGCGCGACCTGGCGATGAAGGTGGCCTTCGGCCGGTCAGCCCTGGGTGGGGCCGAGCTTGTCCAGGGCGTCGAGCTGCGCCTCCAGCCACCGTTCGGGGGGCAGCGCCGTGGCGGCGGCCACCAGCTCGCGGCGGCGGCGCACCCGCTCCTCCTCGGGCATGACCAGCGCCTCGTGCAGCGCACCGGCCGTGTCGCTGATGTCGTAGGGATTGACCACGAGGGCGTGCGGCCCCAGCTCGGCCGCCGCCCCGGCCTCGCGCGACAGCACCAGGGCGGCGCGCGGCGACAGGATCGGGCCCTCCTTGGCCACCAGGTTCATGCCGTCGCGGATCGGGTTGACCAGGAGCACGTCGGCCATCCGGTAGGCGGCCAGCGAGCGCGGGTAGTCGTCGTTGACGTTGAGGATCAGCGGGTCCCAGTCCTCGGTGGCGTACTCGTCCTCGATCTCCTGGGCGCACCGCTGCACCGAGGCGGTGTACTCGCGGTACTCGGGCAGGTCGTGCCGGCTCGGATAGGCGAAGGCCAGGTGGACGACCCGCCCGTGCCACTCGGGGTGGGCGGCCAGGAACTCGCGGTAGGCGAGCAGGCCGCGCACGATGTTCTTGGACAGCTCGGTCCGGTCGATGCGGACGATCAGGGCGCGGTCGCCGACCTGGTCGCGCAGCGCGGCCATGTGCGACTCGACGTCGGGCTCGCCGGCCCGCTCGCAGAGCGCGTCGCCGTCGACGCCGAGGCCGTGCACCCCGACGCGGGTCGTACGGCCCTCGTGGATGATCGTCCGGGCCGCGTGGTCGACCCTGGCGCCGAGCAGCGCCCGGCAGCAGTCCATGAACGCGTCCGCCCAGCGCGTGGCGAGGAAGCCGGCGTGGTCGGCGCCCAGGATGCCTTCGAGCACCTCGCGGGCCACGTCGTCGGGCAGCAGCGAGAAGTACTCGGGCGGCGCCCACGGCGTGTGGCTGAAGTGGGCGATGCGCAGGTCGGGCCGCTCGGCCCGGAGCATGGCGGGGGTGAGGGTCAGGTGGTAGTCCTGCACCATGACGCGGGCCCCGTGGTGGGCCTCCTCGGCCAGGGCCAGCGCGAACGCGCCGTTGTAGTCGCGGTACGACTCCCACTCGCGCAGGAACCTGGAGCCGAAGCTGGGCGCGTTGGGGGTGTCGTAGAGCAGGTGGTTGACGAACCAGAGTGTGGAGTTGGCCACCGCGTTGTAGGCGCGGTGGAACGTCGCCGCCGGGATGTCGAGCATCCGCAGGGCGCCCGTGTCGTAGCCCGCGTGGTCGAGCCGGCCTCCGGGGGCCTGCCGGGCGGCGATGCGGTCACCGTCGGACAGCGCGGCGCACACCCAGAGCACACCGTGGTCCTTGGTCACTCCGGACAGCCCGGACACCAGCCCCCCGCCGCCGCGTTTCATGGTCAGCGCGCCGTCGTCGTCGACGGTGAACGAGACCGGGCCTCTGTTGGAGGCGACCAGGACACTGTTCATTTAACCTCCCTCCGATCATAGGATCCCAGCTATGGCGCTTGATGAGCTAACCGAGGAACTGGCCCGTTCCGCCGCAGCCGGAGATCATCGCGCGCTCGGCGAGCTCCTGAAGCGGATCGAGCCCGACGTGATGCGGCATTGTGCCCGCATTCTCCCCTACCGCCAGGACGCCGAGGAGGCGTCCCAGGACACTCTGCTCGCGGTGGCCCGCAACATCGGCCGCTTCGAGGGGCGGGCCAGGTTCAGCACGTGGCTGCACATCGTGACGGCCAACTGCGCGCGGACCACGTACCGGTCGCTGAAGCGGCGGGCCGCCGAGCAGACCTCCGAGGAGCTGCCGGTGCAGAAACCCGACGTGGCGCGCGTCAGCGTCATCGCGGGGTCGCGGCTGGACCTGCTCGACGCCATGGAGGCGCTGGAGGCCGACAAGCCCGACCTGGCCCAGGCGCTGGTGCTGCGCGACATCGTCCAGCTCGACTACAACGAGGTGGCCGAGCAGCTCGGCATCCCGCTCGGCACCGCCAAGTCGCGCATCCACCAGGCGCGCAAGTACGTGCAGGCGGCGCTCGGCGACGACTACCGGTGAGATCACTCGTCTCATGCTATGAGACGAGTGGACGGCGGCGGCGCGTGGCCGGGTACAGTCTGATGCGACAACTGAATATTGCTCATCCAGAGGGGTGGAGGGACCGGCCCTGCGAAGCCCCGGCAACCCTCCCGGCTTGAGACTCGCGACCTGGCGAGGCCGACCGGGACAAGGTGCCAATTCCGGTCTGCGGTCAAGGTGGCCGCGGGCGAAGATGAGGGAAGGCCTCGCTTCATGTCGCTTGACTTCGGTCCTGCCACCGCCCTGTCCTGCCGCGAGTGCGGCACCCGCTACGACCTCGGTCCGAGCTTCGCGTGCCTGGAGTGTTTCGGGCCGCTAGAGGCGGCCTACTCCTTCGGCGACGTCCGTCGCGAGGACATCGAGGCGGGCCCGGCCAACATCTGGCGCTACCGCTCGCTGCTCCCCGTCCCCGCCGACGTGGCCACCAAGCCGAACATGAACCCCGGCTGGACCAAGCTCGTCAAGGCGGGCAACCTCGGCCGCGCGCTCGGCCTCAAGTCCCTGTACGTCAAGGACGACTCCGGCAACCCCACCCACTCCTTCAAGGACCGGGTCGTGGCCATCGCCGTCGAGGCGGCGCGCAACTTCGGCTTCCACACCCTGTCGTGCTCCTCCACGGGCAACCTCGCCGGAGCGGTGACGGCCGCGGCGGCCCGGGCCGGGCTCGACGCCTGCGTGTTCATCCCCGCCAACCTGGAGCAGGCCAAGATCGCCATGGCCCGGGTGTTCGGCGGCAAGCTCATCGGCATCGACGGCACCTACGACGAGGTCAACCGGTTCTGCTCGGAGCTGATCGGCGACCCGATGGGCGACAAGTGGGGGTTCGTCAACGTCAACCTCCGGCCGTACTACGCGGAGGGCTCCAAGACGCTCGCGTACGAGATCGCCGAGCAGCTCGGCTGGCGGCTCCCCGAGCAGATCGTCATCCCGATCGCCTCCGGGTCCCAGCTCACCAAGATCGACAAGGGCTTCAAGGAGCTGATCGCCCTGGGGCTGGTCGAGGACCGGCCGTACAAGGTGTTCGGCGCCCAGGCGCTCGGCTGCTCGCCCGTGTCGGCCGCCTTCAAGGCCGGCCACGACGTGGTCCAGCCGGTCAGGCCCGACACCATCGCCAAGTCGCTGGCCATCGGCAACCCCGCCGACGGCCCCTACGTGCTCGACATCGCCCGCCGCACCGGCGGCGCGGTGGAGGACGTGACGGACGCCGAGATCGTGGACGCGATCAAGCTGCTCGCCTCGACCGAGGGCATCTTCGCCGAGACGGCGGGCGGCGTCACGGTCGGCGTGCTGAAGAAGCTCGCCGAGAGCGGGCGGCTCGACCCCGAGGCGGAGACCGTGGTGCTCAACACCGGCGACGGGCTCAAGACGCTCGACGCGGTCTCCGGGGACGCCCAGCCCACGGCTGTGATCAAGCCCTCTCTCGACGCGTTCCGCGCGGCTGTCTGACCGCCGCACGCGGCTGCCCGTTCAACCAGGAAAGGCGACTTAATCATGAGTGTTTCTGTACGGATTCCCACCATCCTGCGCACGTACACCGGCGGAAACGCGGAAGTGAGTGGCGAGGGCACGACTCTTCGTGACGTCCTCGCAAAGCTCGACTCCGACTACCCGGGGATCGGCGCGCGAATTCTGGATGAATCGGGCAAGATTCGTCGTTTTGTCAACGTTTACGTGGGAGAAGAGGACGTCCGTTTCGCGCAGGGCCTGGACACGCCCGCGCCCGAAGGGGTCCAGATCTCCATCATCCCCGCGGTCGCCGGCGGCTGACGCCCCCCGCATCGCTCCCTGAAGGCGCCCCTCGTGGGCGCCTTCTGCTTTTCCCGGATATTCAATGTTGAACTACTTCGGCCATGTGCCCATACATCCCCTTAGGGAAACCGTTGAGAGGAATTGCGCGGTTTGCGGTTTGACTCTGTTGCCAAACGCCGTGCCACAGGTATGGTCGAGGACGATCGTCCGGCTGTTTTGCCATAAGTCGTGGCGATTGCGGGTCTCGCGGACGAATGGGCGGGATCCGCGAGCCCAGTAAGAGGAGTCGGAAGTGGCGCAGGGCACCGTCAAGTGGTTCAACGCGGACAAGGGCTACGGCTTCATCGCGGTAGACGGTGGTAAGGATGTATTCGTCCATTACTCGGCAATCATGATGGACGGCTATCGCTCTCTCGAGCAGGGCCAGCGGGTCGAGTTCGAGATCACACAGGGCCAGAAGGGGCCGCAGGCGGAGTCCGTCCGCGCTGTCTGACCCAGGTCGCTGGCGTCCAGTGGCAGGCCGCGCGGCAGCGCAGTCCGTACGGCCTGCCCTCGCACCCTCGTCGAAGATCACGGCGGGTCCCTCCGGGGCCCGCCGTGCGGCTGACCTGGGCGCCTGCGGTGCTCGCTTGCACTCGACCGGGTAGAGTGCTAAACAGTTCGTTGGCACTCTCTGTTTGTGAGTGCCAGCACCTGGGATCGGGACGATGGGGTCCGCCAACGGAGACGCGGACCCATATGCCGTCGCGGGCGTCGGCTCGATCCGCCGCAAGCCACCCTGCATCTGGGAGGTCCAGCCTTATGGCAGCCAAGATGATCGCGTTTGACGAGGACGCCCGGCGCGGTCTCGAGCGCGGTATGAACCAGCTCGCCGACGCCGTCAAGGTGACCCTCGGCCCCAAGGGCCGTAACGTCGTGCTGGAGAAGAAGTGGGGCGCCCCCACCATCACCAACGACGGCGTTTCCATCGCCAAGGAGATCGAGCTCGAGGACCCTTGGGAGAAGATCGGCGCCGAGCTGGTCAAGGAAGTCGCCAAGAAGACGGACGACGTCGCGGGTGACGGCACCACCACGGCCACCGTGCTCGCCCAGGCGCTGGTGCGCGAGGGTCTGCGCAACGTCGCCGCCGGCGCCAACCCGATGGCCCTGAAGAAGGGCATCGAGTCCGCCGTCGAGCGCGTCAGCGAGGAGCTGTCCAAGCTCGCCAAGGACGTGGAGACCAAGGAGCAGATCGCCTCCACCGCCTCCATCTCCGCCGCCGACCCCGAGATCGGCTCGCTCATCGCCGAGGCGATGGACAAGGTCGGCAAGGAAGGCGTCATCACCGTCGAGGAGAGCAACACCTTCGGCCTGGAGCTTGAGCTCACCGAGGGCATGCGCTTCGACAAGGGCATGACGTCGATGTACTTCGTCACCGACTCGGACCGCATGGAGGCCGTGCTCGAGGACCCGTACATCCTGGTCGTCAACTCCAAGATCTCGGCCAACAAGGACCTGCTGCCGCTGCTCGACAAGGTCGTGCAGTCCGGCAAGCCGCTCCTGATCATCGCTGAGGACGTCGACGGCGAGGCCCTGGCCACCCTGGTGGTCAACAAGATCCGCGGCCTGTTCCGCTCCGTGGCCGTCAAGGCCCCGGGCTTCGGTGACCGCCGCAAGGCCATGCTCGGCGACATCGCCATCCTGACCGGTGGCCAGGTCATCGCCGAGGAGCTCGGCCT
>NZ_JBITIP010000035.1:0-28992 GCF_044459125.1 Nonomuraea sp. NPDC050383
CCGGCCGGCTGTCCGCCGAGCCGGCCGCCCTGGGGCTCGACGCGCGGGCGGTGCCGACCGTCGCCGCCGTGGGCGGGGGCGGCGCGCCCGGCGTGACGCTGCCGAGCGCCGCCGTGAGCCTCCCCGAACGGCTCGCCGCCCCGCTGCGGACCGGCGACCCGCCGGTCGTCGGCCGGATCGAGGACGGCCGCCTGCTGCTGGACCTGCGCGCCGTCCCGCCCGAACACGACGACGACCTCGTACGGGCCGTGCTGGCGTGCGCGGCGACGGCACGGCCGTCCGGAGGAGCCGGCGAAGACCGAGGGGGAGCGCCGGCATGACACACGTCGTCGCCACCGCCGGCCACGTCGACCACGGCAAGTCCACCCTCGTACGGGCGCTCACCGGCATGGAGCCCGACCGGCTGGAGGAGGAGCGGCGGCGCGGGCTCACGATCGAGCTCGGCCACGCCTGGACGGTCCTGCCCTCGGGGGAGCGCCTCGCGTTCGTGGACGTGCCGGGCCACGAGCGGTTCCTGGCCACGATGCTGGCGGGGGTGGGGCCGGTGCCGGCCGTCATGTTCGTGGTGGCGGCCGACGAGGGGTGGATGCCGCAGTCGGAGGAGCACCTGGTGGCGCTGGAGGCCCTGGGGGTGCGGCACTGCGTGCTCGTGGTGACCCGGGCGGACCTGGCCGACCCGGGGCCGGCGGCCGAGCAGGCCCGCGCCCGCCTGAACGCGGCCGGCTCCGGAGGTGGCGGTCCGGGCGGGGTCGAGACGGTGGTCGTCAGTGGGCGTACCGGGGAGGGGCTGGACCGGCTGCGGGCGGCGCTGGACCGGCTCGTGGCCGCGCTGCCGCCGCCCGATCCGGCGGCCCCGGTCCGGCTGTGGGTGGACCGGGCGTTCAGCGTGACCGGCAGCGGGACGGTCGTCACCGGCACGCTGCCCGCCGGAACGATCACGGTGGGCGACGAGCTGCTGCTCGCCGGGGAGCCGGTGCGGGTCAGGGCGCTGGAGTCGCTGAAGGAGCCGCGTGACGCGGTGTCCGCGGTCGCCCGGGTGGCGGTCAACCTGCGCGGCCATGACGTCCCCGAACGAGGGCAGACACTCGTCACGCCGGGCCGGTGGACGTACACGGAGGAGGTGGACGTGCGGGTCTCGCCGGTCGGCGCCCCTCGCCGCACGGACCATCACCCGCCGGGTGACGACCTCGGCGCGGACGGCGGCGCGGGCGGTGAGCCGGGCGACGACCTCGACGGCGGGCCTGGCGGATGGGCGGGCGGGCGGCCGGGCGGACGGGCGGGGTGGGCGTTGCCGGGGCGGCTGACCGTGCATGTGGGGTCGGCGGCGGTGACATGCGAGGTCCGGCCCCTCGGCGGGCCCCTCGGCGGGCCGTTCGCGCGGCTGCGGCTGGCCCGGCCGCTGCCGCTTCACCTCGGCGACGTGCTGCTCCTGCGCGACCCCGGCCGCGACCCCGGACGGGACCGCTCCGGGGTGCGGGTGCTCGCCGCCGCGACCGTCCTCGACGTACGCCCTCCGCCCCTGCGCCGCCGAGGCGCGGCCCGTCAACGGGCCGCCCTGCTGGCCACGACCCTTCAGGAGACGGCCCTCCAGGAGACGGCCCTCCAGGAGACGGCCGTCCAGGAGACGGGCCCGCCGGACGGTGCGGTGCCCGGGACGGCGTTCGCCCTGCGTCTTCACGGGCTGCTCCGCGCCGACGACCTGCGCGCCATGGGAGCCGATCCCGCCGCCGGCGCGGAAGGAGCGCCGCAGCCCGTGTGCGACGGCTGGTACGCCGACCCCGGCCGCTGGGCCGAGGAGGGCCGGCGGCTGGAGGACGTGGTGCGGCGGCACGCGGCGGCCAACCCCCTGGAGCCCGGCATGCCCGTCGAGGCGGCTCGCCACGCGCTCGGCCTGCCCGACCGGCGGCTGGTCGCGGCGCTGGTACGGCCGCCGCTCACCGTCGCCGCGGGCCGGATCGCCGCCGGACCCGCGGGCCTGCCCGCGCCCGTGGCCAGGGCGGTCGAGCGGCTGAGGCGGGAGCTGGCGGACCGGCCGTTCCAGGCGCCGGACGCGAGCCGGCTGGCCGAGCTGGGACTGGGCGCGCGCGAGCTGGCCGCGGCCGAGCGGGCCGGGGCGCTGCTGCGCGTGGGAGACGGGATCGTGCTGCTGCCGGGCGCCGACGCGTGGGCGGCGGAGCTGCTGGGGCGCCTGCCGCAGCCGTTCACGGTCAGCCAGGCCAGAACCGTCCTCGGCACGAGCCGCCGGGTGGCCGTCCCGCTGCTCGAACACCTCGACAGAACCGGTCTCACCGAGCGTCTGGACGACACCCATCGGCGTCTCGTCTGACCTGCTCAGGGGCCCGATCCGGGTATATATTCGGAAATTGGGGGGCTCTCCTTTCGGGGATGTGAACCATCGTCATCGGGGGTTGCGATGGTTGGAGACCTACCGCGGCGTCTCGTCGCGGAAGCCATCGGAACGTTGCTGCTGGTGCTCTTCGGACCCGGCGCGGTGGTGGCGGCGCTGGTGATGGGGCACGGCACGCTCACCTACGCCGCTCTCGGCTTCATCTCGCTGTCGTTCGCCGTGGTGATCGCGCTCGTCGTCTACGCCTTCGGCACCACCTCCGGCGCCCACATCAACCCGGCCGTCACCATCGCGCTCGCCGCCGGCCGCAGGTTCCCGTGGTCGGAGGTGCCGCTCTACATCGTGGCGCAGCTCGTCGGCGCGTTCGCCGGCGGCCTGCTCATCGTGGGTGGCTTCGGCCGCCGGGCGGCCGCCCTCGGGACCGGGCAGACCGTCCTCGGGCCGGGTGTCGGCTACGGGCAGGGCATCCTGCTGGAGGCGCTGGGGACGTTCCTGCTGCTGCTCACGATCATGGCGCTGGCCGTGGACCGGCGCGCGCCGGCCGGGTGGGCGGGATGGATGATCGGCCTGGCCGTCGCCGGGGAGATCTTCGTGATCGGCCCGCTGACCGGCGGCTCGGTCAACCCGGCCCGCACCTTCGGCCCGTACCTGACGACCAGCCTGTTCGGCGGCCACGCGCCCTGGGCGCAGTTCGGCGTGTACGTCATCGGCCCGATCGTCGGGGCCGTGGTCGCCGTGCTGGTGTACGACGCGGTGGCACGCCCGGCGCGGGAGGTGCCCGAGGAGGCCGAGCAGGGGACGGCCGGAGAGGTCGTCGGCGCCCGCAAGCCGCAGGGCGTCGAGCCCGGGCGGGCGGCGCGGGGCGCGGCCGGGGACATCCCGGCGGCCCGCAGCCCGGAGCACGACCACATCGACGAGCGCGTGGGGCACGGCATCCGCCGCCGCTGGCGCCACGGCCACGAGAGGTGATGCCCATCCGCGAACATCGCACGACCATCCGCAACTTCGCGTGAGGGAGGGGGCTCGTCATGCCTGGTAACAGGGGCGTTTCCTACGAAGGTCCAGGCAAGGTCGAGGTACGCGAGACCGATTATCCCGATTACGAGCTCAAGGACGGCCCAGGGGTGAACCCGGGCAACGTGGGACGCAAGCTGCCCCATGCGGCGATACTCAAGGCCGTCGCCACGAACATCTGCGGAAGCGACCAGCACATGGTCCGCGGACGCACCACGGCTCCGCACGGGCTCATCCTCGGCCACGAGATCACCGGTGAGGTGATCGACACCGGTTCCGACGTCGAGTACATCCACACCGGCGACCTCGTGTCCGTACCGTTCAACATCGCCTGCGGACGCTGCCGCAACTGCAAGGAGGGCAAGACCGGCGTCTGCGAGAACGTCAACCCGGACCGTCCGGGATCCGCCTACGGCTACGTCGACATGGGCGGCTGGGTGGGCGGCCAGGCCGAGTACGTCCTGGTGCCCTACGCGGACTGGAACCTGCTGAAGTTCCCCGACAAGGAACGGGCGATGGAGAAGATCCTCGACCTGGCCATGCTCGCGGACATCTTCCCGACGGGGTTCCACGGCTGCGTGAGCGCCGGGGTGAAGCCGGGCTCGACCGTCTACGTCGCCGGCGCGGGCCCGGTCGGGCTCGCCGCCGCGTGCTCGGCGTACCTGCTCGGCGCCGCCGTCGTCATCGTCGGCGACCTGAACAAGGAGCGTCTCGACCAGGCGCACAGCTTCGGCTGCGAGACCGTCAACGTGGCCATGGGGGAGCCGAAGGACCAGATCGAGCAGATCCTCGGCGCGCCCGAGGTGGACTGCGCCGTGGACGCGGTCGGCTTCGAGGCCCGGGGCCACGGCAACGAGTCGGAGGTGGAGCGGCCCGCGACCGTGCTCAACACGCTGATGGACGTCACCCGTGCGGGTGGCGCGCTCGGCATCCCGGGCCTGTACGTGACCGGCGACCCGGGCGCGGCGGACGAGGCCGCCCAGCACGGCTCACTGTCGATCCGCATCGGCCTCGGCTGGGCGAAGTCGCACAGCTTCGTCACCGGCCAGTGCCCCGTCATGAGGTACAACCGCCAGCTCATGATGGCGATCCTGCACGACCGGGTGCAGATCGCCAAGGCGGTCAACGCCACGCCGATCCCGCTGGACGACGCCCCGCGGGGCTACCACGAGTTCGACGAGGGCGCGGCGCGCAAGTACGTGCTCGACCCGCACGGCATGCTGACCTCGACGTCCCGGTGACGTCGCGGTGAGGGTGCACGCCGCGGGCGGCGGGATCTCGCCGCCCGCGGCCGCCTCCCCGGCTCTCCGGTCCCTGGTGAGGGTCTCGGCGAGGGCTTGCCGTCAGGCGCCGACGTAGGCCGCGAGGTGCTCGCCGGTGAGGGTGGAGCGGGCGGCGACGAGGTCGGCGGGTGTGCCCTCGAAGACGATCCGGCCGCCGTCGTGGCCGGCCCCGGGGCCGAGGTCGATGATCCAGTCGGCGTGCGCCATGACCGCCTGGTGGTGCTCGATGACGATGACCGACTTGCCGGAGTCGACGAGCCGGTCGAGCAGGGCGAGCAGCTGCTCGACGTCCGCGAGGTGGAGGCCGGTGGTCGGCTCGTCGAGGACGTAGACACCGCCCTTGTCGGCCATGTGGGTGGCCAGCTTGAGCCGCTGGCGCTCGCCGCCGGACAGCGTGGTGAGCGGCTGGCCCAGGCTGAGGTAGCCGAGCCCCACGTCGGCGAGCCGGCCCAGGATGGCGTGCGCGGCCGGCGTGCGCGCCTCGCCGGCGCCGAAGAACTCCTCGGCCTCGGTCACCGACATCGCGAGCACCTCGCTGATGTCGCGGCCGCCGAGGTGGTGGTCCAGCACCGATGCCTGGAACCGCTTCCCGTCGCACTCCTCGCAGGGGGTGGCGACGCCCGCCATGATCGCCAGATCGGTGTAGATGACACCGGCGCCGTTGCAGGCGGGGCAGGCGCCCTCGGAGTTGGCGCTGAACAGCGCCGGCTTGACGCCGTTGGCCTTCGCGAACGCCTTGCGGATCGGGTCGAGCAGTCCGGTGTACGTCGCCGGGTTGCTCCGTCGTGAGCCGCGGATCGGGGTCTGGTCGACCGACACCACATCGGCGCCGGCGGGGATGGACCCGTTCACGAGCGAGCTCTTGCCGGAGCCGGCGACGCCGGTGACGGCCACGAGCACCCCCAGCGGGATGTCGACGTCGACGTCGCGCAGGTTGTGCGCCGTCGCGCCGCGGATCTTCAGCGTGCCGGTGGGCGTCCGCACCGTCTCCTTGAGGGGGGCCCGGTCGTCGAGGTGGCGGCCGGTGATGGTGCCGCTGGCCCGCAGCCCCTCGACGGTGCCCTCGTAGCAGAGGGTGCCGCCCGCCGTGCCGGCGCCGGGGCCGAGGTCGACGACGTGGTCGGCGATCGCGATCGTCTCCGGCTCGTGCTCCACGACGAGCACCGTGTTGCCCTTGTCCCGCAGCCGCAGCAGCAGGTCGTTCATCCGCTGGATGTCATGGGGGTGCAGGCCCGTGGTGGGCTCGTCGAAGACGTAGGTGACGTCGGTGAGGGAGGAGCCGAGGTGGCGGATCATCTTGACGCGCTGCGCCTCGCCGCCCGACAGCGTGCCCGACGACCGGTCGAGGCTGAGGTAGCCGAGCCCGATCTCGACGAACGAGTCGAGCGTCTGCCGCAGCGTCGCCAGCAGCGGAGCCACCGACGGCTCGTCTAGGCCGCGGACCCACTCGGCCAGGTCGCTGATCTGCATCGCGCACGCATCGGCGATGTTGATCCCGCCGATGCGCGAGGACCGGGCACCCTCGTTCAGCCTGCTGCCATCGCAGTCGGGGCAGGTGGTGAAGGTGACCGCCCGGTCCACGAACGCCCGGATGTGCGGCTGCATCGACGCCCGGTCCTTGGACAGGAACGACTTCTGGATCTTCGGGATCAGCCCCTCGTAGGTCAGGTTGACGCCGTCGACCTTGATCTTGGTCGGCTCCTTGTGGAGCAGGTCGTGGAGCTCGGCCTCGGTGTACGCGTGGATCGGCTTGTCCGGGTCGAACAGGCCGCAGCCGCGGAAGATGCGGCCGTACCAGCCGTCCATGCTGTAGCCGGGGATCGTCAGCGCGCCCTCGTTGAGCGACAGGCCGCCGTCGTACAGCGCGGACAGGTCGAAGTCGGTGACCGAGCCCGTGCCCTCGCAACGCGGGCACATGCCGCCGGTGATGCTGAAGCTGCGTCGCTCCTTCACGGTCTTGCCGGCGCGCTCCAGCGTGACCGCGCCCGCTCCGCTGATCGAGGCGACGTTGAAGGAGAACGCCTTGGGAGAGCCGATGTGCGGCCGGCCGAGCCGGCTGAACAGGATGCGCAGCATCGCGTTCGCGTCGGTGGCGGTGCCGACGGTGGAGCGGGGATCGGCACCCAGCCGCTGCTGGTCGACGATGATCGCGGTCGTCAGCCCGTCGAGGACGTCGACCTCGGGCCGCGCCAGCGTCGGCATGAAGCCCTGCACGAAGGTGCTGTAGGTCTCGTTGATCATCCGCTGCGACTCCGCGGCGATCGTGCCGAACACCAGCGAGCTCTTGCCCGAGCCGGAGACACCGGTGAACACCGTCAGCCGGCGCTTCGGGAGCTCGACGGTGACGTCCTTGAGGTTGTTCTCCCGCGCGCCGTACACGCGGATCAGACCGTGGCTGTCGGCGGCGTGCGGCGCCGTCGGCGGCGTGTCCGTCCTCGTGGCCATGCTCATCGTGTCTCCATCTGTCTGTCGGTCCAGCTGTTGAACGGGCCCGCCTGGCCGAGTCTGGTTAGCTTTGAGAAGTATGTCTGATATCCACCGTCACCCCGCCGCAGCGCGTGGGAACGGGGTCGGCGCTCATCGGTCCTGCAGCAGTCCGAGGACGTTGCCGTCGGGGTCGGTGACGGTGGCCACCAGGCGGCCGCCGCCGACGTCGTGCAGGGGCTCCTTCACGGTCGCCCCGGCGGCGGTCACCTCGGCCAGCTTCGCCTCGATGTCGGGCACGTGCCAGTAGGCCACCGGCGAGGTCATGCCCTGAGGTCCGCCGTTCGGCACCAGCCCGATGTGCTGGCCCTCGGCCTCGAAGCCGACGTAGTAGGACTCGTCGGTCTGCGGCCGTACGCCGAGCAGCGCCGCGTACACCGCCTTGGCCCTCGCCAGGTCGGACACGGGGTGCAGCACAGTCTTGATGCCCTGGGTGGAAGAGCCCGTCATGGTCACTCCTTGAGGTCGTGGGTCACACCGGCGTGACCGCCATGACGCCTACGCTAGATGCGGCTCGTCGACCGGCGCTTCTCCATTCCTGACCGGTCCGCGACGTGTCCCGTCACGCCGCCGATCTCGGGTGGTGTGGGAAGCTGGTCAGGTGAAACGCCAGGATCTGGGCGACCTCGTGCGGCTGCGGCGGGCCCGTGACCGGATGGACCGCGAGTACGCCGAGCCGCTCGACGTCCCGGCGCTGGCGCGTGACGCGCTGATGTCGCCGGGCCATTTCTCCCGCAGCTTCCGCGCCGCTTTCGGCGAGACGCCCTACAGCTACCTGATGACCCGCCGCATCGAGCGGGCCAAGGCGCTGCTGGAGCGCGGCGACCTCTCGGTGACCGAGGTCTGCTTCGCGGTCGGCTGTACGTCGCTGGGGTCGTTCAGCTCACGCTTCACCGAGCTGGTCGGCGAGAGCCCGAGCGCCTACCGGGCCCGCAGTCATGACCAGGGCGGGGCCCTACCCGCGTGCATGGCCAAGATCCACACCCGACCGGTCAGGAACGGATCCGCAGGCCCCGCCACCCATCCCTGAAATACAATATATTGTCAGGCATGGAGCATCTGGTCACTTCGGCGCGGGATGTGGCATACGCCTACCTGCGGGGCCGCCTCGTCGAGGGTCACCTGCCGCCGGGGGAGGTCCTGGACGACGCCACCATCGCTCAGGAGATCTCCGTGAGCAGGACCCCTGTCCGTGAGGCGCTGATCCAGCTGGAGCGCGAGGGCGTGGTGGCCATGCCGCCCCGCAGGCGGCCGAAGGTGGCCGAGGCGCACGCCGGCGACCTTGAGCTGATCATCGCGCCGCTGGGCATCCTGCAGGCGCTGGCCGCCCAGCTCGCCGCGCCCCGCGCCACCGGCGACGACGTGGCCGCCCTGCGTGCCCACAACGACGAACTGCTGGACGCGCTGCGAGAGGGCGACGTCGGCCGGGCGCGCCTGGCCGACGTCGCCTTCCACCGGGTGCTGGTCTCCCGGGCGGACAACAGGTTCCTCACCTCCGCGATCGACTCGCTGGAGCTGCACACCAGCCGGACGGTCTCGCTGTACTTCCGCAACCGGGGACCTGACGGGCGCTCCGCCCGCGAGCACGAGGAGATCATCGAAGCGGTCGCCGCCCACGACGGCCTCGACGCGGCCAGGGCGACGCGCAGCAACTACCTCAGGGGGCTGACGGCGATCGGTGAGCCGGAATGACCGGGCTTCCCGCACGCGTCCTCGTCACCGGGGCGGCCGGGAACATCGGGCAGGCGCTGAGGCGCGACCTGCTGCCGGAGATCGCCCAGGTGCGGCTCTCGGACGTCCGCGACATCGACGGGCTCGCCGCCCACGAGGAATTCGTCCCGGCCGACCTCACCGACCTGGAGCAGGTGCGAGCCGCCGTGCGCGGCGTCGACGCGGTGGTGCACCTGGGAGGCGTCGCCGACGAGACCGATTTCGACACCATCAAGGGGCCCAATCTGCACGGCGTCCACAACGTCTTCGAGGCGTGCCGCAGGGAGGGCGTCCGGCGCGTCGTCAACACCAGCTCCAACCGGATCACCGGCTTCTACCCGGCGGGGACGCTGCTCGACGGGCGGGAGGCGGCCCGGCCCGACGGGCTCTACGGCGCGGCCAAGGCCTTCGGGGAAGCGCTGGGCAGTCTGTACGCCGACCGCTTCGGCCTCGACGTGATCTCCGTGCGCGTCGGGTCCTTCGAGGAGCGTCCCACCGAACCGCGTCATCTGCACACCTGGCTGAGCCACGCCGACGCGGCCCGGCTCTACCGGGCCTGCCTGACGGCGCCGGCCGGGCTGGGACACGTGGTCGTCTACGGCGTTTCGCGCAACGCGCGGTCGTGGTGGACGCAGAGCGCCGGGGCGAGCGCTCTCGGATACGCGCCGATGGACGACGCGGAGGACTTCGCGGAGGAGCTGGGACCGTACACCGAGCACTACCAGGGCGGCCGGTACACGGACTATGAGTACGGCGGCTGGGCCGCCAGGCCGGCCGGTGACCCGGAGCGGTAGCCCCGGAGCGGTAGAACGGTCACCGGCCGGCGTCCTGCCCTACTCGCTGTCCTGGTGAAGGGCCGACAGGCGCGCCATCTCGTCCTCCGAGAGTCGCAGCGCGCCCGCGGCCACGTTGTCGGCCAGGTGATCCGGGTTGCCGGTGCCCGGGATGGCCAGCACATGGGGCCCCTGGTGGAGGGTCCACGCCAGCCGGACCTGCGCGGGCGTCACACCGTGCGCGCGGGCGACGGCGAGCACCGTCTCGCTGTCGGTCGCGCTCGCGCCCGCCTCCCGCCCGGCACCGGCGATCGCGAAGAACGGCACGAAGGCGACGGCCTGCTCACCACAGGCCCGCAGGAACTCCTGCTCCGCGGCCGGCGCGCCGACACCGTAGGGGTTCTGCACGCAGACCACCGGCGCGACGGCCTGGGCCTCGGCCAGCTGCTCGGGCGTGGCGTTGGATATCCCGAGGTGGCGTACGAGCCCGGCCTCGCGCAGGCCGGCCAGCGCCCCGAAGTGCTCGGCGATCGAGCCGGTCCTCCGGCTCGGGGGGATGCGCAGGTTCACCACGTCCAGGTGGTCACGGCCCAGCTGGCGCAGGTTCTCCTCGACCTGGCCGCGCAACTGCTCCGGCGTGGCCCACCACCATGCGCCCGAGGGGTCCCGGCCCGGCCAGACCTTGGTGGTGATGACCAGGTCGTCCGGGTACGGCGCCAGTGCCCGGTTGATCAGCTCGTTGGCCGAGCGCAGCGAGGAGAAGTAGTACGAGGCGGTGTCGATGTGGTTGACGCCCAGCTCGATCGCGCGCCGGAGCACCTTGATCGAGCGTTCGCGGTCGCTCGGCGTGCCCAGGTCGAACGCGGCGCTGCCCGTGAGACGCATGGCACCGAACCCGACGCGATTGACCGTGAGGTCACCCAGCTTCCAGGTGCCTGCGGCGGCTGCGGTGTTGGTGTGTGAAGTCATGAAAAAAGCCTCCTCGGGGCCGCGAATCCGGACCGAGAAGGCTTAGGCGATGAAGGACATGATATCAGGACGCTGGCCCAGCCAGGATGACCGCTATTGTCCCTCCATGGCACAAGACGACGAAGCCCGGCAGGCGGACGGCTCCCCCCGGGTGACCCTGCGCCCGCTCACCGGTGACGACCAGGACGAGTTCCTCGATCTGGTGAACGCCAGCACCGCCCTGCACGGGCCGTACATGTCGCTGCCCTCCACCCCGGAGGCGTTCCGGGCCTACCTCGCGCGGTACGAGCAGCCCGGCGAGGAGGCGCTGCTGGTCTGCCTGCGCGGCACCGGTGCCATCGCCGGCGTCGTCAACATCAACAGCATCATCCGCGGCCGCTTCCAGTCCGCCTCCCTCGCCTACGCGGCCTTCGCGCCCACCGCGGGCCAGGGGTACATGTCCGAAGGACTCGGCCTGGTGCTGCGCCACGCCTTCGAGGAGCTGCGTCTGCACCGGCTGGAGGCCCAGATCCAGCCCGGCAACCACGCCTCCCTGAATCTGGTCAAGCGCGCCGGCTTCCGCAGCGAGGGCTGCTCGCCCGAGCTGCTGTTCATCGACGGCGCCTGGCGCGACCACGAGCGCTGGGCGATCACCACCTCCATGGCCGGCCTGGCCCACCTCGCACCGCACCCCACCCTGCCCGAACGCTAGAGCGCGTCACGCGGGAGTGGCGCCGTACGCGGCGTCGTCGGAGATGTCGATCCTTGAGCGGTCCGGCAGCGCCAGGGTGGCCGCGAGCCCGATCACCGCCCCGACCACCATGAAGATGGAGATCGCCTGCCAGCCGTGGTCGTGCAGCAGCCACGTGGCGATCAGCGGGGCGGGGCCGCCCGCGACGACCGAGGCCAGCTGGTAGCCGAGCCCGGCGCCGCCGTACCTGAGGCCGGTCGGGAAGTTCTCGGCGATGAGTGACGCCTGCGGGCCGTACTCCATCGCGTGCTGCAACTGCGCGACGATGATCGTGAGCAGGATGACGATCGGGATGGCGGTGTTCAGCAGCGCGTAGTACGGGAACGCGATGATCGCGAGCAGGATCGCGCCGAGCGCGTAGAGCCGCCGGCGCCCGACCCGGTCGCTGAGATGGCCGAAGTACGGGATCGCGACCAGCTCGACGACCGCCGCGCAGGTGACGGCGGCGAACGCGAACGTCTCGGACATCCCGATGCGGGGCGCGGTGATGTAGGTGATGACGAACGTCGTGAAGAGGTAGAACGGCATCTGCTCCGAGACGCGCAGCAGCGCGCTGAGCACGACCTCCTTCGGGTGCCGCTTGAGCACCTCGACGACCGGCAGCTTGGCCACCTGCCGCGTCTGCAGGAGCCGGCTGAACAGCGGGGTCTCCATCACGCGCAGCCGCACCCACAGGCCGATGGCCACCAGCACCAGGCTCGCCAGGAACGGCACGCGCCAGCCCCAGTCCTTGAACGCGTCGCCCGCGACGGCGGCCAGCAGCGACATCGCGCCGGTGCCGAGGATGAGGCCGATCGGCACGCCGATCTGCGGCCAGCTCGCCATCAGGCCGCGCCTGCGCTGGTCACCCCACTCCATGGACAGCAGCACCGACCCGCTCCACTCGCCGCCCACCGCGATGCCCTGCAGGATGCGCAGGACGACGAGCAGGACGGGCGCGGCCACGCCGATGCTGGCGGTGCTCGGCAGCACGCCGATGAGCGCGCTCGACACGCCCATCATCACGAGTGTCACGATCAGCGTGGCCTTGCGGCCGATCCGGTCGCCCCAGTGCCCGAAGATGGCGGCGCCGACCGGGCGGGCCGCGAAGCCCACCGCGTACGTGGCGAACGCCGACAGGGTGCCCGCGTAGGGGGTGGACTTGGGGAAGAAGACCCCGGCGAAGACCGTGGCGGCCGCCGTGCCATACAGGAAGAAGTCGTACCACTCGATGGCGGTGCCGACGACGCTGGCCGTGGCGGCCTTCCTGATCTGGGATCGCTGCTCTTCCGCTGACAGTCTGCTCTCGGCCATCACCGCGCCTCCTCAGGCCGGTCCGTCCGATCCCGTACCCCGGCTGAAGAAGATCATTATGGCTTTTGTCAGATCGTTACGATATGTCGGTTTCGGGGTGCCTGCTGCGGAGCACCCGGAGGGGGTTGGGCCGGGCGGCCGTCACTTCTGGGCGCTCAGCAGCTCGTTCAGGTGCTTGCGGATGACGGGCAGGCCGGACTTCGCGACCTCCTTGACCACGGCCGACGAGCCCTCCCGGATCTCCGTCTTGAATTTCTTCACGTCCTCGCGATGGTCTGCGACCATCGCGGTGAGCCAGGCACGGTCGAAGGCGGTACCGGACAGCGTGGACATGCGCTCCAGCAGCGCCCTCTGCTTCTGGGCGGGGCGAGTGGGCAGCGCCACGTCCAGCCGCCGCGCGGCCTCCCGGACCGCCATGTCGAGCTTGGCGTGGTCGGCCATGAGCGTGGCCCCGATCGAGCGGACGGCGTCGGACGCTCCCTTGGCCTCGGCGAGCTTTCCGATGGCGACCTCGGTGAGGTTGCCCTGGTGGGCCTCCCGCAGGAACATCGTGTCCTGCTGGAGGACCGCCGTCCCCCGTCCGGTGGCGGCCGGCACCGGCGACCCGCCCAGCACCACCACCGCGGCGACCGTGGCGACTCCGGCGAACGTGACACGTAGCGACATCACTACCCCCCGTACATGAGCGTGGACGGTTGTACGTCCTCCAGCTCGATTCCCGGCAGATGCGGTCGCATGTTGGCGAAAACGCAGAAAGTAGCAGAAAGCGAACAATCGATTACTTTCTGCTACATAGTGGTGTACGTTTGAAGCGGGGGAAGCCCGGCCATGCTGAGCGTAGAGGCGGCGCGGGGGCCGCCGAAGGGGAGATCATGGCGCTGACGGCACTGACGCAGGACACGCTGACGAGCCTGCCCGGGGAGGTCGCGGTCCCCTCCTACGACCGTTCGGGGCTCACCGCCGGCATCGTGCACTTCGGGGTGGGCGGGTTCCACCGCGCGCACCAGGCGATGTACCTCGACCGGCTGATGAACGACGGCAAGGCGCGCGACTGGGCCGTCTGCGGCGTCGGTGTCCTGCCCGGCGACGCGCGGATGCGCGACGCGCTCGCCGCCCAGGACGGCCTCTACACCCTCGTGCTCAAGCACCCGGACGGGACGCGCGAGGCCCGCGTCATCGGCTCGATCGTCGACTACCTCTTCGCCCCCGACGACCCGCGGGCGGTCATCGAGAAGATGGCCGATCCGGCCGTGCGCATCGTGTCGCTCACCGTCACCGAGGGCGGCTACAACATCGACCCCGTCACCGGCGAGTTCGACCCGCGGACACCCGCGATCCGGGCGGACGCGGCGCCCGGCGCGGTCCCGGCCACCGTGTTCGGGCTCGTCACCGAGGCGCTGCGGCTCAGGCGCGAGCGCGGGATCCCGCCGTTCACGATCATGTCCTGCGACAACATCCAGGGCAACGGGGACGTGGCGCACCGCACGTTCACGGCGTTCGCCCGCCTCGCCGACCCCGCCCTCGCGGCCTGGATCGAGACCGAGGTCGCCTTCCCCAACTCCATGGTGGACCGCATCACGCCCGTCACCACGGACGAGGAGCGCGAGTCCGTGGCGCGGCTGTCCGGCGTCCGCGACGCCTGGCCGGTGGTCTGCGAGCCGTTCACCCAGTGGGTGCTGGAGGACCGCTTCACCGCGGGCCGGCCGCCCTTCGAGGAGGCGGGGGTGCAGGTCGTCGCCGACGTGGAGCCGTACGAGCTGATGAAGCTGCGCCTGCTCAACGCCGGGCACCAGGCGCTGTGCTACTTCGGCCACCTCAGCGGGCACCGCTACGTCCACGAGGCCGCCCGCGACCCCGCGATCGCCGCGTTCGTCCGCGGCTACATGGACGCCGAGGCCACGCCGACGCTGCGCCCCGTGCCGGGCGTCGACCTGGACGCCTACAAGAGCACCCTCATCGAGCGCTTCTCCAACCCCGAGGTGCGCGACACGATCGCGCGCCTGTGCGCCGAGTCGTCGGACCGGATCCCGAAGTGGCTGCTGCCCGTCGTGCGCGAGCAGCTCGCGCGGGGCGGCGAGGTGACCCGCTCGGCCGCCGTGGTGGCCGCCTGGGCGCGCTACGCCGAGGGCGTGGACGAGCGCGGCGAGCCGATCACCGTCGTCGACCGGCTGAGCGACGAGCTGACGGCCATCGCGAGGTCGCAGCGCGAACGGCCCGCGGCCTTCATCGAGAACCGCGCGCTCTTCGGCGACCTGGCCGACGACAAGCGGTTCGCGGAGCCGTACCTGCGCGCTCTCGACTCGCTGCACACCCGGGGGGCCCACGTGACGGTGGAGGAGCTCGCCCGCCACGGCGAGCGCCGGTGACGCGCCGCCCCCGGCGCGATCACAACGGCCGACGCGATCACGACGGCCGACGCGATCACAACGGCTGAGCGGTCGGCGGCGGCGCGTGCCGGGCGTACTGCTCGCGGATGAGCGGGCGGTGGTCGGGCGGCGGCTCGGCCGCGACGGAGCGCGGCCAGTGCGGGCGCTCCCCCATGAGCGCCCAGGCGGCCTGGGCCGCGGCCCCGTCGGCGACGTACTCGCCCGGCCGCGGCACGACCACGGGCGGCTCGAACGTCTGGGCGGCGATCCGCTGCAGGGCGGCGTTCTGCGCGGCCCCGCCGATCAGCAGCACCCGGTCCGCCTTCACGCCCTGCGCGCGGATGGCGTCGAGGCCGTCGGCCAGGCCGCACAGCATGCCCTCGAAGGCCGCGCGGGCGAGGGCCGGCCGGGTCGCCGACGCGAGCGTCAGGCCGAAGAGCGTGGCCGTGGCGTCGGGCAGGTTCGGCGTGCGCTCCCCCTCGAAGTACGGCTGGAGCACCAGGCCGCCGGCGCCGGGAGGGGCGTCGAGGGCCAGCAGCCCCAGCTCGTCGTGGCCGACGTCGAGCAGGCGCGCCACGGCGTCCAGCACGCGGGCCGCGTTCAGGGTCGCGATCAGCGGCAGGAACTGGCCGGTGGCGTCCGCGAACCCGGCGACGGTCCCCGTCTCGTCGCACGCCGGACGGTCCGTCACCGCGAAGACGGTGCCGCTCGTCCCGATCGACACGACGACGTCGCCGCGGGCCGCGTCGAGGCCGAGCGCCGCCGCGGCGTTGTCGCCGGCGCCGGGGCCGACGACGATCGTCGTCCCCGCGGCCGTCCCCGCGCGCTCGCCGGGCCCGAGGACCCGGGGCACGATCACCGCCCGGCCCAGCGCCCGTTCGAGGAGCTCCTGGTCGTACTCGCCGGTGAACGGGTTCCAGTACGCCGTACCGCTCGCCTCGGAGCGGTCGGTGACCAGCTCGCCGAGCTCCGGCCCGAGCGGGCTGGACGCGGCCGGGCCGAACCCGCGCAACCGCCAGGTCAGCCAGTCGTGCGGCAGCGCGACGGCGGCGACCTCGGCGGCGTTGCCCGGCTCGTGGTCGCGCAGCCAGCGCAGCTTGGCGGCGGTGAAGGAGGCCACGGGCACGCTTCCCGCCCTCCTGGCGTAGGGTCCGGCGCCCGCCTCTGCGACGAGGTCGCGGGCGGCGGCGGCCGAGCGCGTGTCGTTCCAGAGCAGCGCCGGCCGGATGACGCGGCCGGCGGAGTCGAGCGGGACGAGGCCGTGCTGCTGGCCCGCGACCGAGATGGCCGCGACCTCGTCGAGCCCGCCCGCGCGGGAGAACGCCGCCCGCATCGCCTCCCACCAGCGCACGGGGTCCACCTCCGTGCCGGGCGGATGACCCGCCCTGCCGGAGCGGACCAGAGCCCCGGAGCCGGCGTCCCGGAGTACGACCTTGCAGTTCTGGGTCGACGAGTCGACGCCCGCGACGAGTGTCATGGCAGCCCCACTCGCTGAGCCTACGAGCCGGTGACCAGCCAGAACCCACCAGAAAAGCAAAGATCTCATATGAAATGCGAGAAAATCTCACATATGCGTTTACATCAGCATTTATTACGGATAAACCGGCCTCATTGCCCTTACCTGTCGCATGACCGTGGGGGAGGGGACAGTGGACCGGAACCCGCTCGAACCGAGCAGGCGTGACATCCTGCGGGGCGCGCTGGCCGCGGGCGCCGCGGTCACCCTGGGCGGGAGTCTCAGCTCCTGCGGATCCCACGCCGACGCGCCGCACGTCGCGACCGCCGCCGGGGACCAGTGGCGCCAGTTCAAGGGCGCCACCCTGAACTTCATCTCGGAGAACACCGCTCCCACCGCCGCCATCGCGGCCGACACGCGGCCCTTCACCGACCTGACGGGTATCACCGTCAACATCGTCACGCTGGAGCTGACCGCGCTCGTCCAGCGGGTCGCCCTGGACCTGGCCTCCGGGCACGCCCAGTACCAGGTCATCTACGCCGACCCGTACCAGGTGCTGGCGCCGTACCAGCGCGGACTGGTGGACCTGCGCACCATGCAGGCGGACCCGAACCTGCCCGACCTGCCCGGCGGCGTGGCGGACTTCATCCCCGCCCAGCTCGACGCCGCCGGCCGGTTCGTCGACCCGCAGGCGATCTACACGCTGCCCTACGACGCGCCGACGATGATCTGGCAGTACCGCCGCGACCTGTTCGACAAGTACCACGACCGCATGGCCAACGACCTCGGCTTCGACCCGACGCCGGGCGGCGATCGGACCTGGGAGGAGTACTACCGGATGGCGCGGTGGTTCAACAAGAACGCCACCGCGGACGTCAAGTACGGCACCGGCCACCAGGCCCGCCAGCACGACTCCCTGATGAACGACTTCAGCAACGTCCTGTGGTCCTACGGCGGCGCCTACTTCGACAACGGCAAGCAGGTGGGGCGGATCGGCTCGCGCGACCCCGGTCCCTGCCGGCTCGACTCCGAGGCCGCCATCGCCGGCGCGCGGTTCTACCAGCGGCTGCTCGCCATCGCCGACCCCGCGTCCACGACCTGGGACTGGGACGGCGTCGGCGCCGCGTTCCGCGCCGGGCGGCTGGCGATGTGCCCCAACTGGCACGAGTTCGCGGCCAGCAACGAGCAGGTGCTGCCCGGCAAGGTCGGCTACGCGCCGCTGCCCAAGGGGCCGGCCGGCACCGCCAACATGTACGGGGGCACGGGGGTGGCCATCAGCGGCAACACGCTGCCCAACGAGCGCGGCGCCGCCTGGCTGTTCATCGCCTGGGCCACCTCGCCCCAGACACAGCTCGCCAACCTCAAGAGCAAGGCGGGCGGCGGCACCCCCACCCGGACCTCGGTGTACGAGCTGCCGGAGGTGCGCGCGGCCGAGCACCGGCCCACGCCGATGCCGAACATGCTCACCGCCGCCGCCGTCCGGCAGGCCTGGGAGCCCGACAAGATCGGGCTGCGCCCGAAGATCCCGATGTGGAACGAGTGCAACACCGCGATCTTCACCCAGCTGTCCCGGATGCTCACCGGCGGGTCGTCGCCGGAGGAGGCGATGCGCTCCATCAAGGCGCGGGTGGACCAGATCGTGGCCCGAGGGTGGGTGGCGTAGATGACGCACGCAGCGGATCACTCGCCGGTGCTGGAGCGCTCGCGGCCGGACACCGCCGCGCCCCGGGAGCCGCGTGTCGGCTTCGAGGGCAGGATGATGGCGCCCGGCCTGCTCCTGCTGGCCGCCCTGTCGATCGTGCCGTTCATCGCGCTGATCGCCATGAGCTTCGCCCATGTCCGGCTGCTCGGCGGGGTGCGGCTCGACCTGATCGGGCTGCGCAACTGGGCGCGCTTCTTCACCGACGCCGACATGTGGATGTCGTGGCTGCGGACGATCGTCTACTTCGTCCTGACCGTCGGGTTGGAGATGGTCCTCGGCGTGGCCGTCGCGCTGTGCCTGTTCCGGGTGCTGCGCGGCCGCAACGTCCTGCTCGGGCTGCTGCTGCTGCCGATGTTCGTCGCCCCGTCGATCGTCGGCCTGCTGGGCCGCTACCTCACCGACTCGACCTTCGGCCTCTACGCGTGGGTGCTGCGCTCGGTCGGCTACACCGGCGACATCCTCGGCAGCCCCATCAGCGCCTTCGCCGCCGTCGTGCTGATGGACGTGTGGGAGTGGACGCCGCTGATCGCCCTGATCACCCTGGCCGGCCTGTCCAGCGTGCCGCAGTCGGTGCGGGAGGCCGCCGCCGTGGACGGCGCGCCGGGCTGGATGACGCTGCGGTACATCGTCTTCCCGGCGATCGCGAACGTGCTGCTCGTCGCGCTGCTCATCCGCTCCATGGACGCGATCCGGTACTTCGACATCATCTGGGTCACCACCAACGGCGGCCCCGCCGACGCCACCAAGATCGTCCCTGTCCGGCTGTACGAGACCGCGTTCCGCTTCTTCGACCTCGGCTACGCCGCCGCCATCGGGCTGGCGATGCTGGCCTTCTCGATCTTCATCGCCCGTACCTTCGTCCGGCTGCTGGACGTCAGGGGGTTGACCCGATGAGCGCCACACAGGTCGAGCGGCGCACCGCGCCGGTGACGGCCGCCCCGCGGGGGACACCGCAGTCGCCGCTGGAGGAGACCGGCAGGCGCACCCGCTGGGTGGTCGGGCTGGTCGTCGTCGTGGCCATGCTCTGGACGCTGGTGCCGCTGGTGTGGATGCTGATGTCCTCGTTCAAGAACCGCACGGACGTCACGTCGGGCACGCCACAGGTGCTGTTCCAGCCGACCCTGGACAACTACCGGGGCCTGTTCTCCGGGCCGAACAACCTCGTGCCCTACATCTGGCACAGCGTGCTCGCTGCCGGGATCTCCGCGGTGCTCGCCGTCTGCCTGGGGGCGCTGGCCGGGTACGGCCTGGCCAGGACCCAGATGCGCGGGAAGAAGCACCTGGCGTTCTGGATCATCTCGACCCGCATGGCGCCCATCGCGGCGGTCGTGGTGCCGCTGTTCCTCATCTTCCGCGGCCTCGGCCTCATCGACACCATCCCGGGGCTGGTGCTGGCGTACCTGACGTTCAACCTGCCGTTCGCCATCTGGCTGATGAGCGCGTTCTTCGCCGAGGTGCCGCCGTCGCTGGAGGAGTCGGCGCTGGTCGCGGGCTGCACCCGCTGGCAGGCCTTCTGGACGGTCATCCTCCCGCTGACGAAGGCCGGGCTCGTCACCACCTTCATCCTGTGCCTGGTCTTCGCCTGGAACGACTACGCCTTCGCCGTGGTCTTCTCCGGGCCGAGCTCGCAGACCCTGCCGATCGCCGCCTCGCAGCTCGTCACGCAGACGGGCGTCGACTGGGGGCAGCTCACCGCGATCGGCACGATCGTGGTCGTGCCCATGATGCTCGCCGGCCTCGCCGTCCGGCGCTGGCTGGTCACCGGGCTGACCCTCGGCGCCGTCACGGGAGAGTAGGAGGGGTCATGCGCGCAGCCGTGCTGCACGGGGTCGGCAAGATCGTCATGGAGGAGCGGCCCCGGCCCGAGCCGGGCCCCCGCCAGGTGCTCGTCCAGGTCACCTCGGTCGGCACGTGCGGCTCCGACGTGCACTACTACGAGCACGGGCGGATCGGCGACTTCGTCGTGCAGTCCCCGCTGGTGCTCGGCCACGAGCCGGCCGGGATCGTCGTGCAGACCGGGCCGAGGGCGGGCCGCCACCACCCGGGGCAGCGCGTCTCGCTGGAGCCGGGGGTGCCCGACTTCACCTGCGCCCAGTGCCGGGCGGGCCGCTACAACCTCTGCCCGCGGATGCGCTTCTTCGGCACCCCGCCGATCGACGGCGCCTTCTGCGAGTACGTCGTCACGCACGAGGAGTTCGCCCACCCCGTGCCCGACACCGTCTCCGACGACGCGGCCGCGCTGATCGAGCCGCTGTCGGTGGGCGTGTGGGCCTGCCTCAAGGCGCGGGTCGGGCCGGGCACCCGCGTGCTCGTCACCGGCGCCGGCCCCATCGGGCTGCTCTGCCTCCAGGCCGCGCGGGCCTTCGGCGCCACGCAGATCATGGTCACCGACGTCAATCCCGCCCGGCTCGGGCGCGCCCGCGAGCTGGGCGCCACCGCGATCCTCGACGTGCGCACCGAGAGCCTGACCGACGCCCTCTTCGAGCCGGACGCGCTGCTCGAATGCTCCGGCCGGCCGGCCGCGACCGCGCAGGCCGTCCGCACGATGGCGCGGGCCGGGCGCGTCGTGCTCATCGGCATGGGCGGCGACGAGATCCCGCTCCCGCTGACGTACGTGCAGACGCGCGAGCTGGAGGTGACCGGCACCTTCCGGTACGCCAACACCTGGCCGCGGGCCGTCGCGCTGGCCGCCGCGGGCCGTGTCGAGCTGGACGCCCTGGTCACCGGCCACTACGGCCTGGACCGGGTCGAGGAGGCGCTCACGGCCGGCACGCGCGACCCCGAGCTGGTCAAGGCAGTGGTACGGCCGCAGGAGTGAGGACATGGCCAGGGCTCGGGCCACGACCGCCGGTCTCGAGGAGCGGAGGCGGGCGGTGCTCGCCCGCGTCGCGGAAAGGGGCGAGATGGGCATCGCCGAGCTGGCCGGCGAGTTCGGGGTCAGCGTGATGACCATGCACCGTGACCTGGACGCCCTGGCCGGCGGCGCGCTGCTGCGCAAGTCCCGCGGCCGCGCGGCGGCCGTCGCGGCCGTCACGATGGAGGTCGCGCCGGAGCTGCGCAGGCGGACGCGGCCGGCGGAGAAGGAGGCGCTGGCCGAGGTCGCCCTGTGGGAGCTGCCGCCCCGCGGCGTGATCCTCATGGACGACTCGACCACCCTGTTCCCGCTGGCCCGGCGCCTCGACGAGCGCGGCGGCTACACGGTGGTGACCAACTCCGTCAGCGTCGCCCGCATCGTCGCGGCCACCGAGCACAGCCAGGCGATCCTGCTCGGCGGTGACTACGACGGCGCCTTCGACTCGACGACCGGGCCCGAGGTGTCCCGCGCCCTGCAGCGCATCCACGCCGACGTCGCCCTCATGTCGGCGGTGGCGATCACGCACGGCCGCCTCTACCACCCGGTCCAGAAGTACGCCGCCGTCAAGGAGGCCATGCTCGACGCGGCCCGGCGGCACCTGCTGCTCGTCGACTCCTCCAAGTACGGGCGGCACGCCGCCTTCAGCCACCGCGACGCGAGCGCGTACGACACGGTGATCACCGACAGCGGCGTGCCGCGCGAGGAGGAGAGGATTCTGCGCGAGCTGACCGCCCGCGTCCTCCTCGTCGACGTCGAGCTCCGCCGCCCCGCCACCCTGACCGAACCCCTACCTGTGAGTCACTGAGGAGAGACCGATGGCCAAAGTTCTCTACGACGAGGCGACCCGCGTGTACCCGGGCACCGAGCGGCCCGCGGTGGACGCCCTCGACCTCGACATCAAGGACGGCGAGTTCCTGGTCCTCGTCGGCCCGTCCGGTTGCGGGAAGTCCACGTCGCTGCGCATGCTCGCCGGGCTCGAACGGGTCGACGGCGGTCACATCAGCATCGGCGAGCGGGACGTCACGCACCTGCCGCCGCGCGACCGGGACATCGCGATGGTGTTCCAGAACTACGCGCTCTATCCGCACATGTCGGTGGCCGACAACATGGGCTTCGCCCTGAGGGTGATGAAGACCCCGAAGGAGGAGCGCGACCGGCGGGTCCACGAGGCGGCCCGGCTGCTGGACCTGGAGGAGTTCCTCGACCGCAAGCCCAAGGCGCTGTCCGGCGGTCAGCGGCAGCGCGTGGCCATGGGCCGGGCGATCGTGCGCGAGCCGAAGGTGTTCCTCATGGACGAGCCGCTGTCGAACCTGGACGCCAAGCTGCGCGTGCAGACCCGTACCCAGATCGCCGCCCTGCAGCGCCGGCTCGGGGTGACGACGGTGTACGTGACCCACGACCAGGTCGAGGCCATGACGATGGGCGACCGGGTGGCCGTGCTCAAGGACGGCATCCTGCAGCAGGTGGACACGCCGCTGCGGCTCTACCAGCACCCGGCCAACGTCTTCGTCGCCGGCTTCATCGGCTCGCCGTCGATGAACCTGGCCGAGTTCCGCGTCGAGGGCGAGGAGGCGGTGCTGGGCGCGCAGCGGATCCGGCTGAGCCGCGAGACGCTCCAGGCGCTGCGCAAGGAGGGCGGCGACCGCGTCATCCTGGGCTTCCGGCCGGAGGCGGTCGAGGTGGCCGGCGACGGCGGGACGGACCCGTCGACGTTCCCGATCACCGTCACCGTGGTCGAGGAGCTCGGCTCGGACGCCTTCCTCTACGGCGAGTACGCCGACGCCCGCGACCCGGCGCTGGCCGGCCAGACGGTCATCGCCCGGGTCGACCCGAACGCGCCGCCGGCCAAGGGCGACCGCGTCAACCTGCGCATCCTGCCGGGCAAGGAGCGGCTGTTCTCGGTGGTCTCGGGCCGCTGCCTGCCCTCCTGAGCGGGCATCGGCCGGGGGCTCATCGACAGCGTCTTCCTCGACGGCTCCACGGACCGGGCGGCCGCTCGCCCTATCCGATTCTAGATCGCGATACTAGAATCGAATTCTGGACGACGAGCCGGTCGAAGGAGTGTCGTATGGGCGGGATCGCGGAAGGCCGCGTGGTGATCGTCACGGGGGCCGCGCGGGGGATCGGGCGCGGCCACGCGCTGGAGTTCGCGCGCCAGGGGGCCAAGGTCGTCGTCAACGACCTCGGCGCCGAGGTGGACGGCACGGGCTCGTCCCCGGGCCCGGCCGGAGAGGTCGTGGAGGAGATTAGGGCGATGGGCGGCGAGGCCGTCGCCGACGGCGCGGACGTCTCCGACTTCGAGGGCGCGCGGCGGCTGGTCACGTCGGCGGTCGAGCGGTTCGGCGACCTG
Source organism: Nonomuraea sp. NPDC050383 (assembly GCF_044459125.1). Classification (NCBI taxonomy): domain Bacteria; kingdom Bacillati; phylum Actinomycetota; class Actinomycetes; order Streptosporangiales; family Streptosporangiaceae; genus Nonomuraea; species Nonomuraea sp. NPDC050383. The sequence continues at coordinate 23,332 of NZ_JBITIP010000035.1, forward strand.
CACGTCCTGGTCAACAACGCCGGCATCCTGCGGGACCGCATGCTGGTCAACATGACGGCCGAGGAGTGGGACGCGGTGATCCGGGTGCACCTGCGCGGGACGTTCGCGCCGCTGCGGCACGCCTCCGCGTACTGGCGGGCCCGGAGCAAGGCCGGCGAGCGGGTGGAGGCCGCCGTGATCAACACGACGTCGTCGTCCGGCATCTACGGCAACCCGGGACAGGGCAACTACGGCGCGGCCAAGGCGGGCATCGCGGCGCTGACGATCATCGCGTCGCAGGAGCTCGCCCGCTACGGCGTGACCGTCAACGCGGTGGCCCCGGCGGCGCTGACGCGGATGACCGAAGGGCTCGGCGGCCCCCGGCGGGCCGTCGAGGGTCCGTTCGACCCGGCGGACCCGGACAACGTCGCGCCGCTGGTGGTCTGGCTGGGCAGCGCGCGTGCGCGGGAGGTCACCGGGCGGGTGTTCAACGTGCTCGGCGGGCGGATCAGCGTGGCCGAGGGCTGGCACGCGGGGCCGGGCGTGGACAAGGGCGCCCGGTGGGACCCGGCCGAGCTGGACGACGTCATCCCCGCCCTGGTCGCCAAGGCCGCGCCCAACGCGCGAACCGACGGCCGCGTCCCGGCCGGCCCGCAGGGCGGTGAGGGCTGACATGCCGATCGACCACAGCCTGGTCGGCGTCGAGAGCGGGCCGTACGAGCGCTCGTGGACGTCCCGCGACACCCTCCTGTACGCCCTGGGCGTCGGCGCGGGCACCGGCGAGCTCGCCTTCACCACCGAGAACTCGGCCGGGATCCCGCAGCGGGTGCTGCCCACGTTCGCGGTGCTGGCCGCCCAGGCACCGGTCGCGCGCAGGCTGGGCGACTTCCACCCGGCCATGCTCGTCCACGCCGAGCAGGCGTTCGAGCTGCACCGCGAGCTGCCGGCCGAGGGGACGGTGGCCGTCACCTCGAAGGTGACCGGCGTCTACGACAAGGGCTCGGGCGCGCTGGTCACCAGCGAGGCCCGCGCCGTCGATCCCGGCGGCGAGCCGCTGGTCACCAGCCGCAGCGCGGTGTTCATCCGGGGCGAGGGCGGGTTCGGCGGCGACCGGGGGCCACGCGAGGAGTGGACGGCTCCCGGCCGGGCTCCGGACCACCGGGTGACCTGCGCGACGCGGGCCGACCAGGCCCTGCTCTACCGCCTGTCGGGAGACCGCAACCCGCTGCACTCCGATCCCGCGTTCGCGGCCAGGGCCGGCTTCCCCCGGCCGATCCTGCACGGCCTGTGCACGTACGGGATCACCGGGCGCGCCCTGCTCCACGCGGTCGCCGGCTCCGACCCCGCCAGGTTCGCCGGCATGTCGGGACGGTTCAGCAGCCCGGTCTTCCCGGGCGAGTCGCTGACCGTGTCGATCTGGCAGGACGGTGACGAGGTGCTGTTCCGGACGGCCAAGGACGACGGGACCGTGGTGCTCGACCGGGGCAGGATGGCGCTGCGGCCGGGCTGACCCCGCCTCAGGCCTCCGGACCGGGAGCGGGAGCGGGGGCGGGGGCGGTGAGCGGGTCGAAGCGGCGGATCAGCGCGACGGCGGCCTCGACCACGTCCCTGGCCTCGTCCTCGCTGTCGCAGGTAGCCACCTCGCGGGCGGCCTCGCCGATCACGCTGGTCAGCACCGAGACCGTGAGGCGGCCCATCGGGGTGTCGCCCGCGCCGAGCAGGACGGCGTTCTGCCGGACCCACTCCCGGCCGCGGGTGCGGCGGATCAGCTCGAAGCCGGGCGGCCCGTCGCCGTCCATGAACAGCATGGCGAGGTCGCGCCGCGCCCACGACCCTTCGAGGAAGGCGCGGGCGCCGGTGATGAACAGCTCGACGGGGTCGCGGACGCCCGCCTTCTTCGCCGCGGCCACGCTGGAGGCGGCGGCCTCCTCATGGGCGGCCTGGTGCTCCTCGAACAGCGCGAGGAAGAGCTCGGTCTTGCCGCCGAAGTGGTGGTAGAGGCTGCCCACGCTGGAGCCGGCCCGAGCGACCACGTCGGAGACGTTGGCGTCGGCGAAGCCGTGCTCGGAGAAGACCTCGCGGGCGGCCTGGAGCATGCTCCTGCGGGTCTGGGCGGTGCGGCTCCACTCCCACGACCCGCCCTTGCCCGTGGACCTGCGCGCCATGGTGGCTCCTTCGCGGTGCGGGGACTCCCATGGTACTCCACACAGTTCTAGAATTGCATTCTAAAAGCGGGGTTGACATCACCGATGCGCGGGACCAGTCTGGAATCGATTCCTAGAGGGTAATTCTAGAAAAGGTTGGGGCATGGACTTCTCGCTCAGCACCGAGGAACGGCAGATCCGCGACACCATCCGCTCCTTCATCGAGAGGGAGGTCATGCCGCTGGAGCCGGAGGTCCTGCGCAACGAGCGTGCCGGCCGGCCGGGTCTCGACCCCTCCGTCCTGCGCGAGCTGCGGCTGAAGGCCAAGCGGATGGGCTTCTGGGGCATCAACACCCCCGAGGAGTACGGCGGAGCCGCCCTGGGCCCGGTCATGTCCGCGATCATCGCGATGGAGACCGGCCGCACCTTCGTGCCGTTCAGCTTCGGCGGCTCGGCCGACAACATCCTCTACGCCGGGGACGAGGAGCAGAGGCGGCGCTACCTGATCCCGACGATCGAGGGCGAGCGCCGTTCCTGCTTCGCCATCACCGAGCCGGGCGCCGGGTCGGACGCCCGCAACATCCGCACCCGCGCGGTCCGGGACGGCGGCGACTGGGTGATCAACGGCGAGAAGACGTTCATCACCGGCGGCAGCGAGGCCGACTTCGTGATGGTGTTCGCCGTGACCGACCCGGACAAGGGGGCGGACGGCGGCGTCACCTGCTTCCTCGTCGACCGCGACATGGGATGGAAGTCCGAGCCCATCCCCACCATGGGGCAGTGGGGGCCGGCCGCCCTGGTCTTCGAGAACGTCCGGGTGCCGGAGGCGAACGTCCTCGGCGAGGTCGGCAAGGGCTTCGAGCTGGCCATGCAGTGGATCGGCCAGGGACGCTACCTCATCCCCGCCGGCGCCATCGGCGCGGCCGAGCGGATGCTCCAGATGGCGATCGACTACGCCAGGATCCGCACGTCCATGGGCCACCCCATCGCCGACTACCAGGCGATCCAGTGGATGATCGCCGACTCGCAGGTGGAGATCGAGGCCGCCAAGTGGCTCACCCTCTACGCCGCCTGGCGGGTGCGGGAGGGCCTGGACGCCCGGCACGCCTCGTCCATCGCCAAGCTGAACGGGGCCGTCATGGCCAACCAGGTCGTCGATCGCGTCCTGCAGATCCACGGCGGGATGGGGTACACCAAGGAGCTGCCCGTGGAGCGGTGGTACCGGGAGCTGCGCCTGCTGCGCATCTTCGAGGGCACCGACGAGATCCAGCGCCGCACCATCGCCCGTAACCTGATCAAGGGTCACGCGCGGCTCGCCACGATCGGGGAGTGAGATGCCCGTCGCACAGCTGTTCAACCCGCGCTCGATCGCCCTGGTGGGGGCGACCGACAAGTCGGGCTGGTCGATCAGCACGCTGCTGAACCTGCGCACGCACGGGTTCACCGGCGAGGTGTACCTGGTCAACCCGCGAGGCGGCGTCGTCCACGGCGAGCCGGCCCACCGGAGCCTGTCCGAGGTGCCCGGCCCGGTCGATCTCGCCTACGTGATGGTGCCGACCACGGCCGTCCTGCCCGTGCTGCGCGAGGGGGCCGCGGCGGGCGTCACCAGCTACGTCGTCCTGACCGCGGGCTTCGGTGAGGCGGGGGAGGAGGGCGCCCGGATGGAGGCGGAGATCGCCGCCTTCGCCCGGGACAACGGCCTGACCGTCCTCGGCCCGAACGGCAACGGCTTCATCAACGCCGCCGCCGGCATCACCCCGTACGGCCTGCCCATCCCGTCGCCGCTGCTGCGCGGCTCCGTGGGCGTGGTGCTGCAGAGCGGAGCGCTGGCCAGCTCCGTCCTCGGCTTCGCCCAGGCCCGCAACGTCGGCGTCAGCCTGCTCACCTCGATGGGCAACGAGTCCACGCTGACCGTCACGGACGTCGTCGACTACCTCGTGGACGACCCGGCCACCAGGGCCATCGCGCTGTTCCTGGAGTCGGTGCGCGACCCCGGCGAGTTCTCGCGGGTGGCCCGGCGGGCGCTGCTGGCGGGCAAGCCGATCGTCGCGCTGAAGATCGGCCGCAGCGGGCTCGCCTCGCGCACCGCCCAGGCCCACACCGGCGCGCTGGTCGGTGACGACAACGTGATCGACGCCGCCTTCCGCGGGCTCGGCGTCATCCGGGTGCGCTCGCTGGAGGACCTCATCATCACCGCGGGGCTGCTCGCCGAGGTGGGTCCGCTGCCGGGGCCGAGGCTCGGCGTCGTCACGCCGTCGGGCGGCGCGTCGGAGATCATCGCGGACCGGGCGGAGGACGAGGGGCTGCAGCTGCCGCCGTTCGCCCCGGAGACGGCCGCCCGGCTGGAGCGGATCCTCCCGGCCTTCGGCACCGTGCAGAACCCGCTCGACGTCACCGGGTACGTGCTCGTCGACCGGACCCTGCTCGCCCGCGCCCTGGAGGCGGTGACCGCCGACCCGGGCCTCGACGCCGTCGTGCTGCTGTCCGAGCCGCCCCGCCTCGCCCCGGCCCACCCCGCGCCCGTCCTCGCCGCGTACGCGGCCAGCGCCAAGCAGATCGCGGGCTCCCCGCTGCCCGTCGTGGTGATGGGCAACGCCCTGGTCGACGTCACCGAGTTCGGCCGGGCCGTCCAGGAGGAGACCGGCTTCCCGCACGTCGTGGGCGGGATCGAGCACGGCATGCAGGCCATCGGTGCGGCCGTGCGATGGTCGGAGGCGCGCCGCGCCGCGCTGGCCGCCCCGGCCGCGGAGCGGCCCGTGTCCGGGGCAGGGGCCTTCGAGGGCGCCGTCTTCGAGGGCGCCGTGCCCGCGGAGGCGGCGAGCGCGAGCGGCGTGTGGGCCGAGCACCGCGCCGCCGCCCTGCTCTCCGCCGCGGGCATCCCCGTGGTGCCCTCCGAGCAGGCGTACGAGGAGGAGGCCGCGGTCGCGGCGGCCGGCCGGTTCGGCTACCCGGTGGTGCTGAAGGCGTCGGCGGAGGGGCTCGGGCACAAGAGCGACATCGGCGGGGTCCGGCTCGGCCTGACCGGCCCGGAGGAGGTCCGCGCCGCCTACCGGGAGATCGTCGCCGCGGTGCGGGCCGCCCCCGGCGCGGGGCACGCCGGTGGTGCCGTGGGCGTGCTCGTGCAGCCGCAGCGGCGCGGGGGCGTGGAGCTGCTCGTCGGCGTGGTGCGGGACCCCGGCTGGGGTCTCACGCTGGCCGTCGGCCTGGGCGGCGTGTGGGTGGAGGTGCTGCGCGACACCGCGCTGCGGCTGCTGCCGGTGGACGCCCGCGAGGTGCGCCGGGCCCTGGGGGAGCTGCGGGGGGTGCGGCTGCTGGAGGGCGCCCGCGGCGCGGAGCCGGCCGACCTCGACGCGGTCGCGGCCGTGGTGGCCCGCGTGGCCGCGTACGCGCAGGCCCTCGGACCCCGCCTCGAAGCCCTGGAGATCAACCCGCTGCTGGTCGACGGCTCGCGCGTGGAGGCGCTGGACGCCCTGGTGACCTGGCGCGACTGAGCACGGCGGCTCCGCGCCGACCGGCCGGGGGGGGGGGGCCCGCCCCC
>NZ_JBITIP010000036.1:0-28342 GCF_044459125.1 Nonomuraea sp. NPDC050383
TGCCCGACCAGGCCGGTCGCGGAGGTCAGGGCGACGGAGCCCTCGGTGGCGGCCTGGTGCGCCGAACCGGCGGCACCAGCGGCCGACATCAGCGAGACGGCGCCCCAGGCGGCGGTGCGCAGGGTGAGCGCGTCCTGGTCGGTGAGGGCGAGGGTGAGGGACATGGCGGTGCTCCTTCGGGTGCTTCTGGCTTGTCGGCGACGAGGTCCGTTGGCGACGACAGGAACGTTACGGCTATTGCCAAAGTCTTGGCAAGTATTTGCCAAGCAAAATTGCCAGAGCTGTGGCGTACGGGCATCTGCGCTGGCAAGAACTTGTCCAGAGGGAGGCAAATGAGCTAGCCTCGGGCGTGACCCTCCGGACGTCGGACGACGTCAACCGCTACCCGGGAGTTCGGACATGCTCGAACAACCAGTCTTCGGCCGCCGACTCAGGCAGCTGAGGACCGAACGCGGCCTGACGCTCGCAGCCCTCGCGGGCGAGGGCATGTCCACCGGATACCTGTCCCGGCTGGAGTCAGGGGCGCGTCAGCCCACCGAACGGGCCATCACGCACCTGGCCACACAGCTCGGCATCAGCCCTGCCGAGCTCACCCAGTCCACCGCCACCTCCCTGGCCCAGAGCCTGACCCTGGCCACCGGCCTGAGCCAGGACGAAGGCGGCCGGGCCCTCAGCGACGCCCTGAAAACCTCCGGCGGGGAGGACCCCCTGCTGCGCTGGCAGGCCCTCTGGCAAGTCGCCGAGTGGCGTCAGTGGCGTCAGGAGTACGCCGAGCAGCGGAAATGCCTCGACGAGCTGGCCGAGCTCAGCGCGCAGATCGGGCTACCCGAGCTGCAGTCCAGAGTGCTGGCCGCCCTGTCGCGCTGCATGCGCAGCACCGGAGAGATCGTCGGCGCCGTCGATGCCGCAACAAACGCCTACGAGCTGGCCGAACGCGAAGCCCTGCCCGTCCGCGTGCGGGCCTCCACGCTGCTGGCCCTGGTGTCGGCGCTGGCCGAGGCCGGGCGACTGCCCGACGCCGCCCGGCACGCCGACGAACTGCTCACGCTGGCGGACCAGGTCTCGGGAGCGCTGCGGGCCCAAGCCGTGTGGACCGTGGCCAACGTCCGGGTCCGCCAGGGCGACCTCGACACCGGCGCGGACCTGATGAACCGGGCCATCGACGGCTTCGACGGCCGCGACGACCTGACGCTCTGGATGCGCCTGCGTCTCGGCGCGGCCCGGCTCGACCTCAGGGCCGATCCGCCCAGAACGGAGTCCGCCCAGCGGCGTGTCGCAGAAGTCGAGGCCGCGTTGCCGTTCGCGGGCGCCCCCACCATCGAGCAGCAACTGCTGGCCGTGCGCGCCCGGATCGCCGTCCTCACCGGCGACCTCGACGAGGCCCGCACGGTCCTGGACCGGCTGACCGGCTTCGACGACCTGCTCACCTACCAGGAGCGGATGCGGCTCGACGTGCTGCGCAACCGTGTCCTGCTCCTGGAGGGCGAGCAGGACGCGGCGCTCGCCGGGCTGCGCAAGCTCGCCGAGCAGGCCCAGCAGAGCGGCAACATGGACCTGGCCGCGGACATCTGGCGACTCGTCGCCGAATCCCTGACCAAGTAGGGCGCTGTTCCGGCCCGGGTGGCGGCGTGCTGCTCGCCGCCCGGCTGCCTTCATCTCTGACCTCGCCGCCGACCGGGATCCAGCCGGCACCTGAGCCTTACCAACCTCACCTACGCGACGTCGGGCCGTGTCATCAGCGGCGACCGTACATGCACCTCCAGGCTGGGGCCGGTCAGGGGCACGATGTTCCACGTCGCCACCGCTGTCCCCGCGTCGGCGTCGACCACGAGCCGGACCCGGTGCGGGGTGGTGATGACGTAGAGGTCGGCGACGAAGGAGTCGCCCTGCCAGGCGCCGGCCGCGACGACAGGGCGGCCGAGCGGCGAACTTTCCCGCCATTCGCCGTGGCCGACCTGGACGTTGAGCAACGGCCCGAGGCGCAGGAGCCATCCGCCGTCCACCGGGTCGGCGATCACCGTGGTTCCGTCTGGCAGAGCCGAGTCCTCGGAGGAGCCGTCCAGTCTCGCCTTGACGGAACGCTCCGGGGCGGCCGAGCCCGGCACCGGAACGAGTGACAGCCGCCGCAGCCGATCGGCGAGGATCTCGTCGTCCCGGGTGCTTCCCGCATCGTCCATGCCGGGCAGCAGGCACTCCCAGATCGCGTCGAGCAACGCCTGTGCCTGCGTATGGGCGCCGGTCGCGACGACTACGAGATCGTGCGACGGGACGACCACGAACTGCTGGCCGAAGGAGCCGTCACCGTGGTAACCATGACGCGACACCCAGAACTGGTAACCGTACCCGCGAAGGTAGTCGGCGTTTCCCGACCCGTCCTCGAACGGCCGGGTATCGATGTGCCGTCTGGTCGCGAGCTCCACCCATTCGCGCGGGACGAGCCGCCGGTCGCCGCAGAGGCCTCCGCGCAGCAGCAGTTCACCGAAGGCGGCCACGGCCTCGGTCGTGAGGTGCAGCCCATGGAAGCCGAAGGCGGCACCGCTCGCCACCCGGTCCCATTCGGCGTGGTCGACGCCCATCGGCTGGAACAGGCGCTCGTCGAGCAGTTCCGGCAGGCCGCGACCCGTGACCCGTTCCACCATCCGGGCCAGGACGAACGTGGTCGCATTGTCGTAGGCGTGCCGTGTTCCCTCAGGCTCGGGAAACGGTACGCGCAGGAAGCCCTTCACCAGGTCGCCCGGTTCCCGTCGCCAGGCCTCGGCGAGACTGTCCGTACGGTGTCCGGTCGTCATGGACAGCAGGTGGTGAACGGTGAGGCGGCGTCCCTGCTCCGAGAGGTCGGCCGGAACGTGGTCGGGCAACACGTCCACCACCCGGTCGTCCAGCGAGAGCAGCCCGTCGGCGATCGCGAGCCCCACGGCGACCGAGGTGAACGACTTGGTCAGCGAGTAGAGGAGGTGCGGGCGGTCGGCCGTGTACGGCGCCCACCAGCCTTCGGCGACGACGTGACCGTGGCGTACGACCATGATGGAGTGACACTCGATGGATTGTGCTTCGAGCCGGTCCAACATCGCGGCGATGGAACGGGACGACATCCCCGAGGTGGCCGGTGTCGAGCGCGGCAGCAGGGTGCGCGGAGCAGGCATCCGGGTACTCTAACGATTCCGCCGAATCGGCCCGATCGACTTACGAGGCAGAGCTTGGGCTCTGCGCTGGGGCCGTCGCTGGTTTGGGTCGTCATCAGGACGTTGCCGCCCCCGAGAACACCCTCAACACATCCGCTTGCCGAGCGGGCACTGGCGGTCCTTGGTGGACGATGGCGGCCTCGTCCAGGTCAGCCACCGCGCGGGCACGGGCCAACTCGTCGATGTCACAGGCGATCCGGCGCAGCACCGCAGCCACTCGATCCAGATCCACCCCGACGTGGAAGGCATCCTCATCATCGGCCGGACGCAACTGCGTCAGCGCCGCCTCCAACTCCGGCAGCGGCGCGGCCGCCGTGGCGATCTGCTGGATGCGCGAGGGCGAACGCCCCGCCTCGGCCGCCACCGCCCGCACCGGCAGGCTCTCGGCACGGGCCGAGGCGATAGCCCACTCGTACTCGACCTCGGCCTGGCGCAACCGTCACGCCGCCCGGCGCACCCGGCGACGCAACTGCCGCTCCCGCCGAACCTTCGCCCTTAGCTCGTCCCGATCCACGCTAAGGATCATGTCACCGGCCGCCATATGGTGTGCAGGAAACTGCACACGCCGGCGCCAGCGCCAGCGATCGTGCACTGTTTCATCTCGTCGGGCCTCATTCCGGATGGATCGTCACTACGTTCCAGCGTGCTGGCATGCCGTCGCCATGGCACTCCACCGCGGTCGCTGACCTGCCGCCATCAGCATGCCGCCATAAGGGACGAGCTCTATGATCAGGTTCGTCCTGATCGTTGAGATTCGGAGAAGATGTCAATAACATGCGCCGTGCCATGGTCCTTCTGGGTGGCGTCGCCCTTGCCGTCGGCGCGTTCGCCCTCTTCTACCCGGGCCCGGGACAACCGTTCATCCGCGGTTACGTGAGCGACGTCGGCGCCACCATGCTGGTCTACGCGTTCTTGGGGCTGCTGTGGCGCACCACCGCCGCACGCCGCACCCTGGCCACGGCCGCGATCGCCGCCGCCGTCGAGGTCTACCAAATAGTCGGCATGACCCCGCCGGGCATCGGCGGTGTCCTGGTCGGCGCGTTCCCCGACCCATGGGACCTGGTCGCCTATGCCATCGGTGTGGTCGCGGCCCTGGCCTGGGAACGCCGATTGGTCCGATTCGGTGATCAGACCGGCTGACTCTCGGACTCCACCTCACCGGCACACTGACGGTACGGATGCCCCACAGAGGCGAGATCATCGGGTTCGTCCTGCGCGGCGGCCAGCACAGGACGAGGTCCGGCCCATCTAAGCCCGAAACCCACGTGCACCAGGTGTTGCCACTGGCGAGGAGCCTGATGGGCGGCGCGCGGCGGACACGGGTTGATGTACCGGATAAGGGACGGATGGCCGTCGCCAAGGTGTCGGCGACCTGCGGGTTCACCGGAACGGTCGCCGCGCGACTCGGGTGCGTCATCCGGTACATCAGCAGCCCAGCAAGATCGAATGTGGGTTCTGGGCTTATGTGGGCCGGACCCCAAGACGGCCAACGACGACGGCCCCCGCTTCGATGAAGCGGGGCCGTCGCGCTCTTCCGGCGTGGGGCCGGGCTGGTCGGGGGTTCAGTCGTTCTCAACCGACTCCAGACCGCCGGCCGCTGACCGCGTCCGGCCGAGCGCCTCGGAGAGCTTGGCGGCCTGCGCGCACGCACGGCCAGGGTGCGCTGGCGAGCGCCCCGGCGAACCGACTCCCCCAGCCGGGCCGCACACGCGCCTGAATGCCAGTAATTGGCCGGGCGCAAGCGTGAATGCCGGTGTCACCGCCCGGACGGCCGGCCGCGCACGAACTGGCGTAGCCGGGCGATGTCACGCTGTACTTCAGCGACGGATCGCCGCCACGCCTGCCGGTCGATCCAGCGGGTGATCGTGTCCTCGATGAGGCGGCGCAGTTCGCCGGGGTCGAGTGCTTCGGCCTCCCACTGCGTCGGCCGCGCTGGGTCCAGGTCGTGGCGGGCGGCGAAGGCGGGCCGGCGCGGACCGCCGGCCTTGCCCGGCGCCGCGGGCAGGCCGTAGACGAGTACCTGCTCGTGGGTGAGCGCGACCTGCTCCCCGCTCGCCCAGCAGCCGCGGGTGCGGGCGAGCCAGTCGGCCAGGATCGCCTCGCCGCCGGCGTCGTGATCACCGACGTTTCTCCGGGGCGCCGCAGGCGTGCGGTTCGAGTTCACGCAGCTCAGAAGCGGTCAGGACGACCCTAGTCGTTGCAACACCTGTCGTGCACGACACGCGCCGCGAGCCCGGGGTCAGAGAGATTCGGAACGGAATCCGGCCTGGTCACGGTGCGCGACCTGCCCCTGTGTCATGGCCACAATGACAGATCGCGGCCCCGCCTGTAACTGCGTAAGGTCTACCGCCGCGTCTCGCCGGCGCGGGGCCCCGAAGATCGATGGGACGTCTCGCGCATGTGCGCGTAGACGACTCCCGAAACTAGCGAAACGTGGGAGCTTCCATGCGACGCACCGCCTGAGCGGGAAGCTGCCCATCTCAGGCGTACTTGGTCTGCGGGCCAGCGACGCCGGCGAGGGTTCGTCGGCCGGGTTCCTCGCACGCGCGCATGACGCGCTGAGAGCGGCCTGCCAGCCGTCCGGACAGGCCGCTTCCATCTTCCGTGGTCGGGCGGCAAAGTCTTGTGTTAGGCGCCCCCGCGACGGCCCTCATCTAGAAGATGCAGAAGATGTCATCGTAATTGATTTCCTTTTTTCCGATGCCTATCACCTTCGCCTGCCCGTGCATTCCGAAGCAGCAGTCAGCGCCATAGAATCCGAATTCCATGTCGACCTGATACAGGGGGTTCGAAGGCGTGATGTGAACGGTCCTCTCTTGCGGAGAGAAGGCGTGCTTCTGGGAGTCCACCTCCTCGTCGAAAAGCAGGATCGTCAAGGTTGTGTCAGCCGTCCAGTCGTCGCCGGGCGTAACGTCCGCCGAGACCTTGAAGGCCAGCACCCCAGGTATGATCGGGATTTCATAATTATTCTCCCCATGGGCCAGCGTGGCGGTCATGGGCTCAGAGGACTCAGACGACGCGCGCGCGGATTCCACAACCGCCTTCAACTCCTCGGCTGGCCGGCCGGCAGCGGCAGCAATCTCCGCCCACTGCGCCTCAGAGATGCCTTCGATCTCACTGGAAGCCACTTACGTACCTCTCATTCAGGTCGAGAACGGAAACCCGCTTCGGGCAGACCCTGGCCCTTGAACCACAGCGGTGGTGCGCCGGTTCAGTAAGAGCCGCGTCGGGTCAATTGTGATCGGTTGCGGCAGTATGCACAAGCGCTGCGGTGGCGCACGCGCCCTCGCCGGGTGAAAGCTGTTTCGGCCGGGACGACAAAGAATGAGCCGGGCGCGCCCCGAGAGCGATAACCGGCGCCGACGCATTCGCGTAGGCCACACTGCTCGCTGCGTACCCTTCAGGCCTCCGAGGAGTCTGAGTGCAGAAATTGGCGGTAGCGGTGATCAGAGGTTGCTACCACGGCTGCAGTCCTCGGGTTAGCCGTTGAGGCCCGTACGGCCCGCGACGCGCCGGGCGCCTGGGCGGAACGTGTCGAGTTCGGTCCCTGACGACAAAAAATGTTCGTCGGCGAACTCCCGCGCGGCGACTGGTCGACGCTGTCGGGCAGCATCCTCACCCGCTCGAACGCGGACCCAGCCTCCCGCAGCTCCTCATCGGCGAGCACCCACAGATTCCCGCCGATCGAGAAGGTGTCACGGATCATCTTGGTGACATCCGCCCGGGTCTCAGGCTTGTCGGGCAGGTGCCGGTGCTGGACGGCGGCGAGCCGCTGGGCACAGGCCGTGAGAATGTCGCGCCGCCCGTGGAGATGGATCTCCTCCCACCCTGCGGGATCAGCATCGGCGGCGATCCGCTCTGCGACCTCACCCAACGACAGATCCAGGCCCCCGTCGCCATCGGGACGGGTCTCGGCGAACCGTGCGGCGATCCGGCGGGCCAGGTACACGTCGCACACCTCGGTGAGCTGCGAAATCACGACAGCGAACGTGCAAACAATCACGCCGTCAAGAAATCCAAGTCACAGTCGAGCCCATTCGTGAACACCCCTCAAACCCGGCGCCGAAGCCATCGCCAAGGTCACCGATTGCTTCCCGCTCGGTCTCGGCCATAGCGGCGAAGAACGCGAACAGCATGCGGCCGGGCCCGGCCGGGTCGTAGTTTCCGGCGAGCGGCCGGGCGCGCGGGACTGGGGTCATGTCCGGGAGGACGACGTCGGCGAGAGGAGGTGATGGCGATTCAGCCAGTTGGCGATGGCCTGGCCGATGGCGTGCGGCTGGTCCTCGGGGGCCTGGTGGCCGGCGGGTCCGATCCCTTCGATCTCGAGGGCGGCGATGTTCTGGCGGGCCCAGTCCACGATCTCGGGGGAGGCGATACCGACACCGTCCTCAACCGTGAGGAGCAGTTTGGGTACCTCGGGGCTGGTGGCGAGCCATTCACCGTAGGCGTCCATGCGCTCGGCCACATCGGCCGGCTCGCGGTCGTAGGGAATCTCGCGAGGCCACTGGAGTAGCGGACGGCGCGACGCCGGGTCGGTGTAGGGCGCGCGGTAGACGTTGTGGTCCTCCGGGCTGAGGCCTGTCTTGATGGCGAAGGGGTGGGGCAGGGCGTATTCGATGGCGGCGTTCTCCTCCAGCAGTAGCCGCTCGCCGAGCCCGGGGGTGCGTAGCGCCTTGGAGTGGTCGATCACGTCCTGCGGCAGTTCGGCCCACATCTGCGGCCGCAGGAACGTCTCCAGGAGGGCGACGCCGCGCACCTGACCGGGGTGGCGGGCGGCACGGTCCATGGCCAGGGCGCCGCCCCAGTCGTGGCCGACCAGGACGGCCTCCTCCAGCCCCATGGCTTCGAACCACGCATCCAGGTAGCGGGCATGGTCGGCGAAGCGGTAACCGATGTCGGGCTTTCCGGAGGCGCCCATCCCGATCAGGTCAGGGGCCAGGACCCTGGCGCGATCGGCGACGTGCGGGATGACGTTGCGCCAGATGTAGGACGAGGTGGGGCTGCCGTGCAGGAAAACCACGGGCGGCTCGCCCTGCCCGGTCTCTGCGTAGGCGAGATGGGAGTCGATGACGGCGACAGTACGCATGATCGTTCAGACCCTTCGCTGAGTTGGCGTCTGGACTCTAGGTCCGCGCTTCTCCAACTGTCAACATCCCAACTAATCATGTTCCAACCGTCACTACGGTAATCATCAGCCTGCTAACATCACGCCCGGAGGTGAGGCTCGTGCCCGACCAGACAGGGAACGTCGTCGACGACGAATCCGGACCGCTGCATGCAACTACCGGCCACCTGATGCGCCGCGTGTTCACTGCCGTCACCGCTCATGCCGTGCAGGACGGACCCCAGTCGCGCGACTTTGTGGTGCTCGACATCCTCGCCGACGAAGACGCCCCCTCCCAGCAGGACCTCGCCCACCGACTTGGCATCAACCGCACGATCATGGTCAGGCTGCTCGATCGGCTTCAAGAGGCGGGCCATGTCGTCCGCACCCGCAACCCGGCCAACCGCCGCACCTACGTGCTGTCGCTGACCGAGGCGGGCCGTGCCGCCCTGGACGGCATGCGCCACGCCGTCGCTGCTCGCGACGCCCGGCTCACCGGCGCGCTCACCGAGCCCGAACGGCAGCGCCTCGCCGCGCTGCTGACCAAGCTCGTCGCCGACGACGGGCCATCCGCCATCCACAGCATCGAGCACCTGATAGCTCAAGCCCATTACCGGCTGCGTCGTCTTGGCGATCATCGGCTCGCGGCGCACGGCCTGCGCACCCGCCACTTCGCCTTGCTGCCCGCCCTGGACCGGCTCGCCCCCTGCTCGCAAGAGCAACTGGCCCGATACCTGCACCTCACCGAACCGGCCACCGCGTCACTCATCGAGGAGCTGGTGCAGGCCGGCATCGTATCCCGCGGCCAGGACCCGCACGACCGACGCCGCTATGCCCTGCAACTCACCGACCTCGGCCGCGCCCGCATCCCGATAGTGCGTGAAGCCCTGGAGAGCATGGAGCGCGACATCGACGACATCCTCGGCCCGGACAGCGCTCAAGAACTTCGCGCTCTTCTCACCAAGCTCTTGCCGTAGGACGGATCCGCAGGGCCCCCGGAAACACCGCCAGGTGGTTCAGCCGCTGTACCGCCGCCTGCGGCACCGACCAGATGAACTGCCTACGTCCGGATACGACCGCAGCCGCTCCATCCGCTCGTCGGAGGGCGGCCCGACGGCATCCGCCAAATGGCTGAGAAACATGACACGAGGTGTCGGGTTTCGGAGAAATCATGAATCCACCGGTCGGCGCCGATGTGAGTGTGGACCGGGGCCTCACGGATAGACAAGGACTTCAATGCGCGAAACGCCCGAGGAGCTCAAGGAGCTTCAGGCTCTCCTCGAAGCCTCCCTTTCCCGTTCGACCTCGCACCTCCGCTCGATCGTCACTGCGAACACCCTGACCGCGGAGCAGGTCACCCGAATTCTGACCGGCATGTGCACCCTCGCCCTGTCCACCGTGACGGCGAAGGGAGAGCCGCGGATCAGCGGTGTGGACGGGCACTTCCTGCACGGAAGGTGGCACTTCGGCACGGCGCGCAGCGCCGCCAAGGCCCGCCATCTCGCTGCCCGCCCCGCCACCAGCGTCGCGCACATGCGCGGTGAGGACCTGGGCGTGTTCACGCACGGCACGGTGGAGATCCTCAACCCCGAAAACGGCGAGCCGGCCGCTGACTGGCCGGACCTGCTCGCCTACTTCAAGGACTTCTACGGCGACGACTGCTTCGACTGGGACAACGATGTGGTCTATTACCGGCTGCATCCGCACTGGATGACCGCCTACGCCCCCGGCATCGACAAGCTCACCGGGGTGTCCCGGTCCTGATCTGCGGCACGGGCCGCGTCGAGACCGGCCACGTGCTGAGAGATCCGATCAAACGGCCGCTCGGCGCCATGGCGCTGAGCGGCCGCCGCGTAGTGGCGTCATCAATTCATTCGTCATGGGTGGGGGTCCGTCCGCCTGTGTTCTGCTGTGTCGCGAAGGGTGGATCAAGGTTGACTGCGTTCGTACGGGACGTCGCGAGTATGGGGCGCGAGGCCATCGAGGTGGTGGGGGCTCGTACCAACAACTTGCGGGACGTGTCGGTGAGCATCCCCAAGGGGTGGCTCACTGCCTTCACCGGGGTGAGCGGCAGCGGCAAGACCTCGCTGGCCATCGACACCCTGCACAACGAGGCCCAGCTGCGGTATCTGGAGGGGCTTTCGCCGTTCGTGCGGCAGTACATCACGCAGCGCAATCGGCCGAAGGTCGATCGCATCCTGGGACTCGGCGCGACGCTCGCGGTCGACCAGCGCCGTCTGAACCGCAACCCGCGGTCCACGGTCGCGACGATCACCGGCATCGACGGGCATCTGGGGCTGCTGTACTCGCGCCTTCCGGGGATCGGCGCGGACCCGGCGGCGGAGAGCGTCGACGGGCATCTGACGACGGCTCATTTCGACCGCAACACCCCGGAAGGCGGCTGCGTGGACTGCCACGGGGTGGGCGGGCGGTGGCAGGCGCAGGAGGACCTGGTCATCACCCATCCGGAGCTTCCGCTCTTCGAGGGTGCCTCACCTTGGTATGCCAAGTGGCGGTCGGGAGAGCACGCGTTCGTGCCGGCGCTCGCCGAGAAGCGCGGCGTGGACCTCGGCCGGCCGTGGCAGTCGTTGCCGGAGGAGTTCCGCCACTGCGTGCTGTACGGCACAGGTGAGGAGAAAGTCGAGGCGACCGTCGACATGTCCAACAAAAAGGAGACGGTCTCGGTGACCTACACCTCGAGCCAGCCGCTGCGGGGCGCGCTCGCCGAGGTGGAGCGGGTGTTCGTGAACGCCCAGACCTCCAGCGCCAAGCAGCGCTACCTGCCGTACATGCGCAAGCAGCCGTGCGGCACCTGCGGCGGCAGCGGGTACGACCAGGTGGCCCGGTCGGTGCGGCTCGGCGGGCTGACCTACCCCGACCTGCTCGAGGTGGAAGTGCGGGAGGTGCGCAGCTGGGCGAAACGGGTGGCGGACAACCTGGGCTCCCGGCAGCGAGAGGTGGGCGAGCCGCTGCTGCAGGACCTGGGCCGCAGGCTCGGCATCCTCGACCGGCTCGGCCTGGCCCATCTCCAGCTGTCCCGGAGCGCGGCGACGCTGTCCGGGGGTGAGTTGCAGCGAACCCGGCTCGCCGCGCAGCTCAGCACCGAGCTGAACGGCATCGTCTTCGTCCTGGACGAGCCCGGGACCGGACTGCATCCCGCGGACAAGGCGCACCTGCTCGACATCGCCCTGGAGCTACGCGAGGCCGGCAACACGGTGCTCCTGGTCGAGCACGACCCTGAACTGATCGCCCGGGCCGACTGGGTGATCGACATGGGGCCCGGCGCGGGCCGCCTCGGCGGTGAGGTCCTCGTGTCGGGGCTTCCCGCCGACGCGGCCGCCCACCCGACGTCGCTGACCGGACGCTATCTGGCCGGTGACGGGCCGCGGCTGCGCCGGGCCCGCCGTCCGGTCGGGGATGACACCGGCTGGGTGGAGCTGCACGGCCTGAGTGCGCACAATGTGACCGCGGACCTGGTGCGTTTCCCCGCCGGTCGGCTCACCTGCCTGACCGGGGTGAGCGGCAGCGGCAAGAGCAGCCTGCTCGGCGCGCTCGCGGCGAGCGTGGAGGCCGCCCTGAACGGGACGGCGACCGACACGGTGCGACAGGTGACCCGCCTGGAGGGGTTCGACTGGGTCGCCGTCGTCGATCAGGAACCGCTCGGGCGCACGCCGCGGTCCAACCCGGCCACCTACAGCAAGGCGTTCGACATCGTCCGCAAGCTGTTCGCCGAAACCGACGTGGCACGCGGACGCGGGGTCAATGCCTCCTGGTTCAGCTTCAACACCGCGGGCGGTGGCCGCTGCGAAACCTGCACCGGTTATGGGCGCAAGCTGGTCGACATGCACTTCCTGCCGGATGTGTGGGTGGTCTGCGACGCGTGCGAGGGGCGGCGCTATCGGCCGGATGCCTTGGAGATCAGGTACCGGGGACTGGCCATCGATCAGGTGCTGGAGCTGACCGTCGCCGAGGCGGTGGAGCACTTCTCCGAACCCCGGCAACTCGCGGAAACCCTGAGAGCCTTGAACCAGGTCGGACTCGGCTATCTCCAGCTCGGCCAGAGCGCCACAGAGTTGTCCGGCGGCGAGGCGCAGCGGCTGAAGCTGGCGTCCGCGATCCAGCGCGGTGCCGCGGGCCGCAAGGCCGGTCTTGTCGTTCTCGACGAACCCGTCTCGGGCCTGCACCCGTCTGACATCCAGCGGGTGGTGGATGCGCTCGACGTGCTGCTCGACTCGGGCAACACCGTCGTCGTGGCCGAACACGACATCCCCGTCGCCGCGTCCGCGGACTGGGTGATCGACCTGGGGCCGGGAGCCGGTCCGGACGGGGGCACGGTGATCGCGGAGGGCACCCCGGACGCCGTCGCGACCGCGAACACCCCGACCGCCGGTTTCTTCCGGCGGTACGCGGCGGGCCTGCCGCTCCTGGAAGTGCGAGATGGCGAGCGCCGCTGAGCTTGCGTCACGTGAGGCTTCAACCCGGCAACGCGGGATGCGTGGGGCGGGCGAAGGCGCCCGCGGCGGCGGCCAGGGCCACGGTCCTGGCCGCCTGGCCCGGCAGGTCCAGGTCCGGGTCGGGCGGCGTGCGCAGCAGTACCACCTCGTGGTAGAGCGGCGCGGTGGCGGCGACGAGCAGTCGCCGCGCGTCGGTGTCCGGCGGCAGTTCGCCGCGCCGTACGGCGCGCTCGACGACGACCTCGCAGCGGGCGTAACGATCCGCCCACAGCTGCCGCAGGCCGCGCGCGGCCTCCTCGGAGCGGAATGAGGCAGCCAGCAGGGCGGCGGCGATCGACGGCTGGTCCGTCAGTGCCGCCAGGTTCTCCCGGTTGAGGGCCGCGAGGTCGCCCTCCAGGGAGCCGGTGTCCTCCGGCTGCCAGTCGTCGCCGGCGGTGGCCGCGCAGAGGTCGGCGAGCAGGCCGCCGACGTCGCGCCAGCGCCGGTACACGGTCGCGCGGTGCACGCCCGCGCGGGCCGCGACGGCGTCCAGGGTGAGCGCGTCGTAGCCGCGTTCGGCCAGTTCGGCCCGCACCGCGTCGAGCACCTGCGCGCGGGTGCGCTCGGTACGGCCGCCCGGGCGGCGGCGGGGCGGCGGCAGGTCAGCGGAAGACTCCGCCCGGCCCCCGGTTCGCTCGGTGGGCTGCGTCATGACACTATCTTAATGTATAAGCTGTCGCATTAAGCGCAGCTGGAGAGGAACATATGTCATGAACAGCCCGATCCCGGCCGACCCGAACGCGGTGCCCCCCATGCCCGGGCAGCCGCGGGCGGTGCTGCTCCGGCCGCCGGCGGGCGAGCCCGCTCACGAGCGGGGCATCATCCCGGCGAAGAGCGCGTCGAGGACGCGGTCGACGTACTCGTGGGTCAGCGGCTCCTTGGTGATCAGGAGCCGGAAGTACAGCGGGCCGGACAGGATGGCCATCGCCAGATCGAGGTCGAAGCCGGACGCCAGCTGGCCCTGGTCGCGGGCCGCCCGCAGCCGGGCGACGGTCTTGTCCCGCTGCGGGGTGATGAAGCGCTCGTTGAGCGCGTCGGCGACCCGGCGATCGTGCTGGGCCTCGCCGACCAAAGCGTAGAACAGGGGACCGTAGGGCGGGCGGCCCAGCAGGTCCACGGCCGCGTAGATCTGTGCGCGCAGGTCGGCGGCGAGGTCGCCGGTGTCGGGGTAGTCCAGGCTGGGCTCGTTCAGCGACAGCAGCGAGTCGAGCAGCAGGGCTCCCTTGGACGACCATCGGCGGTAGAGGGTCTGCTTGCTGGCGCCGGCGCGGGCCGCGACCGCCTCCATGCTGAGGTTGGAGTAGCCGATCTCCTGGCCGAGCTCCAGCGTGGTCCGCATGATGGCCTCGGTCCGGTCGGTGCCGCGGCGATGGGGTGTGCGGGTCATGCCGCCACCTTATCGGAACGGTACGTCCCGTACTTGACAACGTTTCCGGGCGCCGACATCATCCTATCGGTACGGTACGTTCCGTACTCTTCAGTGTCTCGTGGAAAGAGCCGATTGGTGATACCCGTTTTCCCCGACCCGACCGTGGTGCACCCGATGCCCGATCAGCCGCGGGTGGTGCTGCTGAAACCGCTGGTCACCTCGCCGCTGATCGAGGTCGGCGAGTTCTCCTACTACGACGACCCGGACGATCCGACCGCTTTCGAGACCCGTAACGTGCTCTACCACTACGGGCCGGAGAAGCTGGTCATCGGGAAGTTCTGCGCGCTCGGCGAGGGGGTGCGGTTCATCATGAACGGCGCCAACCATCGCATGGACGGCCCCTCGACGTTCCCTTTCCCGATCATGGGCGGTTCCTGGGCCGAGCACTTCGACCTCATCACCGGCCTGCCCGGACGGGGTGACACGGTGGTGGGCCACGACGTCTGGCTCGGCTACCGGGCGATGGTGATGCCCGGCGTCCGCATCGGCCACGGAGCGATCATCGCCTCCGGCTCCGTCGTCGTGGACGACGTGCCCGACTACGGCATCGCCGGCGGCAATCCGGCCAGGCTCATCCGCCGCCGCCACAGCGACGCCGACGTCGACCGCCTGCTGGCCGTGGCCTGGTGGGACTGGCCGCTCCAGCTCATCACCGAACACGTCCGCACGATCATGTCCGGCAGCGTCGGCGACCTGGAGAAGGTGGCGGCCGCGCAGGCGTGAGACCCGTCCGTTGACCTTTCAGCACCAGAATCGAGCCATCAGCATGCCTGCTTCGTTCCACCCCGACCCGTTCGCCGACTGGCTGGGCGGCCACGCCGCCCCGCTCACCCACCTCGACCCCGAGGCGCCGCTCGACGACCTGGAGCCGCTGCGCGACCTCATCGGCGACGCGCGCGTCGTCGCGATCGGCGAGCACTCCCACTTCATCGACGAGTTCGTCCGCCTGCGCCGGCGCCTCCTGCGGTTCCTGGTCGAACGCTGCGACTTCACCGTCCTGGCCTTCGAGTACGGCTTCAGCGAAGGCTTCCCCCTCGACGCCTGGGCCCAGGGCGAGGGCACCGACGACGACCTGACGGGCCACCTCGCCGAGGCGATCCCCGTGGGGGTCGACGACCCGCTGCGCTGGATCCGCCGGCACAACGCCACAGCCTCACAACCGGTGCGTTTCGCCGGCATCGACATCCCGGCGGCCGGTGGGTCCCTGCTCCCCGCCCTGACCCCGGTCGCCGACTACCTGCGCCGGATCGACCCCGAAGCCCTGCCGTCCATCGAGACGGCGACGCGCATCGCCGGATCGTTCGCCGGAACCTCCGCGGCCGCGGCGGCGCCCGCGTGGGCCCGCCTGCCCGCCGCCGACCAGGACGCCCTCACCGCCGCCCTGACGCGCCTGCTCATCCGGTTCCGCGCCGTCGAGCCGCTGTACGTCTCCCGCGGCGACCGGCCCAGCTACGACATCGCGCTGCGCCGTCTCGAAGGCGCCTGCCAGGCCGACTACGGCTTCCGCGCCATGGCCGGCCTGTTCGCCGGGACCGGGCTGACCGCCGACACCTCGGCCCGCGACGTCTACATGGCCGGATCGGTCCTGTGGCACCTGGAGCGCTCCAAGCCCGGAACCCGCATCGTGCTGGCGGCCCACAACGCCCACATCCAGAAGGCACCCATCTCGTTCAACGGGCAGCTCACCGGCTTCCCCATGGGGCAACACCTGCACAACGCGCTCGGCGACGCGTACTTCGCCCTCGGCCTGACCAGCACCGGCGGCCACACCGGCGAGATGATCCGCGACGAGGAAGCGCGCTTCGGCTTCCGCATCGAGGACACCGCGCTGCAGCCGCCCGAGCCGGGCAGCGTCGAAGCCGCCTTCGCCGGCGCCGGCCTCGGGCTCAGTCTCGCCGGCCTCCGCCCGGCGCGCGCCCAGGCCGGCCCTGGCCCCGACCGTATCCGGCTGCAGAGCACCTTCCTGCACACCCCCGTCCTGGACGCCTTCGACGGCATCCTGCACACCCCGGCCTCCACCGTGGCCCGCGACCTCGAAGAAGGAAGAACCCCGTGACCCGAACCGACGTGATCATCGTAGGGGCCGGCCCCGCCGGCCTCATGCTGGCCGCCGAGCTGCGGCTGGCCGGCGTACGGCCGCTGGTGCTGGAGCGCAAGCCGCAGCGCCGCGACATCCCCAAGGCCGGCGGCCTCGGCGGGCAGATCCTGGAGCTGCTGCGCTACCGGGGCCTGCTGGAGCGCTTCGAGGCGGCCTGCACCGGCCCCGTCCCACCACCCCGGTTCCCGTTCGGCGGCGTGCATCTGGACTTCACCCAGTTGGCCGACCCCCCGCTGCACGCCCTGCCGCTCCCGCAACAGCAGCTGGAGCAGCTGCTCGACGACCGCGCCGGCGAGCTCGACGTCGAGATCCGCCGTGGGCACGAGGTGACCGGGATCAGCCAGGACGACACGGCGGTGACCGTGGACGTGCTGGGTCCGGACGGCCCGTACCAGGTAGTCGCCCGCTACGTCGTAGGGTGCGACGGCGCGCGCAGCCGCGTCCGCGACTGGGCCGCCATTCCGTTCCCCGGCATCACCTATCCGGAGGTCAACCGGCTGGCCCAGGTCACGCTGCCCGCCGAGGTGACCGTGCTCGGCAACGGCGGCCTCGACGTCCCCGGCTTCGGCACGATCAGCGCGGGCTTCACCCGCACGGACCACGGCCTGTTCGGCATCGGCTCCTCGCCCGGCTCCAGGGCCGTCTCCCTCTACACGATCGAGGACGAGAGCACCGAGTACGACGACGACGTCCCCATGACCGTGCCGGAGCTCCAGGACAGCATCCACCGCGTGCTCGGCGCGCGGCTGCCCGTGGCGGAGGCGACCCGGCTGTCGCGGTTCACCTTCAAGGCCCACCAGGCCGAGCGCTACCGCGACGGCCGGATCCTGCTGGCCGGCGACGCGGCGCACCTGTTCCCCGCCACCGGCGTGGCGCTCAACGCCGGCATGCTCGACGCGGTCAACCTGGCCTGGAAACTCGCCGCCGACCTGCACGGCCGCGCACCGGCCGGCCTGCTGGACACCTACCACGGCGAACGCCACCTCGCCGGCGCCCGTACCATGCTGCACACCCGGGCCCAGGTGGCACTGCGCCGCGGGCACGACGCGGCCGCCGAGGCGCTGCGTGAGGTCTTCACCGAACTGCTCGCCGACGAGCAGCCGCTGCGCCGCATGGGAGCGCTCGTCGCCGGCACCGACCTGCGCTACCCCATGCCCGGCGCCGAGCCCCACCCGCTGGCCGGCACCTTCGCCCCCGACCTCACCCTGCACACCGACCAGGGCGTCACCAGCGTCGCGGAGCTCCTGCACGCCGCCCGGCCCGTCCTGCTCGACCTCGCCGGCCGCCCGGAGCTTCGCCAGGTCGCCCGGCAGTGGCGCGATCGCGTGGACATCCGCACCGCCAAGACCGACGAGCGCCCGGCCGACGCACTGCTGATCCGCCCGGACGGGCACGTCGCCTGGGCCGCCGGCCTCGACGAATCCGCGGACAGCGCTACGCCCGCACTGCGTGAGGCACTCTCCGCATGGTTCGGAACGCCTTCAACAGAGGAAACGACATGACAAGTAGATTCACCGAGTTGACCATCGACTGCCACGATCCGGAGAGACTCGCGGCCTTCTGGTGCGCGGTTCTGGACCTCAAAGTGATCGACCGGAACGAGCACAAGGTCGAGATCGGCTCCTGGGAGCCGACCATCGAGGAGGTCCGCGCTCGCCAGATGCCGCCCACCCTGCTGTTCATCCAGGTGCCCGAGGGCAAGACCGTGAAAAACCGACTCCACCTCGACGTCAGCCCGATCGACTGCAGCACCGACGACGAGGTGACCAGATTGCTCGGCCTCGGCGCCATCAAGAGAGATGTGGGCCAAGGCCCAGACCGAAGCTGGGTGGTCATGGCCGACCCTGAGGGCAACGAGTTCTGCGTCGTGCGCTCCCTGGCGGCTCGCTGAGCATAGCGGTGGGACGCCCTGTCGCGTCCGCTCGGGCGCGACAGGCGGCGGCGTACAGCTGCCTCAGGTGGCTCTTCCACGCCTCGGCGAACGCGGCGGGCATACGTTGCTCGTCATTCCGCTACTGAACAAATTCCGCTCGCTATGGCCATGCACCGATGAGCATGGAGACATCTATCTCATGGTGCGGAGCGCCATTTTATGGCCACCCCATCGGCCGGAGAACTCGCGGCCGCCACGCGTGCCGGAACCGCTGGTCGCCCGGGCCGGCGAAGCGGGCGTGAACCAGTGGCCGGGCCCGCACACCATTGACCGCGCCTAAAAGCGCGAGACCAATCATTAACTTCTGAGGAAGGATTTGCGTGAAAGCGTTGCTCACCCTGACCTGCGCAGGTCAGTTCATGGTGCTGCTCGACAACACGATCGTCGGCGCCGCCCTGCCCGACATGCAGCAGCGGCTCCACACCGGGCTGACCGGTCTGCAGTGGATCGTCGACGCCTACGTGCTGCTGGTGGCCATGCTCCTGCTGTCCGGCGGCGTCTTCGCCGACCGGTTCGGCCGCAAGAGGGTGTTCCTGGCCGGGCTGGTGGTGTTCACGGCCGCGTCGGTGGTGTGTTCGCTCGCGCCCTCGATCGGCTGGCTGATCGCCGGACGGGTGCTGCAGGGCGTCGGGGCCGCGGCGCTGAGCCCCGCCTCGCTGGCCGTGCTCGTCGCCGCGTATCCCGCCCCGAGGGAGCGCGTCAGAGCGATCGGGCTGTGGGCCGGGTTCAGCGGCATCGGCCTGGCCGCCGGACCGCTGGCCGGCGGCATCCTGGTGGACGCCTTCGGCTGGCCCGCCATCTTCCTGGTCAATGTGCCCATCGGCGCGGTCCTGCTGGTGGCCGGGCTGCGCGTGCTGAGGGAGTCCCGCAACGCGGGCGCGCCGCCGATCGACGTTCCCGGCACGGTCCTGTCCGTCGCGGGCGTGGGCGCTGTGACCTACGGCCTGATCGAGGGCGGTTCCCGCGGCTGGACCTCGCCGGTGATCCTGGCCAGCTTCGCCGCCGGGCTGGTGCTCCTGGCCGCGTTCGTCGTGGTCGAGGGTCGTGTGTCCACGCCGATGCTGCCGCTCCGGCTGTTCCGGCAGCGGCTGTTCACGGTGTCGAACACGGCGATGGTCGTGGTCGGGTTCGCGCTCTCGGGCTCGTCGTTCTTCTTCTCCCAGTTCTTCGTCTACGTCCAGGACACGTCGATCCTGGTCGCCGGGCTGCGGACCCTGCCCGGCTCCCTCGCCATGGTGATCGTCAGCCCGTTCGCGGGCCGCTTCGCCGCCAGGTACGGCTTCCGCGTCGTCGTCAGCATCGGCCTGGCGCTGGCCGGACTGGGGCTGCTGGCCCTGGGCCTCGTCCACGCCGACACCGGCTACGGGAACGTGTGGTGGCGGCTGGCGGTCGTCGGCATCGGGTTCGCTCTGACCATGTCCCCGCTGACCGGCGCCTCCATCCAGGCGGTCAGCCCCCAGGAAGGCGGCCTCGCCTCAGGCGTCAGCAGCACCACCCGGCAGATCGGCGCGGTGCTCGGCGTGGCGGTGCTCGGAGCGATCGTCCACACCCGGGAGTCCGGCGGCGCCTCCTTCGAATCCGGCCTCAACAGCGCCTTCCTCGCGGCCGGCGCCGTCACCTTGGTCAGCGCCGTGTTCACCGGCCTGTGGCTGACCGCGGCCCGGACACCGAGGGCCGTCCCGGGCGGCGCCCCCATGCCGAGATCAGCGGCGCGAGGGTGAGGTCGAGCTCGCCGGCATCGATGGCGGCCAGGTGCGCGTCGATCTCGGCGTCGTCGGCCAACCCAGCGGCGAGCAACTCGGCGCGGACCATGCGCACCGTCGCGGCCTCCAGCCGGTCGCAGGCCACCCCGCCGACCGGAAAGCAGCCGGCCGCCGTGACATCGACCAGACCGGCCGCACGCAACGCCCGCGGCAGCGTACGGCCGTAGCGCAGGTCGGCGCCGCGGCGGGTCATCAACTCCCGGACGGCGCGCCGCAGCCGGTTGGCGCGCCGCTGTGCCGGGCCGACCTCATCGAGGCAGGCCAGCGGCTGCAACTCGGTATCGGCGTCCTCGACCAACAGCCGGCCGCCGGGCCGCAGCGCCGCCACCATCGCCGCCAACGCCCGGGCACGGTCGGGCACGTGGACGAGCACGAGCCGGGCGTGTACCAGGTCGAACGTGCCTGGCTCCGGCGGCGGGTCCCCGACGATGTCGTGCCGGAGCACCTCGTACCCGCCGTGCGGGTCCAACCAGGCCGGATTGATGTCCGTGGCCAGCACGTAACCGGTCGGTCCGACGGCCGTGGCGAGTGCCTCGGGAACGCTCGGGCCTCCGGCGCCGACTTCCCAGCAGCGCCAGCCCGCCTTCACTCCGAGCCGGTCGAAGTGCCCCCGTGTGACACCGTCGAACAGCTCGGCCAGCCAGGTGAACCGCTCGCCCGCCTCCCTCCGGGCGTTGTCGAGCAGGTAGCGGTGATCCGGGGCAGACCCAGAGGTGCGCGGCTCGGACCCGTGGTCGGCGAAGGGCTGCGATGAGCTCATGCCTACATCCTCACGACCTTCCACGTGCTGCGTCACGGGGACCCGGAAGGAAACCAGACGGCCTCCGGGTGACCGGCCGGCGGGGCGCTGCCGCCCGGCCTCGCCGGAGGCGGTCAGCCGAGCCAGCTCGCGACCTGCGACGCGACCGCGGGGTACCAGCCGAGCTGGAGGTGGTTGGCGCCGCCCACGAGCGCGGTGCCGGCCACGGTGCCGATACCCGCCGTGGACAGCGCGCTGCTCACGAACACCACGCCGTCACTGGGGCCGCGGTTCTCGTTGTAGATGCCGGCGACGCTCGGCGACCCGCCGGCCAGCAGGTACGTCGCCACCGACGCCGGCACGCCCGCCTGCCGGATGCGCGAGATCAGCGAGCCCGCGTCGATCGCGGCCTGGATGCCCGGCCCTGAGGTGTAGAAGCCCTGCCCGCCGTAGTACGTGGTGTACCAGTCCTGCTGCGTCTGGTCGACGCCGTACGTGCCGTCGAAGCGCGCCAGCATCTGCCGCTGCCCGGCATAGCAGTCGAACCCGCCGGCCGGCACGAACGAGAACTCCGGATGGTAGGCGTAGACGCCGTAGCAGGTCATGTGCGTGTGCGGGGCGGGCGAGTTGACGCCGCCTCCGCACTCGGGCCAGATCGAGACGTCGTGCGCCCAGCCGTGCGCGAACGGGTAGTCGTACCCGGCGTTCGGGCCGCCCAGCGTGATGAGCTTGCGCACGTCGCCGGCGTACGGACGGCCCCAGCTCGGCTTGACCGACGACACGTACATTCGCGCCGACATCATCCCCTTGCTCCAGCCCACCAGGTCCACGGCCGGCACGCCGAGCTTGGCCTTGATGAGCGAGACCGCGTCGCCGACCTCCTGGGCCTGCATCAGGTTGTCGCCCTCCTTGTGCGCGAACCCGATCGCGAAGACCCGGTACCCGGCACTCACCAGGTGCTGCATCATGCCGGTGCCCGGGCAGCTCAAGGCGCCGCAGCCGAAGCCGCCCGACTCGCCGGGGTTGGCCCACGCCCGGTCCGGGTTGTCGTTGGCGCCGTGCACCAGCAGGACCGGCGTGCTCTTGGGATTGGTGTTCCATCCGGGGGCGTGGTACAGGAGGAACCGGCCGGAGAACGGTCGCTTGACGCCGCCGAAGAAGGTCAGGCGCTGGCCGTCCTGGTCGCCGCGGCCGTCCGGCGGGTAGCTCTCCTGGGTGAAGCCCGGCGTGGTGTCCAGGTACCTCTCCACGGTGGACCAACCGTTCGCGACGCTGGTGTACGTCGCCTCCAGCGTCAGGTACGACGGCGTCGCGGCCTGGGCCGCGGTAGGTACCAGCAACGCGGCCAGCATCACCGCGACCGTCCATAAGCAGCGCATGGGGCTCCTGTCCACAGGGTTGCGAGATGCCGCCGAGCTCGGGCGCGCCCCCCGCGCCGGCGGCACCCGGGGAACGCCCGCCATCGTCACCGCATCGCCCCGGCCGGTCCAGCGCCCCCCGTCACACCTTTGCCGCACCGGGCGTGTGCGGACGGCACATCCGCCGGGCGCGACGCACCTGGGCGACGGTGCCAGGAAATCCGAGACGGTCCACATCGATGCGGCAATCCACCGCGGCCACCGGCGAGTGGAGGGTCGGATCAGGCCGCCTCGTCCTTGGGCTCGGGAGCCGGAGCCAGCCGCACGCGGCCGGGGCGAGCCTCCTCGTCGGGGAAGACCCACTTCCGGAACGCCCAGAACCGGAAGACCATGGCGATCAGCGTGCCGATGACCTGCGCGCTCACGAAGTCGGCGATCTCCTGGGTCACCAGGCTCACGTCCGGGGTCTCCAGCAGGAACACGTACCGGGAGATCCATAGCGGCACGGAGCTGAGCACCAGACCGACACCACTGACCAGGAAGAACAGCGCCGCCTCGTGATGGCGCTCGCGACCGCCCCTGGTCCGGAACGACCATTCACGGTTCAGCACGTAGGACACGATCGTCGCCACGAGCACCGCGATGACCTTCGCGGTCACCGGCTTCGGCTCCAGAATGGTCAGCTTCAGCCCATAGAACACCGTGTTGTCCACCAGGAACGCTGTTCCACCCACCACCGCGAACTTCAGCAGCTCACGGTGCTTCTGCACAAGGGCGGGCAGCGGTCCCGGCAATCCTGCGAGTCCTGCCTTTGCTGTTTCCCAGCGTCGCGATCTTCTCACCAGCCGGACACTCTGGTCTCAACACTCACTGACACGGCCTTTCCGGCTCGGGCGACTGGAGCCGCACCTGACGACATCTGGTATCAATCCTCACTCACACCACAGTCGAGTGCTTCGCGGTGGAGCGCCCGTCAGGGGCAGGACCGTCTCGGTGACCGGATGAGCCACCCAGCAAACCCCGGCCAGGACACGACGCTGGGATGACTCCCCGCCGAAAGCGGATGCCCAACACCGATCAGGCGGCCACCATACATT
Source organism: Nonomuraea sp. NPDC050383 (assembly GCF_044459125.1). Lineage (NCBI taxonomy): Bacteria > Bacillati > Actinomycetota > Actinomycetes > Streptosporangiales > Streptosporangiaceae > Nonomuraea > Nonomuraea sp. NPDC050383. Next base: position 23,197 of record NZ_JBITIP010000036.1, read on the forward strand.
CGTCCCCCGGCCCCCACCACTGATCCCCTTCGGTGCCCCGTCCCAGCAGTATCCGACCTATCAGACCGTCTCGTCGCCGCACGCTGCGGCGAACCCGCTCTTGTCCAGGATGAATACCGGTGTGGCGGAGGGTTTCGATCGCCGCGGCGGCGGCCGGTGTCGGGGTCGTCGGCCCGGACCTTGGCCGCGGGGTTCTTGGTGACCGACCGGCACGACCGGCTGGCGTGTCAGGCGGTGCGGCGGGAGCGGGCCAGAGCCAGCCCACCGAGGACCATGGCGATCGGCCCGACCACCAGGTCTATGTAGCCTCCGACTATTCCGTAGCCGGTGCCGGGACCGCCCTCGGCGGCGGCCACGACCAGCGCGCCGATGACCGTGCAGGCGAGCCCCGCCGCCAGTGCCACGATGGCTCCTCTTCTCCCGGTGCCGGCGCCGATACGGCCGGCGGAGCGGGCCAGAGCCAGCCCGCCGATGACGACGCCGGCCAGCCCCAGCAGCGCGGCCACCACGGACCAGAGACGCCCGGTCGTCAAGGCGTACGCATCGACGGGCTGGACCAGAACGTGCGCGGCCGCCGGTGTGGCGAGCCCCAGGACACCGAGCAGGGCGGCTGCGGCGATGGCCGGCAGGTGACGGACGAACATGAGGATCCTGTCTGTCGAATGGCGGGCGTCGGCAGCGTGTGCAGCGGGGTGGATCGCCTGTGCCCGTCGAGGTGCCGGTGACGAGGGCGAGCGCCCAAGGAGAGGTTTCACGGAATCGATCCTCGCGCCGTCGAGGCAGCCGCGGCCTCCGGCAGCGGACGGCAGCGGCTACGCAGTTCTGCGTAGCCGGCTCGTGCCCCGGTACGCCCGTCGTCGTAGGCGGCCGCACGTGGATCGGACCGGTGAACCCTCACCGATCTGATCAACCAGTGCGCCGGGAGCAAACCGTTTTCGGCGCTGTCACCGACCGGCTCTCCGTTCGCTGACAACCCCGGACGACGATCGCGCCATCCGGCTACCGTTGCTCCGCATGACGCACACCGAGATCGACATCGACGCGGAGTTCGTGCGGGATCTGCTGCGTGAGCAGCACCCCGACCTGGCCGATCGCCCTTTGCGGCTTGGCGCGCGGGGCTGGGACAACCAGCTGTGGCGGCTCGGTGACGACCTCGCCGTCCGGTTGCCCTGGGCGACGCAGGACGCGGACGAACTGCTGCTCAAGGAGCACACCTGGCTGCCCGTCCTCGCCCCGCGCCTTCCGCTGCCGGTTCCCGTCCCGCAGCGCCTCGGCGAGCCCTCCGCCCTGTTTCCACGACCCTGGATCGTCACCACGTGGGTGCCGGGCGAGCCCGCCGACCGCGCCCCTGTCACGCGCGCCGCGGAGGCTGCCGACGCCTTGGCCGCCTTCCTGACGGCCCTGCACCGGCCCGCCCCCGAGCAGGCGCCCACCGGGCGGGGCCGCGGCGGGCCGCTGGCCGACCACTCCGAGGGGTTCGCCAGGCAGCTCGCCTCGGCGACCGAGCTGGGGCTGATCCCCGACCCGGACGCCGTCCGCGCGGTCTGGGAAGACGCCGCCGCCGCGCCCGAGTGGGTGGGCCCGGCGCTCTGGCTCCACGGCGACCTGCATCCGGCCAACGTCCTCACCGCGGACGGCACCTTCTGCGGCGTGATCGACTTCGGCGACCTCTTCGCGGGCGATCCGGCCTGCGACCTCTTCGCCGCCTGGATCCTGCTGCCGGATGGCGCCCGCGACCGCTTCCATGCCGCCTACCAGCCGGCGCCGGACGCCGCGACGCTGCGCCGCGCCCGCGGATGGGCGGTGGGACGCGCCCTCAGCGGCATCCTCATCGGCGAAGCCGGCGTCCGCGGCCGGCGGGGCGGCAAGGCCACGTGGGGCCCACCCGCCCACGCGGCACTGCGACGCCTCATCGCAACGGCCCATCGCTGATCGATCACCTCTCCACACGCTCGAACACCTTCGCGCCGGACCCCACGGTCGTGATCGCCTCGATAATGTACGTGCCCGGGCGGCACCGCTTGGGGAGTACGGCAGCGTTCGCGAGAGAGAGGCCAGGCGATGATGCAGGCGTCAGCGGCCGCGCGTGCGGTGGCCGCCGCCATGTCGATCGCCTCAGCGCTCGACCTGGCCGTCGACGACGCGATCGTTCTGCATGACTCGAACAAGCTCACTCTGCGTCTGCTGCCGTGTGACGTCCTGGCCCGGGTGGCACCCGCAACGCATCAGGTCGCGCGGTTCGAGGTCGAGCTCGCTCAGCGGCTCGCCGAGTCCGGGTGTCCTGTGGCTGTTCCCGACCCGCGGGTGGAGCCACGCGTCCATGAGCGTGACGGCTTCGAGGTCACGCTGTGGACCTACTACGAGCCGGTGACACCGCGAGCGGTCCCACCAGCCGGCTATGCCGATGCGCTCGAGCGGCTGCATGCCGGCATGCGCGAGCTCGACGTCCCGACGCCGCACTTCACGGATCGGGTCGAGCAGGCTCAACAGCTCGTGGCGAGCCGCGACCGTACGCCGGGGCTCGCCGACGCGGACCGGGAGCTGCTCGACGAGACGTTGCGAAGCATGAGACGGGTGATCGGCGAGCGCGGCGGCGCCGAGCAGCTGCTGCACGGCGAGCCGCACCCGGGCAACGTGCTCACCACGACGAACGGGCTGCTGTTCATAGACTTCGAGACGTGTTGCCGCGGGCCTGTCGAATTCGACCTCGCCCATGCGCCCGAAGAAGTCAGCGAGCACTATCCGGGCCTCGACCAGGAGCTGCTGAGGGTGTGCCGGATCCTTGTGCTGGCGATGATCACGACGTGGCGCTGGGATCGAGGCGACCAGTTCCCGGACGGGCGCCGGCTGGGCGCCGAGTGGCTCAGCCGGATCCGAGCGGCGCTCGGTCGCGAAGGGCTGGACACCCGTGGCTGATCGCAGGTCTTCGAGGTCGCAGCCGCCGCCCGGCGCCGGGCGCTTCCGGGGCAGGGCGGCTGAGACGGCCTGGCGCATGACTCAGCGGTCGCACATCGCGGCGAGGAAGGCGTCGATCAGGTGCTGCCGATTGCGGGGCACGCCGGTGACGTAGACGGTGGCGACGCGCCCGGCCCGGTCCCGGCCGCTGAACACCGCGGCCCCCGGCATGTCGCCGGGGGCGAAGTAGGCGTAGCCGCAGCTCGACTTCATCCGGACCACGCCATAACCGTAGCGGGCGCCCGCGGGCCAGCCTTCCGCCTCGACCTTCACCGGCCGGGTCATCATCGTGCCCAGCGGGGCCGCACGCCAGAACCGGTTGAGGTCTTCGGGGGTGGACACCAGGCCGCCGCTGGGGCCGAACGCGTAGGTGGGCAGCTGGTCGGTCAGGTCGACCTCGCCGTCCTTCGGATGGCCGGGGTGCACCCCGTAGGTGTGGGCGTGCGGGCCGCGGATGCCGTAGTCGCCCTTGGCCGGCCAGTACGTGTCCCGCATCCCGTACGGCTTGAGGATCAGTTCCTGGCTCGCCTGGCGGTAGTCCTTGCCGGTCACCGCGGTCACGATCATGCCGAGGACCAGGTAGTTGGTGTTGGCGTAGGCGAAGGAGCCGCGGGGCGTGGGCTTGAGCGTCAGCGCCACCCGCAGGAAGTCCGGGAAGGGCTCCTTCCACTCGATCGCGTCGGCGAACTCGGGCAGGCCGCTGGTCTGCTGCAGCAGCATCCGGACGGTGATCTTCCGGCCGTCGATCTCGGCGCCGTCACCGGTGCCGCGCAGCGCCCCGGGCAGGTAACGCTCCACCGTGGCGTCCAGGTCGAGCTTCTTCTGATCGGCCAGCCGCAGCACGGTGGCGGCAATGATCGGCTTGCTCCCGCTGGCGATCCTGAACCGGCCCCGGGGGCCGATCATCGGCTTGCCGGTGCCCCGCTCCGCGGTGCCGGAGCGCCGGGTCACGGTCTCGCCGCCCGGGCTCCGCACCTGGCTCAACGCGCCCGCCATGCCGTCCTCGGTGGTGAGCACGTCAAGGCTGGACTGCGGCGAGGGCGTCGCGGCGGCGGCGAAGGCGGGGGCGACAGGGGCGAGGACCAGGGAACCGGCGACAGCGGCGGCGAGCAATTTCGTCATGTCCCCAATGTCGCAGGAAGATCACTCACGATCAGTCAGGCCTGCCCGCCTGTCGGGGTGGGGCATTCCCTACCACCGAGGTGATCGCCGCGCGAGCTGGATCGGGCGGTCCTGGATGCCGCCCAAGGCGATCAACGGCCCGGAACGACACAGGAAAGGGCCCGGCGCAGGATGGCGGCGAAGGATTCGGTGTTGCCGGGCAGGAGCCAGTGCCGCCCCGCCACGCGGATGGCGCCGGCGACCGCGGCGGCCGTGACGGCCGGGAACAGGTCGCGGCCGGGGTCCGTACCGGTGCGCGCCGCGATCGCCTCGGTGAGCGGGCCCTCCGCCATGGTGAACGCCTTCAGCGCCTCACCCTCCAGCTCGGGCGTCGACATGATCATGCGCAGGCCGGCCTTGTCGGGCTCGGGGTCGGTGTAGAGCTCGATCACGGCCGCGATGATGGCTTGATCCAGCGGCTCGCCGGCGGGCCGGGCGTGCAGCGCCTCCCCCACGCGCTTGGACTGGCCGGCCTGGAAGGAGCAGATCGCCTCCTCCTTGCTGGAGAAGTAGTTGTTGTAGGTGCGGGGGGAGACGCCCGCGGCCGTGGCGATGTCATGGACGCGCACCAGGGCCAGTCCGTGGGGGCCCTGCTCGATGGCCAGGCGCAGCGCGGCGTGGCCGATCGCCTCCTGGGTGGCTTGCCTGTTGCGCGCCCGAAGATCCATGGCGTCGTTCATAGGGCCTACTCTATCGATATTGCGCGCCGCGCACTATGTGCGCGACACGCAAGTTGTGGGTAGAGTGCGACGAGACGCCTGGCACTCACGCCTGGAGAGTGCCAACCACCTGGCGTGCGCCGGGACGACGAGGTCCGTGGGCAGGTCGGCCGCCCGCCAGCAGACCGTCCGTCGCGGGCGCCGTCCCGGCGATCCCCTGACCGGACAGCCCTACGAAGAGCAGGAGCAGGAATGGCTTCGAAGATGATCGCGTTCGACGAGGACGCCCGGCGCGGTCTCGAGCGCGGTATGAACCAGCTCGCCGACGCCGTCAAGGTGACCCTCGGCCCCAAGGGCCGTAACGTCGTGCT
>NZ_JBITIP010000037.1:0-7340 GCF_044459125.1 Nonomuraea sp. NPDC050383
ATCGACATGATCAGCATCAGCCCCCGCTGCATCTCCACGATCGTCTGGTTGACCACACCACCCTCGAACACCCGCGCCGCACCCTGCGTCAGGCTCACCAACCCCGACGCGATGGCCGCGAGCTGGTCGGCCCGGTCCGGCGGGAAACCCGCCGAGGCGGCCAGCGGCAGACCGTCGGACGAGACGACCACCGCGTGCGCCACCCCGGGAACGGTGTTGACGAAGTCCGTGATCAGCCAGTCGACACCGCGTGCCCCATGACTGAAGTCGTTCATGCGCCCTCCTCCCTGTTGTCGACGGGCCCGGTGCCGGACGAGTAGGTCTTGCCTTCGCTGATGTCGTCACGCGCGGCCCGGAAGCCCTGCTGGAAGCTGGACAGCCGGCTGCGCACCCGGTCCGGGGAGACCGCCGGCATCGGGGCCACCGCCTTGGGCGCCGACGCCGAGTCGGCCGATCCCGGCACGAGGTTGGCCTTGGGCACCCGCTTCGGCAGACCGGACGCGGTCGCCCCGTCACGCACCGGCTCCACCACCGCCTCCGCGGCGCTCCACCCGGCGTCGGCCTTCGAGGAGCCCCAGCTGGCGCCGGACTCCCCGTGGTCGAACCAGGCCGACTCGACCGAGGCGAAGATCGGCAGGAACTCGTCGCCCGCGGAGGCGGGCTTGACCGCCGGCATGGGGCCGGTGGCCGCGGCCTCGGTCTCGGGGAAGTCGTACCTGGGGCGGGGGGCGACGCTCGTCTCGCCCCGGTCGGCGAAGCTCCAGCTGCTCTGCTGCTCTCCGCTGTTCCAGCTCGGCTGGTGGTCGCCGCTGTTCCAGCTCTGCGGCTGGTCGGCGGTGGGGCGCTTGGGCAGCCCGCCGCCGGCTCCGTCGCTCGGCCAGGAGCCACCGGTGTTGCGGGCGGGGACCCAGACGTCCGAGGTGTCGTAGCCGGCGCCCATGCCCGCGCCCTGGGACGCGCCGGCGCTCGTGGCGCGCGGCTCGGAGGGCCAGCCGCCGACGTCGGAGGGCCACTGCGGCATGGAGGGCACGGAGGGCCAGGCGCCGCCGGAGTCACCGGGGCCGGACGGGTAGTTGCCCGACGAGTACGACGGGTGGCCGGGTCCCGGCTGGTAGCCGCCCGCGGGCCACTGCGCCATGGGCGGGGCCGCGGGGACGGGGGCGGCCGAGGCGTACGCCTCCTCGCGGACACCCCCGGCGGCGCCGGCACCGGGGTAGGCCGGAGGCTGGTTGCCGAGCAGCGACTCGGGGATCAGGACCATGGCGGTCAGTCCGCCGCCGCCGTGCGGGCGGAGCTGGACGCGGATGCCGTGGCGGTGGGCCAGGCGGGCGACCACGAACAGGCCCATGCGGCGGGAGACGGAGACGTCCACGGTGGGGGCGTCCACGAGCCGCTCGTTGGCCTGGACGAGCTCGTCCTGGGTCATGCCGATGCCGGAGTCGGTGACGGAGAGCATGACGCCGCCGCCGTCGATGCGGCTGCCGGAGACGGTGACGCGGGTCTCGCGCGGGGAGAACGACAGGGCGTTCTCGACCAGCTCGGCCAGCAGGTGGATGACGTCGTTGACGGCCTGACCGGCGACGGAGACGCCGTCGGGCACCTGGAGGACGACCCGCTCGTAGTTCTCGACCTCGGACAGCGAGGCGCGGGCGACGTCGACGAGCTTGACCGGCTGGCTCCAGCGGCGGGGCGGATCCTGCCCCGCCAGCACCAGCAGGTTCTCACTGTTACGCCGCATACGAGTGGCCAGATGGTCCAGCTTGAACAGGTTCGCCAACCGGCTCTCATCCTGCTCACCCTGCTCCAGACCATCGATCAACGTGATCTGCCGCTCCACCAACGTCTGACTACGCCGCGACAGGTTCACGAACATCGCATTCACATTGCTGCGCAGCCGCGACTCCTCACCCGCCAACCGCACCGCCTCACGATGCACCTCATCGAACGCCCGCGCCACTTCACCGATCTCGTCGCTGGAGGAGACCGCGATCGGCGGCACGCGGATCGACTTCGCGTCGACCTCGCCGTCCCGCAGGTTCCGGACGAGCTCGGGCAGCGTCCGGCTGGCGACCTTGAGCGCGTCTCCGCGCAGGCGGCGGAGCGGCCGGACGAGCGAACGGGCCATGATGGAGGTCATCGCGAGGACCATGAGCAGCAGCACGGCGACGATGACGATGTTGAGTCCGGCCAGCTGCTTCTCGCCGCCCTGGATGTCGGCGCTGCGCGTGGCGATCTGCTCCGACAGCGACTTCTGCACCGCGTGGAGCCGGTCGATGGTCTCCGTCATGGAGTCGAACCAGCGGTTGACGTCGCTCGCCGTCGCGGGGTCCAGCCGGCGCAGGGACACGCCGGTGCTGTGGAGCAGCACCGCCCTGCTCGCGTACAGCTCGCTTCGGCCGATCTTCTGGCTGGCGACCGTGTTGTCGTAGAACTGGCGCTGGGCCGGCGTGGCCACGGCGCGGAAGGCGGAGCGCTCGCTGAAGCGCCGGGAGCGGGCGTCGAGGAAGGCGTTGAACTCGGTCTCCAGGAAGGAGCCCCTGACGAGGGCGATCGTCAGCAGACCCCGCTGCTGGGACGCCTCCTCCTCCGTGCGCGCGACGGCGCGCACGGCGGCGCTCGCCGCGATGAGCTGCTCGTCCGTCGAGCCGTTGCTCAGCTCGTCGAACAGTTGCAGGATTTCGGCGATGGTCTCCGAGTACTTCTCCATGGTGGGAAGCGGCGGGAGCTGCGACTTGGTCACGGTCTGGCGCAGGGAGGCCAGCTGGCCGAGCCGGGTGCGGGTGTTCGTCAGCGTCTTCTTGCCCAGCTCCGACAGCGACGGCTCGGCCACCGTGGCGACCGGGAAGACGCGTTTCACGCTGGCGTCCACGACCAGTTGCTGGCGCCTGAACTGGTCGCCCTCCTGTGACCTGCGGCCCGAGGCGACGAAGCGCGCCGCCATGTCCCGTTCGAGCGCGAGGTCACGCGACAGCTCCCCGAGCTGGGACACCAGGGCGCCCACGTCGCTGTACCGCTGGTACTGCTCGGCGCTGCTGATCGACCCAGTGACCCGCAGGGCGCCGAAGAGCACGGCGACGATGGTCGGGACGGCGATCAGCGCGATGAGGCGGGTGCGGACACGCCAGTTACGCAGGGCGAACGCGCTGCCCGGGTTCGGCAGCTCCGCCGGCACGTCATCGGCCACGGACGGTCCCGGGACGTCGGGATCCCTACGACCGGGCTCGGTCGTTGTCGTCGTCACTGGTGGCAACCTCTCGCCATGGGCCTGCTTGGGTATGAGCGGCATCGTCACGCCAACGAGATGATCGCAGGCTAGTTCGCCCCAATTTGAGCACAAACCTCAGTGATGAGCCAACGCCTCAGGCTTTCCATCGTTCCAACGGCGACTCTGCGTGTCCGGCTACCGGACTAGGAACACACGGCAGGGATATATAGGATTTGCCAGGATATTGTTCTCAAATCTGACATATAGCGGATATCACCATAAAGGGGGTATAGCGCTTCAGCTCTGATCTTCTCTCCGGTACGCTTCACGCCCGGCATCCAAAGGTGCCCATCTCCAGAAGCTTCCCCTGGTAGGAGAACCCCCCATGAGACGCATACTGCGCTGTCACGCCGTCGCCCTGGGCGTAGCAGCCGCACTTACCCTTGCCGGTTGCAGCGGGGCCAGTGATGCCCCCACCACGGCCTCCGGTGGCAAAGGGTTAGAGAAGACCACGATCAAGGTCGGGGCCCTGCCCATTCCGGACGTCGCGCCGCTGCACATCGCGATTGCCAAGGGATATTTCAAGGACGAGGGCCTCACGGTCGAGCCGGTGGTCATCACCGGTGGCGCGGCGGCGATTCCGCAGATCAAGAGCGGCGCCTTGGACATCTCGCAGGGCAACTACGTTTCGACCTTCCTCGCGACCAGCAAGGGCGAGAAGGTCAAGATGATCGCCGACATGTACCAGGCCGGCCCCAACACCTTCAACATCATGGTCCCCAAGAACTCGCCGATCAAGACGGTGGCGGACCTCAAGGGCAAGACCGTCCTGGTCAACAACCTCAAGAACGTCGCCCAGCTTGCGGTGACGACGCAGCTGAAGGTGGCCGGGCTCAGCGAGACCGACGCCAAGTTCGTGGAGAAGCCGTTCCCGGACATGGCCAACGCCGTCAACAGCGGGCAGGCCGACGCCGCCTGGATGACCGAGCCGTTCATCACCGCCACGCAGACCCAGCTCGGCTTCCGCAAGCTCGCCGACACGATGACGGGTCAGATGGAGGACTTCCCCATCGCCGGGTGGATGGCCACCGACGAGTGGACGCAGAAGAACCCGAAGACCATGGCGGCCTTCCAGCGGGCGATCGCCAAGGCGCAGACGCTCGCCTCCAGTGACCGTAAGGAAGTGGAGAAGGTGCTGCCGACCTACACGAAGATCGACGCCCAGACTGCGTCCGTCATCACCCTGGGCAGCTACCCGAGCGAGCTGAACGAGAACCGGCTGCAGAAGGTGGCCGACCTGATGCTCGAGTACAAGTACCTGGAGAGCCCGGTCGCCGCCAAGTCGATCATCGTGACGGCTGCCAGCGGATGATCGGAGCACGGCTGCTCCGCGGCCTCGCCGGCGCCGCGGGGTTCCTCGTCGCCGGCGAGCTGGTCATCCGTTTCGCCCTGAGCAGTGACCTGGTCGTCCCCCCGCCCTCGGTGGTGCTGTACGAGGCGGCGCGCCTGCTCGGCGACGCCGACTTTCTGGCGGGGGCGGTCATGACCCTCCGGAACTGGGTGCTCGGTCTGCTGATCGCCGTCGTGGTGGCCGTCCCGCTGGGGGTGCTGCTGGGCGCTCTCTCCCCCGTGGAGCGAGCGGTACGGCCGCTGCTGGAGTTCATGCGGCCGATCCCCTCGGTCGCGATCATCCCCCTGGCGATCCTGCTGATCCCGCTGGACATGGCGATGAAGGTCTCCGTCATCGTCTACGCGTCCGTCTGGCCGATCCTCATCAACACCCTGTACGGCATGCGCGACGTCGACCCGGTGGCCAAGGACTCGCTGCGCAGCTTCGGGTTCGGGCCGCTGGCGGTGCTGCGCCGGGTCAGCCTCCCCAGCGCCGCGCCCTTCGTCGCGACCGGTGTCCGGATCGCCGCGGGGATCGCGCTCATCCTGGCCATCAGCGCCGAGCTGCTGGCCGGAGGCACCGGTGGGATGGGGGTCTTCGTGATCCAGGCCGGAACGGGGAACAGAACGGACCTCATGCTGGCGGCGACGTTCTGGGCGGGCGCCCTGGGGCTGACCGCCAACGCGATACTGCTGGCCGCGGAGCGCCGTCTGTTCCACTGGCACCGGATGCGGACGGGGGCGCGAGCGTCGTGAAGGTACTGTCCAGGCTCTGGTTCGTCCCCGCGGTGATCGTCGTGTGGGAGATCGTCACGCGGATGATCGGAGACACCGACTTCCCGCCGCCCTCGGCGATCGTGCTGCGCATGCAGGAGATGTGGTTCTCCGGGCCCGCGTCCCGGCTGTTCCTCACCGATGACGCGATCGCGAACATCGTGCCCAGCCTGCAACGCATGTTCGGCGGCTGGCTGCTGGCCGCTGTGATCGGCATCACGGTGGGAGTGGTCCTCGGGCGCTCGCGCGTGGCGGCCGACTATTTCGACCCGCTCTTCGAGTTCGGTCGTGCCATCCCGCCGCCCCTGCTGCTGCCGCTCTTTCTCGTGCTGTTCCACGCGGGTCTGCAGATGCACCTGGCCACGATCGTGTTCGGTGTGATCTGGCCGGTGCTGCTCAACTCCATCGACGGCGCCCGCGCCGTGGACCGCACCTACACCGAGACGGGCGTGGTCTTCGGCCTGTCGAGGGCCCAGCGCCTGCGGGTGATCGTCATTCCGGCCGCGTCCCCCAAGATCTTCGCGGGGCTGCGCCTCAGCCTGTCGCTGGCGCTGATCCTCATGGTCATCTCGGAGCTCTTCGGCAGCACCGACGGCATCGGCTACCAGCTGCTCCAGGCTCAGCGCGGATTCGACACCCCGGCCGTCTGGGCGACGATCGCCCTGCTCGGACTTCTCGGCTACCTCGCGAACGCGCTGTTCGTGCTCATGGAGCACCGCGTGCTGATCTGGCACCGGCAGGCCGGCCGAACCATGTGAACGCCGAGCCACGCCAACCCACAGATCCACGTACCTCTTCTCTGCTGAACTCATAGAAGGCAAGAACACATGCCCCATTCGGACGATCTCCTCTGGGACGCGGTATCCGGCCTGTCCCGTTTCGCGGCTCTGCTGACCATGGCGGAGCTGGGTGTGGCCGACCACCTGGCGCACGGTCCGGTCACGACCGAAGAACTGGCCGAGCGTTGCGGAGCCGATTCCCACGCGCTGCGCCGGGTCCTGCGTGAGCTGGCCGGCATGGGCCTGATCCGCGAGGCCGGGGCGGACGGTCACGACCTGACTGAGCGGGGAGCCGCCCTCCGCTCGGACGCCCCGGACTCGATCCGTTCCTCCATCCGCATGCTCGGTGAGGAGGGTTTCTGGTACGCCATGGGCAATCTGCCGACGACGGTCCGCACCGGCAGGTCGGCGTTCGCCGCCCAGTACGGCCACCTGTACGAGCATCTGGCCGCCCGTCCGGAGACGAGCCGGCTGTTCGACGACTACATGCGGGCCAGAGCCGTCACGTTCACCGACGGCCTGGCGAAGCGGTACGACTTCTCGCGGGCCGGCACCATGGTGGACATCGCCGGGGGCAAGGGGCACATCCTCGCCACGGTCCTTCAGGCCAATCCGGGGATGCGGGGTGTCCTCTTCGACCTCGAACACGTCGCCGAGAGCGCCCGGGAGTGGCTGGGCGGCGAGGGCCTGGCCGACCGGTGCGACGTCGTGGCGGGAGACTTCTTCGCCGAGGTGCCGGCCGGCGGCGACGTGTACCTGCTGGCCAGCGTCCTGCACAACTGGGGCGACGACGACGCGGTCAGGATCCTGCGCAACGTCCGCCGGGCGATGGCCCCCACCGGCCGTGTGCTGCTCCTCGAAGTGGTCCTGCCCGACGACGAGGCCCCGCACCTCGGCAAGGATCTCGACATGCGGATGCTGGCCATCTTCGACGGCGCCGTCGAGCGCAGCCGTCAGGAGTACGCGGTGCTGCTGGACCAGGCCGGCCTGAAGCTCGCGGACGTGGTCGAGCTGGGCGCGGGCGCCTCGCTCATCGAGGCCGTGCCGAGCTGACGATCGTCTGCTAGTTGCTCCAGCCCGGCACGGCCATGCGCACGCTGAGCGCGTGTTCGACGAGGTTGATCAGCGCGCTCTTGACCGAGTCCTTGGAGCGCGCGTCCAGACGCACCAGCGGGATGTGCGGCGCCAGCGTC
>NZ_JBITIP010000038.1:0-6925 GCF_044459125.1 Nonomuraea sp. NPDC050383
GTGTTGTTGTGGGCTCCCGCCGGGGGGTGTTTGTGAACTCGTTTGTTTTGGGGGGGGGGGGGGGGGGGGGTGGGGGGGGGGGGGGGGGGCCCCCCCCCCCCCCCCCCCCACCGCAGTGTGAGCAATCTCAAACGGTGGTCGTGGGCTGGCCGCAAGTGACCGTTCGGTAGCCTCGAATCGTGGAGTCTCGGGACACCGATTGGGACGGCGTGCGGCTGCACGTCGTCACCGGCAAGGGCGGCACCGGCAAGACCACGGTCGCCGCGGCCCTCGCTCTCGCCCTCGCCTCCGGTGGCCGTAAGGTGCTGCTGGTCGAGGTCGAGGGCCGTCAGGGCATCGCGCAGATCTTCGATCTGCCGCCCCTGCCGTACGAGGAGCGCAAGATCGCCGTCGCCCCCTCGGGGGGCGACGTCTACGCGCTGTCCATCGACCCCGAGGAGGCCATGCTCGAATACATGGAGATGTTCTACGGGATGCGCCGGGCCGGCCGGGCGCTGACCAAGATGGGCGTCGTCGACTTCGCCACCACCGTCGCCCCCGGCTTCCGCGACGTGCTCGTCACGGGCAAGACCACCGAGGCCGTGCGCAGGCGCGGGAAGAACGGCAAGCGGGTGTACGACGCGGTCGTGCTGGACGCCCCGCCGACGGGCCGCATCACCCGCTTCCTGAACGTCACCCAGGAGGTGGCGGGCCTGGCCAAGGTCGGGCCGATCAAGAACCACTCCGACCTGGTCAGCGGCGTCGTGAAGTCCCCGGAGACGGCGGTCCACTTCGTCACCCTGCTGGAGGAGATGCCCGTGCAGGAGACGCTCGACGGCGTCGCCGAGCTGCGGGAGGCCGGCCTGCCCGCCGGCGGCGTCTTCATCAACATGGTGCAGGAGTCCCAGCTCCCCGGGTCCGCCCTTGACAAGGCTGTCAAGGGCAGGTTCGACGTCGCCGAGCTGGCGCTGGGCCTCAAGGCGGCCGGGCTGGCCGACGGGACCGACGCCGCGTCCGTGGCCGAGGCCCTGGCCGACGAGGTCGTCGAGTACGCCCGCCGCGCCGCGCTCGAACACGACGAGCGCGCGTCGCTGGCCGAGGTGGCGCTGCCGAGCTACGACCTGCCGCTGCTCGCCGACGGCGTCGACCTGGCCGGCCTGTACGAGCTGGCCGAGAGCATCCGCACCCAGGGAGCAGCGTGAAGGACGTGAAGAGGGGCCCGGCGAAGCCCGCCCCCCTCGACATCGACGCGATCATCGACGATCCCGGCACCCGGATCATCGTCTGCTGCGGCGCCGGCGGCGTGGGCAAGACCACCACGGCCGCCGCTTTGGGGCTGCGCGCCGCCGAGCGCGGCCGCTGCGCGGTCGTGCTCACGGTCGACCCGGCCAGGCGGCTCGCCCAGTCGATGGGGCTCACCGAGCTGGACAACACGCCCCGGCTGGTCAGCTCGCCCGAGGGCGGCGGCCAGCTCTACGCCATGATGCTCGACATGAAGCGGACGTTCGACGAGATCATCGAGGCGCACGCCGACCCGGAGCGCGCCCGGCAGATCCTGTCCAACCCCTTCTACCAGTCGCTGTCCTCCAGCTTCTCCGGCACGCAGGAGTACATGGCGATGGAGAAGCTCGGTCAGCTCCGCCGCTCCGACGAGTGGGATCTGATCATCGTGGACACGCCGCCGTCCCGCTCCGCGCTCGACTTCCTGGACGCGCCCGAACGGCTCGGCAGGTTCCTCGACGGCAGGTTCATCCGGCTGCTGACCGCCCCGGCCAAGGCCGGCGGGCGCAGCGCGTTCAAGCTGCTCAACGCCGGGTTCGGGCTGGTGGCCGGGGCCATGACCAAGCTGCTCGGCGCGCAGGTGCTCAAGGACCTGCAGACGTTCGTCTCGGCGCTCGACGCCGTCTTCGGCGGCTTCCGGCAGCGCGCCGAGCTGACGTACAAGCTGCTGCAGGCGCCCGGCACCGCGTTCCTGGTGGTGGCGACGCCCGAGCGTGACGCGATGCGCGAGGCGTCGTACTTCGTGGAGCGGCTGGCCGAGGAGCGCATGCCCCTCGCCGGCCTGGTGGTGAACCGGGTCCACGACACGCCCGCGAACGGCCTGTCCGCGGCCCGCAGCGCCGCCGCGGCCGAGGACCTGGAGTCGCGTGGCGAGCACGAGCTGACCGCCGCCGTACTGCGGCTGCACACCGGCAGGATGCAACTCGTGGCCCGCGAGCACCGGGAGCGGGAGCACTTCGTCTCCGCGCATCCCACGGTGCCGGTCGTCCAGGTCCGCGCCATGTCCGAGGACGTCCACGATCTCACGGGTCTGCGCCAGATCGGAGAGCTCCTGGCGAGCGCATGAGTACGGCCGGCGTGGTACGCCGGCCGTACTCCGGGCAGCTCAGCCCGCGATCAGCTCATTGGTGCGTTCGTACTCTTCCTTGGCGGACTCGAGCAGCTCTCGCCACGAGTCCACGTCAGGCCGTCGCCGTAGCAGTGCCCGGCGTTCCCGCTCGGTCATACCGCCCCACACCCCGAACTCGATGCGGTTGTCCAGCGCATCGGCGAGGCATTCGGTACGGACCGGGCATCCTCGGCAGATCAGCTTGGCCCTGTTCTGGGCGGCACCCTGGACGAACAGCGCGTCCGGGTCCGCACCACGACAGGCGGCACGGGAGGTCCAATCCGTGATCCACATTTTCGACCCCACTCCCCTTAGGTGGTCAGTCGTCATTTGGGGCCGACGGGCGCGGGCGCCGAGCCTCCGTATTCAGTTGCCGCAGAGGAGAACGTACGCAACGAGACGTTCGGGCCGACAGACCCCAGAGGACCAATTTCTCGCCGCCCCGTTGACCGGGAATGACTAGTCACCCCCGTCAGTCAAGGCGAAATGGTGCCGAGTTACCGATAAGGTCACCCTTTCGACGTACCCTGGATGCTGTGCAAGCTCAGGGTAAAGATCATTCCTCGCCGTTCGTGAACATCGTGCGCCTGATAGCCGCCGGTGCGGCCGCGGGCGTGCTGACGGCAGCCATCGCGCTGCCGGCGGTAGGTGGCGCGGGCGTCACCGCGAACACGGCGATGAAGGAGATCAACCTCAAGCCGGAGAATCTCGAAGAGCCTCCGCTGCCCGAGCGCACCACCCTGCACGACACCAACGGCAAGCAGATCGCCCAGTTCTACTTCGAGAACCGCCAGTCGGTGTCGCTGGACAAGGTCGCGCCGATCATGCAGACGGCGCTGATCTCGATCGAGGACTTCCGCTTCTACCAGCACGGCCCCATCGACGTCGAGGGCACCGCACGCGCGCTGGTCAAGAACATGACGACCGGCGGCGTCACCCAGGGCGGCTCGTCGATCACCCAGCAGTACGTCAAGCAGGTGCTGGTCAACGCGGCCGAGACGCCCGAGGAGCAGCAGGCGGCCATCGCCCCGACCGTGTCGCGCAAGCTCAACGAGCTGCGCTACGCGATGGCGATGGAGAAGAAGTACTCCAAGAACCAGATCCTGGAGAAGTACCTCAACATCGCGTACTTCGGCGCCGGCGCCCACGGCGTCCAGGCCGCGGCCAGGAGGTTCTTCGACAAGCCCGCCTCCGAGCTCAACCTCGTCCAGGCCGCCACCCTGGCCGGCGCCGTGCAGAACCCGGCGCGCACCGACCCGAGCGTCGGCAAGAAGGCCCAGAAGGCGCTCGTCGACCGGCGCAACACGGTGCTCGACCGGATGGCCCAGCTCGGCAAGATCACGCCGCAGGAGGCGGCTGAGGCCAAGACCAAGAAGCTCGGCTACAAGGGCATCGCGGCACCGGGCGGCTGCGAGGAGAGCAAGTACCCGTACTTCTGCCTCTACGTCCAGAACGAGATCCTGAACAACGAGAGCTTCGGCAAGACCCCGCAGGAGCGCCTGAAGCTGCTCCAGCGCGGCGGCCTCAAGATCAAGACCACGATCGACCCGAAGATGCAGGCGGCCGCCGAGAAGGCGATCAAGCAGTACGTCAGCACCAAGGACAAGCCCGCCGCCTCGCAGGCGATGATCGTGCCGGGCACGGGCGAGATCAAGGCCATGGCCGCCTCCCGCAAGTTCGGCGGGAACAAGAAGAAGAACGAGGTCAGCTACAACATCGTCGCCGACGCCAAGCACGGCGGCGGCGTCGGCTTCCAGCAGGGCTCGACTGCCAAGGCGTACACGCTGGCCACGGCCCTGGAGGAGGGCTACAAGTACGGCGACGGCTTCCCGTCGCCGGCCGGCTACAGGGCTCCCAGCTTCGGCTCGTTCCGCGACTGCAAGGGCAACCGGGTCGGCGACCCCAGCCACGAGGTGCACAACTCCAGCGAGGGCGGCGGCGGCTTCAAGACCCTGCAGACCGGCACGTGGGGCTCGGTCAACACGTTCTTCATGAAGCTGGAGGAGCGGGTCGGCCTGTGCAAGGTGGTCGAGCTGGCCAAGCGGCTCGGCCTCAAGCGCGCCGACAGCGGCAGGCTGGGCGAGTACGAGACCTTCACCCTCGGCATCAACGAGGTCGACCCGGTCACGGTGGCCAACAGCTACGCCGTCTTCGCCTCCCGCGGCCAGTACTGCAAGCCGCTCGCCATCACCGAGATCACCGACCGGTACGGCAAGGTCAAGCAGTTCAAGCCGAAGTGCTCGAAGGTCATGGACCCGGAGGTCGCCGACGCCGTCAGCGGCATCCTGTCCGGCGTGTTCACCAAGGGCACGATGCAGGAGGTCGGCGGCATCGGCCGTGACGCCGCCGGCAAGACCGGCACCACCGACGACTACACCGCCGCCTGGTTCGCCGGCTACACGCCGAACCTGGCCAGCGCGGTCAGCCTCGGCGATCTGCGCGGCGCGTTCAAGCACAAGCTGATCGGCGTCACCATCGGCGGGCGGTACTACTCCTACGTGTACGGCGCGACGATCTCCGGCCGCATCTGGAAGACGGCCATGCTGGGGGCGCTCAAGGGCGTGGAGGCCGCCGACTTCAACCCGGTCAACCAGGAGCGCTTCGGCGGCTGCGGCGAGAACTGCGCGCCCAAGCCGAAGAAGAAGCGGGACGAGGGGCCGCCGGACGTCCTCGACCAGCTGCGCGACCAGTTCGACAACCCCGACGACCATGGCGACCAGGGCAACGGCCGGCGGCGCGGCCGCGGCGGCGAGACCGCCCCGGCCGACACGAGGACGGGCCCGATCACCATCACCGAGGACCAGCTGAGGCGCGGACGCTGACCTCGGCGCCACACTGATCTCACCTGAGGCCTCCGCTCCCGCGGAGGCCTCTCCCGTCACCCGGCCGCCCGCCACTGAGCCGGCGCTGCTGGGCCGACGCTGCTGGGCCGGCTTTACTGGGCCAAGCGGGCGCGGACCGCGGCGGCCACGCGGCCGCCCTCGGCCCGCCCGGCGACCTTCGGGTTGACCGCCTTCATGACCTGCCCCATCGCCTGCGGACCGGCCGCGCCCGTCTCCGCGACGGCCTCCGCGACGAGCGCCTGGAGCTCCTCGTCGGTGAGCTGCGCGGGCAGGTACTCCTCCAGCACCGCCATCTCGGCCAGCTCGGCGTCGGCCTGCTCGTCCCGCCCCGCGCCGCGGAACGCCTCCGCCGCCTCGCGCCGCTTCTTGGCCTCCTTGGTCAGCACCTTGACGACCTCGTCGTCGGAGAGCTCCCTGGCCTCCTTGCCGGCGACCTCCTCGACGTTCACCGCGGCCAGGGCCATCCGAACCGTCCGGAGACGTACCTCGTCCCGGCTCTTCAACGAGGCCGTCAGATCGGCCTTCAGCTTGTCCTTCAATGCGCTCATGACGTCCATCTTGCCGTCTGGCCGGACAGCACGTGCCCGTTGTCGGGCATCATGAGTACGTGAGGAAAGCCGTCGCTGTGCCCCTGTCCATGCTCGGTCTCGGCCTGGCCGGGCTGGGTTACGCCTCCGTCGTCGAGCGCAACTGGTTCCGGCTGCGCCGCTTCGACGTGCCGGTCCTGGAGCGCGGCCGGCGACCGGTGCGCATTCTCCACCTGTCGGACCTCCACCTGACGCCGCGCCGCGACATGCTCATCAACTGGGTGCGCTCGCTCGGGTCGCTGGAGCCGGACCTCGTCGTCAACACCGGCGACTCGATCGCCCACCCCGACGCGGTCCCCTCGCTGCTGCACGCCCTGGAGCCGCTGCTGTCACGCCCGGGCCTGTTCGTCTACGGCTCCAACGACCTGTACGCGCCGAAGCCGAAGAACCCGGTCCGCTACCTGTGGCGCACCTCCAAGAACGACCGCAGGCAGCACATCCCGTCGCTGCCGTGGGAGGAGCTGGGCGCCGGCATGGCCGCCGAGGGCTGGCTCGACATGAACAACACCACGGCCCGGATCAAGGTCGGCGACCTCGACGTGGCGGTGGCGGGCATCCACGACTCCCACATCGACCTCGACCGCTACGACCGGGTGGCGGGCCCGGCCCCGGCCGACGCCGACCTGCGGCTCGGCGTCATGCACTCGCCGGAGCCGCGCAACATGACCCGCTTCGCCGCCGACGGCTACCAGCTCCTGCTGGCCGGCCACACGCACGGCGGCCAGCTCTGCGTCCCCTTCTACGGCGCGCTGGTCACCAACTGCGGCATCGACCGGGCCCGCGTCAAGGGCCTGAGCCGGCACGACTCGGCCTGGCTGCACGTCTCCGCCGGTCTGGGCACCTCGCCGTACGCCCCGGCCCGCTTCGCCTGCTTCCCGGAGGCGTCCCTGCTCACCCTCGTCCCGCGCCGCTGACCCACCGCCCACGGGGCTCCGGCGGCGACGGCGTCACAAGCACCCGCGAAGTCCGCTAGACTTTCCCAAGCACGCGCAAGACGGTGTGCACCGGGGTGTAGCGCAGCTTGGCAGCGCGCTTCGTTCGGGACGAAGAGGTCGTGGGTTCAAATCCCGCCACCCCGACCCGCAGGTGAAAGGCCCTTTCCGGGGAGATCCGGGAAGGGCCTTTTT
>NZ_JBITIP010000039.1:0-1412 GCF_044459125.1 Nonomuraea sp. NPDC050383
GCCGACGAACCACCTGTCCACGGCGCTGGTCGAGGAGATCACCGAGGCCCTGTCCGCCACGGCGGCAGCCGTGGTGCTGGCCACGCACGATCGGCAGTTGCTCCGCGACACCGCCGGATGGCCGCGCCTGCACCTGTGACGCGCGGTCGGTGACGCCGGTTCAGGTGCCCGCCGGTTGGCTGTAGTCGGTGGCGGTGTAAACCTCCAGAAGCCTGTCGACCCCGCGCAAGAAGGTCTCGCAGATCAGCGCCGGGTCGAACAGGCAACCGGCGGCCATGGCGCCGTCGCGCATCATCACGAAGTGGCGCGCGGCAGGCTCCGCGCCGGTTTCCTGAATCCTCGCCAGCAGTTCCGTGACGGTGTCCAGGAACCATTGGCGATGGGCGAGCACCGCCTTGTGCACGGGCGACTCGGGGTCGGGATACTCGGCGGCGGCGTTGAGAAAGGCGCATCCCCTGAAGTCCGGTGACCGGATGCCCTGGGCGATGGACGCGCTGAGCGCCTGGAGGGTGCCGGCAGCCGGCAGCCCGGCGGCGACCGCCTCCTCCGCCTGATCCCGCATGACCAGGTCGACCTGGTTCAGGTAGGCGAGGACGAGGTCTTCCTTGCCGGGGAAGTGCCGGTAGAGGGTGGCCCGCGTCACCTTCGCCTCGGCGACGATGCGATCGATGCCGACGGCGTGGATGCCCTCCGCGTAGAAGAGCCTGGTGGCCGTGTTGAGCAGCCGGGACCGTGCTTCGGACGGCCGGCCTTCGGGTTGGCTGGGCATACGGCCAGCTTAGTGGGTAGAACGTTCGGTCTTGACAGTGCGCGGCACGGATTGCATACTCGGCCGAGATAGAACGTTCGGTCTACCTGGGTCGCGCAGCGGCCGGCCGGCGTTCCCCACACTCGCCCGTCGAAGGGATCACCATGAGCACCATCGCTGCTCCGCCCGGCGTTTCCGGTACCGCGTCCGCGCTGCGCCGGCTGTACTTCACCCGGTTCGCGTTCGCCATCGTCTGGGCCCTCGCGATGTTCACGACCGCCGCGGAGCTCGGCCCGCTCGCGGTCACCCTGCTCGTGCTCTATCCGCTGTTCGACGTGGCCGCAGCCATCGTCGACGCCCGCGCCTCGCGCGGCACCGGATCGCCTGGCCTGCTGTACGTCAACATCGCGGTCAGCCTGATCACCGCCCTCGGCGTGGCCCTCGCCTGCGCGTCCGGCATCCCGGCGGTGCTGCGCGTGTGGGGCGCCTGGGCGATCGTGGCCGGACTGGTCCAGCTCATCGTGGGCGTCACCCGCCGCAGGATGGGCGGCCAGTGGCCAATGATCATCAGCGGCGCCGTCTCCGCGCTCGCCGGGGCGTCGTTCATCGCCGGCGCCGCCGCGGACAGCCCGACGCTGCTCAACGCCGCCGGCTACGCCATCCC
>NZ_JBITIP010000040.1:0-1320 GCF_044459125.1 Nonomuraea sp. NPDC050383
AGTGCCACGACTTCGGCGGTGTACTTGAGCCCCGCTACATTGTCGGCGCGGAATCACTTGACCAGTGAGCTATTACGCACTCTTTCAAGGGTGGCTGCTTCTAAGCCAACCTCCTGGTTGTCTCTGCGACTCCACATCCTTTCCCACTTAGCACACGCTTAGGGGCCTTAGTCGGTGATCTGGGCTGTTTCCCTCTCGACTACGAACCTTATCGCCCGCAGTCTCACTGCCACGCTCTCACTTACCGGCATTCGGAGTTTGGCTGACGTCAGTAACCTTGTCGGGCCCATCGGCCATCCAGTGCTCTACCTCCGGCAAGAAACACGTGACGCTGCACCTAAATGCATTTCGGGGAGAACCAGCTATCACGGAGTTTGATTGGCCTTTCACCCCTACACACAGGTCATCCCCCAGGTTTTCAACCCTGGTGGGTTCGGTCCTCCACCCAGTCTTACCTGAGCTTCAACCTGCCCATGCGTAGATCACTCCGCTTCGGGTCTACAGCATGCGACTCAAACGCCCTATTCAGACTCGCTTTCGCTACGGCTCCCCCACACGGGTTAACCTCGCCACACACCATAACTCGCAGGCTCATTCTTCAAAAGGCACGCAGTCACATCACACACCAGCAAGCTGATGTAAGCTCCTACGGCTTGTAGGCACACGGTTTCAGGTACTATTTCACGACCCCTCACCGGGGCACTTTTCACCTTTCCCTCACGGTACTCGTGCACTATCGGTCATCAGGGAGTATTTAGGCTTACCAGGTGGTCCTGGCAGATTCACACAGGATTTCTCGGGCCCCGTGCTACTCGGGAACACCTCAAGAAGTCCATCCGATTTCGCCTACCCGGCTCTCACGGTCTACGGCGCCCCTTCCCAGAGGCTTCAACTATCGGAAGGATTTATAACTTCTTACAATCTCGGCAGAAACTGTTAGAGGGTCCCACAACCCCGGACATGCAACGCCTGCCGGCTATCACACACGCCCGGTTTAGCCTCATCCGCTTTCGCTCACCACTACTCACGGAATCACATATTGTTTTCTCTTCCTACGGGTACTGAGATGTTTCACTTCCCCGCGTTACCACCAACCGCCCTATACATTCAGGCGGAGGCAACACCACATGACTGGTGCTGGGTTTCCCCATTCGGACATCCCCGGATCAACGTCTGGTTGGCGACTCCCCGAGGCTTAACGCAGCCTCCCACGTCCTTCATCGGCTCCTGATGCCAAGGCATCCACCGTGTGCCCTAAAAAACTTGGCCACAAAGATGCTCGCGTCCACTATGCAAATCTCAAACAACAAACAGCAACCA
>NZ_JBITIP010000041.1:0-1028 GCF_044459125.1 Nonomuraea sp. NPDC050383
GGTGAGAACTTAAGCGCCGGTAAACGGCGGTGGTAACTATAACCATCCTAAGGTAGCGAAATTCCTTGTCGGGTAAGTTCCGACCTGCACGAATGGCGTAACGACTTCCCCGCTGTCTCAACCGCAGACCCGGCGAAATTGCATTACGAGTAAAGATGCTCGTTACGCGCAGCAGGACGGAAAGACCCCGGGACCTTCACTACAGCTTGACATTGGCGTTTGGAACGTCTTGTGTAGGATAGGTGGGAGACTGGGAAGCTCGGACGCTAGTTCGGGTGGAGTCATTGGTGAAATACCACTCTGGTCGTTTTGAACGTCTAACTCTGGTCCGTGATCCGGATCGGGGACAGTGTCTGGTGGGTAGTTTAACTGGGGCGGTTGCCTCCTAAAGAGTAACGGAGGCGCCCAAAGGTTCCCTCAGCCTGGTTGGCAATCAGGTGTCGAGTGTAAGTGCACAAGGGAGCTTGACTGTGAGACTGACGGGTCGAGCAGGAGCGAAAGCTGGGACTAGTGATCCGGCATCGGCATGTGGAAGCGGTGTCGCTCAACGGCTAAAAGGTACCCCGGGGATAACAGGCTGATCTTCCCCAAGAGTCCATATCGACGGGATGGTTTGGCACCTCGATGTCGGCTCGTCGCATCCTGGGGCTGGAGTAGGTCCCAAGGGTTGGGCTGTTCGCCCATTAAAGCGGTACGCGAGCTGGGTTTAGAACGTCGCGAGACAGTTCGGTCCCTATCCGCTGCGCGCGCAGGAGACTTGAAAGGAGCTGTCCCTAGTACGAGAGGACCGGGACGGACGAACCTCTGGTGTGCCAGTTGTACCGCCAGGTGCATGGCTGGTTGGCTACGTTCGGAAGGGATAACCGCTGAAAGCATCTAAGCGGGAAGCTCGCCTTGAGATGAGGTCTCCCACCACGAGAGTGGGTAAGGCTCCCGGTAGACGACCGGGTTGATAGGCCGGAGGTGGAAGCACGGTAACGTGTGGAGCTGACCGGTACTAATAGGCCGAGGACTTGACCACAAAGCAT